>JAFQHL010000021.1 GCA_017397955.1 Clostridia bacterium
CAAGCTGATGACAAACTTTGTCATCAGCTTGGCAGACTGCTGAGAAAGAGTACAGATGGAACGAACCGAGGCGAGAACTGTACTGAGTACTGTGAGCCGAGGTTCGTTCCAAACGAAAAAATATAAAAATATACAAAAATTTCGGGGGAATTTCCCCGAAATTTTCACTTTATAGTAACCGTATTTTCTTTTTTTCGCGTTCTGTGCCTTTGTCAGCGGTCTGAAGGAGGCGAATTCGTCTCCTTTTTCTTATTTTTGCTGTATTGAATAATGTAATGACAACTAATTTAGTAAAATGTGCCAAAACTTTTTTGCGCTTTGCTATTGACATATACGTGGTTTGTGATGTATAATCACAGGTAATAAAAATCGGTATTTGTCGTCAATTGCAGATGCCGATAAAAAACTATATTTTAGAAGGAGACGATTCCCATGAGAAACACTAAGACATTGTTGGCAATGATCGTTGTTCTCGCAATGATCGTGTCGGCAGCAGCCACATCTTTTGTGGTTTCCGGTAACGAAGAAACTGACGAAGTTTCTACCGAATCCGTTGAATCCGTTGAATCTTCCGAAGCTTCTGCTGAATCTGCTGATTCCGTAGAATCCTCTGAAGATGCAGCTGACGCTGTTTACGGTGACGTAAACGCTGACGGCGATATCAACAGCCTTGACGCTGCTCAGGTACTTAGAGCTGACGCTCAGCTTCTCACTCTTGAAGCTGCTGCTATCCTCGCTGCTGACGTAAACGGCGACGGCGATGTTAACAGCCTTGACGCTGCTCAGATTCTTAAGTATGATGCACAGCTCATCACCAGCTTCCCCGTTGAAGAAGCAGGCGAAGAATCCTCTGAAGTTTCCGCTGATTCCGCTGAATCTGCTGAATCTGCTGAATCTTCCGACGCTTCCGTTGAATCCGTTGAATCTTCCGAAGCTCCCGTTGAGTCTTCTGAAGCTCCCATCGAATCCGCTGATACTCCCGTAGAATCTTCCGAAGCTCCCGTAGAATCTTCCGAAGCTCCCATTGCTTCCGAAGAACCCTCCGAAGCTCCCATTGAATCTTCTGAAGCTCCCGTTGACTCTTCTGAAGACGAACCTGCTGTAGATAACGGCGTTAACATTCTTCTTAACAAGGATTACACCGTTGCATTTGACGGTTCTACCGTTGCAGACGACGGCGTTAAGGCTACCGACGGCAAGTACCGCGGTGACGGCGAAAGCGCATGGAATAACAACCTTAAGGGTGACGCTTCCGTTGAATGGCTGGGCACCGGCAAAACCATCACCTACACCTTCACATTCAATTCTTCTACCAGCGTTGACAAGATCGTTTTCAAGAGCGTTCGTGTTGCTTCCAACAGACAGTTCGGCACTCTTATCATCAATGACACCACTTTCTTTATGTCTTCTGACGTAACCAAGACCCCTGTTGCTGATGGTCCTCTTTATGCTGAAACCGAAGGCGCAGAACCCGCTCCTCAGTTCTTTGATATCTCTGTAGATGTTGACCTCAACGACATCACCGAGCTTAAGATTCAGCTCATCACTGACGCTTACTGCTGCCAGTATGACGAAATCGAAGCTTACGGCGTAACCGGCGATGCTCCCATCGTTGTTCCCGACGAATCTTCCGAAGCTCCCGCAGTTTCCGAAGAAACTTCTGAAGCTCCTGTTGTTTCCGAAGAAACCTCCGAAGCTCCTGTTGTTTCCGAAGACTCCTCTGAAGACGTTGCTCCCGCAGGCGACAACCTTCTTCTCAACAAGACCTACACCGTTACTTTCGACGGTTCTGCCGTTGCAGACGACGGCATTAAGGCTACCGACGGTAAGTTCCGTGGTGACGGCGAAAGCGCATGGAACGGCGACAGCAAGGGTGACGCTTCCGTTGAATGGCTGGGCACCGGCAAAACCATCACCTACACCTTCACTTTTGACGAAGCTACCAATGTTGGCACTATCGTTTTCAAGAGCGTTCGTATAGCTTCCAACAGAACTTTCGGCACTCTTATCATTAACGATACCACTTTCTTTAT
Organism: Clostridia bacterium; assembly: GCA_017397955.1. Taxonomy (GTDB): domain Bacteria; phylum Bacillota; class Clostridia; order Oscillospirales; family CAG-382; genus SIG636. The sequence goes on from JAFQHL010000021.1 coordinate 2,034, forward strand.
GTCTTCTGAAGTAACTCAGACTCCCGTTGCAGGCGCTCCTCTTTACAGCGATGCACAGGTTGACCAGTTCTTCGACGTTTCTGTTTCCGTTGAACTTAACGGCATCACCGAGCTCAAGATTCAGCTCATCACTGACACTTACTGCTGCCAGTATGACGAAGTTGAAGCTTACGCTGCATAATTAAGTTAGCGATTAAAGCAAAATTAAGCCCCCTGTTTTGGCAGGGGGCTTTTTTGTGCTCCATAAAGCCGTTAAGCTTTATGGGGCGATTGTATAAAATCCATTGACAAAGCAAAAAAATGCTGTATAATAGTATTTAGGTAGTTTTGGCTACAATTTTAAAAAAAGAGGAATATTATGAAACGTTTACTTGCTTTCTTCGTTTTGCTTGCAGTATTGACAATGTGCTGCGGCGCTTCCGTAGTGTCGGCAAAAACAGCTTTTGCCCCCTCTGACACAGCACGGTCTGTTGCACAAACCACCTATACTTTAAGGTTTACAGACATTAAAAACGGCACAGGTACGCTTTCTGTTTACATACCTGCGGGTATAGCTAACGGTAAGATTGCCATAAAACCTTCTGCAGACCTTAGTTATAATAAAGACGAAGCTGTTGCAGTAGCGGGCGTTGAAGTAAACGATACCGCAATCGACCAAAAAGGTATTATAGCGGCGTTTGCTTTTGCGCGTGCTGTATCCAAGGAAACGAGTATTATAGGCATAAGCTTCAATATTGCCCAAGGCGCGGTTATTGATGAAAGCGATTTTGACGTTACTTTGTGGAAGCTTGGTGACGGCGTAGAATATTTGGGCACCAACGCAGATGGTGACGTTGTTAAAATTATAGAAAGCGATACCCCCTCTGTAGAAAACGACAATTTGCTTCTCCACAAGGAATACACCGTTACCTCCGACGCTTCTGCTATGGCAGATGACAGCGTAAAGGCAACAGACGGCAAGTTCCGTGGTGACGGTGAAAGCGCGTGGAACGGAGACCTTAAAGGTGACGCTTCCGTTGAATGGCTGGGCACCGGAAAAACCATTACCTACACCTTCACTTTTGATAAAGCTACCAACGTGGATGAAATCGTTTTCAAAAGCGTTCGTATAGCATCTAACAGAGCGTTGGGCACGGTAATAGTTAACGATACTACCGTCATTAGCGCCGACGCGCTTACAAAGACCGCTGTTGAGGGTGCTCCTCTTTACAGTGATGCACAGGTTGATCAGTTCTTTGATGTTTCTGCGGCTGTAAACCTTGTGGGTGTTACTGAGCTTAAGATTCAAATAATTACCGATATGTATTGCTGTCAATATGATGAGATTGAGGCTTATGGCGATAACGCTGACGAAAGCTCCTCTGTAGAATCCTCCGAGCCTTCCGCAGACAGCTCCGATACAGAATCCTCCGAGCCCCCCGCAGACAGCTCCGATGTAGAATCCTCCGAGCCTTCCGCAGACAGCTCCGATGTTGAATCTTCCGAGCCTTCCGCAGACAGCTCCGATACAGAATCCTCCGAGCCCTCCGCAGACAGCTCCGATGTAGAATCCTCCGAGCCCTCCGCAGACAGCTCCGATGTAGAATCCTCCGAGCCCTCCGCAGACAGCTCTGACGTAGAATCCTCCGAGCCCTCCGCAGACAGCTCTGACGTAGAATCCTCCGAGCCCTCCGCAGACAGCTCTGACGTAGAATCCTCCGAGTCTTCCGCAGACAGCTCTGACGACGAAAGCACCGAAGATCCTTCAGATATCCTTTACGGCGACGTAAACGATGACGGTGACATCAACAGCCTTGATGCGGCGCAGGTGCTTAGATATGATGCACAGCTTGTAGCGCTGGACGCCGTTGCTTTGGTACGTGCCGATGTTAACGGCGACGGTACGGTTAACAGCCTTGATGCGGCGCAGATACTAAGGTTTGATGCCCTTCTCATCGAAAGCTTTCCCGTTGAAGAAAACGTGTAAATAATAAATCACCCCAAGAAATATACCGATTTCTTGGGACACCGACAAAAAGGAGCTACCCTGACAGGGTGGCTCCTTTATGATGTTATTTGTTATTTAGCACGCCATTGGTTTAGTCGGCGCGTTTGTCGCCGAATACGTAAACTACGCCGTAGCCGCCCATGCTGTCTCTCAACCAACGCTCCTCAAAATACTCTACCGTATAATTGGTGCGTTTCGGGTTATTGGCGTTTACGTTGGGGTCGTTGGCTATATAATATTCCACACCGTCGATAACCGTGTAGCCGGAAAGCAGCACAAGGTGGCCGCTGCTTGTAAGATATGTGGAACAGCCTATAACATAGCCTTGGGACAGGGCGTATTTCATCATATCCCTGTCGTACAGGTCCATATAGGCAGTAAAGCCCTGTTCACCTGCGTAAGCAACCGCAAAGGACCAATTACCGTAGGCTTCCCATCCGTTGTCATAGATATCCTTGGCGGCGGTCATGGTCGCCTTGTTTTTGCCCATAAACTCCAGCGCCATAGCCACGGTGGTAGGACTGCATATACGGTTACCGTCCGCTCCGTTTTCGGGCGCAAGCTGGGAGCGCATGGGGACATCGTTAAGGAAACTTTCGGGCAGTGCGGATGCATCCACGGTCTGCTGTTTTTCCATTTGCGGTGTAGTTATTGAAAAATTGTAAACCTTGGGGCTCTTAACGCCGCGGCTCAGCTCCAATTTAACCTTGATTTTACCGCTGGCGGTATAGCCTTTGTTAACGGTAAAAATATCAATAGCAAGTGTGGCGTACTCGTCCTTGGGGGAGGTACTGCGGGAGATGCCGCGCTTGGAGGACCAAGGTCCCCAGCTAAGAAACTCCGACCATTGACCTTCGGTGGTCTGGTAGGAAACTGACATCTCTACAATGCCTTTTTCCGTTTCGGCGTTCCAGGAAGCAAGTATGGTATCAAAAGTGCCAATATCCAGCTCTGTTATGTATTCGCCCTTACTTTCGCCTTCTTTAAGACGCAATGCGCCGTTTACAAGCTCGGTGTTTGTCATTTCGCCTGCCGTATCCTTCAGCAGGTAGGTTTTTGTATGGTAATGCAATTTTCCTTCCTCCTTTACAGGCTCTATGGATTCCTCGGAAGACACAGATTCCTCCGTGCTTTCGCTGCTCTCCACGATTTCCGCACTCTTACTGCTTTCCTCCGCCTTTTCGTCGTCGCAGGCGGCAAAAGCGTTAAGGGCGGTCAACAGTAAAAGCAGTAGAGCTATATACCGCTTCATATCTCAAAATCAACGCAGGTACGGCTTTCTCTAAGCGGACGCATAAATTCGCCTACCGCCTTGTGACGAGGATGCACTATGTATTCCTGCAATGCCTCAAAGTTATCAAAGTCGGAAATAAGAACAAGGTCGCAGTTGGTGCTGTCGGCATATTCCGCACCCAGATGTACTTCCGATGCCTTTAGGGTAGGGATAACGCCCTGAAGAGCGCGAAGCATATCCGCGGTGCGTGCGGCGTTCTCACGGGCGGTGTAACCGTCTGCCTCGGGCTTGAACTTAAACATAACAATGTGTCTTAACATATCAGTATCTCCTTATAAAAATATCAATTTATTATACAACACAATAACCAATAAATCAAGGGCGATTTACCGCGGTTTGCACAAAAAACATAAAAACTGTTAAGTTTTTATTGAAAAACTCTTTACATTGTTATATAATAAAAATAACGATTTATGCAATTTTTTAATACGGAGGTAAAATATGAAAAAAATACTTAGCGCATTGTTGGTTATGTGTATGTGTCTCGCGCTTGCGGTGCCTGTTATCACAGCACCTGTAGCCGTAGATGCAGCTTCTGCAAACATTTGTATGATAGTAACCAACCCTGCAGAAAACAGCAGTACCGCAATGAACATCAATTTCCACGCGGATTTGGGTTATACCAACTGCTATGTTCAGTATACCGAGGCTACGGATACTTCCTGGGCTTCTGCTAAGACCCAAACAGGTACTTATGTTACATACGGTGCAAACTCTTCCAACCCCTTCTACGGCAAGTCTGCTAAGAAGGATGACGGCTCGGATTGGACTCAGACAACCGTTACTTTTTTGGATTACAGCGTAACCCTTTCAAACCTTAAGCCTGATACCAAGTATATGTATCGTATATACGACGGCTCCGCATATACCGATATCTACAAGTTCAAGACCGCTGCTAACGACGGCAGCGAATGGTCCTTCCTTGTAACAGGTGACTTTCACGAGTATTATAAAAACTATCCCGGCGCACGCATCTCCAACGCTAATAAGGCTATAAACGCAGGTCTCTCCCTTGCAAACCAGCTTAACTGGCCTGAAGTAGAGCACATCGTTGGTATAGGCGATATAGTTGCTTGGGGCGTTGACTATAACCAGTGGACTAATGTGTACGAAACAAGCTGGATACAAAACTATTCTTTCGCAAATACCATCGGTAACCACGATGATATGGATAGAAGCGCTAACTCCAGCAGTAAGTATAACGCTATAAACAACAACTATCCTCTTAACGGCTACGGCAGCCAAATGGGTACTTGCTTCTACTATATTTATAACAATGTACTTTTCATTTATATCAACTACCTTGATACATCTTCCACTGCAGAAGCATGGGCAGACAGCGTAGTTGCGGCTAACGCAGGTAAGTATCAGTACTCCGTATTGGTTAACCACCGCCCCGCTACTAACAAGTATACAGGTAAGACCTACAGCTATTTCTGGAACTATTGGGCAGATTTCTGCGACCGTAACCACATAGACCTTGTGCTTGCAGGCGACCACCATGTTTATATGCGCTCCGCACCTATTTACGGCGGCAGTGTTCTCAGCGGCTACAGCGCAAGTAATCCTGATGCAACCGTTTATCTTGCGGCAGACTCTACCGATGGTGAGCGCGGTTCTTCCGATAATGACAGCTCTCCACCTACTTCTTCTTGGTCTAACCTTGTAGCTTCTCATTACTACAGATATGAGTATTCCTCTTCCACCAAGGATATTACTACTATGATAATCCATGTAGGCAAGGATAAGCTTACTACCGAGTTTGTTTATTACGAAAACAGCTCCTCCGCTTCTCATCCTTCCTTCAGAGAAGGCTCCGTAAGCGGTCACTCCTCCTTCTATTACGGCGATACTTCTTATGTATATCCCTCCGACCACGGCTATACAGGCGGCTCTGCCGATGATGATTACGACAACTATAAGCCTATCCCCAATAAGGCAAAGAACTTCCTTAGCGCATCCGGCGGTCAGTATATGTACTCCGGCGGTAACTACCCCGGCGGTCCTTCCTACTACTCCTACGCTTATTATGGCGATAACTCTTCTCAGGGCGGCTCCTATATGACGGGTAAGCTCAACGACGGCGTATTCCCCTCCAACGCTTCTCCCGGCTCAAGCATGACCGACTGGGCAGTATTCTTCTGTTCCGAATTCACCGCTAACGGCACCCCTGTTATTTACCTTAAGCTGTCCGAAACGGCGTATCTCCACAGTTTGTCATTGACTTACCATGTAAGCGGCAACTACGGTGAAGTGCCCATCTCCTCTATAGCGGTAAGTACCGACGGCTCAAACTATGTGGGCACAGCTGCCTACACCAACGGTACAAGCTCGCTCAGCAGTCTTAATGTTAAACGCACACTCACCTTTAACAACACCGTACAGGCACGCTATATTAAGCTGACGCTCGGTGCCAAAACAGGCGACTACACCCGTTTTGGTATAGGAGAAATTGAAGTTTGGGGCGACACCACTATTCCCGAACCGCCTAACCCCTTCCAGCTTATTGATGAAAGTGAATACGTACTGGACGAAACCTATGTAACCGCAAAAGCTATAGGTATTTCTGCGGCAAGCGCAAAGGAACAGTTCAAGTGCGAGGTAAGCATTCTTGATTTAAGTGGCAAGGTTATCGGTGATACAGGTTACATCGGCACAGGCTTTACCGTTGTACGCTACAACAGCAATGGCGAGGTTACCCATTCCGCAATAGTTATCATTCCCGGCGACCTTAGCGGTGACGGCAACGTTAACACTACGGATATGGTGGCGGTACGCAGAATGCTTGATACAACAGGTGCTTCCGAGCTGGAGCAGATTGCTGCGGATATTACAGGAGACACTGTTGTTAACACTACCGACTACTTAACCTTAAGAAAGCATTGCGACGGTTCTAATCTTATATATTAAGTAAATTGGGCGAATGCCCCGGACCTACCGCAAAGACACAGACCACAAAATATAAAGAATTATTGATATAAAGAAAGAAATTCGGGGATATGCATATCCCCGAATTTCAGACCGCTGACAAAGGCACAGACCACAAAAAAAGAAAATACGGTTACTATAAAGTGAAAATTTCGGGGAAAATTTCCCCGAAATTTTTGTATATTTTTATATTTTTTCGTTTGGAACGAACCTCAGCTCACAGTACTCA
>JAFQHL010000022.1 GCA_017397955.1 Clostridia bacterium
CCGGTTGGTATTACGATGCACCTGTAGCCATATTAACGATGGATAAGCTGTATGGCAGTGATGCCCAATACCAAAACTAAAAACAAAATAGATAATCAAAGCAACTTACAAAAAGTAGGTTGCTTTTTTTATACCCAAAAACATTTTATGAAAGGAGTTTTTCTTATGAGGAAAAACACAACACGCGCCTCAAGCATATTGCTTGTGCTGCTATTGCTGTTTGGTATGCTGCCCCTTTCGGCATTAAGCGCAGGCGCCGCAACCACTGAAACCATAAAGGTTGGTGACAAAATGGCCGTAACCGGTTCGGCAGGGTACCGGTTTTATTATAACGGCAACAGCAGCTACTATTACGGCAGCTATATGGATGTGGCGGTAAGCGAGCGTGACGGCGTAGACGTGGACTACAAATACGGTGAGTACAAGTATTACTACGCTTGGTGCGCCACCTACGGTAAGCCCGTCCCTAACCAAGACCAAGAGTACCTGTTGACCGCAGGTGAGCTTAGGGATGGCGAGTACTATTACTACGATGATGGGCTTGACTGCTACATTCCCTTTAACCACGCCCTTTCCTGCATTAAGGCAGCAGAACGTATTGCCCTGTCAAACGGGCATGCTAAAGCGGTAAACGGGAAAGTAGTGCTGCCCGTAGCCTACAGAATGGCAACGGAAATAGCCATACGCTGTATAACTGACACGGTAGAAGCGGAAAAGCTTAGCGTAACAAGCGGAAATTGCAGTGCGGCGGCACAAGCGTTTTTGAATATAGTGAATTGGTCTGTTGCTGATTTTTATGCCGGTGTTAAGGCGATATACAACGGAGCGATAAACACGCCATACGATTATACACCACCTGTTACGGCAATAACCGCCACTTCTAACCTAAGCTCTCCGATTTATCAAGACGGCTATTTGATACTTGCAAATTTCACTCTTAACGTTAACGCTGCAGATGTAAGCACCGTGCTTTCCGATAACACATATAGCGGCGTAGAAATTGTTAAGGCAGGTAAAACCGTTACGGTAAGAATAGCGAAAAGTATGATCCCTATAGACACAATTGTTCAGTGGAATATGACTATAGGTGGCTACACCAACGGTGAGACCTACACCATGCTTTGCTGTACGCCCATAGACCAAAACGGTAACGAAATATCTACGGACACGGTGCAAAAGATGATGGTATACGATGCAGAGCCTTATGTTACCGAACCCGTTACCAAAAGCGGAATATACCTTCCTTGGGAAGAAAAAGCAACGGTGACCGTAAACAAAACAGATACGGACGGCAACAAGCTTAGTGGGATAAGCTTTGATTTGTATTCTGTTGGAACAAACAATGCGCTTACCAAAGTAACAAGTTTTTCAACAAATTCAAATGGTGTCTATGAAACAGATCCTCTAGACCTCGGTTATTATTTTCTAACCGAAGGGGATAACAGCGGATGGGAGCCCCACAACCAAAGCTCTTGGACGGTAGAGGGCGCTACAAGTAAGCAGTATACCACCATAGGCGGTAAAACAGGTTGGAAGCTGTACTTGGGCGCCGGTACTACAAACGTTGAGGTGTCGGCGGTTAATAAGCGGCTGTTGGGGTCTTTGAAGATAGTTAAAACCTCAGAGGACAGCGTAGTATCGGGGCTTAGTTTTAAGATAACAGGCAACGGTGTAAACAAGACCGTAACAACAGGCAGTGACGGTACTATTACAGTATCCAACCTGCTCCCCGGCACATACACCGTAACCGAAACCAACGTGCCTACACGGTACGTTACGCCCTCAAGCCAAACCGTAACGGTGCAGTACAACAAGACTGCAACGGTAAGCTTTCACAACGTGCTTAAGCGTGGTTCTTTAAAGATCGTCAAGACCTCAGAGGACGGCGTTGTTAGCGGCTTGGAGTTCAAGATAACAGGCAACGGTGTAAACAAGACCGTAACAACAGGCAGTGACGGCACTATTACCGTTAGCGACCTGCTCCCGGGTACATACACCGTAACGGAAACAAACGTACCCACACAGTACGTTGCGCCTGCGAGCAAGACCGTAACGGTGCAGTACAACAAGACTGCAACGGTAAGCTTTAACAACGTGCTTAAGCGTGGTTCTTTGAAGATAGTCAAGACCTCAGAGGACGGCGTAGTTAGCGGCATAAAGTTTACCGTAACAGGCAACGGTGTAAACAAGACCGTAACAACAGGCAGTGACGGCACTATTACCGTTAGCGACCTGCTCCCCGGCACATACACCGTAACGGAAACAAACGTACCCACACAGTACGTTACGCCCTCAAGCAAGACCGTAACGGTGCAGTACAACAAGACTGCAACGGTAAGCTTTGACAACGTGCTTAAGCGTGGTTCTTTGAAGATAGTCAAGACCTCGGAGGACGGCGTTGTTAGCGGCTTGAAGTTCAAGATAACAGGCAACGGTGTAAACAGGACCGTAACAACAGGCAGTGACGGTACTATTACCGTATCCAACCTGTTGCCGGGCGCTTACACCGTTACCGAAACCAACGTTCCCACACAGTATGTAATGCCATCAAGCAAGACCGTTACTGTTGAGTATAACAAGACCGCAACGGTAAGCTTTAGCAACGTGCTAAAAAAAGCGCAGGTCGTTGTGTATAAGACGGCGTATAACGACGTGGTTGACGGTATAGAGTTTACCTTGAGCGGAAACGGTAAGAGCTGGACAGGTGTGACCGAATCAGAGGGTTTGTTAGTGTTTACCGACGTGCCCATATACAACAGCAACGGAGAAAAGATAAAATACACGCTTACCGAAAATTTAGGTAGCGGTGGCTTCAGCTCCAACCCTGTGTTTACCTCCGAGGATGTAGCTTTGCTCTCTATCTTAAACTACACGATGTTTGAGATAGGGGCGGGGGACAACATCATCTCTGTATATAACCCGGAGTTTACGGGTGAGATTATGGTGATGAAGAACAGCGACCTTGGCGAAAAGAAAGGGTTTTCATTTGTTTTGGAAGGCGTGGCAGACGGAGAAGCCGTTTTCTACACGGAAGGGGTAACCAATTCTGCAGGTGAGATAGTTTTCAGCGCGTTGCCGATCTATGACAGGAACGGAAACACCGTTATTTATACCTTGTCCGAGAAACCAACCGCACTCTATCAAACTATGACTCCTGTTGAGATTGATTTGACTGCCGATGGGGTGTTCTATTACGAACACAGCTATACAAATCTTCTGAAGACGGGTGAGATACAGATTGACAAGACAGCCGACGACGGAAAAGTTGCCGGAGTTGAGTTTGTCGTTACCTCGTCACTCGGTGATACTTGGACTGTATATACCGATGCAGAGGGCAAGGCGACGTTAACAGGGCTTGACGTATACGAAAATGGCAGATATGTAAGCTACACAGTAGCGGAAGCAGATGTGCCTTTGAGATACGAAGCTTCTGAAACAACGTGGAGCTTAACCTTTGAAAGCGCTATGAGCGAGGCGACGGAAGAAACAGAAAGCTTTTTACAGACGATAACCGTCCATAACCGTTTAAAGACCGGTAGCGTGGTTATTGCCAAGACCGCAGAGGACGGTGCAGTAGACGGCTTTGTGTTTGAGATAAGCTCTGATGTCGGATACAGCGAAATCATAAGTCTTGTTCCCGATTCCGGTTTTGCCTATGGCGAAATATCCGGTTTGCCGGTTTTCAATTCTGCAAATCAATACATTAAGTATACGGTAACAGAGGTGGAAACACCCGAAAGGTATATTGCGCCAAAGCCGCAAACATTTACTTTTGAGGATGTTTCGGACGTACGGCGTGTTGTAACAATAGAAGCGCACAACGCTTTAAAGAAAGGGCAAATTGAAATTGTCAAGACCTCGGAAGACGGATATCTCACAGACTTTAGATTCAGAATAACATCTTCTGCAGGTTATGACGAAGCAATTGCGCTTGAGGCGTTGGAAGATGATGGTATTGCCTACGGAATGGTAAGCGGATTGCCTATCTTCGATGCTGACGGCGAATACATAATTTATACGGTAACAGAGGTGGAAACACCCGAAAGATACCTTGTGTTACCGTCAGTCAGCTTTACTTTTGAGGACGAGCTTAACAACTTGACGGAAAGAGCTGTTTATACTTATTCCGTAGAGGTACATAACATGCTTAAGCGAATGAGCTTGAGCGTAGCTAAAACCAATATAGACAACGTGCCCTTAAGCGGAGCTTTGTTTGCACTTGAATACTCTGATGACGGCGGCGATACATGGCTTGCGGCAACAGAGTCGGATATAAATTTTTCTTCCTCTCAGCACGTTTGTGATAATTTGTTTTTGTCCGATGAAGCCGGCAGAATCGTTGTAGATGGGCTAATTGCTTGCTACAACTACCGCCTTATCGAAACAAGAGCGCCGGAGGGATATATGCTTCTTGCAGCCCCTGTGGTGGTTGACAGCGCAGATCTTACACAGACTGATGTTTGTGTTGAGGTAACGGTCGTTAACCACGCACAGCTTCTTTTGCCCACCACGGGCGGAAGCGGATTTAAGCTCATACCCATAGGTATGCTTTCCCTTTGCCTTGCAATATGGCTTGGCTTAGGCAAACGCAAAAAAACAATAGATAAAAATTATTAAGGAGAAACATTATGAAAAAATTTATAGCAATAGTTTTAATGCTTACCCTCGCACTTTCTTTTTGTATAACTGCATCTGCCGCAGATACGGCAAATGCGGTTATCGACACCGCAAAGACGGCATCTCTTACCGTTTACAAGGTAGACTCCACCGCCGCAACAGACGGCGGTATTGACCTTGAGCAGTATACCGAAAACGGTATATACGATGAAGCTATCGTTACCGAGCTTTCTCCCTATGCCTTGCAGGGCGTAGAGTTTACCTATCTTAAGGTAAGTGCTATTGAAACCATTACTACCGTTGTTGATGGCAATGGGCTTGTACGCAACCTTTATGGGCTTGGCACAGACGCTTCCGATATGCTGGCAGCCATAGGGCTTGAGCTTGCGGACTGCGAATACTCTGCAGGTGAGCTCAGCTATTTCAGCATTGACACTCTTTCCCGTGCTATAGACACCGTAATGGCATCCAATTCCACCATAGCTAAAAACGCTTTGGAAACATACATAAAGGCAAACGGCGGTACCGCAATGGCAGAAACCGATGCAACAGGTAAAAGCGTTGCATCTGAGCTTCCCTTGGGGCTTTACCTCGTTGTAGAAACAAGAGTACCCGAAAACGTTGTTTCTACTACCAACCCCTTTTTCGTAAGCTTGCCTTCCACTACTGTAGACGGCGACAGTTGGAACTATGATGTTTGCATTTATCCTAAAAACCAAACCGGCGATCCTACACTTGAAAAAACGCTCCGTGAGGATAAAGAGGATACCGGCAAGAACGACAGCAGCGCGGATATAACCGACGGCTTTGCTCATACGGGCACAGCTTCCATCGGCGACACTGTAGAGTATCAGATAATCAGCACCTTGCCGGCTATCACGTCTGCGGCTACCTATCTTACCACCTACACTTACGTTGATACCCTTAGCGCAGGTCTTACCTACAACGAAGACGTTGTTATAGAATTTTTCAAAGATGCGGCTTGCACCGATAAGATAACTACTTGGACTCTTGACGATGCAGCTCTTAAGTATACTGTAACTTATGATGCTAACGCAAATACCATGACCATCGCAATGACCGAAGCAGGCCTTGCTGAAATCAACGACAGCGAAGCTGTATATCCTAACGATACCTCTCTTGCAAGCGGTTACTCCACCTGTACTATGCGTATCACTTACAGCGCAGAGCTTGACAGCGATGCAGTCCTCGGTGATGCAGGTAACGACAACGAAGTAGAGCTTACTTGGGTTCGTACCAACACCACCTACAGTGATACACTTGTGGATTGCGCCCACGTATATTCTTACGGTATTGACCTTACAAAAGTATTTGCTACAGCCGGCGGCAATTTGGCAGATGTTAAATTCTTGGTAAAGAACACTACCGATGACTATTACGTTATAGCGGAGCAAAACGCTGACACCGGCATTTACTTTGTGACAGGATTTACAGCCGTTGAAGCAGAAGCAACCGCTTTTGTTCCTACAAGCGACGGCAAAATTATAATTCGCGGCGTTGAGGATGATACCTATACTATTACGGAAATCGAAACTGCAGACGGATATATGCTTTTAGAGGATGCTGTTACCGTTGTTATTACAGCTACCGAAAGCACAAATACCTGTGCAGTTTGTCAAACAGCGTTGGTAACTGCTTCTGCAACGGTAAACAACGTAGGTGTTACCATGACCGTTGACGGTAACAGCGCATCCGCAATCGTGCCTTTGACGATAGTAAACAACACACAGCCTGTTATGCCCGAAACCGGTGATGCAGGTGTATGGGCGCTTTGCATTATCGGCGGTGCGGTATTTGCCTTTGCGATAATCCTTATCGGCAGCAAGCGCAGAAATAAAGAAAACGCATAACGATAAAAAACAAGGGGGTAAACAAATCATGTTAAGGAAAGCAATAGGGATAATAGCTTTAATTGTTTCCTTGTGTATGCTGACATACCCCCTTGTTTCTGAAAAAATCAATGCTAAAAAGCAAGAAGAGCTTATTTTAGCAACACAAAAAGAAGTTGCCAACGCAGATGAATCCACCCTTTCGTCTGCGTTGGCGGCAGCGAGGCGTTACAACGAAGCGTTGGTTACAGGCGGTGCGCTTTCAGAATCGGAATACAGTGGTTTACTAAACCTTTCCGGCAACGGAGTTATGGGCTTTATAGAGATACCTTGTATAGATGTTAAGCTTGCCATATATCACGGCTGTGATGACAGCGTTCTTTCCAAGGGTATCGGGCATATATACGGGACAAGCTTACCTGTAGGCGGCAAAAGTACGCACACGTTCCTTTCCGGACACACGGGAATGAATAACCAAAAAATGCTTACAGACCTTGAACGTGTAAACATAGGTGACTATATCTACATTAACACTTTAGGCAGTACTCTTGTTTATCAAATCGATGAAATAAAAACCGTACTGCCCAACGCTTTAGATGTTATAGGTATAACACAAGGAGAAGATAAGGTTACCTTAATTACCTGTACGCCCTACGGAGTTAATAGCCATAGGTTGATAGTAACAGGTAGCCGTGTTGCCCTTGAGGAAGAGGAACAGAAAACACTGATTGCTGAAACCCGGGAGAAAAACAGTAACGGTTCTGAGTGGGAAGACCAATATATTCGAGCTGTATTAACCGGCGGTATAGCATTCTTTTTGATTTTACTTACATTTTTTGCTTTTAAAGCAGTAAGAAAAAATAGTATTAGAAAGGACTAATTATGAATTTTATAACAAAAATAACAAGCGGTGTGAAAATTGCAACGGCGGCGTTGAACTATTCGGCCGTTGATGAATCAGCCATTCTTGTAAACGTGCGTAATTGGCTGTGCGGTGTGATTTTGGTTATCGGGGTTATTTATGGCGGCTACGAGCTGTTTCAAGGTTGGATTGATGATCAACCGTCAAAGCGAAAGCATGGCATAACTATTCTTGTTGTAGGCATATCCATTCCTGCGTTGATATACGGAATTATCAATTTGGTTGTTGCATCAGAATGAAAAATAAAACTTTGCTTGTTGCGCTGTGCAGCTTTTTGCTGCTTTCCCTGTTTTCTTTATCGGTATCTGCAGAAGAAATCCGTCCAGAAGAAAGTGTATCCGAAGAAAGCAGCGAAGAAGAAAGCATAGCGGAAGACATAGACCGATATTTTACTATCAATTTTGACTTTTCATCAATATATACCTTCGGTTCTACGGTTGACCCCATAGGGCAAATAAACAGCAACAGCTTGCTTTCTGTAACAGTAGGGAGTGAATCCTTTACACAAGTATTGGAAGCAGACGGTAGTTTTACCCTTAACATGAAGGACTATGGCTACGCTAATGAACCTATGGATATTCATTTGCATTTAAAAGCATCACCGTCAGACGAGATTATTCGCGGAATAATCTCGACATATCCGCTATTTGATGCACAGGATTTTACTGTTACATATAGCGGTAGCGACAGTATTACGCTGGCTGTTGAGCTTAGTGAGATGATGTCAACCTCTTTTTCGTTGTTGTTGCTTGAAAACAGTGGGTCAGGCTCAGCAATAGTGGACAAAGTGGTAGAAACGATAGAAAAAATAGCAGGTTCGTTTTTTGCAGGTGATGCCTTGGAAACTGCAGATCAAATCTTTGCAAGTGAGCTATTGGATAATGTTATTGCCGGCATTTATAACGATGTATATCCCTTAGCTTTCGCGCTAATGATATTGATTTGGCTTGTGAGTGTTGGGAAAAGTGCAATTACAACTGAGCTTTTCAACAAAGACCAAATGCTTAAGCCTTTACTGAGACTGCTATGGAGTATGACTATGCTATCCGCATCAATGCCCATCCTTGAGCTGGTTTTTTCCGTGTTTCACGGTCTTGCGTCGCAAATATCCACAGGCGTGCCTATGTCCCTTGTTTCTGCTCTGTTAGCCGAAAGCGCAGGATGGATAGATGACAGTTGGGTTGTAGGTGGCATAATTACTTTCTTCAATGTCATTTTAGCCTTGCCTAAAATTGTTGTGTATGTTGGGATAGAAGTGATATTCGGCATAGTTTTTTACGTCATCATATTCATACGGTTTGTAAAGCTTGCGGTATTGCAAAGCATATCCCCTTTTTTCTTTGCCTGCAGCGCCGGAGAGAAGACAGAAAGATATCTTGCAAGTTTTATGCGAGAATATATAGTCTTTGGCGCACAAATATTTATAGCAATTGTAATGTATTCACTAACGGTAACGATTTACGGGACTATGCAAACATCACTTATGGTAAGACCGGTAATCGGTAGCATAGCGTATATAGCCGGCATTATATCTGTGGCAGGCAGTGGAAAATTCATACGCAGTTTAATGCAGTGAGGAGGTTTTTATGAAGGTAAAATTGATAGGCGCCAAAATTGGTGGATATAAAACCAAAGGCTTAGGCATGTTTAGCTTTAAGCAGTTGTGCTTTATCCTTGCAGGATTTATTTGCGGCATAACAGTATACCGTTTGATAATGAATATCTTGCCGATTATGATAGCTACATTTGCCTCTGCTGCTGTAGGAATATCTATCATAGCCTGCGGATTTCTTACTTTGGGCAGCCTTGGTCTTGCTGAGGCGCTTTTTAGAGTGCTAAAGCTTGCAGCAGGTAAAGGTAAAATCAAATTCAAAACGGAGGACAGCGAACATGTTTAGACGAAGAGCAGAGGGGGCAGGGGCAAAGCCAGAAAAAGAAGCAGCGCAGCTTCTTCCTTTTAAAGAGATATATGAAAGCGGAGTTATACGGGCAGACAACAGTACCTACGCTTTGCTGTTGCAATTTAAAAATGCTCCATATCTATCTCAAACAGAAAGAGAGCAAGAAGCAATTTATGAGAGATATAAGCAGTTGCTTAACGGACTAAGCCCGGCTATTCACTATCAAGAGCTGATATACAGTCGTCCCATTGACAGAGAAGGTCTTGAAAATCTTATGCTTTCAAAGAGGTCAATCGGGAACAGCTATCTTGATGACCATAACCGCACTTTACAGAGGTTTGCAAACGAAATACTTGTTGATGTAACAGAACGTGAGTATATCGCTGTTTTATCTGTAACGGTTAGTGAAAAGAACACCACTGAAAGCCCCATGAGTATCCTTGTAAAGGCGGCAAAAGCGCTTGAAACTAAGTTTTACAGCTTAGGAAGTGCAGCAAGAATACTTGATGCAAAAGGGGCTCTTAAGGTGTTCTACGAGCTTTACAATCCGTATTCGCAGTTGAGTTTTCAAATGCCCAACGGTAGGAAGTCTTACATAGAGGTGATAGCACCGGGCGACGTGAACGAAAAAGCTAAAAGTCTTGAGCTTGGCGAACACAAGGTAAGAGTTTATGCGGCGTGGAGTTATGGTGCTACCTTGGATGATAATTTTTTGACCTCGCTTTTACACCTCAATTGCCGTGTCGCCGCAAGTAAACACATAGTACATTTGCCAAAAGACAAGGCAATAGACCGTGTTACAAGTAGATTAAAAGCTTTGGAAGCCGATAGACAGGACAGATTGAAAAAGAACAGACAAAGCGGAGAAAGCTATGTTCCTCTTGATCTTGAATCAAATATAGCTAATTGTAGGGAATTGCTTACAAGGCTTAACGGGGATGATAATCTGTTCGGTGTAAAGCTGTTGGTTTCTGCTATAGCAAAAGACGAAGAGGAGCTGCGTGAAGTTTGCAACGTGTTGCAAAACAAGGCGGCAGAGCATTACGTACAGCTTAAACCCTTGTTGTTACAACAGAGCGAAGCGTGGGAAGGGATACTTCCGTTGGGAACGTGTAAACTTAAAACAGAAACACTTATGCTTACCAACGAGCTTTCAGTTATGCTCCCGTTTTCCACCCCCGGTTTTATAGACAGGAACGGCATCTATTACGGGCAGAATGTTAACACAGGCGAACCCGTTATTATCAACCGCAAACAAGACAAAAACTCTAACGGGTTTTTGTTTGGCAAAAGCGGCAGCGGCAAAAGCTTTTACGGCAAACTTGAGATTACTTCACTTATGACCTTGCCCTGGTGTTGCTGCGACGAAATTATTGTCGTAGACCCCGATGGTGAATTTGTTTCCCTTGCCAAAGCTTGCGGTGACAGAAGCGAAGTAGTGCGGCTGTCTTCAAATAGTGGTGCAGTAGTTAATCCTTTCGACGTTTCTGCCGATGAATTTAATCACTATGGAGACGAGGCGGTTAATAACCGTACGCACTTTGTATTGTCGTTCCTTGATGCGCTTAAAGGCAGTACACTTACGGCACAGGAAAAGACGGTGGCAGACAGAGTAACAACCGATCTTTATCGTCGTTATTTGGAAAGCGATAAAATTCAAGTACCTACGTTGACTGATCTCGACGAGGAACTGCAAAAACAGCCGGAAGAAGAAGCACGCACAATAAGGCTGTATATAGAACGTTATGTGCGTGGCAGTATAAAACTGTTTAACGGTCAAAGCACGGTGATGATGGACAAAAAGTTAACCATTTTCGACCTATCACAGCTCGGCAGCGAATTAAAGGATACCGGCATGCTTGCTTTGCTTGCGGCAATATGGCGTAAGGTTTTTGAAAACTTTCGCAAGGGAAGTTATACCTGGATATACTTCGATGAATTGCATCGTTATTACCGCACAGACAACAGCCTTGCCGCAGAGGAGATAGAACGTCTTTACGCAGAGGTGCGAAAGTTCGGCGGTATAGTTACGTCTATGACACAACACCCTGCAGGCGTGTTGGCAAGCCCTACCGCCGCGTCTATGCTTACCAACAGTCAGTTCGTTGTGTTGTTCGAACAGGATGATACAAACGTGGAAGCTATGGCAGAGCGAATGAAACTGAACGAAAACCACCGAAGACTCCTTCTTGCGGCAGAAACGGGCGAAGCTGTGCTGAGAGCTCGTAACAGCACCATAGCGGTTAAGCTTTTGTATCCCAAAGGCAAAGTATACGACACCATCACAACAGATTTTAAGGATATGCTGGAGGCGAAGAAATGAGAGTACGCCAAGCCGAAAATAAAATCACAGGCAACGAACGTTTCAGACGTTTAAAAATAGGTGTAGCATTTTTTATGTTTCTGCTTGTCTTACAGGTATTGGCTTTATGGTCGTTTTACAGCTACAGTCAAAACAACAGCGCCGAAGATTTTTTATTTCGGCTTGGCGGTTGGCTCTGCTCTTTTGTTTTTGTTCCTCTTTGCCATATTTCAGAGGTCGTGCCGTATTTTGTGCGGCATCTATGGAAGCTTGCAATAGCAAATGTGTTGATAATTATTATGCTTGCCGCTCCTCGCAGACGTGATAACTTTAAAGACATTGAGGTGGGAAGCGCTCATTGGGCATACGGTAAAGAACGCCGAAAGTTTTCAAAGAGGAAAAACAATCAGCCCTTAGCTGAGGGGATATATATGACAAAAGAGGCAGATTTACCCAACGGCAACGTGCTTGTTGTTGCAGGTCCCGGTGACGGTAAAAGCTTTCGTATGCTTGCCCCCGGTATAATACAAGCCTGCCGTAAAGGCTATAATAAGCCTTCGATGGTTATTACCGATACCAAGGGTGCTCTGTACCGTGACACCTGCAAAATGGTAGAGGGGGCAGGGATAAAAACACGTTGCCTAAACTTAAGTGACCCAAGATACAGCAATCTATATAACCCTCTTATGAATTTACACGCAGACAGATTACATACCGAGCTTTCAGCCTTGGCTCGTTGCTTCATTGTAAACACCCGTGACACGGAAGCACGAACAGGAGATGCTTTTTGGGAGGATTCGATGTATTTCTTGCTTGTAGCTATATGGTCTTATCAAGCCGATTGTGAAGTTAACCCTATTAACGGAGCTACCGAAACCAAAGCAATGTACCGTTCTCTTGAGTTGGTGCGTGGTATGAACGTTAATAACGAGGGTAAGATTGACGATAGGTGTGAGTTTGCGCTGATTGTTGAGGCACTAAGAGAAGAAAACCCGTTACATATCGCTGTAACAAGCTTTGACAGCCTTATGTCGGCGGCGCCGCAAACCATACAATCGGTTATTATCACAGCAGTATCGAGGCTTGCGGTGTTTGCCGAGCCAAACATAGAAATGCTTACTATGTCAGACGAAATGAATATAGACGGCTTGTGCGAAGAACCTACCGCTTTGTACCTTAATTTTGAGGTAGGCAGTGCCTATAAAGTAATTGCGGCTATGTTTTTGGAGCAATGCTTTTCGTCCATATATTACATTTCCGATACAAAATACGGCGGCAGCCTACCCGTTAAATGCAAGATGTTTTTGGACGAGATAGCTAATATTTGTAAGTTTCACAGCCTGCCGGAGAGATTGTCCACAGCAAGAAGCTATAACATTGATATAACCCTATGCTTACAGGCTTTGCAACAGCTTAAGCGTTTATATGACGGCTCTGACCAAACGATAATAAATAACTGTGCGGTCTTTGCATACCTCGGTTGCGGAGAGCCGGATACTTTGGAACGGGTAAGTAAGCTATTGGGCAAGACGACCATTGACGAGAGCAATCTAAGCCGAAATTACGGAGACCGAGGCGGCGGCAGTGAAAGCGACCGCCGCACTGGGCGTGAGCTGCTAACACAAGATGAGCTGTTTACGTTGCCGCGTACAAAATGTGTCCTTATGGTTCGTGGGCACAATCCTATTTACGGAGAAAAATGCCTCACCGAATTTTGGAAAGAATACAAAATGTTAGGCGGCAAGGGTAACCCTAAAAACAGTACTGATATAGCTGTTAAGTACGCTGCAGATTACAGCAGACATAAGACTGAGTACGACAAACAACGACGTCAGCGCGAGGAGCGCTTGCGCCGCTTGGCTACTTTTTAAAGGAAGGCGTTTAATGAACACTGAGACCATAGACCGCTATAACGAACTTGAAAAACAAAGGCAAGAGTTAACAGCAAGGGCAGGACTTATTAAGTCAAAGCTTGCAGGTTATACCGCAGCAGAAAGCCGAACTAAACGAAGCCAAAAGCAAAGGGAAGAAGAGGAGCTTGACTTAACACTAAGACAATTAAAGCAAGTGCTCGACGAGCTGCCTATAGCCGAGAAAAACGCAAAAGTTGCTATGCGAAGTTGGGGCAATCCCGCATTTCAGCTTGACAATGAAGTGATATCAGTATACGGTGAATTGTTGCTTGTAGAGCGCACGGACGGAGAACTGTTTTACGCAAAGGCAGACGAAGGAAGCGTTGGCTTGGGAGAGCTTATACCTCAAAATCTGCTTAAACCCTTATCTGCGCTTCCTGTTGAAAAACAGACCGCGCTTGTAGATGCGGCAATCTGCAGAGGTGGCTCGATATGACTTCTGATGAAAAAAAATGCTCTTCGTGAAGAGCTATCAAATAAGTGTAAAGACATTTACAAGAACTTTAAACAAGACCCCGAAGCGCTTGTAGAATACCTTGAGTTTTCTGCACGGTTCCGCAACTACAGCCACAATAACAGGATTATGATTTATGCCCAACGTCCCGGCGCAATGTTTGTTGCCCCTGCATCGGCGTGGCGTGAAGGCTTGCCCAACGCAGAAAGTAAACCGTTGTCCGATACTCCGATATACATAAAAAAAGGCGAAAAGGCGCTGTATGTATACGCACCGGTAATCCAAAGGCTGTATCAACATTGTAATAGTGCCGAACAACCTCGCAGGTGGTCTTTTTTAAGTGCTGCTGAACAAAAGGACTACAAAACTAACCCCGAAACGTGGACAGTCGGCGAAGCGTTGCGCTTTAAGCTTGTGCCGGTGTTTGACATTGGGCAGGTTAACTGTCCCCCGGAGCTGTTACCCAAAATTATAGGGATAGGGGAACAAAACGCTACAGCAGCTCAATGCTATCAAGCACTGAAAGAATACGCTAAAACGCAAAACATAACAGTTATGGAAAAAGATTTGGGAAGTGTAAGCTTGCGTGGTCTTTACAGGATAGGTGAAAATACAATACTGATAAACAGTTTGTTCAACGATACTCAGCGGCTATCCACCCTTGCCCATGAGCTTGGGCATTCTGCATTGCACTACGATATGAGTACTGCGTTCAGCAAATCTCAAAGCACACGTGAGCTTGAGGCTGATATGTATAGCTTAATGGTTGAAAGGCTATGCGGTTTGGAAACTACGGATGCACGCAAAGCTCATCTGCAAGATAGCTATAAAGCCTTTGAAGCAGAACAAATGAACGCACCGGAAGATAAGAGAATAAGCATTGACGAGGTTTTTGACGGCGTGTTTAAACGCTATAACGACTCTGCGGCAAAAATACGGGAAACGCTTTGCAAACAGTTAGATAACACACCGATACAAGCGAGCCGGGAAGAAATACATAACAAAACAACGTTACCGACACAAAATCTTTAAAGCTGAAAAGAAAGGAGGGCAGGGTAATGCCGACAAACACAATATTTAAGTCATACGCAACGGCGTATACGCCCTGCCCTTACGACCTCGATGCTTACAATAGTACAGAGAACTTTAAGATTTGGTATGAAAGCTTGCCTGTGATAGCCGCAGGAAATCCTTACGAAAGAGTTAACTCAAGATGCTATAACGCCAACCCTAATCACAGACATTCCTTGGGGCGGCGCCGTCTGCAGGACCTTCAAAAAATAGTGACAATACCTCAATTACGTAAGCGCAACCCTGCCATGCTGTGCCATTTATGTTATTGCTTTGCAAGACTTGCAGGGCAAAAAGCACAGATGGCGGGGCAGACGGTAAAGCGGTTTAATCGACTCATGGGAAACCCCTTTACCGAAGAACGACTTGAACATATTGTTTCTTCTGCAGAAACAGCAGCAAGCAGCAAAGGTAAGCTAATGTATAACTACTCAAACAAAACCCTTGTTTGCCTTTTAGGGCTTGAGCCTTACGAGGAAGCGCTGGGGCTTAAAACAATAATGTCATCAATTGAAGCAAAACGCCGTGTTAATGAACGCAGGCGTAAGCGTTATGCACGACAGAAAAGCAAATGTAAAAGTCAGCAGGTAAAAAAACGCCGATACAGTATGTTTTTGCGTTTATTAAATGTCAGAGCAGTAGGAGAAAGCTTTAAGCAAAGCTATATGCATAAGCACAACGTTAAAGAGTCAACTTTTTACGCTGACCTGCAGCGTTGCAGAGCGTTGCTTGCTATTGCTCGCAAAAGCAAAAAACACCTCACCGAAAAGGTGGGTGTATCTTCTGTGCCCAAAATAATAAATAAAGTTTTTAAAACTTTTATAGCCCTTGTCTGCGCTTATGTTAAGCGACGGCGACGGTGTTAATTTTTTTACCCAAAAAACTACTCCAATTTTTTCGTCCCTCAATATTAGGTATAACTAATATATAAGTTATACTTTATGTAGTGAGGTTAGCTAATTATGCCTAAGAGGGAAAAAACTATAGTTTTACCTTACGTGATACATATTTATTCGGGTGCGAATAACAAAAATGCGGTAATTGTAATCGCAATAAAAGGCGGCGGCACTCCATTTATATAACTCCTGTTTTTTCTCCTCTATGCCGCCAATTTTACAAGATAACATGAGAAAGAGAGGATAACTGTATGTTACAACCAATGCATATATCCGGTGATGAAAGCACCGACAATGCGTTTCTAATGACAGGATGGGGCGGAATGGGCATATATAAGCTTGTTCGCTACATCCAAAAGTATCGTGCCGCTTCCGCCGGTGCGGTGGTACCTAAGCTTGAGGATGCCTGCAGCCTGTATCGCGGCGGAAGCTATGACACTGCCAACGAAGCCGAGCTGACGGAACTACTGAATGACTTGACAGACGGCAAACACTTGGGTGAGCCCTTTGAGTTTTACGGCAACAACAGTGACCTAAGCTATTTTTGGTACAAAAACGCTGATGGAAGCCATATAGCTTTAAGTCGGGAAATGGTGAACAGCATAGAGGATTCCGTCCTCAGAATTAAGGTGCACCAAACTATGGTTCACAGCTATGCAGACGGCTTGCTTAATTACGACGGCGAAAAACAGCTTTATACCCTTACCGAAAAAGGGCTAAAGAGGATTACAAACCCCGATTTTGTGCTGTCACGTCTCAGTAAGGAAGCCGGCATAGCCTTTGACCGTCAGCAAGAAGCGGATGCGGTGAAGCGGCAAGCAGAGCGTGGCTTTACGGACTGCCATCGTGTCACGGTAGATATAGAAAGCCTCGATGCTTCCGTTATCAATGATGAGCTGCGCTGCCGTATTCCCGGCACAAAGGGTAAAGAACACATAAACTACGAAAAAGGCAGTTTCTTCCCTATGGAAAACGGCAAGACCTACGAGGTGTATATCCACCCCGAAAAACAGTACGGCATTATCTCCAAAAACGGCGCCGAGCTTAAGACCGTGCTCGGCAAGGAGCTTGCGGCGCATTACGATATAAAGCGGCAAGCGGTTACTGTCGAGAAAAACATTGTACGTGATACTGCCCCCAAAACCGCCCCTTCCGATGAGCTCACCGTTATCGGAACTGATGGCAAAAGCTATACCGTAGGTTCGATGAAGCCTAATCTTGAAAGCTTTGAGATGGAGTTTAAAGCGCTTGCCTCTGATGCGGTGATAGAGCCCGAGCGTTTGTACGTTTTATCTACGGGTGACACAAAAAGCTCTGTAAAAGGAGAAGAACTGCTTAAGGACTATACCGTTAAGCAAAACGCCGTATACAGCCAAGGCCAAACGGTTTACGCAAGCAGCCCTTATGAGCAAGGCTTGTTTGTAAATGAATACAAGGTCAGCGACGTAATTCTCGACCGCACAAGCGGCGAGTGCTATTTTAAGCTTGCTCCATCCGTTGCCGGCAAAAGCGAACTGCTGTTGCCCCAAAGCGCAGACGGCAAAATCCTTTTCGGCAGCAAGGAAGTCGCAGCAAAGGCGTTAAGTACGGAAGCCGGAAAGACAGCAGCACTGCAAACAAAGGAGGCTTTAGCCTCTGCCGCTTTAGGCAAAACCGCAGTCGCACCTATAACTATGGAGGCAAGCAAGCACGCTGTTGCAGCCGCCGCTTCCACCGCCGTTCCCGGCGCACCGCTTGTATCTACCGCCGCAACCACTGTTAATGCTTTAATTAAGCAATTGTAAAATAAAAAACGTGCTCACGTGAGCACAAAAACTTGACGGTTAACTCAAAATTTGTTAGTATGGGGGAAATAGCGATGGACAGAGAGTTGAACAGAGAATATGAGCGTTGGTGTTTGGTTGAAAGATGGATAGACGAACTGCTGTTTAACGGTACGCTTCGCCTTAATGATATTCCACGAGAGCTGCGTATAAGCTGTGATACGTTTTACACTACGGCATTTCGCATAAGCCGTAATATAAGCATTACTTGGTTTGTGCAGAATTTAAGGCTGTTAGAGTATGACATAATGGCAACAGCAAAAGGGTCTAAGGAGCGAAAAACGCTTTTGGATATGCTAAGCTTCAACCTTGATTTATTCAGAGGAGAGAAGAAAATTGTCGATTATAAGGAAAATATGGACGAAGCGATACTGCAAGAGCTGTCCGAGTGTCGAGGAGCAAAACAGGCAATGCTCAGAACTCAGCTTGAGCAATACCGAGATGAAAACGGAGCTGCAAATGCTAAAGTCTCTGCGAACCAAGAGTGACGAGAAAGAGAAAATAGTCTACATTTCTCCGGAGGGCACAGCTCCACAGTTTTTTGTAACAGAGGCCGAGACCTTTACGTACCAAGGAATATTGGAGCGTTGCGAATGGCACGGTTACATAGTTAACGGTGGCATACAGCAAATTGCAAATATGCGCTGTTATATGAGATATGATGCGAAATACAAATACTTGGAGGGCGTTTTTATCAGCGACATATTAGTGGATTTGTATTGGCAGAGCAAAGGGTATGGCGGTAAGCTAATCGACCTGCTTATACGCTATGCGGAAAAGCTCGGCGCAGAGTATTTGTGCGGCAAGCTATCCTTTGTAGATATCGGAAGAGAAGACGACCCGGACAGAGGCGAAAAAACCGAGCGCCTATCCCGATTTTACAGGCGGCACGGATTTACCGTTTGTGACTCTAATCGCATCTTTCTCTCCTTGAAAAACTTAAACGGCTATTGATACAAAGCGAAAACGGAGGAAGGCTTTTTTTGCCTTCCTCCGCATTTTAATATCTTTGCGGTATTATTAAACAACAAAATAGATATGATTTAAACGCTGATATCAAAGGCTCAGTTCTGTTTTATACACACGCAGGCTTTAGGGTGCTATCATTTATAAGTTCCTTATTTTTAAGCATGGTACTATACTCATGAATTACCCTCTCTATAATCGAAAACAGTTCGGTACTGGATTTGGCAGATCGCACTTTCTCGACGTCTTTTTGTATTCTCTCTGCAGCCTTTTTGAATTCTTGGTTTTTTTCAATTTCTTCGTTATAAGATTCAAAGTATTTACGGGCTTCATCATAAATATAATTCTCGAATGCATTCCCTGCACTTGTTTCATCGTTATAATTCACTTCTTTAACATATTCAGGGAAACTCATTCGCACCGCCAATGACCTAATATTATCTCCTACTGTTTTAGACTCCCCCTCCAAAGACGATTTATAATTATTTAAGTTCTCTACAACCTTTTCACTCTTATATACAAAATGCAACATATTAACATCCGAGAGCCCTTCTCTGAACACATATGTTACTGTTTCAAAAACCTGTGTATGTCCGGTTACTATAACGATACTATTGAATTCGTGGATTACCTCTGTGGTCAATTTGTGAAAAAAGGCGTTTGTGATTAAATTAACTATGAAGTCTATCGAATAATTAGATGCATCTTCAAAGCCTTTTATTTTTTCAATAAAAGATACAGTTGTTTCAATATCATTATCCAGTTGGTAAAAATCAGCGCCGCTGGGAATGTAGGATAATAGTATTGATGGTTCATTTTCGAAAACACCCTTCAACGCAGCTTTAAAGCCTTGTTCCATTTTGTCACGACTTACGGGGTGATTTAAACCAGTTAATATTTCACCTATAAAAGTTTCAATAGAACTATCTGTATAAAACCAGTTGTTACCTGTGTATTCTTTTGGGAAAATGTCTGCATTAGTCCATTCAGTAAACAAAGCTTCGACAAATTCGTTGAAATACGAATTTCTGTTTATATCGCCGTTTATTGAGGCGAACAAATTGGATTTAATTGATTTATCATCCTTGTTATCCAAGTCCCATATCATACTACATATTTTTCCGATAAAGCACTTGACATATAGCTTTGCCCTATGCGCTCGCGTTTTGCGATTTTGACCTACGTGATGAGCAATCTCGTGAGCGATAATTTGAAGTGTGTAGGGAATATCGTAAATGGCCTTTTCGTTTATATGCAGAACGAGGATGTTTTGTTCCTTTTCGTAATCTTGGTTATCATATAATGATTCAACAAATATATCCGATTTGAAGTTTGGCACCAGCAAAATTGTGTACTTTGCTTCGCTATCTTTGTCTAATTTGTTCAAAACATCAAGCATAAAATACGCCATTGAGGTGTAAAAAGCAATAAGTTTCGGAGGCATATCAAAACACATTAATTGATATGGGTCAGCTTGAACGACCTCACGCTCGTCGTGCATCATGCTGCTTGTCAAAATTTGAAGATGGCTAAAGTACGCATTTGTTATGTCAAAAATAAGCTCCAAACGTCGCCTTGCACAGTCTTTATCGTCTATATAGAGTTGGTCATTATCGGAAAAAAGTGATTCTTTATCAGCACGTAATATTTTGTCTATAATGAAACTTAGTACTCCAAAAAAAGATTCGTATATGCTTAATACATAGTATACAGATACACCCTTGTTTAGCATGGAACTTATCATTTGATATATCTCTTCAAATGTGCCTAATATATACGATTTAAAATAGGCATGTTCTGATTCAAGTATGCTGTTTTTGAATTCTTTTAATAACAAATCTTTGTATGTTTTATAGGCATTGTTAGCCTTTTCTAACAATTCATCATGCTTGTTATCAGCGTTAGGGAAACAAGTAAGCTTTTCGCATGGAACGCCAAGTTGAATTTTCCTTTGATTTGAAGAGTAGCTTTGTGTACTGTTATTTATAAAAAGTTTTTCAAGGGACACCTTATCAGATTCGTAGAATTGATCATAATGTCCAAGAAGAGAAAAGCTTTTGGTGTCTTCTTTAGAAAAACACTCTTCTTTTACAATTCCAAAAAAGTTCTCAGTATTCAACCTCAGCTGTTCGGGAATGTATCCATACAGAGTGGTTAGATCACAGATTATAGCTTCAGATTCTTTGCTCTTTTTTGACGGTGAGGGTATACAGCGGAGGCGCTTGAGCAATTCCATATATTTGTTTAATTCTATCGTTTGCCCATTACACACTATTACATAGTCGCTATAATCAAATGACCTGTATATGCCAATATTGGCGCCATCTGAGTCGTATTTTTTTATTGCATCAACTATATTTTTAGGTATTTGAATTTCTTCTTCGGAATTTTTTGAAAATTCAGCTTCTTTGAATTTGTGATTTAAACGCACAAAAGTGATGTATACAATTGACAGCTCAGAAGGCTTGTTCAACATGCTTTTTATCACACTATCGTCTTCATCTGTTGCTAACATAATGGTTTGTAACACTCTGCGACCGCTATCTAAAAAGTCGTTCTTTACTTCCTGCGCTGTTTCATATGCGATATCTCTCAATAGATCTGTAGCTGTTTCAGCCTTACCATCGTTATCTTTTGCTGGATAAAGCCCAAACCAATCATAATAGCAATTTGTAGTAAACTGCAATTGTGATTCGGTTGTTCTAAGTGTGTCGCAAGTCTTTAGATTTTTCCCCAAAGTTAATACGTAAAAATTGCACATCTCTGTCAGTTGCCCTTCTTCGTTTTTAAAGTGTTTATAGAACGAAAAAACATTATCCGTTTATGTGAAAACAGGTCATCGTAAAACGATGACCTGAAGATCACGCCAAAAGCAGAAAAATACTTCGCTTTTATTAAGGTCAAAAAATTCACAGAAAAAGGATTCGTGTTAACTATTTTGCGTTATAAACGATACGAAATCATCCCATTCTTCTTTTGTGAATTTTTTATCCGTGGCTTTTTTATCAATCCTGTTCCTATCTCTATAACAAGACTTAGCGGCAACCTTAGTTCGTATTACTTTGGTGCCGCAAAGCTTAACAGGTTCATTGCTATCAAAATAATATAAATCTTTCATTTGAAAAACACGCGTACTATAAATTAGCCGTGTTGCGCCTCCATTTTTAGTGTTTATAGACGAACACACTTGATGGTGAGTTCGTCTATAACGATTATATAATAACACATTAAAGTCAAAAAGTCAAGCGTTTTTTCATAAATATTTTGTCGTCATATCTATTGTGATCCTAACCATACATTATTATTGTATGTGTTTTTCATTGATTGGTGTGAAAAATTACTAATTTGAATAAACGACAAGGCCCCCATCTTCCGAAAAAGCTATTCCCACACACGGCTTATTGCCTTTTTCGTGTTTCCCAAGCCCGTTATCGCAGTGCCTATTGTTCACATACATTTTTGTAGAATTGTGTCGAGCTCCGCGTGAAATATCCCCTTTAAACGATTCGGTAAGAATGCCGTCGTAAATACAACCATAAGCATAACACTTGCAGTGAGAATCAAAAATCACGCCGCCGTCAATGTCTAAAATTGTTTTTATTAACATAGGAGTGAAACCGGTGGGTTTTTGTAATTTGATCGCCCTATTTTTTTCTTCAAATAGTTCAGCTTCTTTTTCAGCGTGTCTTGGGTTTTTGAATATAATACAACTTGTTCCTACTTCGCAGTCATATATTTGGGTTAAAAGGCGTTTTAAGCGTTTCAACCGAGACAGGCTCGTTATGTTGAACTTTTCTTTGAGCGTTTCAACTACATCGTCTATGTCCTTATCTTTTTTTGATTTGAATTCAAGATAGGATACCCATTTTCCTTGTTTGTACCCAAGTAGCGGAACTACGATTTGATCTATTGCTTTTTGGGTCTTTTCCTTCGAAGGTAACGCTAGTTCTGTCTCTTTTTTGCGGCAAGAGAGTTCGATTGTCCATTGCATATATTTTACGAAATTCACTCTGTAATATACAGAAGGAGCAGCGATTTCTGACATTTTTTTCTCCTTTGCAATGCCAGCTGCTATGTAGCAATTTTTTTCTTCGGAGTACTCAAAGACTAATATGCTGTCTTTTTCGAGTGGTTGTAAAAGCTTTCTAACTAATTTAACTTTGTACTTGTTGAAATAAATTTCCGATAGGGCAGAAAAGTCTGTTATAAAATGCTGCCTATTTGCGTGGCCGACGATGAACGCAATAGATTTGTTTTCGCAAGGACATTTCTCATAATATGTTGCTGAAATATATTCGACGATTTCTAAAGAAGGAAAATTGATAAAGTTTTTGCATATTGAAAATATGCAACGGTTCAATTCATTATCATCCTTACTTTCATCATATTTCACCAAGGTTTTGGCAAGCTCATAGACATCGTGAACTGCTTTCATGCTTTTTTCATCACCTACTTAATCGATATTTACCTAATTATAGCATATAATTTACAAAAATCAACACCGTTTTGCTTTTTTATTTGTTTTTTGCGTAAAATCGACCTATCGCCTTTGCCTTTTATAAAAATGTGCTCACGTGAGCACATTTTTACAAAGTCTAACTTCCTAAAACGAAAACTTGACAAACGAGCGACAAAAAGTATATAATAACCTTGAACTCCACGAAGGGAGGAAAATGTATGAGAGATAAAATTTTAAAGCTTAC
>JAFQHL010000023.1 GCA_017397955.1 Clostridia bacterium
CCCTCTATGCCACTGATGACAAGGATTGACATCAGCTTGACGGCAGAAGGTAGTCCCTTCTGCCGTTTCTTTTGTAGAAAGGTGTTAAACCGTAA
The DNA here is from genome assembly GCA_017397955.1 of Clostridia bacterium. Classification (GTDB taxonomy): domain Bacteria; phylum Bacillota; class Clostridia; order Oscillospirales; family CAG-382; genus SIG636. Next base: position 96 of record JAFQHL010000023.1, read on the forward strand.
CCGGCGGCGCGCGGCAATAGGCAAATGCGCCACCGTCGGCGCGGAAACGAAACGCACCACCGTAGGGCGGGGGTTCATCTCCCGCCGCCACAAAACGGATATATGGAACCTGATGTAGTGTAAAATATGTTACGAGAAAGATTGTAACGGTTTATCTGCAAAACGCGGTGTTTTACCAAATTGTTACGGTGCGGCGGGAGATGAACCCCCGCCCTACGGCGTATCGTCGCCCATCTTCACGGACGCAGTGTTCCATATACCCGTTACGCGGCGGCGGGAGATAAACCCCCGCCCTACGGCGTATCGTCGCCCATCTTCACAGACGCAGTGTTCCATATACCCGTTACGCGGCGGCGGGAGATGAACCCCCGCCCTACGGCGTATCGTCGCCCATCTTCACAGACGCAGTGCTGCATTTTTCCGTTATAAGAAGGCAAACACATCACGCGGGCACACTCTCCAAAACCAAAGGCGGAAGATTTCTCTCCCGCCTTGTTTTTATTCTTCCGAATACAACTTATCCAAATGCCATCGCAATGGGTTTTCATAAATATACCTTGCGATTTCATCATAATCCCTTTCGCCGCGAATTATATGCTCGTAAAATGAAGCCTGGAACACTTTGCCTGTGTTATATAACGTCCTACATTTTTTTGTTGTAAGTGATTTGTATGCACAAACGATATCGGTTATTGACGGACGACACACACCCTCGTCTTTCTGATGACACAATATGAACACCGCGTGTATATGGTTAGGCATTATTACATATTTATCTACTTCTAAAAACGGGTACCGTTTTTCAAGCAGAAACAATTGCTCCTCAGCTATTCGCCCATATTTTGTGTATTCCACCTCGGCAGGGTTAATCCCCTGTCCTTCTGTAACGCGCGATAAAATACAACGCCTGTTATAAGTGCAAACAGTTACAAAATATGCACCTGCCGCGCTATAATCATAGGCGCTTAATCGCGGGTGTTTTCTGCTTGGGAGTTTGCCTTCCATTTCATCACCGATTATCTACACTCTTCTGCTGAAGCGGTCTACCGCTTCCTTTTTAAAGCTTGCCCAGGTGCCGTTGGCAATGGCTTCTCTTATCTGCTCCATAAGTCTGTTGTAGAAATACAGATTGTGGTACACGCAAAGGCGCATTGCAAGCAGCTCTCTTGCTTTGAACAGGTGACGGATATATGCGCGGCTGTAGGTGCGGCACACCTTGCAGTCACAATGGGGGTCAATGGGCAGCGGGTCCAGCTTAAACTTGTTGTTGTTAAGGTTAAGCAGTCCGTCGTGGGTGAACAAATTGCCGTGGCGGGCGTTTCTGGAAGGCATAACGCAGTCGAAAAAGTCCACGCCGCGGTCAACCGCCTCTAAGATATTTATAGGCGTGCCCACGCCCATAAGATAGCGGGGACGGTCCTCCGGCATATATGGCTCTACCGCCTCGATAATACGGTACATCTCGTCGGCGCTTTCGCCAACCGCAAGCCCACCAATGGCGTAGCCGGGCAGGTCAAACTCCCGTATCTGCTTCATGTGCTCTATTCGCAAATCATCATAAACGCCGCCCTGGTTGATACCAAACAGCAACTGGTCAGGATTGATGGTAGTTTCAAGGCTGTTAAGTCGCGCCATCTCCTTAATACAGCGGTCAAGCCAGCGGGTGGTTCGTCTTATGGATTTACCTATATAGCTTTTCTCTGCCGTGGAAACACAGCATTCGTCAAATGCCATGGCGATGGTGGAGGCTATGTTGGACTGTATCTGCATACTCTCCTCAGGACCCATAAAAATACGGGTGCCGTCGAAGTGGGAGGCGAAGGTAACGCCCTCCTCCTTTATATTGCGAAGCTGAGACAGGGAAAACACCTGAAACCCGCCGCTGTCCGTAAGCACGGGCTTATCCCAGTTAAAAAACTTATGTATGCCGCCCAGCTGATAAATAACGTCGTCACCGGGACGTACGTGCAAATGGTAGGTGTTGGAAAGCTCTACCTGACAGCGTATCTCGCGCAAATCGTCGGTAGAAATGCCGCCCTTAACCGCGGCAGAGGTACCTACGTTCATAAATACAGGTGTTTGTATATCACCGTGTACGGTGGAAAAGGTGCCCAGCCTTGCGGCACCCTCTTTTTTATGTAAGGTAAACTTAGCCATAGTAGCCTCCTTTATCTGTCAAACCATTTGTTTACGTCACGGCGCAAGAACATCTTTGCCACGGGTCTGCCGTGGGGACAGTATTTTATGCTTCCGTTTTCAAACAGCTTATCTAAAATCCACTTGTTGTGAACAGGGTCGTTGGAGATCCCCGCCTTAAGTGCCGCCTTGCAGGCAACGGTAAACAAAGCACGGTCGCAACGCTCCTCTACAGGCAGTGCGCCGCCTTTTTCCAGCGTTTCCGCAAAGCCCGCCAACATATCTGCCGCCGCGCCCGCCTTTATACCCGCAGGCAGTGCACGCACAATTACGCTGTTGTCGCCAAAAGCCTCTATATCAAAACCAAAGCCGTTAAGATACGCTGCGTTTTCCAAAATAAGGGCGGTGTCTGCGGCGCTGAGCTCTGCCACTTCAGGCATAAGCAGGGTTTGGCTTTGGGCGGTACTGCTTTTTTTAATATCCTCATACAAGATACGCTCGTGTGCGGCGTGCTTGTCTATGATATACACAGCTTCTTTTGTTTCCGCTATCAGATAAGCATCATAAAGCTCGCCCACATAGCGGTACGCAGGCTCTTCACTAAGCTTTGTTTGCTCTGCCAAGCGTTTTGTAAGGGGAGCTTCTGCAAGCTTAACTTCAAATTGCTCCGTAGGGACGGACTTAAAGCTTTCCTCATCAAAGGCGGCGGCATCAAATGCCTGCTTTTTCTCCTCCGTCAGTTCTTTTATCACTTTGTGGGTGCTAAGGGTGTTGCTTGCAAAGCTTTGGGGCGCAAAGCTTTTCTTTTCCACAGCCTTTACCACGTCACCGCCGGAAACAAATATATCGTCCTCACCGCCTGTAAAAGCATCGTTTCTGCCCAGTGCGCTCTTTACCGCGTAATACACCGCCTCGTACACAAGCCGCTCGTCGGCAAACTTTATTTCTATCTTTGCGGGGTGCACGTTAACGTCCACAAACTTATGGGGCACCTCCACAAACAAAACAGAGGCGGGGTATTTATCGTGGGGCAGATAGCTTTTAAACGCCTCTTTAAGTGCCGCCTGCACGGTTTTGGAAACCACAAAGCGTCCGTTAACAAAGGTGTTTTGGGCGGTATTCCTGCCCACGGCGGCGGCAGGTGCGGAAACATAGCCGCTAACGCTTACCTGCTCTGCCTTGCCCTCTACTTTAAGCAAGTTCTTTGCGCGGGCATCGCCCAAGGTATCGGCAATGGCGTCAGGCAAGGAGCCGTTGCCCGTTGTGGCAAACTTCTGCTCTCCGTCGGCAATAAACTTAAACGCTATGTGGGGGTTGGAAAGCGCCGCTTTTTCCACCGCGGTGCGGCAAGCGGCAGATTCTGTTGAATCCCGCTTTAAAAACTTGCGGCGGGCGGGGGTATTATAAAACAAGCCCTCCACCAAGACCGTGGTGCCGACGGGACACCCCACCTCCTCCACGGTGCAAACGCCATCCTCGCAACTCAGCAGATTGCCAAAGGGCTGACCCGCCATACGGGATATTATTTGCATTTTTGACACGGCAGATATGGCGGCAAGCGCCTCACCCCTGAAACCAAGGGTCTTAACGCCGTCTATATCCGCGCCGCAGCTTATTTTGCTGGTGGCGTGACGCAGTATCGCCTTGGGCAGGTCAGCGGCGGAAATACCGCAACCGTCGTCGCTTACACGGATAAGCTGACTGCCGCCGCCCTTAAGCTCTACGCTTATGTTCTTTGCGCCGGCATCTATGGCGTTTTCCACCAATTCCTTTACTGCCGAAGCGGGGCGTTCCACCACCTCGCCCGCGGCAATCATATTTGCACTTTGGCTATCAAGAATATTTATAACTTCCATAATTATCTTCTTGTCTTTTTTTTAAAATTTTTCGGACGGTCGGGGACGGTTTGTCCATGCGGCACACCGTCAACCGTCATTGCGGACACGGCGTTTCGTATATGTGTTTTGCGGCGGCGGGAGATAAACCCCCGCCCTACGGCACAAAACCAAAGGTTTAAATCTTGTATTTTCTGCGGACATGCGCCGCAGAAAATAAACCTTAGTTTCCGCGAGTGCCGAATACAAAGTACGAGGCGCGATGGCGCGAGCGAACGGAAATGGTGCTTTGTCTTCTCGGGGTCCCCGTTGCGAACGAATGTGAGCAATGGGGAGTTAAACTTCTGCTTTTTTCTTCAGCTCATACAGCAGTCCCATCGCCTCAATGGGTGTAAGGGTGTTTATATCTACCGCGCGGAGCTTTGCGGCTATCTCCTGCTCTGCAAAAGAGCTAAAGCTTAGGTTTTCCTCCACTGCCGCCACAGGCTTAGGCGCAGGCTTTGTCCCCTCAAGGGATTTGAGCACCTGCTTTGCGCGGTTTACAACCTTGTCGGGCACGCCTGCCAGCTTTGCAACCTCTATGCCGTAACTGTCGTCGGTTGCGCCGCGGACAATCTTGCGTAGGAACACCACTCCGTCGCCCCGCTTTTTAGCGGCAACGTTGTAGTTTATTACCCCTTCCAGCTCACCCTCCAGCGAGGTCAGCTCGTGATAATGGGTGGCAAACAGGGTCTTTGCCTTTATATGACTTACCGTGTATTCCAAGGCGGCGCGGGCAATGCTCATACCATCGTAGGTAGAAGTGCCCCTGCCTATCTCGTCGTAAATAATAAGGCTTGCGGCGGTAGCGTTTTTAAGGATTGCGGCAAGCTCGGTCATCTCTATCATAAAGGTAGAGCTGCCCGTTGCCAAATCGTCGGACGCACCCACGCGGGTAAACACCCTGTCCACTACGCCTATCCGCGCACTTTTTGCAGGCACAAAGGAGCCTATCTGCGCCATTATCACCGCCAGCGCTATCTGCCGCATATAGGTGGATTTACCTGCCATATTAGGGCCTGTTATCAAAGACAGACGGTTTTTGTTGCCGTCCAGCAAACAGTCGTTGGGCACAAAATAAGCATCGCCTATAAAGCGCTCTACAACGGGGTGTCTGCCGTCCTTAATATCAATAACGCCGCTGTCGTCCACCTCGGGGCGCACATATCCGTTTTGCACCGCCACCTCTGCCAAGGAGCAGTACACATCGGTCTCCGCCACGGCGGCGGCGGATTTCTGTATACGGCGTTTGCGCTCAAGGATATACTCACGGAGTGCGGAAAACAGCTCGTACTCCAAAGCGGCAAGCTTATCCTTAGCGCCTATAACGCGGCTTTCCATATCCTTAAGCTCAGGTGTTACGTAACGCTCGCAGTTGGCAAGTGTCTGCCGACGGATATATGTGTCGGGCACTTGGTCCTTAAAGGATTTGGAAACCTCTATGTAGTAGCCGAAGACCTTGTTGTAGCCCACCTTAAGGGTGCGGATACCCGTCTTCTGCTTTTCTTCTGCTTCTATGTGGGAAATCCATGTTTTCCCGTCGCTCATCATGGCGCGCAGCTCATCAACAGAGCCATTTGCGCCGCCCTTAATTATTCCGCCTTCACGCAGGGTTATGGGCGGGTCGTCGGCGATGGTGTTGGCAATGCTTGTGCCTATGTCCTCCAAATCGTCAAGGGAGGCATAAAGCCCCTTTAGAGCACTGCTTTTCATAAGAGAAAGTCGTTCTTTTATAAAGGGCAACTGCTTTATGGTTGCCTCCAGCGCTTTAAGGTCGCGGGCGTTGGCGGTGCCGTAAACAAGGCGGGTGGTAATACGCTCCATATCCACAACGGATTTAAGCAGCCCTATAAGCTCCTTGCGCTCGTTGCCTGCGTTTTTAAGCTCCTCCACCCCGTCAAGACGGGCGCAGATAGCCCTGCTGCTTATAAGGGGGCGGTCCAGCCACTGCTTCAACAGCCGCGCGCCCATACCGGTGTGGGTCTTGTCCAGCACCCAAAGCAGGCTTCCCTTCTTCTCGCCGCTGCGCATAGCCTCGCTTATCTCAAGGTTGCGGCGTGTAAAAGCGTCAAGGCGCATAAACGCGTCAGATTTATAATAGCGCACGGGCTTTATATGCCCTGCATCGGATTTTTGGGTATACTTAATATAAGCTATAAGCAGCCGTGCCGCCCTCTCCGCCAAATCGGTAACAAAACCCACATCGGCGGCGTTGGCATCCTGTCCGCCCTCCTCGGGCACACCGTCGGCATGGCTTATCAGCGCGCCGATGCGCTCCTTCAGCAAGCTTACGGCGTCATCGTCCACGCCTGATTCCACTATTGCCTCCGTAGGCGCAAAAGCCGCACACTCCGCAAACAGGGCGGCTTTCTTGTCATCGCCAACCGCCTCAGTTGCAAACAGCTCACCTGTGGAAACATCCGCAAACGCCACACCAAAGCCCATATCGCTCTGTGTTAGCGCGGCAAGATAATTGTTTTGCCCTTCCTTAAGGAACCCGCCTTCGGTAACGGTACCGGGGGAAAGTATACGCACCACACCGCGCTTTACAAGTCCTTTTGTGGTTGCAGGGTCCTCCAACTGTTCGCATATAGCAACGCGATACCCCTTAGCCATCAGCTTGGTTAGATAGCCCTCTACCGCGTGGTAGGGCACACCGCACATGGGCGCACGCTCGCCGTCGCCACAGTCACGGCCGGTAAGCACAAGCTCCAGCTCGCGGGAGACGGTCTTGGCATCCTCAAAAAACAGCTCGTAAAAATCTCCAAGACGAAACATTAAAAGACAGTCGGGATTTTCCGCCTTTATCTGCTTATACTGTTGCATCATCGGTGACAGCGCCATACCGCCTCACCCCTTTCCTTAAACAATTAAAATATCAGTGGCAACCGTGGCAATGGTGGCAGTCGCCCCCGCAGGATTCACCGCTGTCGGGAATGATATAGCCCATAATCTCCTTGTTTATCTCGGCAAGGAGCGCGTTAAGCTGATTTTCTGCCGCCGCAAGCCTTTTCATGTTGTCGGAAGCCATAATCTTGTCGTAAAGCTTATTAACGCGGGCTTCAATGCTTTCAATAAGGGTAGCATCCGCATCGGGCTTTATCTGCTGTTCTTCCAAAAGCATACGCTGAACGTTGTATTCGTTAACAGCGGCGGTAACCTCTGTATCCTGCATATAAGCCTCGCGGGCGGAAGTGTACTCCACAACTGCATCAGCTTCTTTCAGTGCTGTGCCGAATGTGTCAAGTAATGTCTTCAAATAGTTGTCCATAATATATTTCCTTTCAGTTTTTAATCTTTTACCATAACGCCGTCAAGGGTATAGGCGGCGGTGTTTGTAACCTCTACGGTAACAAACTTACCCGCTTCTGCCACGGAGTCCTCTGCGCCGTCGGGCAGGGTAAAGCTTATTATCTTGTTATGCCCCGTTCTGCCCTTGAATATACCGCCCACGCCGCCATCGGAAAGCACCCTAAGCTTTTTGCCTAAAAATCGGGCGTTAAGCTCCTCGGCGCGCTTGTTTTCCAAAGCGGAAAGCCGTGCAAAACGGTCGGTCTTAACCTTGTGGTCTACCTGCTCCATCTCTGCGGCAGGTGTGCCCGGACGGGGTGAGTACACAAAGGTGAACAGCATATCAAAGCCCACCTTGTCCACCGCATCCACCGTGCGGTCAAACTCCTCCTCCGTTTCCGTGGGGTAACCGCAGATAATGTCGGAGGACAGGGCAATACCCTCTACCTTTTCTTTTATGTAAGCCGCTTTTTCCATATACTGCTCTCTGGTATAGCGGCGGTTCATCAGCCGGAGTATACGGTTGTCACCTGACTGCATAGGCAGGTGGAAATGGGGCGCGATACGGGGGTTTGCCGCCATAACATCCACCAGCTCGCGGGATGCATCCTTGGGGTGCGAGGTCATAAACCGCAGCCAATACTCGCCGTCAAAATCTGCGGCGCGCGCAAGCAGCTCGGGAAAGCTGTACTCGCCCTTATAGGAGTTAACGTTCTGCCCAAGGAGGGTTATATCCTTGTAGCCCGCCTTTACAAGAGCTTCTATCTCGGCAAGCACATCGGCACTGCGGCGACTGCGCTCCCTGCCCCTTACATGGGGCACAACGCAGTAGGTGCAAAAGTTGTTACAGCCGTACATAATGGAAACCCACGCCTTGTAGCCGCTTTCACGGACAACGGGCAAGCCCTCGGCAATAACGCCGAACTTGTCGTGGGGCAGACCGCTTACATACACCTGCTGTTTTTTGCCCGCCAGCACGTTTGCCACCATTTGAGGCAGAAGGTGCAAACGGTCGGTGCCGAAGATAAAATCTATATAGGGATAGCTGTTAAGGAATTTGTCGCGGCGGTGGGATTGCTCCGCCATACAGCCGCAAACGGCGGTAATAAGCCCCCTGTTTTGCTCCTTAAGCTTGCGTAGCGCACCCGCCTTGGAAAGCACCTTAAGCTCCGCGTGCTCTCTTATGGCACAGGTGTTGAATATAATAAGGTCGGCGCTTTCAAGCTCGGTGGCTTTGCCGTAGCCCATAAGGGCACAAAGCCCCATAAGCCGCTCGCTGTCCGCCTCATTCTGCTGACACCCAAAGGTGCTTATAAAAGCGGTTTTGCCACTGCCTATAGTTGCTTTGATTTGAGCGGCTATGGCAAACTGCGCCGCTATTTCTTCTTCTGTTACAAAAACGTCTTTTAGCATAAATAAAAATCCTTAAAAAATTGTTGCAACCTGTGTTAAGGAATCACGCAGACCCTTGTTGAAAATAGAGCTGTACTCGCTGAAGCTGTTGTAGCCCACGCCGCCCAGAGAGGTGGTGGAGTGGATATACATACCCTCACCAAGATATATGGCAACGTGACCGGGGAAGAACAGCAAATCGCCCGCCTTGGCGTCCTTTATGTCTATCTCTTTAAGCATAGGCGATTTATCAAAATGAGCATCCCTATGTAGCACAACGCCGTTCATATAGTAGGACATAAAGGCAAGCCCGCTGCAGTCTATGCCGCCCACGGTCTTACCGCCCCAGCGGTAGCCGCTGCCAAGATAAAGCTTTGCGGTGGCAACCACATCGGCACGCCACTGCTCCTCTGTGCGTTCTCTTGCCATTTCGGGGATAGGCAGTATGTTTCTGCGGTGGATATAATAGGTCTTGCCGTCGATACCCTCAACAGCCGCATAACGCTCGGTGCCGCCTTCGGGCAGTACCTTTATTTTGGAGCCGCGGGGGATGCAGTAGCCTGCAAGTAAGCAGTTCTTAGGCTCAAGCAGCAGGTCGCCGAAGCCGCTGGTTACCACGTGGGTAACAGCGTAGTCGCCAAAATACAGCTCCTCCTTTTTGCAATAGCCTTCGTAGCCGTATTCTGCCCTTATATGGCAAAACTCGCCCAAATCCTCCAGCAGTTCAAAGGACTGACCGTAAAAAGACTCATCGGAATGCTCGGTGCCTACTTTAGGCTCTTTATAAAAATGACAAAGCGGAACGGCGAAATAACCTTTCATAACAAATATCCTTTCAAAAATCGGTAAAAATTGCATTGTTTATTTATGTGATATAAAGTTAAACTAAGGGTATAAATGATAATTTGGAGCGTTTTTTATGAGAAAAATTTTTGCACTGCTTATTGCAAGCATTATCTGCATACAGCCCGTAAGTGCCGCGGCAAAAACGGAAAACTGGTACGTCAAGCAGGTAGGTAACGGAGCGCGCCCCATTGTAATGGGCGGCAACACCGCCACGGTGGACGGCTACAACACCCTGTATCTGGGTGCCGAAGACGAAAAGGTAATATACCTTACCTTTGACGCGGGCTACGTTAACGAAAATGTTATAAGCGTACTGGACACCCTTAAAAAGCACGATGTCCGCGCCACTTTCTTTATATTGCCCGCAGTGGCAGACTATAATCTTGAGGTGGCAAAACGGATGGTAGAGGACGGTCACCTTATAGGCAACCACAGTGCCAGCCACCGCAACATGGGCGCGGTTTCGGACAAAGCACAGGTGGAAAAAGAACTGACCGACGCCGAGGAGCATTTTAAGAAAGCCACGGGGGCACAGATGTCCAAATTTTTCCGACCGCCCGAAGGCGCGTTCTCGGAGGATATGCTTAAATACTGCACAGAGCTGGGCTATACCACCGTGTTCTGGTCCTTTGCCTATGCGGATTGGGACAACGGCGCACAGCCAAACTGCGAAGATGCCAAGGAAAAGATACTTTCCACCGCCCACAACGGGGAGATAATGTTACTACACCCAAACTCCGCCACTAACGCGGCAATTTTGGATGATGTGCTCACTGCATTGGAAGAAGAAGGATACCGATTTGATACGGTGGACAATATCGGAGCAAAGAGTGAAGAGTGAAGAGTGAAAAGTTACGGTGGCTTTTTGGTGCGGAAAGCACCAAAAAGCTCCGTTTTTTATATTTATCTTACTAATACTTTTTTCGCCTTAGCGAAAAATTTCCTTTTCTCTTCTCTCTTCTCTCTTCTATACCACCGGTCTCTCCGCATCCATAGCCGCAAGTCCCGTCCAGCCCATAAGTCTTTTCAGTCTGGCGGGGTCGTCCTTGTAGCTCAGCACGCCCGCAAAGATGTACTCGCCCTCTCCCTTGCGGAGAACAGCGATATCGTTATACACATCGGGGATAGAGCCGCTTTTGCCGTAATATTCCATATCGGGGTCGTAAATATAGCGCATAATACGCTCCACACCCTTGTGGCGGCGCATAATGTCACGGCCTACGGGGTGGCTGATGATAAAGCGCATGGCAAGCAGACAGTCGTTAAGGCTGGTGAGGTTGTCCTCGCCGCGCTCTACTGCCGCGTAGTCCAGCATTTTTCTGCCGATAACGGTGTTCTTTGTGCCAAGCACATTCTTGCAAAAGCTGTTGAGCGCTTCAAAGGAGGCATCTGCAAACAGGGCGTTGGTAGCAGAGTTATCGCTAAATCCCATCATGTATATGAGCAGCTCTCTTACCGTGGCTTTGGTCAGCTTCAGCTCGGTCATTATGCTGGTGCCTATAAGCATAGACTTCGGCAACTCTATCTCTCTTTCCAAATCCGTGCCCGCCGCAAGATAATAAGCAAGAATAAATGTCTTTATAACGCTTGCGCTTTTAAAAGGCTTGTCTGCGTTATGGCTGTATTTGGCTGCCGCGCCCTCGTTCAGCGGGCAAATAAGCACGCCGTTATTATCGTTAAAGAACTTTTGTATATCCAAGGCCTGTGCCCTCCTTACCAAGATAAATATTTTCGCCGTCAAAACGGGTTGTGCCCTCGCCGGGCATTTTGTGAACAAGATAGGGCGGGTCAAGGTCATAGCACTTGATGCCCACAGCTGAACCGAAATGAGCAGCGGCGGTAACGCTTACGCCACTCTCCATCATACAGCCAAGCATACACTCAATGCCGTTCTCTGCGGCGATGGACTGTATCTTCAGCCCCTCGTAGATGCCGCCGCACTTCATAAGCTTAATGTTGACCATATCGCAGGCACCCATACGGATAAGACGCGCCGCGTCACTGGGTGCAAACACGCTTTCGTCCGCAAGTATGCGGAAGGGGCTCTGCTTGGTAACCTCTGCCATCCCCTCAAGGTCGGTATAGTGGACAGGCTGTTCAATAAGCTCTACGTTAAGCCCCATCTGCTCTGCCGCTTTGGAGATATACACCGTGTCCTCCACGGACCAGCCCTGATTGGCATCCAGCCTTAAAACGGTGTCGTCATTTATAACCGCCTGTATAGCTTTAAGGCGTTCTATATCCAAGTCTCTGCCGCCGCCAAGCTTTACCTTCAGCACGGAAAAGCCTGCACCAAGGTGGTCGGTAGTTTCCTTAACCATAGCCTCCACGGTGGAAAGCGACACGGTTGCATCGGTCTTTATGCATTTATCCTCGGCCTTGCCGCCGAGGTATACAAACAACGGCACACCCGCCTGCTTTGCCAGCAGGTCATACACAGCGATATCAACGGCGGCCTTGGGAGTGCTGTTGTGGAAAAGCACGTTTTGTATACGGGGAAGCAATTCCTCGCTTAAGGTTTCGCCTATCAGCAAAGGCTTAAAAAAGTCCTCCACCGCGCATTTGATACTGCCAACGGTGTCGCCTGTAATAACGGGCGTGGGGGCACAGGCACCGTAGCCGCAAAGCCCCTCGTCGGTAGAGATTTTAAGTACATAGTCTTTTATAACGTCTATTCGGCGTTTAGATGTAATAAAGGGCTGTTTTAAAGGGATGTTCTCTTCAAACAGCTCTATAGCCGTAATTTTCAAATCCATTCCCCCATATAAGTATTCAGTATATTATACAACATTTGCCGCGGAATTGCAATAAAAAAAGAACCGTCTTAAGGTTCTTTTTTTATGTAATACTAAAATATGGCGGGAAAAACAGGACACAGAGGACAGAGGACGCAGCGGACAGTCGAGGACGCAGCGGACAGTCGAGGACACAGAGGACAGAGGACAGAGGACGCAGCGGACAGTCGAGGACACAGAGGACAGAGGACAGTCGAGGACGCAGCGGACAGTCGAGGACGCCTGTCCCTACTTTTTCTTTTCTCTCTTCTCTTAATTCATACACTTTTTTCGCTTTAGCGAAAATTTCCTTTTCTCTTCTCTCTTCTCTTTTCTCTTTTCTCTAATTCTTATATCTTCCTCTCCAGCTCCCCAATGCTTGTATCTGCTTTATGAGGTATGGGCTTCCACGTAACGCGGGTAAAGGCGGCTATCCAAACTGTAATATCACCTATAATCCCGAAGGTACAAAACATAACGGAATACCACAGAATACGCCGCAACGGTATTTTTTGCAACCGTTTTCTTTCTGTTATAAACAGCAAAAGACCCATGGGGATTACCGCAAAATGCTCAAATATAAGGGTTTGGAACGCTATCCACACAAGGGACCACCAAGGGGTGCCCGCCGCCGCAAGCAAAATAAGAAGCACCGCTTTTAATATCTTAAGTGGGATAAGGCACATTCCGTAGGGAAAGTTGGTAAGCTGAAAATCAAGGGCAGAAGCCTTGTTTTGCCAAGTCTTGCCGCGGAAAACACAGCCCCAAAGCCGCACAAAAAACATTGTAAACGCCATAAGATGCCCCTTTGACCAGCGAATACGCTGACGGAAAACGGTGTGCAAATCCACCGGCTGTTCATCGTAGAACTGCGCCTCGTGCTGATAAGTAACGTTTATTCCTGCCGCAATGGCATCACAGGTAAACTCCCTGTCTTCGGTAAGTGTAAGATAGTTCCAGCCGTTTTTAACAAGCTCTGATGCAAACAGAAAACCCGTGCCCTGTATACGGACGGAAATGCCAAGCACAGACCTGCCGCGGTTTTCAAAGCGGATGGTTCTAAGCCAATGCAAGGCATAGCTTGCAGAGATAAAGTTATCGTCCGGATTTTTGGTGTTGCGATAGGAGGTTATAAGCTTCTCGCCGCTGTGAAAAGCATCGTTCATACGGCTGATGTAATCCTTTTTAAGCAGGTTATCCGCATCGAAGACAAAATAACCCTCAAAGCTTTCTATGCCATAGTCTTTTTCTATGCACTTGTAAAGATATTGCAAAGCATAGCCCTTGGTACAATGCTCTTTGTCAAAACGCTCGTAGCAAACCGCGCCCGCTTTCCTTGCTATCTCTGCGGTTTTATCGGTACAGTTGTCGGCAACCACAAATATTGTAACGTACTCGGAGGGATAATCCTGCCGCCTTATGCTTTCTATAAGATTGGCTATAACCGCTTCCTCATTCCTTGCGGCAATGGTCACGGCATACTTATGCTTTGCGTCGGTAAGGGGAAACTTTTTGGTAAGAAAAAAGCCCAACACCATAATTACGGTGCGATATGCATACACGGCACCAAACACGGCAATAACGGCGTTGCAAATATTAAGCAATGCGTTCATGGGGCTTTACTCCTTCCAAAAAATTAAATGCTTTTCTCTATATCCTCTATTTTAACGGCAGAGTTGTGGGGGATGGGCTTCCATTGCACCTTGCTGAACAAAGCGATCCATGTGGCAAAGTCGCCCACCAAGCCAAACAGCGGAAAGCTTACGCAAATGTATATGTACTGCCACCACTTAACTTTCTTCATCCGCTTAAATTCAAACGCCATTATAAGCGCCGCCTGCGGTATGATGTAAAACTGGTCAAATATAAGTATCTTAAGTATGCGGCGCCCTATCTCCCACCAAGGCACAAGCTCTGCAGCGGTAAGTATGGTCAGCACGCAGGATGCAAGCTTTAAGGGCAGCATAACTATTACGTATGGAAAGTTGGTAAGCTGAAAATCAAAGGCAGAAACCTTGCTCCGCCAGCCTTTGCCAAAGAAGGTGCACTTCCAAAGCCGCACAAAAAACCGCTTAAACGCCAGCAAATGCCCCTTTCCCCAGCGAATACGCTGACGGAAGGCTATCTTCAAAGATACGGGCTGTTCGTCATAAAACTCTGCCTCGCTTTGATATGTTACCATTATACCTTCGGATATAAGGTCACAAGTGAACTCGCGGTCTTCGGTAAGACTGGTGTAGTTCCAGCCGTCCTTTATAAGCTCTGAGGCAAAGAGGAAACCGGTGCCCTGCAGTCTTGTGGATATACCCATAAGCGACCTGCCGCGGCTTTCAAAGCGGGTGGTACGCAGCCAATGCAAAGCATAGCTGGAGGCGATGGGGTTTTCGTCTATGTTCTTGGCGTTACGGTAGGAGGTAATAACCTTCTCCCCGCTGTGGAATGCATCGTTCATACGGCTGATAAAGTCTTTTTTAAGCAAATTATCCGCATCGAAGATAAAATAGCCCTCAAAGCTTTGTATGCCGTAGTCATTTTTTATACAGTCAAACAGATATTGCAGGGCGTAGCCCTTGGTACAATGCTCTTTGTCAAAACGCTCGTAACAAATTGCCCCTGCTCTGCGCGCTGTTTCGGCTGTTTTGTCGGTACAGTTGTCGGCAACCACAAATATTGTAACATACTCGGAGGGATAATCCTGCCGCCTTATGCTTTCTATAAGATTGGCAATAACCGCTTCCTCATTCCTTGCGGCAATACATACGGCGTATTTGTGCTTTGCATCGGTACGGGGGAATTTTTTGGTAAACAGCAGACTAAGCACTTTAATTATCTTTCGGTACCAAAAAATATAGCCGATAACCGCCATTACGGTCTTTACAATTTTTAACGCCAGTACCATAAAAATCCCTCCTTCCTTTGACATTAACCTGCTTATTGTAACACAAAACAACAATGCAGTCAAGTTTTTTAAATAAATGTGTGGCAAAGGGTATTTATTACCGTTGTTAAAGGGAAAATCTCAGTTGCAAGTTTTAAGAGGAGCCAATCGGCTCCTCTCAGACCGCTGACAAAGGCACAGAACACGAAAAAAGAAAATACGGTTACTATAAAGTAAAAATTTCGGAGAAAAGTTCTCCGAAATTTTTGTATATTTTTATATTTTTTCGTTTGGAACGAACCTCAGCTCACAGTACCCACCGGGGTCCCCACAAAAATGTATTTTTGCGGGGTGGGAATACAGTTCTCGGGGTCCCCGTTGCGAACGAAGTGAGTAATGGGGTGTTTTATCGCCTCGGTTCGTCCCATCTGTACTCTTTCTCAGCAGTCTGCCAAGCTGATGACAAGGTTTGTCATCAGCTTGAGAGGAGCCAACCGGCTCCTCTGTATGCTTTTTGTATTAACTTACGAACGCAGTGAGCAATGGGGTGTTTTAAACAAAAATTTATGTATTTTCTGTGGACATGCGCCGCAGAAAATACTCTTTATTTTTTGCGAGTGCCGATTTTTAATCGGCGCGAAGGTGCGAACGAACAAAAATGGTGTTATTTTTTCCGGGGTCCCCGTTGCGAACGCAGTGAGCAATGGGGTGTGTCTTCGGGGTCCCCGCTACGAACGGAGTGAGTAGTGGGGTGTCTCTTCGGGGTCCCCGTTGCGAACGAATGTGAGCAATGGGGAATCAGTCATCCTCGCTGCAAACAATGAAAAGATACTCGCTGCTGCCGGGGAAAACCACATTCAGTTTTTTAACGGGTACGCCGTTAACCTTGTTGAACAGCTTTATACCGTCGGTTACGCTGAAAGATGAGAAGGAAGAAAGCCCTTCGCCCGTATACTTGGCATAAGCCTCCTTGCGTACCCAAATTTGTGCAAACCGCTCGCCATCTGCGCCGTCACGCACATACTCCGCCTCGTCAGAAGTAAAGAAACGGTCAGCAAGTGCTACATAGTCGGGGCGTTTTTCTACTTCGCCGTTTTCAAAACGTGCCATGTGCTCGCCGTCAATACCGATGGGTTTGGAGGAGAATGCGGCAACCATAACCTCGTCTGCGGTGGTTACGCTTATATAGATATCTTCCGGCACACCCTTGATATAGGGCTTGCCCTTGCTTGTATACAGCACCTCTGCGCTGTCTATGCCCGTATACTCACGGAGTGCGGACTGTATTTGAGAATGGCGTTTTTCCTTGCTTGCGTTGTTTTCAAATATAAAGGTTTTTATAGCCATGGCTTATTCCTCCACCGTTTCTTCGGTCTGTTCTTCGCTTTCTTCTTCAGTTTCGGGCTTAACCGCCGCAAAGCCGATAATGCGGGCGTTTTCTTCGGTACGCATTACTATAACGCCGCCCGTTGCCCTGCCGTAAACAGGAATCTCGTCAGCGGCAAAGCGGATGATAATGCCGCTGTCCGTAATAAGCATTACATCGTCACCGGGGTAAACCACAGATATACCTGCAAGCATACCCGTTTTATCCGACAGCTTGTGACAGCAGATGCCCTTACCGCCGCGGGCTTGTATCTTAAACTCGTCAAATTCGCACTTCTTGCCGTAGCCGTTTTCGCTTACGGTAATAATCTTTGCGCCCTCGTCTATCGCCTGTTGGTCGATAACGGATGCGCCCACAATGTAGTCGCCCTCCTCAAGGGTCATACATTTAACGCCGCGTGCCTGTCTGCCCATACTGCGAGCATCGGTTTCCTCAAACCTTATACCTCTGCCGCCGTGGGTAGCCACAAGAACACAGTCGTTACCTTTAGTCTTCAGTACAAACCACAGCTCATCGCCTTCGTCAAGGTTAATGGCAAACAAACCGCCGCTGCGCCTTGTTTGGTATTCCATAAGGCTGATACGCTTGATAACGCCCAGCTTGGTAACAAGCACAAGGTATTCCTCCTCGTTAAAGCCCTCAACGGGGATAACGGAGGTTATTTTTTCGCCCTCGCCCAGCTGAAGCACATTTGCAAGATGTGTACCCTTGGAGGTTCTGCCTGCTTCGGGTATCTCATAGCACTTCTTGCGGTAAACCTTGCCCAAGTTGGAGAACATAAGTAACAAGGAGTGGCTGTGGGACACAATAACCTGCTCCACAAAGTCCTCTTCCTTGGTTGCCATACCTGTAAGCCCCTTGCCGCCGCGGTGCTGTGCCTGATAAGTATCCGCAGGGAGTCGCTTGATATAGCCGCCGTGGGTAACTGTAACAACGCTGTTAACGCGCTCTATAAGGTCCTCGTCAAGGATTTCGTTATCAACGGTCTCTATCCTTGTGCGGCGTTCGTCACCGAAACGCTCCTTAACCTCGGCAAGGTCGTCCTTGATTATGGCGGTAACCTTGGTACCGTCTGCAAGGATAGCCTTAAACTCCGCAATCTGCGCGTACAGACCGTTTAGAGTATCCTCTATCTTCTGTCTTTCCATGCCGGAAAGTCTGCCCAGCTGCATCTCCACAATTGCCTGTGCCTGTACATCGCTGAAGCCGAAGACTTCCATAAGTGCCGCCTTAGCATCGGAAATACTGGAGCTGGCGCGGATAGTCTTTATTATCTCGTCAATAAAGTCCAGTGCCTTCTTATAGCCCTCGTAGATATGCGCCGCTTTTTCTGCCTTTGCCAAATCAAAACGGGTACGGCGTACAATAACATCCTCCTGGTGGCTGAGGTAGTGGCAAAGCACCTCTTTAAGGTTAAGGGTCTTAGGCTCGCCGTTAACAAGCGCAAGCATATTTATGGGGATAGTGTCCTGCATCTGAGTCATCTTATACAGGTTGTTCAGCACTATCTGAGGGTTAGCGTCCTTCTTAAGGTCGATAACCACGCGCATACCCTTTTTGCGGTCGGACTCGTTACGGATATCGGAAATACCATCTATGCGCTTGGTCTTTACCAGGTCAACTATGCTTGCAAGGAGCATGGAACGGTTAACCTGATAAGGCAGTTCGGTAACAACAATGCTTGTTCTGCCGTGTTTTTCCTCAAAATGGGCTGCAGCACGCACTTTTGCTCTGCCTCTGCCCGTCATATATGCCTCGTAAACGCCGCCAACACCGTAAAGTGTGCCTGCGGTGGGGAAGTCCGGACCCTTTATGAACTGCATAAGGTCGGGCACGGTACAATCCGGATTATCTATAAGGTGATAAAGCGCATCTATAACCTCGTTCATATTGTGTGGGGGCACATTGGTAGCCATACCAACGGCTATACCAACGGTGCCGTTTACCAGCAGATTGGGGAAACGGCAAGGAAGCACCTCCGGCTCCTTACGGGAGTTATCGAAGTTGGGTACAAAATCCACCACATTCTTTTCGATATCCGACAGCATCAGATTGGAGATACGGGTCATACGGCTTTCGGTATAACGGTAAGCCGCCGCCTTATCGCCGTCGATGGTACCGAAGTTACCCTGACCGTCAATAAGCGGATATCTTAAAGAGAAGGTTTGCGCCATACGCACCATAGTGTCGTAAACAGCGGCGTCACCGTGGGGATGGTATCTACCAAGCACGTTACCAACGGTGGTAGCGGACTTGCGGTAATCGTTATCGTAGGTCAGCTTGTCCTCGTGCATTGCGTAAAGTATACGGCGGTGCACGGGCTTAAGACCGTCCCTTACATCGGGCAATGCTCTGCCCACTATAACGGACATGGAATAATCGATATAAGCGGTCTTAACTTCTTGCTTTATATCAACATCCACTATTTTTTGGGTATAGTGGCTTTCGTATTCTTTTTCTATGTTTTTGTTTTCGTTATCCATCTAAAGCCCTCCCTTAAATGTCAAGGTTGGAAACGTATTTTGCGTTTTGCTCTATAAACTCACGTCTGGGCTCTACGTTATCGCCCATTAGTATGGAGAAAATCTCGTCCGCTTCTATAGCATCCTCAATAGTAATTTTGCAAAGAGTTCTGGTAGCGGGGTCCATGGTGGTTTCCTCAAGCTGACCGGGGTTCATTTCACCAAGACCTTTGTAGCGCTGTACCTTTATTTTGGGGCCGCCCTCGCCAAACTCCTCTATTATCCTGTCGCGCTCTTCGTCGGAGAAAGCGTACTTCTTCTGCTTGCCTTTTTCCACCTTGTAAAGAGGGGGCATTGCGGCATATATGTGACCTTGCTCTATAAGCGGGCGCATGTGGCGGAAGAAGAAGGTGAGAAGCAGAGTTTTAATGTGAGCACCGTCCACATCCGCATCCGCCATCATAATTATCTTGCCGTAGCGAAGCTTGCTTATATCAAATTCGTCACCTATACCTGTACCCAGTGCCATAATAATGGGCACTATCTGGGTAGAAGTATATATTCTGTCCAGCCTTGCCTTTTCAACGTTAAGTATCTTACCGCGCATAGGAAGTACTGCTTGGTACTTACTGTTTCTGCCTTCCTTGGCGCTACCGCCTGCAGAGTCACCCTCTACAAGGAACAGCTCGGTAAACTCAACACGTCTTTCGCTGCAGTCTGCCAGCTTATCGGGCATACTGCTGCCCTCAAGCAGACCCTTGCGGCGGGTCATATCCCTTGCTTTTCTTGCCGCCTCACGGGCGCGGGCGGCGCTTATTGCCTTTTCTATTATTGCTTTACCGGTTTTGGGGTTTTCCTCAAGGTACTCGTTAAGCTTTTCGCTTACCATACCGTCAACAATGGCGCGCATCTCGCTGTTGCCCAGCTTGGATTTTGTCTGACCTTCAAACTGTGCGTTCTCCAGCTTTACGCTGATTATAGCGGTAAGGCCTTCCAGTACATCCTCGCCCGTCAGCTTTTCGTCACCCTTAAGTATACCGTGGTTTTTGCCGTAGTTGTTAAGCACGCGGGTAAGTGCGGCTTTAAAGCCTGTCTCGTGCATACCGCCCTCTACGGTGCGGATATCGTTGGCGAAAGAAAGTATGGTGTTGGTGTAGGAGGCGTTGTACTGCATTGCCACCTCTGCCAGCGAGGTGCCCTTGCCGCCGTTAACATAAATTATATCTTCATGAAGGAGCTCTTCATGCTTTTTGCTGTTTATATGCTCTACAAAACTGCGGATACCGCCCTCGTAGCACAGGTTAATCTCTACAGGCTCCTCACCGCGCTCGTCACGGAGGGTAATGGAAAGACCTGCGTTAAGGAATGCCTGCTCCCTAAGTCTGGTCTTAACGGTATCAAAATCAAAAACAACTTCTTCAAAAATAGTTTCGTCAGGGTAGAAACGAACATACAGACCGTGTTTGTCCGTCTTACCCACCTGTTTAAAGGGAACGGTTACCTTGCCGTACTCAAACTCCTCGCTGTATTCAAAACCGTCATAGCAGTCCACCATAATAAGGCGCTTGGAAAGCGCGTTAACAACGGAAGCACCAACGCCGTGCAAGCCGCCGCTTATGCTGTAACCGCCGCCGCCGAACTTACCGCCTGCGTGAAGCACGGTAAACACAACTTCGGGGGTGGGGATGCCCATCTTGTGCATACCTGCGGGCACACCTCTGCCGTCGTCCTGAACGGAACAGCTGCCGTCTGCAAGCAGGGTAACGGTAATATTTTTACAGTAGCCTGCAAGTGCTTCGTCTATAGAGTTATCAACTATTTCGTAAATAAGATGGTGCAGACCTCTGATAGAAGTGGTACCGATATACATACCGGGACGTTTACGCACCGCCTCCAGACCTTCAAGGACCTGTATTTGGTTCTCGTTGTAGCTTTGTGCCATATTTTCTGCCATTTTATCTCCTCACTTCTGTTTCTCCGCGGTTTTTAAGTACCTTTGCGGAAAGGGATGTTATATATATTCTGTCCGTATATTCGCCGTCCGTAAGCACAAACGCGGCGGGCAGGTCGGTACACAAATTAACCGCCTTGTATTCCTTTTGCATTCGTGCCAAAAACTTTTTGGTCTCTCCGCTTTCGGTGGCTTTTTCTATATCAAAAATTCCTACTATCTCTTTGTTTCTTACGGTTTCACTCTTGCCCAGATGCAAAACCTTCACCTCCAAACGGTGTTTCGGTAAAGCACATACCTTTTTCTACCCTTATGCGATTTTGTACGTCCAAGGTGGCAAAATAATCCTTTTCACAGCCGGTTATAATAACCTGTCTGCCGCCGGTTTTACCCAGTATTATGCTTCTTCTGCCTTCATCAAGCTCGCTTAGTATATCATCAAACAAAAACACGGGGTACTCACCGGTTATCTTGCGGGACATCTCACCCTCGGCAAGCTTTAAGGCAAGAACTGCACTTCTTTGTTGTCCCTGAGAGGCAAAAAACCGCCCGTTTTTGTTGTTTAGGTAAATTGTAAAATCATCCTTATGGACACCGAAAAGACTTATCCCACGCAAAATTTCCGCTTCACACTTACTGTTAAGATAGTTCAGCATTGCCACGCGGGTCTCCTCGGCACTTTCGGGTTCTTCCTCAAAGCAGCCGTTGTATTTAAGGCGCAGTACTTCTTTTCCGCCGCTTATTTCTTCCTGTTGAAGTGCTGCACATTCCTCCAGCTGTTTTAAAAAACGCCGTCTGTTAAAGCTTATTGCGGCGGCGGCAGAGGAAAGCTTTTCGTTATATATGCCTATCATATCCGCCTTATAGCTTTTTTCACAGTCCTGTTTAAGCAAGGCATTTTTTTGAAGCAATACCCTGTTATACTCGCTGAGGTAGGATACATATCGGGGATAGGACTGACAAATAGCCAAATCTATAAACCTTCTTCGGTTTTCCGGCTGACCTTTTACCAAATTTAAATGGTCGGGTGTAAAAATAACCGCCCTGAATGCACCAAGGTATTCCGAAAGCTTGGTTACGGTGTTACCGTTACGCAAAAATTCTCTTTTGCGGTTTTTATAAAGCTTTACGCCAAGGCTTATGTCTTTGCGGTTGTCGCCAAAGCAAAGTTCAGCGGCGGCACCCTCCTCACCAAAATATATAAGCTCTCTGTCCTTACAGTTTCTAAAGCTTTTACCTGCTGCAAAATAAAATATACTCTCCAGTATATTGGTTTTACCTGCGGCGTTTTCGCCGTAGATAACGTTTACGCCATCGGTAAACTTAAGTTCGCTGTATTTATTGTTTCTAAAATTAACAAGCCTTAAATCTTTTACCTGCATTTTATCCGTTAAGACGCATGGGCAATACCAGATACAAATATCTGCTGCCCTCTTTTTCCACCGCCGGAGTAATTACCATAGACATAAGGGGGGAGGAGAGGGAAGCCAATATCAGCTCATCCTTACAAGCCCTTAAAGCATCCAATAAATAGCGGTTGTTAAAGCCTATTTCTATATCATCGCCCTCTTTGCTTACGGGAATATTGTCGTTAACTCTGCCGTATTGGGTGGAACAGCTTACGTTAAGATTTCCGCCGGAAAAACTGCACTTTAAGGGGGTTATAAGCTTATCGTCTATTAAAAGACTTGCTCTTTCCACACTGTCTATAAAGAGCCCTGTATCCACCTTTACAAATATTTTGTTTTGGGTGGGGATTGCCTTGCGGTAATCAAAAAACTCACCCTCTATAAGACGGGAGAAAAACACAGTGCTGCCAACCTTCATAATTATGTGTTTACCCGTAAGCTCCACAATAACGGTTTCTTCACTGTCGCTGAGAAGTTTTGAAAACTCGTATACACTTTTACCCGGTACAATAAAGCTGATTTCCGAAAGACTGCCTGCCGCAACCGCCTTTGTTTCTTCACGCAGTGCCATACGGTGGTTATCAAGGGCAACAACCGTAAGGCGGTCATCCTTTATTTCAAAATATTCACCGGTAAGTATGGGGCGGGCATCGGTCTGTGCAACTGCAAAATAGGTAGAGGATATTATTTCTTTTAAAAGACCTGCGTTTATTCTAAAGCTTTTGTCACCGCTAAGCTCAGGCAGGTTGGGAAAAGCGTCGGCGGAAAGGGCGTGCACGGAAAATTCGCTCATACCGCCGCTGATGGTAACGGTATTTTTATCGTTTATCTCAAAACATATATCACAGTCGGGAAAATTACGGATAATTGCGCTTATCTTTTGTGCGTTAAGTATAACTGCCCCGTCACCCTCGCCCATAACGGTGCACTGGGTTTTAACGCCTTTTTCAAGATCATATCCGCAAATACTAAGCTCACTGCCGCAAAGCTCAAACAAAAGACCTTCAAGTGCTGGCAAGGTGCTTTTGTTGGAGGATGCCGCAAGTGCGGGCATTATTGCCGACAGTAAGGTTTTTCTGTCCGAAGTGAATCTAAGTGCCATTTTTTAAAATCTCCTCTCCTCGCGCGTATAGAGTATCAGTTATAGAATATTTTTAAAGGAATAATAGTAGTATTATTAGTAGGGGCTGCGGATAATGTGGGAAACACCGAAGACGCCCTTTTTTTCTTTGTTTTTCGTCATTTTTCCTTGCGGAAAAACAATGTGGAACAATTTGTGTAATCGGTGGAAAAAACGGAAAAGTCACTTTAGTTGATTAAAGTAAAATGAATACTGTCAAAAATTTTAATAAAAATATGTGATTATACGAATAAAAATTTACAAAATTGTGTAACTTGTGGAAAAAGCTGTTAGTACGGTGTGGAATAGGGTAGGGCTTTCCCGCCGAACATTTTGGGAAGCGTGGGAACACAAGGCTTTTTTATTTGTGGGGAATATGGGTTTTGGGGTAGTGAAGAGTGAAAAGTGAAGAGTGAAGAGTGAAAAGTTAAGGAGGCTTTTTGCTTTAGCAAAAAGCTACATTTTCTTTTCTCTTTTATCTTTTATCTTTTAACTCACGACCGAAGTGAGTGCCGCGGTGTTTAATTTCCAAGCTCTCTCTCAATACTCTCCATTTCCCTCTTAAACTTTTCTGAGGTTTTTATTCGTTCCGTAACATTATCACAAGAGTCCATAATTGTGGAATGATGGCGTTTAAGAATTGTGCCTATCTCCTTAAAGGTCATATTAAGCATGGTACGCATTAGATACGCACATATATGGCGGGCGTTCTTTACCGCCGCGTCACGCTTTGCGCCGGTTATGTCATCCATTTTTACGCCGTAGCGCATAGATATGTATTTTATTATTTTTTCTGAGTTTACGTTGTCCTCTTCCGCCTTCTTAAGGTACTCGGAAAGTACGCGCTTTGCCATTGGAAAGCTTATTTCCTCACCGCCTATAAGACTGTACGCCTTAAGGGTCTTTATGGCACCTTCTATCTGTCTTA
This sequence comes from Clostridia bacterium, assembly GCA_017397955.1. GTDB lineage: Bacteria > Bacillota > Clostridia > Oscillospirales > CAG-382 > SIG636. The sequence continues at coordinate 24,544 of JAFQHL010000023.1, forward strand.
TATTGGTTCTTATATTTTCTGCCAGATACAAAAGCACGTCGTTGGGTATATCTACCCCATAAGACTCCGCCTTGCGTTTAAATATTGCCTGTCTAAGCTCTGTATCCGGCGGCTGGATATCCATAACACCGCCTGCAGAAAAGCGGGATATAAGACGTTTATCAATATTCTCCAGCTCAGAGGGTTGCTTATCGGAGGCAAAAACTATTTGTTTGCCGCGGTTAAACAAAGCCTCAAAGGTGTGGAACATTTCTTCCTGTACCGCTTTTTTACCCATAAGGAACTGAATGTCGTCTACCAACAAAAAGTCCAAATTGCGGAACTTTGACCTAAACTCCATAGGGTCGGTCTTTTTGGAAATGCTGTCTATAAGCAGATTGGTAAATTCCTCACAGGTGATGTAAACCACCTTAAAGTCTGGGCGTTTATCAAGAATTTCGTTAATTATTGCAAAAAGCAGATGGGTTTTACCAAGACCGGAAGGTCCGTAAAGAAACAGGGGATTATAGTACTCCGCAGGGTTGCGGCAGGCAAGCAGGCTTGTTTCGTAAGCCACGCGGTTAGAGGAGCCAACCACAAAATTTTCAAAGGTATAGGCAGGGTTTACCATGGGCAGCTCTTCCGCACGTCTTGCGGCAAGATCGGCCTCTCTTTTCTTTTCAAGCTCCTCTGCTTGTTTTTCTTTTTCTTTAGCTTCCAGCTCTTCCTTGGTTATAAAATCCAGCTCAATATCATCACGCTCAAGCTCTATTTTAAAAGCCTCTATAAGGTCACCGTGATAAGACCTTAAAACCTGATTGCGTTTAAAGTCATGTTCACAAAGCAAAGTTACAAGCCCATCCTCAATACTAAGTATCTTCATGGGCTTAATCCAAAGGTTTATGGTAACGTCTATATACTCAAGTTCTTCCACAAGATAATCTATAACACCCTGGAAGATAATTTCGTTACTCAATCGCATATTTATATAAATCCTTTCACAAAAAAACAACAGCATATTTTTACACATTCTACACTATTATTATAATAACACAAGTTTTCCGCAAAGTAAAGAGTAAGGGAAAAAATTTTTAAAAATCTAAGTAAAAATATAAAAATTTTAACGTCAGGTAGGGGAATAGCGGAAAATACAGTTTTGAATTAAGTAATTTGTTCTTAAAAAATTTACAATTTTTCCGTAAAGTCAGCATATAGGGGTATATACAAATACTGATACATATTGATTGTGCTTTTTTGGGTTTAAAAAAGAAAACGCGAAAAAAAAAGGAAATAAAAACGGCGCCGGTGCGTAAAAAATTATAAAAAACCCTTGACAATTGCCTTATTTTGTGTTTAAAATAGTCTTTGCTGTTTAATACGCAAAACTCGGCATTTACAGTTATTTAAGGAGGTGCAAATACCGTGTTAAGAACATATCAGCCTAAGAAGCGTCACAGAAAGATGGAGCACGGCTTCAGAAAGAGAATGGCAACTGCTAACGGCAGAAAAGTGCTTAAAAGAAGAAGAGCAAAGGGCAGAATAAGACTTAGCTATTAAACTTAGCTTATAGATGGTAGCGGCAATGAAGTTCCCTGTTATAAAGGAAAATCATTTGTTTTTAAAAGTCTACGAAAAAGGCAGATGTCAAGTGTCCGAGGGTTTGGCGGTATACGTACTTAAAAACCGTAATAAGGATGTGACTGCTGTCGGTTTCACCGTATCTAAAAACAGAGGGAATGCGGTGTTGCGGAACACTGTCCGCAGAAGGATGAGAGATGCATACCGCATTCTTTACCCTTTCTTAAAGAAGGGGTATCTTATTGTAATAGTCGCCAGACAACCGTGTATAAATTATAATTCTACCGAGCTTTGTGAGCAGCTTTGCGGTTCATTTAGGAGGGCGGCCCTGTTTTTATAATTCTCCGCAGAAAAGAAAACGGCGGGGTTTTTCGGTTTGCTTTTATGAAGAAAATATTTATTTACCTAATAAGGCTCTATCAAAAGCACATATCATCCGGCACACAGCGACATTGCAGGTTTACGCCAACCTGCTCACAGTACGCTATAGATGCTATTAACGAATGGGGTGCTTTTAGGGGCTTTTTTTTGGCTTTATACAGACTTTTACGCTGTAACCCTCTGTGTAAGTATGGGTACGACCCGGTACCCCCCAGGAATAAGAAGAAAGGGTAATTTAATAATGTTTGATTTTTTATATGTAATCATCGGTTGGATAATGAAGCTGTGCTACAGCATATCCTTTAACAACTACATCGTTACCTTATTTATATTTGCTTTGGTAATGCAGGTTGTTTTGTTTCCCTTTGGTATCAAGCAGCAGAAATCCTCTGTAAAGCTTGCATCCATCAGACCTAAGGAAATGGCTATAAGGGAAAAGTACAAGGGCAGAAATGACCGTGCCACACAGCAGAAGATGCAGACAGAAATACAGCAGATGTATCAGGCAGAGGGCTACAGCCCCACAGCTGGCTGTTTGCCTCTTTTGGTACAGTTGCCTATAATTCTTGCGCTTTTCGGTGTTGTAAGAATGCCGCTTAGCTACACCACTAATATGGATAACGCAAATGTCGGCGAAAACAAGTATACTATGTACAGCTTTTTTGAAGAAGCTTATGTTATAGCCGGTAATCAGGCAGAAGCTTATGAAATAAAGATGAGTACGCTTGATGAAAACTCTGCGGAATACAAATATTGTAAGGAAAGAGTGGAGTATCTTACCGCCAAAGAGACCGGTATACAGGCACTTATAACCGATAATAAGCCCCTTACCTTCAGCGAGCTTGACCTTATTAAGTTTATGCAGAAGGACGTTGACACCTTTATGAAGGATTTTGATTATGAAGACGGCAGGTATTCCTTGAGTGTATCCTCCGCCGTTTGTGACAAGGTGCTTGAAGGTTTAAACGGTGCTACCCTCAAAGGTGAAAGCTTTAAGGACAAGATTATTTATAAGGAATATGTTCTTAACGCAAGCGACAGCGGCAAAGTTTATGACTTTAACGCAATGCTAACCGAAAAGGGAATATACAACCCCAAGGAAGACAAGGATGTAGAAAACGGTGCACATTGCCTGCCTAATTTTGATTTTATAGGCACTACCACCACTCTTGATACTCCCAGCTTTGCATTCAATTGGCTGTTGATTATACCTGTTTTAGTGTTCATCTCCAGCTTTTTGTCTGCAGAGATATCCAGAAAATTCACCGCACAGCCCGTTTCCGACCCCAACCAGCCCAACCCTGCAAACAGCGGCTTTATGCGTTGGATGATGCCCCTTATGTCCACCTATTTTTCTTTTACATTCCCTGCAGCAATAGGTATATACTGGGTATTCAGAAGTATAGCGGCTGTTGGTCAACAGTTTGTGCTTTCCAAGATGTATCCCGCGCCCGTATACAGCGCAGAGGATATGAAGCAGGCTGTTAAGGACATTAAGCAGGCTAAAAAGCGTAAAAAGCTTGTTACCATAGAGGTTGATGAAGATGATACTTCCTATGACAGCCTTGCAATAAGTGAAGAACGCGCGGAAAAAATACGCCGTCGTAGAGAAAAGCTTGAAAAAGAAGAAAGCGAGAACGCTAAGAAGTCTGAGGAAAAGGAAACCTTGGTTGAAAAGCCCACCTTAAAGGACGAATAGCGACAGAAAGGATATAATCGATATGATAAAGGAAACCACCGTTTCCGCAAAGACCGTAGAGCTTGCCTTGGAAAAGGGCGCAGAAGAGCTTGGTTATCCTGTGGAAAAGGTTCAGTACGAAATACTTGAAGAGGCTAAAAAAGGTATATTGGGTATAGGCAGCTCTAACGCAAAGCTTAGGGTTTACCACGAAGATACCCCTGCAGAAATAGCCCACGGTTTTATAGTAACCTTGCTTGGCAATATGGGCGTTGAAGCTGAGGTTGCCGTTAGTGAAGAAAACGAAGAAGGCGTGCTTATAGAGATAACAGGCGAAAACCTTGGTCTTCTTATCGGTAAGCATGGCGATATGTTGGATGCAGTGCAGTATCTTGCAACCCTTGCCGCTAACAAGGATAGGGATAAGGACGACTTTTACCGCATTTCCGTAGACGTTGAAGGCTACCGTGAAAAGCGTGCAGAGGCGCTTCGCTCCTTGGCAAGAAGAATGGCAGAGCGTGTTCTTCGCTCCCGTCGCAATTATACTCTTGAGCCTATGAATGCTTATGAACGTCGCATTATTCATTCCGAGGTTCAGAATATTGAAGGCGTAACCACCTATTCTGTCGGTCAGGATGCTGACAGAAAGATAGTTATAAGTCTTGAAAAGAAAAAGTAAAATTTGAATTGGAAAAGCAGGTTGTTTCACGTGGAACAACCTGCTTTTTTGTCGGGGTCCCCACGAAGTCGTTAGACTTTGTGGGGTGATTGTATACGAAAACCCCGCCATAGTGGCGGGGTTCAGACCGCTGACAAAGGCACAGAACACGAAAAAAGAAAATACGGTTACTATAAAGTGAAAATTTAGGGGAAAATTCCCCCTAAATTTTTGTATATTTTTATATTTTTTCGTTTGGAACGAACCTCGGTTCACAGTACTAAGTACAGTTCTCGCCTCGGTTCGTCTTGTCTGCACTCTTTCTCAGCAGTCTGCCAAGCTGATGACAAGGTTTGTCATCAGCTTGAGCTATCTCCGAGGAGATAGCCCTTGTTTATTTTCACTGCGAACAAATGTGAGTAGTGGGGTATTATCTTACTGTGCTGATTTCCATCGTTCGTGAATATAACAAATATCATATTTTCTGCGGACATGTGCCGCAGAAAATATACCTTTGTTTCCGCAAGTGCCGATTTTCAATCGGCGCGCAGGCGCGAGCGAACGGAAATGGTGCTTGTTTTTTCCCGGGGTCCCCGTTGCGAACAAAGTGAGCAATGGGGGTGTATTTCCGGGGTCCCCGCTACGAACGAATGTGAGTAGTGGGGTATTATTTACTGTGCCGCGCCGATGATTACTGCAAAATCGGGAGCCTTGAGGGATGCACCGCCGATAAGACCGCCGTCAACGTTCTTCATGGAAAGAAGCTCTGCTGCGTTGCCTGCGTTCATAGAGCCGCCGTACTGGATGGTGGTAGCTTCTGCAACGGTTTCATCATAAAGCTTAGCAATAACGCCTCTGATAGCTGCACAAACTTCTTCTGCCTGCTCAGCAGTAGCGGTAAGACCTGTGCCGATAGCCCATACGGGTTCGTAAGCGATGATAACGTTTGCCATATCTTCTTTGCTAACGCCTGCAAGGTCAAGCTTTACCTGCATTGCAACGATTTCTTCGGTTATGCCGGAAAGACGTTCTTCCTTAAGCTCGCCAACGCAAAGAATAACCTTAAGACCTGCTGCAAGAGCTGCTGCAGTACGCTTGTTAACGGTTTCGTCGGTTTCGCCAAAGTACTGTCTTCTTTCACTGTGACCGATGATAACGTATTCTGCGCCAACTGCTTTAAGCATATCTGCACTGATTTCGCCTGTAAAAGCGCCGCTTGCTGCCCAGTGAACGTTCTGAGCTGCCAATTTGATGGGGCTGCCTTCGATAGCCTTAGCAACAACTGCCAAGTCAACAAAAGGAACGCCTGCGATAATATCGCAACCGCTGGTATCCTTACCTGCGATTTCTGCCTTTATAGCCTCGATAAGCGCAACAGCTTCATCGGGGGTCTTGTTCATCTTCCAGTTACCTGCGATAACTGTTTTTCTTGTAGCTTTGTTCATAATTATGTATTTGAGCGAAATGATATACAAACGCTCAACCTTTCTATAGTTTTTATGTAGTAGTATTACGGACGGTCGAGGACGCTCGTCCCTACATTCCAATTCCGACGGAACGCCAAAAACTCCATATTTTCTGCGGACATGTGCCGCAGAAAATATACTTTAGTTTCCGCGAGTGCCACGAAGTGGCGCGAAGGCGCGAGCGAACGGAAATGGTGTTTAATATTTTTCGGGGTCCCCGCTACGAACAGAGTGAGTAGTGGGGAAATTATGCGGACATGTGCCGCAGAAAATATACTTTAGTTTCCGCGAGTGCCACGAAGTGGCGCGAAGGCGCGAGCGAACGGAAATGGTGTTTAATATTTTTCGGGGTCCCCGCTACGAAC
>JAFQHL010000007.1 GCA_017397955.1 Clostridia bacterium
CCCTCGGCGGTAGCAATTTCTACCGCCGATTCTACACGGTTGGCTCCGTATTCCTGTGCGCTGACCTCATTGCCGTTTACGCTCTGCTCGGCGGCATCCTTGGTTCTGACGGTGGCAGACTTCATACGCTCGGTCGCAACGGCGGAACGGTCAAGGGCCTTGACCGTTCCTTTTACAACATCCCTTGTTTTAATGTCTGCCATAGGCGGTTACCTCCTTATCTTGCCTGCTCAGTAATCTTGGGAGCATCCTTGGCTTTGCTTTCTGCTTTGAGCCGTTTCAGATCGGACTTGACCGATTTTCGTTCCTCATAACTGTCACGCAAGGACTTGGACTTTTCCTCGGCACTATGCTCCATACCGGTGAATTTCTCCGCCGTCTTTTGCAAAAAGATTTGGAGCTTTGCCAAAATGCCCTTATCTGCTTTCAGTTCCTCGTTTTCCTTAATCGGCTTGCCGATGAGCGCACGACCCGCATTTTTAAGGTGCGTTCCTACGTCGTGCAATTCATTACGGACGGTTTCAAGGTTGGAAACACTCTTGCCCAGGGACTCTGCCGCACGGTGAAAACCGTTTTTGAGCATATCAAGGGCAGACGGGATTTTCATAGCGTTTACGGCGGTAACAAGTGCGTCCTTGCCTTTTTCCTTGAAGGCTCGGAGGGCATCTTTCGCAGACTTAATAAGATTGTTCTTGCAGGACACCACCATTTGGCTTGCCTGTTGGATCTTCTCACTTGCCGCCGTGATAAGCTGCGTACATCTTGCACGGAGGGTACTGTCACGGATTTTGCCGACCTCATCGTGCATTGCTCTCAATTCAATGGTCATATCAAGTATCTTGTTTTCCATATCCTCGATATACGAAACAAGGTGTTTGACATTGTTTTCTTCCTTTAGTAAGCCATTGTCTGACAACACCTTTAACAGTTCTTTAATTTCAGGAATTTCGGAGAGTTTTGTTTCGTTTATATCCATTTATATTGCCTCCTTATAAATTCTCACCGGGTTTGGTGGTCATCAGCCTGTATAACTCGGTGTTCTTCGGAAATCTGTTTTTGAACGGAACGAGCGCACTACCATAGCGGATAAGACCGCAACCTGCTTCGGCGTTGGTGATATATCCCAACTGTTCCTCGGAAATATTGAGCTTGTCAGCCAATTTCTCACGGTCGCTTGCCGCTTGGTTGAGCATTACGATAAACTCGCTGTTGGAGAGCATTGTGCTCGCTTCAACGGAGTCCAGCAAATATTCCACGTTCTGCGTGATGGCGGTCGGGTATGCGTTACGCTTACGGAAACGACGCCAAGCAGATGAGAAAAACTCTGCGGAATGTTCATTTTCAAACACCACATGAAACTCATCCACAATAACGTGGGTGCGTTTTCCTTTGCGCCAGTTCTCGGTAACACGGTTAAGCATTGCATCTGTGATAACGAGCAGACCCATTGTTTTAAGCTGACGGCCTAAATCGTGAATGTCGTAAACGACCATACGATTTTGCGTGTCAACGTTGGTTTCGTGGGCAAAGGCGTTCAAGCTGCCCGAAGTAAACAGTTCCAATGAAAGGGCAAGGCGCTGTGCTTCTTCCTCCGGCTGTGCCAAGAGCTTTTTGCGGAGTACACGGAGCGTAGGCACCGCACCGCCTTTTTTATATTCGCGGTACACCGCATCCACACAACGGTCGATAATGGACTTTTCGTGCGGGTCAATGCCCCTTGGGTCAAGCTGTTCAAAGAGCGACAGCACAAACTCCGACTTGTCGATAACGGGATTACTGCCGTCACCGTAACCCTCCACCATATCCATAGCGTTAATATGATGGGGACTGCCTGCGGCAATTTTAATGACTTCACCGCCCAAGGCACGGATAAGATTTCCGTATTCGCCCTCCGGGTCGCAAGCCATAATATCGTCATCGGTGGCAAGGGCAATAAAGACGATAAGCTCCTTCGCAGAGAAAGACTTGCCACTACCGGGAACGCCAAGGATAAATGCAGATTGGTTCAGAAGATTGGATTTATTACAGAGAATAAGATTGCCGGAAATAGCATTAACTCCGTAATAAATGCCGCCCTTATCCATAATTTCCTGCACTCTAAACGGCATAAACACGGCAAGACTTTCAGTGGTAAGCGTTCTTAAAACCTGTATCGGTCTAACGCCTATTGGCAAGGCGGTATTTAACCCGTCAAGCTGTTGGAATTTCAAAACCGCCATCTGACAATTCGTTTCAAGGGCAATGGACTTTACTCGTTCCGTTTGGCGATCAAG
>JAFQHL010000001.1 GCA_017397955.1 Clostridia bacterium
CACAATAACCGTATACGGAAACGCCACGGTAAAGGCAAACTGCACCAAGCTATACACAGTAACCGTAAACGGCGGCAAGGTAGCGGAAAGCGATGCCAAGGAATATTACAAAGCAGGTGACGTAATAGAGATAATTGCCGATACACCCGCGGCAGGCAAAGAATTTGCAGGCTGGGAAACAGTATCGGGCGGCGTAATAACAGATACAAGCGCAAGCACCACCACTCTTATCGTAAACAGCGACGTAGAAATAAAGGCAAATTATAAAGATATACCGTATACTCTGACGGTAGAAGGCGGTGACGGCGGCGGTATTTATACATACGGCACAGAGGTAGAGATAGAGTTTATACCGATTCCCGATTTTATATGTGAGTTTAACGGCTGGACAGTAGCAGGTGACGGGGTAATAGCAGACCCAACGGCAGCAATCACCACCGTAACCGTATACGGAAACGCCGCAGTAAAGGCAAATTACACCTTAATACCCAAACTTAAGCTGACAGATGAAGCAATTGCCGACGGCTATGTAATGGATGATAGCTACCTTTACGTTAGTGAATTTGGCTTGAAATTCACCTCCTTTAAGGCTTTGTTCACCGTGGACGTAATTGTTAAGAACTCTGCAGGTAATGAGATTACATCGGGTTATATTGGCACAGGCTATACTATCACTTACAGGGATAAAACAATAGAAGTGATTGTAGCCTTTGACCTTGACGGTAGCGGAAACTGTAATACCACAGACCTTCTTATGCTGAGAAAGTATATAGAAATGACAGAGGGTATATCCTCGGCAGGGCTTATAGCGGCCGACGGTAACGCAGATAAGATTATTGATGCCACAGACTTGGCAATTATGCGTAGGATGATAGGTGGCTAACACAAAAGCGTAATATTTTATTGCCGCCGTGGGAGGTTTCCCACAGCGGCTTTTCGTATTAGGGTGCTGTTTTTAAAAAGTTGCAAAAACCAAAAAATATATAATGACAAACGTATAAATGTATGGTATAATCATTGCGTAATGTACACTGGAGGTGGATTATGAAAATCAATAAGATAATTGCCTGTCTTTTGTGTCTTAGCTTTGTTTTAGGCACGTTTGGAGCTACGATTGTAAGCGCGTTATCGGCTTGTGAGGTAAGCTCTATGACCGCGGTATATAACACCCAAACGGAAACGGTAAAATGTACGGTAAAATACAGCGGTGTCTTTCTTCCTAACCAAAGCTATGTGTTTATTTTAAGCACCGCAAACGGTTCTCAAATATCACAGCGCACAGTCAACGGAACACAGCTTGGCGCCACCGGCAACAGCTTCGGCTATAACTTCCACGTTAGTACAAGCCTTGTGTCAAGCGCCGCTAAACCACTGCGCGTAACGGTAAGGTGCACACAGCCTTCTGTTATCTCTACCTACACTACCGATGTTGTAGTAATAGAGAAAAACCCCACCGTAAGCTTTGTAGGCAAGGACGGCACTGTGTTGAATACCCAAACTGTTGACTACGGCACCGCCGCAACCGCACCCGAAGCTCCTAAAATTGACGGCTTTGATTTTGTGGGATGGGATAAAGACTTTTCCGTCGTTACAAGTGATATGACAGTCACGGCTGAATATAGGACCTTGCAATACAGTTTAACTGTAATAGACGGTACAGGCAGCGGTATTTACACATACGGTACCGAGGTGGATATAGTGTTTGCACCCGATACCGACAACCTTTGGGAATTTGACGGCTGGGAAACAGCGGGTAACGCAGTAATAGCAGACCCCGCTTCAGAAAACACTACCGTAACTGTATACGGTGATGCAGTTATAACCCCGTGCTATACGGAAGTGTTTATAGTAAGTATAACAGGGGGCAAGGTTGCTGAAAGTGATGTCAAGGCGTACTACAAAGCAGGTGACGTAATAGAGATAATTGCCGATGCCCCCGCGGTAGGCAAAGAATTTGCAGGCTGGGAAACAGTGTCGGGCGGCGTAATAACAGATGCAAGCGCCTGCACAACTACCCTTACAATAAATAACAACGTAATAATAGAAGCAATTTATACAGATTCCCGTTATACTTTTGACGTAGTTGGCGGTGACGGTAGCGGCACTTACACATACGGTCAAGAAGTAGAAATCCGCTTTTCAACAGAAGACGGCGCCTACAGATTTGATGGCTGGACGGTAGATGGCGATGCGATAATAGCAGACCCCGCTTCAGAAAGCACTACCGTAACAGTATACGGTAACGCAACGGTAACAGGCAGCTTTACCCGGCTTTATAGCGTAAATATATTAAACGGCACAGTTCATACTGACGATATAAAGGATTATTACCAAGCGGGCGACGTTTTAAGAATTATTGCAGATTCTCCGGAAGAGGGGATGATGTTTGATACATGGGCTGTAGAGGAAGGCGATTGTCTGATAGCGGATGCAAGTGCTGAATCAACAACGATAACCGTTGGCGATATGGATTTGGTTGTGTGTGCACAATACGTGCAAAAACCGGAAGATTCAAGCTCTGAGGAAGAATTGTATTGTCGTGATTGCCCCGATGAAGACTTGCCCGTATCTTATGATAACCATCACGATTCTATAGATATGCGCTGGACAATGTCCTGTTTAAATGCAGACTATATAGAAGTCAGCTTTTCTCCTAATATGCGCATATCTTCTGATGACTCATATTTTATTAGAATATACAACGGCTCCGACGTACTACAATGCGAATACACTGTTGCACAGCTGGCAGGCGAAACTATAACCGTATACGACGATACCGTGGAAATTCGCCTTTGCATATTTTCCCCGGAACGCTATAGGTTTGAAGTTGCTTCAGCAAAGGCGTATTTTTATAGTCAGCAAGACTACAACAGCTCTTTGTGGAGTGTCTGTTTGGAGGATTATTCTGAGTCGGAAACGGATAGTGAGGAGCCCGAACCGGAGCCCGAACCCGATCCATACTACAGCTATTGCCCCGTGGAATATCTTCCCGAATCCGACCACAACTACAGCAATAATACCGACAAGACATGGGTGCTGCAATGTATAGGCGCAAGTTCCATAGAGATAACGTTTTCTTCCGATACCAAAACAGAAAACTTTTATGATAAGATTTATATTTACAACGGCGACAATACACTGGTAGGAACTTACGCAGGCTCTGATTTGGCGGGCAGAAGCGTAACCGTACACGACGATACCGTACAGATTCACCTCAAAGCCGATGAAACGAATAATGATTACGGTTTTAAAGTAATATCTGCAACAGCGTGCCGTTACAGTCACGAGTATTACGATTCTTTTTATTGGGTACCCGGTAAGGGAATTCAAGATGAATCCGCCCCTGATTCCTCAGAAGAAAGCTCAGAAGAAACAACAGAAGAACCTTCTTCCGAGGAGACCACGGAAGAGCCCTCCTCTGGCGAAGATAGTTCTGATGAGGAAGAGATTTATGCCTGCACCGTAAGCGATATGACCGTTATTTACAACAATATGTCTCAGACTATAGTTTATAAGATAGAGTACACAGGTACATTTATCCCTAACCAAGCCTATATGTTTGTGCTTAGTAACGGTAACGGCGGTATGATAAGCTCTCCCACCGTTATGGGGTCAGAGCTTACGTTAAACGGCAATACGATTATTTACAGTTATCACTTGTCGGCAAGCGCTTTGCCTGATGCACAAACACCTGTAACAGGTACAATAAGATGCGGCGTTCCCCAAATTATAAGTCCTTATACGGCAGAGCTAAGCTATAAAGTGGGCGACGTTAACAGCGACGGTGAGGTAGATAACCTTGATGCTGCGTATATTCTTCGCTACGATGTGGAATTGATAAGCTTTGATGCATATCAGCTTTTAATCGGCGATGTAAACGGCGACGGTGTAGTTGATAGTCTGGATGCTGCACAAATCCTTAAATACGATGCGGGGCTTGCTTCTTTGTATTGATAACCCCTCTTAAAACAACAGCATTCTTTTGTGCATATTGCCGTTATTGACAAATTTTATGGCTTGTGTTAAAATACAATATGTTCAAAATAGCAATTAAAGCTATTAAAAAATGATAAAGGAGCTTTATTTATGTTCAAAAAAAGCATTTCCGTTTTTACCGCTGTGCTTATGATTGCACTAATGTCGGTAAGTGCGTTTGGCACAGTAGTTTCCGCAAGTGATTATTCTACGTACGAACTGGTGTTGCTTGTTGACAAAAACTCAAACACAGCAGTTTTAACCGCAACCTTACCCGCAAATGTTGCCAGTGGCAAAATAGTAGTAGATACAACAAGCAAACTTACGCTTAAAACCGGCACTCTTGTTTCCGATATCTCTACTTATTTGAGCGAGGATTATGACAGAGAAGGTGTTACGGGTTTATCTGTTGCTTTTGCAAAAAACAGCGCGTATGATGAGGGGACGGTAGTATTTACCGCCGTGTATAACGTTAACGCAGATGTAAACAGCATTACCGGTGACGACCTTGTTGTGTCTTTATGGAACTTGTCCAACGGCAGTGTAAGAATTGCAACACAGGAAAAAGGTGACGTTAACAAGACCGTTCGCGTTGTTGAAAACTACACCGTTACCTTTAATGCAGGTGTTGGCGGTTCTGTTGCGGGCGACACACAGATTAGCGTTCCCGCAGGCACCGCTGTTGCCGATATACTTCCTAAACTTGCTGAAGGCGGGCTTGTTTTTGATGATGGCTACGGCTTCAAATCCTACAGCGTTACCGAAGGTACAGTTGACGGTGATATGACTATTGATATAAGCTTTTATAAGATTGGTGACGTTAACGGTGACGGCTCTGCCGATAATTTGGATGCCGCTTATGTGCTTCGTCACGATGCACAGCTTATCACCTTGGATGCTGACCAAAGTTTGGCTGCCGACGTTAATTTTGACGGCTCAATAAACAGCCTTGATGCTGCAAACATCCTTAAGTTTGATGCGGGCTTGAACGGTCCTTTCGTATATCTTATACAGTAAAATCCAAACTGATCAAAATGCCGTGTAGGTCTAAAACCTACACGGCATTTTTGCGTAATTTGTGTTTTTAAAAGCAGAAGGATTTACAGTTTTTGCAAAAGTTCTGTCAGTTCGTCAATGGTGCTGTCAAAAAGGCTAAGTGCGTTCTTTACCGTTTCGGGTTTTGTCAAGTCAACACCTGCAACTTTAAGTTCTTCAATGGGGTAGTTACTGCCACCCAAGGTAAGGAATTCCAAATAACCCGTTGCATCGCCCGTATCCAATATGTTTTTGGCAATCGCTACTGCACTGGAAAAGCCCGTAGCATATTGATAAACATAAAAGGCGGTGTAGAAATGGGGGATGTATGACCACTCGTTTGCTATAATCTCGTTTATTTCGGCACCCTCATAGTATTTGCTTACAAGCCCCTTGTATAACCCGGAAAGGCTTTGTGCGGTAAGAGCTTCGCCGTTTTCGCACATTTTATGCGTTTCGCGCTCAAACTCGGCAAACAATGTCTGGCGGTATAGGGTGGTGCGAAAGCTTTCGAGGAAATGGTTAAGCACATAGGCACGTCTCTTGGGATCGGTCTCCGTTTTAAGCAGATGCAATGTCAAAAGTACTTCGTTAACTGTGGAAGCTACCTCTGCCACCATTATGCTGTAATTGTGGTTGAGAAAACTTTGTGTTTCGGAGGATTTGTAAGAATGCATCGCGTGTCCCAACTCGTGGGCAAGGGTAAAGGCATCGTCAAGAGTGTCGGTATAGTTAAGCAGAACATAAGGATGAACGCCGTGTACCCCACAGGAGAATGCACCGCTCCTTTTGCCCTTGTTTTCGTATACATCTATCCATTTGTTGTCAAACGCCATATCAAGCAGTTTTCCGTACTCGTCACCTAAAGGCTTAAGCGCTTCTTTTACCAAAGCTACGGACTTTTCATAGGGCATCTCAAAGCTTACGTCCTCTACCATAGGCGTGTAAAGGTCAAACATATCCAGCTTTTCAAGCCCCAGTATCTTCTTGCGCAGCTCCAAATACTTACGCATATAAGGCAGACTGTCGTGTACTGCCTCTATAAGGCTGTCATATACAGTTTCTGGCACGTCGTTGTTAAACAGGGCAGATTCTCTGGCACTGCTGTAACCCCGCACATCGGCAAAATAACAGTCCAACTTTACATTGCCGCTGTATAGCTCCGCAATAGTGTTTTCAAACTTTTTAAAGGTGCCGAAATATCCGTTAAATGCCGCTTCTCTAACCGCACGCACGGGACTTTCTCTGTAAACGCCAAAGTTACCGTTGCTAAGCTGAACATCTTTGCCTTCATCATCCTTGATGGTGGGGAATACAAGATCAACGTTGTTCAGCATAGAAAACGCATTGTCAGGCGTTTGTGCCGCATCGGCAAGCTTTGCCAACATAAGCTCTTTATCCGCGGATAAGGTGTGCGCTTTTGCTTTAACTATCTTACGCAGGCAAAACAGTTCATCCTTAAGAATGGGATTTGTAACAATTTCCTCAAATCGGTCCTCAGGTATGGCAACTATTTCAGGGTTGATAAACGCTGCCGCAGACTGCAGTTTAACAATAAGCCCCATAGCTTTTGCTTCCATTGCCTGAAAATTGGGATCTCCCGCATCGGTGGACTTTTTAAGCATGGGATACAGGTAGCAAAGCATTACCTTTTCCTCCGCATTGCACATAAGCCCTATGCCCTTTTTTAGCGCTTCGGCACTGTCGCCCAAGGTGCCCTGTGCTTCGGAAACCGCACTAATGGCTGTTTCTGCTTCATTACAGGCGGCTTCCCATTCGGTATCGTCTTTAAATATATGGCTTAAATCCCACATAAAAGCAGGGTTCATTTCATTTCTGGCTTTCATAAACAGCACTCCTTACTTAAGACCGTATTCTTCTGCCAACGCTTTAAATGCGGGCAAGGCGTTTTCTATCTGCTTTGTGGATACACAGTAGGAAATCCTTACATATCCGGGGCATCCAAAGGAATCGGACGGTACAACCAACAGCTCCTTCTTCTTTGCATTTTCACAAAAGGCAGATGCATCGTCCTCGGGGGTCTTTAGGAATAAGTAAAAAGCACCGTCGGGTTTAATGCACTTATAGCCGTAGTCGCAAAGTGCGTTATAAAGCAAATCTCTGTTGTGCTTGTAAACCGAAACATCAGCGGTCTGCCCCAAGCATCTTGCGGCAACAAACTGGAACATACAGGGCGCGCAAACATACCCCAAAGCTCTGCCCGCACCGCAAATAGCTGCATACACATCTCTTTCGCAGTCCATCTTGGGCGAAACTGCTATGTAACCAATACGTTCACCGGGGATGGAGAGGGATTTACTGAAGGAATAGCAAACAAGGCAGTTATCGTAATACTTGGTAATAAAGGGAACCTTTACGTCGTCATATACCAATTCTCTGTAAGGTTCGTCGGTTATCAAATATATAGGATGTCCGTATTCCTCGCTTTTATTCTTAAGCACACGGCATAAAGCTTTTATGCTTTCTTCGGTAAGCACAACGCCGGAGGGGTTGTTGGGGCTGTTAACAATAACAGCTTTGGTGTTTTGGTTTATAGCCTTTGCAAAAGCAGCCTCGTCAACCTGGAAATCCTCTGTGGGGGCAAGTGCTACAAATTTGGCACCCGCGCTTTCGGAAAACACGCGGTATTCGGGGAAGAAAGGAGCAAACGCCACAACTTCGTCGCCTTCACATACCAGCGCATTTAGGCAAATTGTAAGGCTTGCGGCGGCACCTACGGTCATATAAATACTGTCTGCTGTAAAGCTTTCTCCGTGTTCTTTGTTTAAATAATCGGCAATGGCTTTGCGTACACCTGCATCACCCTGTGCAGAGGAATACCCGTGCAGCTGTAAAGAGCTCATTTCCTCAGTAAGTGCTCTTATGGTTTCGTTAACGCAATCAGGGGCGGGCACCGAGGGGTTGCCAAGGCTAAAGTCAAAAACATTGTCTTCTCCAATTTCCGCTTTGCGCTTCTTTCCGTATTCAAACAGCTCGCGTATAACAGAGCGCACCTTGCCTAATTGTTCCATCTTCTTGTTTATCATTTAAAAAACCGCCTTTCAGTTTTGTTTTCTTACAGTTTTGTATTCGTCGTAGAATTTGTAATAGGGACAACTTGATGTGTTACCCGTCATAAATCTAAGCATATCATCCTCATCAAGTCCGCGCACACAGCCTTCTGTATCCGTTTCCTCGTCATAATCAAAATATTCACAGCTAAGACATTTGTTCTCCATCAAGGCCTCCTATACAAGCTCAAACTCAGGCTCTTCCAACACAGGGTATATGTCGTGGTCGTTAAAGTGCCACCACTCGTTTACATATCCCCAAAAACCCGCCTGTTCCATTGCCGCTTCAAGCAAAAGGATATTCCGTTTTGCATCTTCGGGGGTGTTATCGTATACTCGCTTTGCACCACCGCTGAAGTCATCGAAAGGGGAGGGCATGGGCACGGGATTTCCGTCGGGCGTAACTAAGGTAACGTCAACCGTACTGCCTCTGGTGTGTTTGGAAAACCCACGTCGCGGGTCGGCAACAAAATCATCGTCCGGCATTACTTCCCACATAATAAACTGGGCGACGGCAGGACGGTAGGCATCAAGTATCATTATGCTTGCTCCGTGTTTGCGTACGTATTCCTGTGCGGCTTTAAGTTTTAAAACCGTACCGTAGCGTAAATAGGCATCCTTAAATGTATAAAGGCGTTTGCCTGTAAAATTATCGTCACGGCTGTAGGGCAGGTCTACGTATATGTCGGGTATATAATCCTTAACTCTTACAAGTGCATCTTTGTTTATCATTTATTCCACCCCGCTTAAATCAAACTCCGGTATAAAACTCTCGCCTACAGGATTGCCTGTTTGAAAAAAACCTTGCTCTATACCAAGCTTTTTGGCGTACTCGGTTATCTCGTCATATTCCTTATCAAATAGCGCTCTGCCCAGCTCATCAGGTACGGGATGCTTGGGCGGAGTGTATTGCTTCATTATGCTTATGTATACGGCATTTCCGTATCGGCGTTGTAAAAAACGCATTACTGCCTTGCTGTCCTCGGTGCAGGCGGGTAGCACCAAATGCCGCACTATAACACCTTTAACCAGCAATCCGTCTTTAAATTCGCAACCGCCTTTTTGCAAAACCATTTCGTCCAGGGCGGCTTTGGCTACCGTAAAATAATCCTCCGCGCGGGAATACTTTTTACTTAGCGCGCTGCTTACATATTTAAAATCGGGCATATATATGTCAACAACGTCCTTTAATCCCCTTAGCGTCTCAACACTTTCATAACCGCTACTGTTCCACACAATAGGTAAAAGCAGCCCCTTGTTTTTTGCCGTTAAAACGGCTTCTTTAATTTGGTAGGCAAAGTGGGTAGGGGTAACAAGGTTTATATTGTGCACCCCTTGGTTTTGTAAATTCAAAAACAGCTTTGCAAGCGTGTATGTATCTATTGTTTTTCCTATTCCTTTATGAGATATGGCAGAGTTTTGACAAAAAATGCATCTAAGATTACAACCGCAGAAAAAAACAGTACCGCTACCCATAGTGCCCGATAAACATGGCTCTTCCCAATAATGTGGGGCGGCGCGGGCAACACGCACCGTGTCACTCTCGCCGCAAAAGCCAAGGGTGGCATTTCGGTCAACATTACAGGCCCGTGGGCATATATTGCAATTGGGCATAAAGCCACCTGCCTTTCAAAGTAATATTATATCACAATTCCTTTACCAAATCAACCCAAATATGTGTGCCTACAATTATAACATAAAACAGTTATAAACAGCGGTAACATTAGGTTAATATTGACATAAATATTTTTTAAAAAAGTATTGACAAAATACAAACCCCGCTATATAATATAGGTGATTATAGGGTAACAATCTTTGCGTGGGGGCAGCTGCTCTGCCTCGCCGTCGCTTTCGGTGTGGCGGGCGCAGTTGCTTTGCTAACCCTGTAATTCACGGAGGTGTGCTTGCACACGCCGTGCTTTGCACCAGGTATAATGGTGGTTGGCCTTGGGGCTTGCCCCTCGGTCAGTCCGGTTATGCTGCTCTGTTAGGGTTAATTCTTTAATGGGGCATAAGGAGGGGGTTACGCAATTAAAACAAAACCTACGCATCAAAACTCATTTAACCCAAGCAAAAAAATTTTTTTAATCAAGGAGAAAGAACAAAAATGAAAAAGACAATCGCAACTCTTCTCGCGCTCGTTATGGTAATTTGTGCTTTCAGCACTATGTCCGTATCCGCAGAAGAATCCTCTGAAGACGTTTCTGCTGAATCTGCTGAATCTGAAGAATCCGTTGAATCTTCTGAATCTGCTGAATCCGAAGAATCTGTTGAATCTTCTGAATCCGAAGAATCCGTTGAATCTTCTGAATCTGAAGAATCCGTTGAATCTTCTGAATCTGCTGAATCCGAAGAATCTGTTGAATCTTCTGAATCCGAAGAATCCGTTGAATCTTCTGAATCCGAAGAATCCGCTGAATCTTCTGAATCTTCCGAAGAAGTAGGTCCCGTAGAACCCGCTGATATTACTTACACTGTAACCCTTAACGAAAACGAAGATGGCACCGCTACTATCGTTGTTACTCTTCCTGAAGGCGTTGTTAACGGTAAGATAGTTCTCTCTACTTCCGAAAACCTCACCTACGTTGCTGATTCCTACACCTCCACTCTCGGCGGTCTTGTAATCCCCAACGCTACAGAAGAAGCCATCATCGTTTCCTTCTCTAACGCTGTTGCTTACGCTACAGGTGCCGTTCTCTTCGAAGCTACCTACACCATCGCTGCTGATGCTGAAATTACCGAAGCTGACATCATCGTTTCCGAATGGAACATCGGTGACGGCAACGTTATGATCGGCACCATCGCTGATGGCGACGTTGAAAAGGTTATCAACCTCATCCCCGAAGAATCTTCTGAATCTTCTGAATCTGAAGAATCCGTTGAATCTTCTGAACCCGAAGAAGAATCCAACAACAATCCTCCCGCTACCGGCGACCTCGGCATTGCTGCTTTCGCAGTTCTCGCTGTAATCTCCGCAGGTGCAGTTGTTGTTCTTAAGAAGAGAGCATAAGCTTAAACATTTAATTATTTATTAAACTATGTAATGCGGCACAACCCCCCGCCGCAGCATAACGGATAAGTAATCAAAACGCCTTGCAGGTGACTGCAAGGCGTTTTTCCATATATATGCCTTCGTATCGGTTTGCGGCACAGGGCCTTTTTTGCTTATATAGGTATGATGATGTGCGTTTAACTATGGGTGTTTTACATAAGTTACATTAAAATTACATAAATAAAACGGTGTTTTCCTTTGATATGGTGTGTGCCTTGTCAAAGGCCTCCCCGTTATTATCTAAAACAAGCTGAGGGTTTAGATTATATCGCTTGCCTATGTCCCACGCCGTTTCGCCTACAGCCGGATAATAAATTATAAGGGGGGAGCCTTCTTCACTTGTTTCGCGCTTGCTTACTTCAGCGCCGGTTATTGCGGTAACAGCATCTTTTTTGCAACACGTTCCTTCTATTTCTCCCGTTGCTTTTACCTTAATTCTACCGTTATCGGCAATCTCTCCGCTAAGGCTTACAAGCTTTACGCTACCTTTTATTTTGCACTCCTTAGCGCATTTCCATTGGGGTATAAGCTCTTCAAAGCTCACGCTTAGGTCACGGGTGTTAAAGCTGTTGTCCTCTGCGCCTAAAATATTAAGCGTTAATGTGCCTTTAGCGGTCACACCTGATTCATCTGCCGAGTATTCAGAGCCGTACATTTCACCGTTTATATCGGTACAGTTTTTAAAGGGCATATCAGGTATTTCCAAAACCTTTTCGATGTTAAATCTATGTTTAGTTAGATGCTCTATTTTGTCATACACAAGCGGTTCTGTTTTTGCATTGCAGTCATAATCCTCAAAAAACATATCTTTTGGCACGGATACCTTGCATTTGGTAAAAACGTTAAGGCACAGAGATATATTACCGTGCATTGACATTATACGGTATTCTCCGTAATTATCCTGTTCTTTTATAACTTCACAAGTTCCGCAATAAAGCTCCGCATTGCATATACAGTCTTCGGTCAGCAACTCGTCGTCCATGTTAAAGCTTGTTGCAAAGCCGTGTTCATACAGCTTTGTTTCGCCATCCTCATCCTCGTACAAGCATTTAAATATCCCGTTGCTTCTTATTAAGGCATTGCCGTTGTCAACACTAATTTCGGGCGGAGAAAATTGCAATGCAGCATATATTATATCTGCAATGGGTGTTTGCCCTTCGGCTAAAAAGCTTTCGTCTACGTTGAAATCTTTGCGTATTGGCGGGCAATAGCTGTAAAAACTTTGCTCTTCACTTTTAAAAAACGCGCCCTTGCAATCATTGCTGGAAACTATGGACATTACTTGCATTGTTTTAAGCTCCAGCCGTATATCTGCCCGACATCTTAAAACAAATCGTCTGGGATTAAGTGTTTTACAACCTACATAACTGCATCGGCAGTTTACTACGGGGAAGCTGTCACCCTTCGGTAAGTCTCCAATATCAAAACGCTGTACAAAATCGGTTGTAAACTTTTCATTTTTAAGCTTTTCTTTGTAATCGGACTCGTAAAGCAGGGTGAAAACAGCTTTACCCTTTACTTCTGCTTTGCTTCCGTTAATCACCGCTTCTTCGGGAATGATGTTTGCCTCGGTGCGTATAACGCGGTTAATTCCCGGCAGATAGTCTGCCAAAGTGCCTTCAAATTCAATATCTTTGTCTGCGCCCGTTTCCAAAATAGTGCGTGGAAGTTGTATGGTTGTGGTTTCCGCTTTCATTTAAACCTTCTCCTTTTATGTTTTTTATTAAATTCTATGCGCGTTGCCGCTGTTAAATAACCTTTAACAAAAATAAGAAGAGCGCGTATCATAATAGTATGGAGGTCAGGCGTATGTGCACGAGGAATCTACTGCTTTCGGGCTGTGCTTGCGCTTTCGGCACGGGGATATTGCTTGCGTGCCTGTTGCCCTACGGCGCGCTTGTTTGCGTTCAAGGGGTAGTAATTTTAGGCTTGGGTGCAGTTGCAGTTATGCGCTAAGGAGGTGCCTTGAGTGAAAGTTTACGTATTTAAATCACCTGCTGTTTTTAAACCGATATTAAGGAAACTTTTTAAAGTAAAGAGTAAATAAATCACCCCAAGAAGCCGACAGGCTTCTTGGGGGCCACTACAAAAAGCGGAGAAGCCGTTTGGGGCTTCTCCGTGCTTTTGTTGCCTTATGACTTTTTAAGTTCTCTTTCCAGCCAAATCATTCCGATTTCAAAAGCATCAAAGAAAGAGGACTTTTCACACTGCTTAACTACCTTTTCGTTAAAGGTTGCGGTGTCGGAAGTGCTTTGGATTTGTACAAGCACCTTTGTCGCTATATCCAAATCGCCGTTCTTCTTAGATTCCAATATATTCATAAACAGAATATATTTATCGGTAGGCAAGCCGTAAAACAGAAAATTGCCTTGACGAACCAAGGGCTTCCCCTTGTAAGTTAATACGTTTTCCATAATTATTTCTCCTTAACTCTGCGGTTTATACGCGAAGAAAATCTTGAACAAGCACACGCATAAGCTCGTATCTGTCCATCTTGCTTATGATGGTGCGGGCGTTGTTGTAGCTGGTTATATAAGTGGGGTCTTCTGATAAAATATAGCCAACTATTTGGTTAACGGGATTGTAGCCCTTTTCTTTAAGCGCATCATACACTTCAGTAAGCGATTTACGCATTTCTGCGTTTTTATCATTGCAAATGTTAAACTGCTGTGTCTTTTGACCGGTTTGCGTTTTGTTGTTCATAAATACGCCTCCTTATATAAACTGCTGTTGTACCCTAAAAACTAAGCGCGCAGTACAATACCTGCTTCTGCTTCCAAGCGGCGAAGGATATTTGCCACAGCTTTATCTGCATCCGCATCGTTCATAGTCTTGTCTGCCAAACGGAATACAAGGCTAAACGCAACGCTCTTTTTGCCTTCGGCAACGCCAACACCCTTGTATACGTCAAACACTTTGATGCTTTCCAAAGCCTTGCCTGCGGATTTTCTTATCATATCCTCAACAGCACCTGCTTCAACGCTGTCATCCATAACAAGTGCTAAGTCGCGGGTAAGGGCAGGGAAGGCGGGCAACTTCTTAAACTGTTTGCTGTTATCAGCCATATCAAGAAGTTCTTTTACATACAGCACAGCTGCATAAGTGCTCTTGCTAAGCCCGTATTCTGCCGCTACTGCAGGATGTATCTGACCCATTACGGCTAAAACCTTATCACCTTTGCAAAGCTTTGCACATATACCGGGGTGGAATCCTGCTTCTTCACCGGAAACCACCTTATATGCTTTTACGTTAATGCTGTCAAGAAGAGCTTCCACATAACCCTTAAGGTCATAAAAGTCACCCTTACCATCCATGGCGATAACAAATTCCTTGCGCTCATCAGACATACCGTCTTCGGTGGGATAGTATACGGTAGCACACTCAAACAAGCCAATGACCTCTGCTTTGCGGTTGCGGTTGTAAGCAACAACGTCCAGCATAGAGGGCAATGCCACGGTACGCATTACAGATGTATCCTCACCCAAGGGGTTGATAAGCTTTATACTGTTTCTGCGTGCATCATCTGCCTCCATCCCTATCCTGTCATAAGCTTTGGGGGAGATAAATGAGTAGGTCGCTATCTCATAGAAACCGTTTGCTACAGCCGCCGCTTTAAGGTCTGCTATAAGCTTTTGGCTCTTGCTGTACGCACCAACTGTAACCTCGCCCTTGAAAAGGGTGGAGGGGATCTTATTATAGCCGTAAAGTCTTGCAACTTCCTCGGCTATATCTGCTGTGCGCTCCATATCCATTCTGTAGGGGGGGACAACAAGCTCGTCACCTTCTACAAACATTTCAAGGGGCTTAAGCATTTCAGCCATTTCCTCGCGGCTAAGCTCTATACCAAGCAAAGCGTTAACACGCTTATAATCAAATGGGATCTTGCGGGGGGCAATATCTGCGTTGCATATATCTATTATACCCTCAGCTATGTCGCCGCACCCCAGCATTGCTACCAGCTCAAGTGCTCTTTCAAGGGCGGGAACGGTGTTGCATATTGGCAAGCCCTTTTCAAACTTACCGCTGCTTTCGGTTCTAAGCCCGCAATCTCTGGAGGTGTGACGGATGCTTGCACGGTCAAAGTTTGCAGATTCAAATACTACGGTAACGGTGCTGTCAAGAATTTCGCTGTTAAGACCGCCCATAACGCCGGCAAGCGCAACAGGCTTTTCACCGTCTGCAATACAAAGCATATTTTCGGTAAGGTCATGCTCGTTACCGTCAAGGGTGGTAATGCGTTCACCCTTAGTAGCGTTGCGTACAACTATCTTCTTGGAGGTTATATAGTTATAGTCAAACGCGTGCATCGGCTGACCGTACTCAAGCATTACATAGTTTGTTATATCAACAATATTGTTAATAGGACGAACGCCCGCCGCCCTAAGTCTTGCTCTAAGCCAAAGAGGGCTTGGTTCTATCTTTACGTTGGTGACAACCGCCGCGGAATAACGGGGGCAAAGCTTGGTGTTGCGTACATCTACGCTTATATAGTCATCAACCTTACCTGCAGCAGGGGATACAGCATATTTAGGTGCATTAAATGTAAAGGGCTTACCGATAGAAGCTGCCGCTTCTCTCGCAATACCTATAAAGCCCAAGCAGTCGGGACGGTTGAAGGTAAGCTCAAAGTCAATAACCTCGTCACGCATATTAAGTGCGTCGCGGATATCCTGACCATTGAAGCATTCTTCCTGAATAAGGAAAATGCCATCGTCTTCCGCATAAGGGAAGTCGTTAAGAGTAAGCCCTAACTCGTGGATAGAGCAAAGCATGCCTTCGGAGGGAAGTCCTCTAAGTTTGCCATTTTTAATCTTGGTGCCGTCAAAAAGAATCGCGCCGTCAAGACAAACGGGAACTTTTACGCCTGCAGAAACGTTGGTAGCGGCTGTGATTATCTGTACGGGTGCTTCTGCACCTACGTCTATTTTGCAAACGGTAAGTCTGTCAGCATCGGGATGCTTTTCTGTGGAAAGCACAGTGCCCACAACAATGTTCTGTAAATTTTCGGGCAATGTTTCCCAGCTTTCGGCTTTTGTGCCCGTATATGTCATAATGTCAGCAAGCTCTTTTGCGCTGATGCCGATATCTACAAAGTCTTTTATCCAATTAAGTGAAACTTTCATGTTTTCGTACCTCCCTTAAAACTGCGACAGGAAGCGCAAATCGTTTTCGTAAAGATGGCGCATATCGTCAATACCGTATTTAATCATAACAACGCGTTCAAGACCAACGCCGAATGCAAAGCCGCTGTACACTTCGGGGTCAATACCGCAGTTTTCGAGCACGTGAGGGTGTACCATACCTGCGCCCAATATTTCTATCCAACCTTCGCCCTTACACAAACGGCAACCCTTGCCGCCACATACAAAGCAACTAACGTCTACTTCCGCAGAAGGCTCGGTGAACGGGAAGTTGTGAGGACGGAAACGGGTTCGGGTCTCTTCTCCAAAGTAAATCTTTGCAAATTGCTCAAGCGTACCCTTAAGGTCACCAAGGCTTATATCTTTGCCCACCACAAGCCCCTCCAATTGGTGGAACATGGGGGAGTGGGTACCGTCAACCTCGTCACAGCGATAAACTCTGCCTGGAGAGATGATGCGAATGGGAGGTTGTTTGCCCTGCATAGCTCTTATCTGTACGGGAGAGGTTTGTGTACGCAAAAGCACTTCGGGAGAGATATAGAAAGTATCCTGAAAATCTCTGGAGGGGTGGTCTGCGGGAGCGTTAAGCGCATCAAAATTGTTATATGCCAGCTCAACCTCCGGCCCTTCCGCAATGGTAAAGCCCATTCCAACAAATATGTCGGACAAATCCTTTTCCACCTGAGAAAGTGGGTGAAGTCTGCCGGGCTTTTTGCTGTTGGCAGGAAGAGTAACGTCTACCTTTTCCTTTGCCAATCGAGCTTCAAGTTCCTTTGCCTTTATTTCTCCAAGCTTTGCATCAATGGCGGCTTCTATTTGGGCGCGCACTTCGTTTGCAAGGGCACCTATAACAGGTCTTTCCTCGGGGCTTAATCCGCCCATACCTCTAAGAATAGCGGTAAGTGCACCCTTTTTACCTAAATAAGCAACCTGTGCCGCTTTAAGCGTAGGTTCATCTGCCGCGGTGTCCACCTCGGACAAAGCTTTTGTTAGTATCTCCTCAAGCTGTTTCTTCATAATTCTTCGCTTTCCTTTCGAGTATATGCGTATTTATCATAAATATCACCTACGGTCTTTTCCATGCCGTAGTGTGCAATATTTTGCAATATGTCAGTATAAACCGATGCTTCCGCAAGCCCTACTGCTGCGGAAAAACGCACGCCGCTTGCGCGCAAGGTCTGCGCTATTTCATCGGTTTTCGCCACCGCGCTCTCGTAGCTGCCGTAGTGGCGTATAAGGGGGTTAAACCGTCCATTTTCGCTGTCTGCCTTCAGGTCATCAACAGCATCGATTATGTATATGTATCTTCCTATATGATACCCCGCCTCGTAAGCAATGGCACCGGCGACACCTTCAAGCCCGTATGCGGCTATATGTGCCAAAGCCTTTGCCGCGTTGTCTGCGTACGTATCAAGACTGTGTTTTTCGCTGTCACCTTCAAGTCTTGCCAGCTCTGCCAAATGTGCTTTTAACTTTTCGTAAAGATCGGGATAAAGCTTTGCCGCTTTTTTGTTCATCCGTCTGAAAAGCGGGTACACCAACATTTTTTTAAAACGCTTAAAGCCTTTTTCGTCCTGTATGTCGTCCTCGGTTTTGCAAAAGCTAAGGCAGGCAAAGGCAGCCGCCGTGTAGGTAAATACCCCGTCGCAATCAAGTGCGGGCTTTTTTCTCATAGAGTAAAAACAAAACTTCTTGCAAATCTTTGGTTCTTCACCCTCCAAAGCCAGTCTAAGCGCGGCAAGTGCCGTAAAATCATAGCTTAAAAACAGGCGCGTAAGGCGTGATATACGTTTTCCGCCCGTGCGGCACAGGCCGCAGTATATAGCTTTGTACAATGTGTATTCCTTAACTAAAAGCTCTGCCGTAAATGGTTTTACATAGCCAAACAAAACACAACGCCACCTTTCTTTTCAGTCTAGCATAAAATGCCTTTTTTGGCAATAGCTTTTTTCGCTTTTTTACATTAGTTATTATAAAAAAATAAAAAAATTAAAGGAGAATTTATTTTTTTGGCGTATATTATCTAAAGTAAAGGGTTATTGTGCCCATTCCTACACTAATCTCAAAAGGCAGGTGCGTTATTGTGGATTCAAAAAATATGACCTTGCTTATGGAAGAAACCCAGCTTTGCGGCAGAGCTTTTAAAACCGCAAACACCGCGGGCAGACTTCGCTATGCGGAACCGTGCCCTGTCAGGACGGAGTTTCAGCGAGATAGAGACAGGATAACTCACAGCAAATCCTTCCGCAGACTTATGCATAAGATGCAGGTGTTTATAGACCCCAAGGACGACCATTATCGTACGCGCCTTACCCATACTCTTGAAGTAGTCCAGATTGCGCGTACACTTGCCCGCGCTTTGCGCCTTAATGAGGATTTGACAGAGGCGGCGGCACTGGGGCACGACTTGGGTCACACTCCCTTCGGCCATAGTGGCGAGCGCGCTCTTGACCAGATTATGGCGGGTGGATTCCGCCATTACGAGCAAAGCCTTAGAGTGGTGGACACCCTGGAAAACGACGGTGCGGGGCTTAACCTTACTGCCGAGGTGCGTGACGGTATACTTAACCATTCCGGCAAGATGAAAGCGGCAACGCTGGAAGGTCAGCTTGTGAAATTTGCAGACCGCATAGCCTACATAAACCACGATATAGACGATGCTTTTCGTGCGGGTTTGCTAAAACCTTCGGATATCCCCGAGGATTTAAGTGCAATGCTTGGCGACACACACAGCAAGCGGATAACCACTATGGTATCTGCGGTTATAGCGGGGGGCACCGAAGGTGATATATGTATGGTAGAGCCTTATGGTTCTGCTATGATGGCACTTAGAGAGTTTATGTTTGAAAAAGTATATACCAGTCCTCTTGCGAAAAGTGAGGACAGTAAGGTGGCACTGCTTATAGAGTATTTGTTTGAATATTACAAAAAGAATCCGCAAAAATTGCCGCCGGAAAACAGACAGATGATAGAGCGTGACGGTGAAGAAAGGTGCATTTGTGATCATATTGCCGCCATGACTGATAGATATGCCATTTCCACTTTTGAGGAAATATACGTGCCCAAGGTGTGGAGCATCTAGGGCAAGAGGGGAGCAATAAATGGCTTTTTCCCAAGGATTTTTGGAAGAGATAAAAGACAGAAACGACATTATAGATATTGTGTCCCAATACGTGGCGCTTAAGCGCGCAAGCAGCGTTATGATAGGGCTTTGCCCTTTTCATAACGAAAAAACGCCGTCTTTTACGGTGTTTCCCAAAACGCGCAGCTACTATTGCTTCGGTTGCGGTGCAGGCGGTGACGTTGTAAGCTTCACAATGGCAATGGGCGGTTTTTCTTACCCCGAAGCGGTGGAGCATCTTGCAAACCGAGTAGGCTTGCAAATGGAGGATACAGAGGACAAGCCGGTTAACCGTGTCCGCCGCGACCGCGTTGTTGCCGCGACAACGGAGGCGGCAAGGTTTTATCACAGGTGTCTTAACGCACCGATGGGACAGGCAGCGCGGGACTATTTGGAAAAGCGTGCTTTAAGCAGTCTTACCGTACGCCGTTTTGGCATAGGATTTGCGCCCGATAGCTGGGATATGCTTGCAAAGCATTTGACGGCACAGGGCTTTACCGTTGAAGAGCTGGAGGCGGCATTTCTGTGCCGCAGGGGCAAAAACGGCGGGCTTTACGATATATTCCGTAACCGTATAGCCTTTCCGCTGATAGATATAAACGGTGATGTTTTGGGTTTTTCTGCCCGCAGGCTTAATGAAGCTGATGACAGAAAATACGTTAATACATCCGACACGCCCGCTTTTAAAAAAAGCAGGTTTGTGTTTGGCATGAATATGGCAAAATCTTTCGGCGAGGACAGCCTTATTATGTGCGAGGGCTGTATGGATGCGGTGGCGTTACATCAAGCAGGTTTTGGTAACGCAGTTGCTACTTTGGGTACCGCCATAACGTCAGAACAGGCGCGGCTTATAGCCCGCCACGCCAAAACCGTGTATCTGTCATACGACAGCGACGGCGCAGGTAAAAACGCTACGCTTAAAGGTATAAAATTGTTAAGCGAGGTAGGCGTAGGTGCCAAAATACTGGATTTGGGTGCAACAAAGGACCCCGATGAGTATATTAAGCAATTCGGTGCAGAAGCATTTCGAAGGGTTATAAAAGGCTCTACGGGGCAAATGGATTATAAGCTTAAAGAGATAGCGGAAGGCTTTAATATGAGTCTACCGGAAGAAAAGCTTAGGGCTTTTGATCGAATGTGTGCTTATGCCGCTACTTTAAGCGGTAAGGCGGAAAGGGAGATTTGCGCTGCCCGTATAGGGGAGCATTGCGGCGTAAGCCTTTCGGCAGTGCTTGAAAGTGTAGAGCGAAAGCTTCTTATATCTGCAAGGCGTGTAAAAAAGGAAGAAGCGGGCAGAGAAATGCAAAACTCACTTGGCTTTGGAGACAAGGTTAATCGCGACCGGGTTAAACTGCCTGCCGCGGTTATGATAGAAGAACGGATTTTGGGTATGCTTTTGTTTAAGCCGGAGTTGTATCCGCCCGCGGCGGAAAAACTTACGGAAAACAGCTTTGTAACAGAGTTTTCGGCAAAGGTTTTCAGACTTTTTGCTGAGGATTTTGCATCAGGCAGAGAGCCGATACTGTCAAAGGACGGTGTGTTGACACCTGAGGAGCTTTCACGGGTTACGGGAATGCTTGCGTCAAGGCAGGCGGTAAACGATAACAGCCCTACCGCTCTTGCGGCGTGTATACAGGCACTTGAGCGCGAAAAACTAAAAGCGGATTACGATGCGGATATCTCGGAAAGAGGTGCCGCAGCGTTGGAAGAATATATAGCTAAACTTAAGGAAAAAAAGAAATCTTCGGAGGATAAATAAACGATGGAAAACAAAGAAAAGAAGACCGTAAAGGCAGGTCTTGAAACAACGGTGAATGTTAACCTTATAGATGAAAAAAGTACCTTGACGTCCGGTGAGTTTTTGGATATGCTTGACGGTGCAGACTGTACCATAGAGCTTTTCGAAAAGCTTGTTGCAGAGTTTGATGCAAAAGGTATAGAGATAGTTAATGACCACGAAAACAGCATATTTGAAGACGTGGACGAAGAAGCCGAAGACCTTGAAAAATGCCAGGAGGATGTGGACGAGCTTTTGTCCAAGGACGGCCTTCCTATGGACGACCCCGTGCGTATGTACCTTAAGGAAATAGGTAAGGTGCCCCTTCTTTCTGCGGATAAGGAGCTGGAACTGGCGTGTAAGATGGCGGCCGGCGATACTATGGCAAAGCAACAGCTTGTAGAGGCTAACCTTCGTCTTGTTGTAAGTATAGCAAAGCGTTACGTAAACCGCGGTATGTTCTTCCTTGACCTTATACAGGAGGGAAACCTTGGTCTTATGCGTGCTGTTGAAAAATTTGATTATAACAAGGGCTATAAATTTTCCACTTACGCTACTTGGTGGATACGTCAGGCCATAACCCGTGCAATAGCCGATCAGGCAAGAACAATCCGTATCCCTGTTCATATGGTGGAAACCATCAATAAAGTACTTCGCGTTTCCCGTCAGTTGCTTCAGGATTTGGGCAGAGACGCTACTGCAGATGAGATTGCGGAAGAGATAAATATGCCCGTTGAAAAGGTAAGGGAAATTTTGAAGATTGCCCAAGAACCTGTTTCCTTGGAAATGCCTATAGGCGAGGAAGAAGACAGCCATTTGGGTGACTTTATTGCGGACGACAACACTCCCGCACCTGCCGATGCCGCATCTTATACAATGCTCCGTGAGCAACTTTTGGAGGTGCTTCACACTCTTACTCCCAGAGAAGAGAACGTGCTTAAACTTCGCTTTGGTCTTGAGGACGGCAGACCCCGCACTTTGGAAGAGGTTGGTAAGGCTTTTGATATTACAAGAGAGCGTATACGTCAGATAGAGGCAAAGGCGCTTCGTAAGCTTCGTCATCCCAGCCGTTCCAAGAAACTTAGGGATTATCTTGAATAAAAAGCATTTGTTCGCGCATTTTTGGAAAGGTAAGTTGTTTTAATGAAAAACCCTTATACAGTGCTTGGTGTTTCTGAAAACGCCACGGAAGAAGAAATAAAAAAGGCGTACCGCGCCCTTGCCAAAAAGTATCATCCTGATAATTACGACGACAGTAATCCTCTTAAGGATTTGGCTGCAGAGAAAATGAGGGAGATTAACGAGGCTTATGACAGTATCCGCAACAAGCGAACAAGCGGAAGCAATAGCAATGGCGGTTACGGCGGGTCTTACAGCGGCAGTAGTGAGTATTATCGTATACGTACTCTTATAACTCAGGGTAGGTATACGGAGGCGGGCAGGTATCTTGATATGAAGCCGCAGGGAGAACGTAATGCAGAATGGTTCTTTCTTAAAGGTACGGTTCTTGTTAAAAAAGGCTATTTGCTTGACGGAACCGATTACATACGCCGGGCTTGCGATATGGAGCCTGATAATGCCGAATACAGGAACGCATACATTATGTTAACCAGAAACAGCTACAGCCCTTATGGCGGAGGTAGGACGGTGCACAGCACTGGTTGCTCCGGCTGTGATATTTGTATGGGGCTTATGTGTATGGAAATGTGTTGCAGTTGTTGCAGGTAGACCATGAAAAGAACAAAAAGAGTGGCAGAGTGCGGTATGCTTGCGGCACTCAGTATAATAATGCTTTTGTTGGGCGCAGTTTTTGAGCCTTTGGATTTAACCACCGCTTTTCTGGCGGGCTTTGCCGTGTTGGCGGTAAGGCTTCGTTGGGGTAGGGGGAGTAGCCTGTTGTTGTATTTTGTTACTGCAACCTTAGCGTTTTTGTTGTTGCATAACAAGTTGCCCGTGGTTTTGTATTTGTTTTACGGCGGGCTTTACCCTATAGTTAAGGTGGAATGTGAAAGGGCTTTGAGCAGAAGTTTGCAATGGCTTGTAAAAATAGCATTTTCCTGCCTTGCGTATACCGCAATGATATTCGTTTCTTTAAATGTTTTCGGTTTAACCAATATGGATTTTACGTATAGCATTCCAGCCTATATAGCGGTTGCATTTGTAACTCTTTGCGTTGATGTGGCGGTGGGAATGATAATACAGCAGTTTGGACACGTACTGCTTCGCAAACGCAAGTGAAGCACTTGACAGTCCGGGCAGTACTGTGGTATAATATTACGATAATTATATGGGGAGGGATTTGAAAATGGCGTTAAGTATGACAGGCTACGGCAGATGTCGTGAGCTTTGTGAAGGTAAGGACATTTGTTTTGAAATAAAGTCGGTCAATAGCCGATATCTTGATATAAATATAAAAATTGGCAGACTATACACCCCTTTGGAGGAACGCGTAAAACAGCTTGTTTCCTCGCGCATATCCAGAGGCAAGGTGGATGTTTATCTCTCCGTTAATAATCCCGAAGGGGATACAACCACACTAAGCCTTAACAAGGATTACTTGGAGGCTTATTTGGGCGTTATGAACCGTGTTTCTGAGGAATACGGTGTTAAGGGTGAGGTTACCTTGTCCATGGTAAGCTCTAAGTCCGAGGTTTTTAACGTTACCCGTGTTGACGAGGATATGGAGCAGGCGTGGGTGCTTATAAAGCCTATAGCAGAAAAGGCATTGGATGCGTTTTGCGCTATGCGTGCCACCGAGGGTGAAAAGCTTGTGGCTGATATTAAAGAGCACGCGGCGCAAACTGCAGAGCTTCGCGCTAAAATACAAAAACGCGCACCCATTGCGGTTGCGGCGGCAAAAGAAAAAATGCTTACCCGTATAAAAGAGCTTTTGGAAGGGGTTAACCCTGACGAGGGTAGACTTCTTACCGAGTGTGCAATATTTGCTGACAAGGCTGATATAAATGAAGAGCTGGCAAGACTGGGAAGCCACTTCAGCCAATTGGAAAGCATACTTTCCGGCGAAGGCGCTGTTGGCAGAAAGCTGGACTTCTTGGTACAGGAGATAAACCGCGAGGTGAACACTATCGGCTCTAAGTCGCAGGATGTGGAAATAGCCCGCTGTGTTATAGACGCAAAGAGCGAGATAGAAAAGATTAGAGAGCAAATACAGAATTTGGAATAAGGTGCGTTATATGAAGCTTATAGATGTAGGCGGCGGCAGTTTTGTTTCCGCAGGTCGTATTGTGGCAGTGCTATCGCCCGATTCTTTGCCTGTGCGCCGCATAGTACAGGATGCTAAAAATCTGGGCAGGGTTATAGATGTCAGCTGTGGCAAAAAAACCAAGGCGGTTATTATTACGGATAGCGAGCATACCGTGCTTTCTGCCGAAAGTCCGGAGGCAATACAGGAAAGGATGCAGTAAACTGTGGAAAAAGGTATTTTACTTATAGTTTCCGGTCCTTCCGGTTGCGGAAAAGGTACCGTGCTTAAATATCTGCTGGAAAACAAAGAATACAGTTACTCCGTTTCCGCTACCACAAGAAATCCCAGAGAAGGCGAAATCCACGGCGTAAGCTACTTTTTCATAAGCAGAGAAGAGTTTGAAGCGTGGCTTTCGCAAGGGAAGATATTGGAGCATACCGTGTATTGTGACAATTATTACGGCACCCCTCGCGCTTTTGTGGAAGAGCAGCTTGAAAAGGGCGTAAACGTGGTTTTGGAGATAGAAACCGAAGGCGCCGCAAACATAAAGGCACTTATGCCCCATGCGCTATCCGTGTTCATAGCTCCTCCAAGTATGGAGGATTTGGAAAACAGATTGGTAGGGCGCGGTACAGAGGATGAAGCTACCGTGGCAAAACGACTTGCCAAAGCAAGAGAAGAAATGAAGCTTGCCCCAACCTATGACGTGGTTATAGTAAACGAAGACGGCGCACCGGAAAAAGCGGCGGCGCAGATACATAAAGCAGTTACGGCAAAAAAGACCGTATAATTTTAAAAACATATTACTTTTTTAAAGAGAGGAAAATAGATATGCTTTACCCTTCCGTTCAAGATTTAACAAATAAGGACGTTAACCGTTATATGCTGGTTATTGCAGCTGCCAAGGGCGCGCGTTATATAACCTATAAGCAGAACGAAGAAGACGAATACGGTGAAATGCATCGTGAATTTGACAAAAGCTATGTGGAAGACGACCCTAACGAAAAGGCAGTAAGTCTTGCTGTTAACAAATTTCAAAAGGGCGATTTCAGCGTAATAGTAAAGTAATTATGCTGCTTTGTCAGGTGTATCTGCTGGATACCACGCTTGCATACGACAAGGCGTATACCTATCGTGTCCCCGAAGATTTAAAGGGAAAAGTCAAGGTAGGTGTCATTGCGGTGGTACCCTTTGGTAAAAGCAACAGAAGACAAAGTGCTTTTGTTACCGGCGTGTGGGAGGAAGAAACGGCACCCGCGGGTGTAAAACCCCTGCTTTTCGTGCCGGAGTATGATCTTGCCGCCACTGACGAGGCTATGGCTTTGGCGGCGTTTGTACGCGACCGTTGCTTTTGTACCTACGGCAGTGCGCTAAAACTAATGCTTCCCGACGGCATTAACCTAAAAAGCAAGGTGTATTATACCGCTAACGATACCTGTTGCGAGGAAGAGCTTTACTGTTTTGTGAAACAAAAAGAAAAGGCGTATGAGCAGGACATTTTACGCTCCTTTGGTAAGGAGGGTCTAAGTCTTGCTGCTACCCTTTGTAAAAAGGCGTATCTTGTACGTCACAGCGAGGTCGCTGAAAAGACGAACATTAAAACAAAAGCTTACGCAAAGCTTTTGGATAAGGATGCAGAGCTTAGGGGCGAAAAGCAAAAATTGCTTGTAAGCCTTTTGGCAGAGGGCGAAAAATCTCTTGAGGATTTGGCGGCGGCGGGTATTTCTGCTGCTACGGTCAGGAATTTAGAGGTTAAGGGTGTACTTACCATTACCCGCAAGCGGGTACAGCGCTTGGCATATAATACAGAAGCGTACAGCGCAAAGCCCTACACATTATCTGAAAAGCAAAGCGCGGTAAAAGACAGCATCCTTGAGTATATGCGATGCGGCAAACCGCAGGCTTGCTTGCTTCACGGTGTTACGGGCAGCGGCAAAACTAAGCTTATATTGGAAGCGGTTGACGAAGCTTTGCGCCAAAACAGACAGGCGATAGTGCTAATGCCGGAGATAGGACTTACCGCACAGGCGGTATCAACCTATTTTGCCCGCTACGGCAACGCTTGTGCAGTTATACACTCCAAGCTTTCCGTGGGCGAAAAGGCGGATACCTATGCACGGATCCGAACAGGTGAGGTAAAGGTAGTTATCGGCACTCGTTCCGCAGTTTTTGCGCCTTTTGAAAACATAGGGCTTATCGTGCTGGACGAAGAGCAGGAGCATACCTATAAATCAGAAAAAAGCCCCAAATATCATGCCAGAGATATTGCGCGTTTCCGCTGTGCAAGGCATAGCGCGCTAATGCTTTTGGCATCGGCAACTCCGTCGGTTGAAAGCTATTACAAGGCGCAGGCGGGTGTTTACCATCTGCTTACTTTGGACGAGCGCTTTGGCGGTACCGAGTTACCGCAGGTAGAGATAGTTGATATAGTCGGTGACAGAGAAATAGAAAAAGGCGCGCTCATTGGCGAGGAGTTAAGGTCAGCGTTAAAGGAAACGGTAGACCGTGGAGAGCAGGCAATACTCTTTTTGGGTAGGCGCGGCTATAATTCCGCACTTCGTTGCCGTAGCTGTGGTCATGTTTTTACTTGTGACCGTTGTTCTGTTTCCCTTAATTATCATGCGTACAGCAACGATGCAAACCGCCGTGGCAAGCTTATTTGCCATTATTGCGGCAGAATAGAGAATAAGCCCCAAAAATGTCCGGAATGCGGCGGCAGCCATATAGGTTATTTTGGCTACGGTACACAGCTTTTACAGGACGAGCTGGAGGAGCTGCTTGGTGAAGGCAAAGCATTGCGTATGGATACTGATACCACGGCGGCAAAGCTTTCTCATGATGAGATTCTTGAAGAATTCGGCAGGGAAGAGGCGGCGGTGCTTTACGGCACCCAAATGGTGGTAAAGGGGCTGGACTTTCCCAAGGTTTCGCTGGTTGGCTTGGTAATGGCGGACAGCGTTTTGTATATGAGTGATTTCCGCGCTTGCGAGCGAATGTTTTCCCTTATAACACAGCTTGTTGGCAGGGCAGGCAGATCGGGCAAACGTGGCAGAGCCATAGTGCAGACCTACAACCCTTTGCATCAAACCCTGCGTTTGGGCGCAAAACAGGACTACGTAGCTTTTTATAACAGCGAAATAAGACTTAGAAAAGCAGTGGTTTTTCCTCCGTTTTGCGATATCGCCGTGTTCTCTTTTGCTTCTTCGGATGAGAACGTGGTTAACAAAACGGCGCTGGCGTTTTCTGACGAGTTCGAAAAAAATGCAAGCGCACTTGGTGATATAAAGCTTATAAAAATGGGCCCCTATAAAGAGGGCATATATAAAATCGGCGGCAAATACCGCAATAAGATAATAGTAAAGTACAGGGACAGTAAGGAGTGCAGGAGCTTTTTCCGCGCCCTTACCGCAAGGTTTGCCGTGCCGCAGAAGGGGATGGCAAGCGTTGACATAGACATTAACCCCTTTACTGTATAGAGAGGTATTTAAAAATGGCACTTTTGAATATACTTAAGGAGGGAGAAGAAACCCTGCGTAAGGTCTCCCGTCCTGTAGAAAAACTAAGCCCGCGCCTTATACAGCTTCTTGACGATATGCAGGAAACCTTAAAGGATTCCGGCGGTGTAGGTCTTGCCGCACCGCAGGTAGGGATACTGCGCCGCGTTGTGCTTGTTGATAACGGTGAACAGGTATTGGAGCTTATTAACCCCGAAATAATAGAAACAAAAGGCGTGCAGGAGGAGTGCGAGGGTTGCCTTTCCGTCCCCGGTAAATGGGGTATAACAAAACGCCCCGCCTATGTTAAAGTGCGCGCAATGAACCGCAAGGGCAAGTATTACGAGGCAGAGGGGACCGACCTTGTTGCACGTTGTTTCTGCCACGAAATAGACCATCTTAACGGCATTTTGTTTACAGATAACGCCTTGCGTATGCTTACGGAGGAAGAAATTGAAAATATGTAATATTGTGTTTATGGGCACGCCCGACTTTGCGGTAGAAGCCCTTAAACGTATATATGAGGACGGTCACAATATAAGTCTTGTTATAACCCAGCCCGATAAACAGCGGGGTAGAGGTATGGCTTTTACACCTTCACCTGTTAAGGCTTATGCTTTGGAAAAGGGACTTAGGGTGTATCAACCTCAAAGTCTTAAGGATGAAGAAGCCCAAAGTATAATCAAGGCAGAAAATGCAGACTATATAGTTGTTGCCGCATACGGCAAAATATTACCAAAGGCTGTGCTTGAGGCGGCAAAAGGCGGTTGCGTTAATATCCACGCATCTCTTTTACCCCGTCACAGAGGTGCCGCACCCATAAACCGTGCGGTTATGGAGGGCGATACCGTCGGCGGCGTTACCGTTATGCAAATGGCAGAAGGGCTTGATACGGGCGATATGCTTCTTGTAAAAGAAACGCCCATAAGCGATACTATGACAGCGGGTGAGTATCATGACCTTTTGGCAAAGTTGGGTGCCGATGCAATAAGTGAGTTTTTGTCGGGCGACGGTTTTGTGCCCGTTCCTCAGAACGATGCTTTTGCTACCTATGCGGCGAAAATAGAAAAAAGCGAAGCAGAAATTGATTTTAGTGAAGATAATACGGCGGTCTACAATAAAATCCGCGGTCTTTCTCCCTATCCCTGCGCTTTTGCCTTTATAGGCGGCAAGCGCTACAAGCTTATAAGCGCATTGAAAGGAGAGGGAAACGGTGCTTTCGGGACGGTGCTTTCCGCAACAGCGGAGGGTATAGAAATAGCCTGCGGAAAAGGCAGTGTTATAATAACCTCTCTTCAGCTTGAGGGTAAGCGCGCAATGACTGCCGCGCAGTTTTTAGCAGGCAACAAGCTTTAATTTGTAAAGGAGCTTTTTATGTACTACGGATATCACGGTTATTACGGCTACGCCTACGTTGACTGGACTTACATTGCGCTGATTATAGCAATGTTTGTTTCCTTGATAATAAGCGTAAGAGTTAAAACCACCTTCAATAAATACGCAAAACAGGCATCTCGTCAAGGTCTTACGGCAGAGCGTGCAGTACAGCATATGCTGCATTCCAACGGCGTTTACGGTGTTGGTATAACCAGAACAAGCGGCAGTCTTACCGACCATTATAACCCCAAAACTAACACCGTTGCTCTTTCCGAAAGCGTATACGGTAAAACCTCTGTTGCGGCTATCGGTGTTGCTTGCCATGAGGCAGGTCACGCCATACAGTATGCCGAGGAATACGGTCCCGCAAAATTGCGTATGGCACTTGTGCCGGTAACAAACATTGGCTCTAAGCTTTCTATGCCTCTCTTGCTTTTAGGCTTGGTTTTGGGGTTTATGGAGCTTGTTTGGATAGGTATAGCTTTGTTCTCTCTTTCCACTCTTTTTCAGCTTGTAACATTACCGGTTGAATTTGATGCAAGTCGTCGCGCACTTAAAGCAATGGAAAACTGCGGCATACTTGCAGACAGCGAGATAGGCGGCGCAAAGAAAGTGCTTAGTGCCGCAGCAATGACCTATGTTGCTGCCCTTGCCAGCAGTGCTTTAATGTTGCTTAGATATATATCTATGGCAAAAAGGCGTGACTAACCGTGGGCGATAAAGCAAGGCAATTTGCCATAAGCGTGCTTCGCCGTGTGTGGGAGCAAGGTGCGTTTTCGAATATAGAAATATCAAACGCACTAAAAAAATATGAGCTTAAGGGTATAGATAAATCCTTTGGTGTTGCCCTTGTTAACGGCGGTGCCGAGCGTATGCTTACCCTTGACTTTATGATAGAAAAGGCATCCGGCAGAAAAACCGCGGATATAGAAGCGGAGCTGCTTGCCGTACTTCGTCTTGGCTTTTTACAGTTGTTTTATATGAAAGTGCCTGATATGGCGGCGTGTAGTGAAAGCGTTGCCCTTGTAAGCGGCAAAAAGCGTAAAGGCTTTGTAAACGCTGTCATGCGCTCCGCTTGCCGTAAAAGAATGGAACTTTCTAAGGCTGTAGAGCAAAGCACAGACAGCATAAAATATTCCCTGTCACCGGATATTTGCGCTCTTATCTCTAAGCAATATCCTAAAGATAAGGATAGGGTAATGGACGCCTTCTTCAACAGTAATCCATTGATTTTGCGGACTAACACTTTAAAAACAACCCCTGAATCTTTATGTGAGGAGCTTACGGCAAATGGAGCCGAGGCGGTTTGCGTTGGTAAGGCGGTTGTTGTAACCTCAGGTGCCGAAAAGGGACTTGCCGCAGTAGAGGCAGGGCTTTGCTTTGTGCAGGGCTTGTCTTCTCAGCGTGCCGTTGCCGCCTTGGGCGCCAAGGTGGGTGACAGAATAATTGACGTTTGCGCTTGCCCCGGCGGTAAAACTTTGGGCGCAGCTTTGGATATGGAAAACAGCGGCAGTGTGCTGTCTATGGATATCCACGCCAACAAACTAAGTCTTATAGAAAAAACAGCCGCCTCTTTGGGCGTTACTGTGGTTAGCACAAAAAAGCAGGATGGCAGAGAAGAAAATACAGAGCTTTTCGAAACAGCGGACCGCATTATTTGCGATGTTCCTTGTTCCGGTATAGGTGCAATCAAAGGCAGACCGGAAATAAGGTACAAGGCTTTAGAAGGGCTGGACAGGCTTATAGAAACCCAAAAAGCCATACTTAAAAACGCCTTTTCCTACTTAAAGCGCGGCGGCAGGCTTGTGTATTCCACCTGCACCATCAATAAAGACGAAAACGAGGGTGTTGTGCACCCTTTCGTTGCCAACAACAGTGTGGTTTTAATTGAAGAGACAACTGTATTGCCCTATGAAGAAAATCATGACGGTTTTTATATAGCCGTATTGGAGAAAAAATAATGACTGATATAAAAAGTATGTTGCCGGAAGAGCTTGCGGAATATATGGTAACCATAGGTCAGCCTAAATACAGAGCAAACCAGATTTTTCGTTGGTTACATACCGTAGGTGTGGGCTTTGACGGTATGACGGATATTTCCAAAAGCCTTAGAGATAAGCTAAAGGAAAGCTGCTTTGTGCCTGATGTCAGCGTTGCGGCAAAACAGGTTTCTGCCATAGACGGCACAGTAAAATATTTGTTTAGGTTATATGATGACGAATACATAGAAAGCGTTTTTATGCGTTATCATCACGGTAACACTTTGTGTATATCAACGCAGGCAGGATGTCGTATGGGCTGTAAATTCTGCGCTTCTACCTTAAAAGGCTTAAAACGCAACCTACTTGCGGCGGAGATGATTTCGCAAATTCAAGCGGCAGAAAAGGACACGGGTGAGCGTGTTTCCGGCGTTGTGCTTATGGGTATGGGTGAGCCGCTTGATAACTACGATAACGTTCTCAAATTCTTGCGGCTTGTTAACCATCCAAAAGGTCTTAACATAGGACACAGACATATTTCCTTATCCACCTGCGGCTTGGTTAACAATATAAGACGTCTTGCGGAAGAAAAGCTTCAAATAACGCTTTCTGTTTCCTTACACGCTCCCAATGACGAATTAAGACAAAGTATAATGCCCATAGCCAACAAGTATTCCGTGGACGAGCTTTTGCAAGCTTGCAGGGATTACGAAAAGATAACAGGCAGACGTACAAGCTTTGAATACGCTTTAATCT
Organism: Clostridia bacterium; assembly: GCA_017397955.1. Lineage (GTDB taxonomy): Bacteria > Bacillota > Clostridia > Oscillospirales > CAG-382 > SIG636. The sequence goes on from JAFQHL010000001.1 coordinate 31,984, forward strand.
CGGGCGTTACGGATACCACCGCTTTGGCAGATGAACTTGGCAAGAAGCTAAAAGGCAGTCTTTGTCATGTTAATCTTATCCCTGTAAACGAAATAAAAGAGCGTAGCTATAAAACCGCAAGCCGCGCGGCGGCAGCGGCGTTTATTAAGGTGCTGGAGGGTTACGGCATTACCGCAACGGTACGTCGAAAGCTGGGCAGTGATATTTCTGCCGCTTGCGGACAGCTTAGGGACGAGCATGAAAGCTTGGTCAATTAACAGAAAAAGGTGAAAACTTAATGTACAGTTTCGGAAAAAGCGATGTTGGCAAAATCCGCCGCCGCAATGAAGACTGCTTTAAAATAACGGAATCGGATGAATGGGTTTCTGCCCTCGTCTGCGATGGTATGGGCGGTGTTCGCGGTGGTGATATAGCCAGCGAGCTTGCGGTTTGTGTATACACCGATACATTGTTTAAAGAAATAGGAAAAAGCGGCGAGGACCTTTCGGGGCAGATAATAAAAAATGCTATGATTACCGCCGCAACTGAGGCTAATACAGCGGTTGTACAGCGCGCCTTGAGTGATGAAGGGCTTAAAGGAATGGGCACCACGCTTGTGGCGGCATTTGTATGGCGCAACAAGGCGTTTGTTATAAATGTTGGCGACAGCAGACTTTACCGTTTGTACAAGGGTTGCTTGCAGCAGGTCACCAAAGACCATTCTTTTGTGCAATATTTGCTGGACAGCGGCAAAATTACAGAGGAAGAAGCAGCAAACCACCCTAACCGCAATGTCATTACAAGGGCTTTAGGTATAGAAAAGGAAGTAACGGTTGACTTTTTTATGGTTGATGATTTTGACAGCCTTCTGCTGTGTAGTGACGGACTTATAAATTACGTTACGGAAGATGACATAAGTAATACGATAAATACCGAAACAGGTATAAAAAACAAGGTGAAATCTCTTATAACTGCCGCAAAAGACGGTGGCGGTGGGGATAACATCACCGTAGTTCTTCTGATGAAGGAGGGCAAATAGTGGCTAAGAATTATTCGGATTATATAGGCAAGGTCCTTGACCGCCGCTACAAGATATTAAAGCTGGTGGGCGAGGGCGGTATGGCGTTTGTGTTTAAGGCAGAAGACCTTATAATGAACCGCCTTGTTGCCATAAAAATATTAAACAGTGAATTTAACTCGGATGATGCTATGGTACAGCGCTTTATTAACGAATCTAAAGCGGTTGCCATGCTGTCCCACAAAAATATAGTGAGTATATACGACGTGGCGATATACGACGATATGAAGTATATTGTCATGGAGTACCTTGAGGGGATTACACTTAAGGAATATATTGATAAAAAGGGCTTGCTCTTTTGGAAAGAAGGCTGCTTTTATGCAATTCAAATCCTTAAGGCTTTAGAGCATGCCCATAGCAGGGGCGTTATCCATAGAGATATAAAACCGCAGAACATTATACTTAATAAAGACGGCGATATAAAGGTAACGGATTTCGGTATAGCAAAGCTACCCAACGCCTCCTCTCTTACTGTAGCGGAAAAGGCCATAGGTACGGTGTATTACATCAGTCCTGAGCAGGCAAGCGGAAAGCGTACCGATTTTCATGCTGATTTGTATTCGGTTGGTATAATGCTTTACGAAATGTGCACAGGCAGACTTCCTTTTGTGCACGAAAACGCCATAAACGTGGCAATGATGCAGGTTAACGACCCGCCTGTAGAGCCTATAAAGGTTAATAACGCAATTCCGGAGGGGCTTAATCAAATAATTTTGCGCGCACTTGAAAAAGAGCCTACGGCAAGGTTTCCCTCCGCTCACGGTATGTTAAAGGCGCTGGAGGTTGTTTATAACAACCCCGATGTGGTTTTTACGTCGGGCAGCATTGAGGCTGCCGTACTGCCCAACGTTGTCAATATCGACAGTATAGCCACAGCAAGTATAGAAGAAATAATACCCTATACGGGGGTAGATGCCTCTGTTTTCGCATCTAAAAAGATTAACCAGCAGGTTAAAGAGCCAAGAAAAAACGCAAAGCCGAAAAAGCGTGTTAAAAAGCAGAGAGAAAAACGCAAAAAATCTCTGTTCACAGGTTCAAGCCACAGTATGTTCCCCATAATTTTGGGGGTGGCATTGGCGTTTATTTTGGTTGCGGGCGCAATAGTAATGTTCCTTTTTGACAACTATATAAAATCTATATTTGACGGAAGTAATGACCCTGTAGAAACGCAGGTGCCCGCTTTGGAAGGTCAAATATATGATGAAGAGCTTGTAGAACTGTTGGCAGAGGGCTACAGAATTTCAAATACAAAAATAAATTACGTTAAAAGCGAAAAGCCTAAAAACGAGATAATAAAGCAAAACAGAAAAGGTGCCGTTACCATCCCCGATGGCAGCGAGTATTATACGGGACTTGTGCTGACCGTAAGCAAAGGTCCCGAAGAAAACGCCTACGAAGATTTGCTGTTTTACAGTGAGTCCTATGTTAAAAAGCGTTTTGAGGATTGGGGCGTAGAAAAAAGCAAGCTGAAGATAGAGGGTGTTTCGGATAAAACCCCCGACCTTCCTTCTGATATAAAGGCTGTAATGCGTTATGCCGCCACTTCTCAGGTGCTTAGGGTAGAGATAAAAAAGAACGGAGAATACATTCAGCTATACGAGGGCGATGTCATTAAGGAAACCGACAGCTTCCGCATATACGTTTATTACCCCGAAAACACCGTAACAATGCCCAACTTGTTGGATCTTACAGAGGAAGAAGCAAGTAAGCTGCTAGATGATATGGGGTTGTCCTTGGGCAATGTTGAAGAGGTTGAATCCGAGGAAGAAGACGGTATTGTTGTATGGCAGGAATATGCAGAAGATGCTGTTGTTTCCCGTGCTACAAAGGTGGATATAAAGATAAGCAAGCAATGCAAATTTATGCCTGACATAATGGGTCTTACGGAAAAAGAGGCAAGAAACGTTATGATTATGGAGGCGGATATTTTACACTACCGTTTTGTTTATGATAAAAAGAGCGATAAGCCCTTTGGCACGGTAATAGAGGTTTCACATGAGGTTGGCGACCCTGTATATTCCGACAACCCCGTTATAATTACCATTGCCGCCAAAGACGGTATGGAGGATGAAGAAAGCTCTGTATCCGGCGACATAAGCGACGAGGAAAGTGAATAAAATGGAATCGGAACTTGGCGTAATAATAAAAGAAAAAAAAGGATTGTATACCGTTTCCGCAGGCGGTGAAGAGCTGTTTTGTAAGGCAGGCAGTCGCATACGCAAGGACGGTATACGCCTTATGGCAGGCGATAGGGTGGAGGTGGAGCGCAATGCTGACGGAAGCGGGTTTATACGCAATGTCACTCCGCGCAAAAACGCTTTACCACGTCCCCTTGTTGCCAATATAGATACCCTTGTTATTGTTACCGCAACCACGTCCCCTGCACCGTATCCATACAACATTGACAAACTTACCGTTATGGCAGAAAAAGCTGATGTTGCCGTGGCTGTTGTGATAAATAAATGTGACCTAAAAAGCCCCGGGGAGCTTTTGGATATGTACCGCACGGTAGGTTACGACTGTTTTACGGTGTGTGCCGCTACTTCCAAGGGTGTGGAGGAGCTTAGGACATACCTTAAAGGCAAAACTGCAGTTTTTGCAGGCGCGTCCGGTGTAGGTAAATCCAGCCTTCTCAACGCGCTTTATCCCGGTATGGAGGCAGAAACAGGTGAGCTTAGTAAAAAAATCGCCCGCGGGCGTAACACTACGCGCCATACAGAATTCTTCCCTGTGGATAAGGATACATATATAGCTGATACTCCCGGCTTTACTATGCTTGATGAGGATAAGCTTGGCATTGAGGAGTATGAGGAACTGTATCTATGCTTTCCAGAATTTGAAAAGCATATAGGACAATGTATGTTTCGCGGTTGCACGCACCTTAAAGAGGATGGCTGTGCAATATTGGCGGCCGTAAAGTGCAAAGAACTTTCACAAAGCCGCCACGAAAGCTATGTAAAGCTATATGGCGAGCTTAAAAACCGTAAACGCTACGGCTGATACGGATTTCATTGAGAGAGGATTATTGTATTATGTTTATAGGTGTATACAATCTTGCCAACTTTGTAACCCTGTTGGGGTTGGCATCTGCTATCGTAGCGTGCTTTTCCGCAGGCACAAACATACTGTTGGCAGTATGTATGTTTTTATTGTCAGGCCTTTGCGATATGTTTGACGGCCGTATAGCCCGCGGTGCAGGCAGCCGTACAAGAAAAGAAAAGCTTTTCGGTATACAAATAGATACCGTGTGCGATATGGTTTCTTTCGGTATTGCTCCCGTTGTAATAGCATATCACTGCGGCTTTAATCGTTGGTATGATATGGCGGTGTACATAGTTTACGCAGGTTGTGCGGCAATAAGACTTGCATACTTTAACACTCAGGCAATAGAAGAGACCCCTGACCTTAATATGAAAGCTTTTACGGGTGTACCAGTGCCTTTCTCCTGTATGGTGTTGCCGCCGCTTATGATAGCAAATGCGCTGATAGACAGTAGAGCAATAGTTAACATAATCTTTGCCGCTGTGTACTTTGCCGTAGGTATTGCATTTATAGTAAATATTAAAATCAAAAAGCTTAACATACCCCAAAGCGTAGCACTTATTGCCTTTGAGCTGTGCTGTGTGGTGTCGATGTTTGTAGCATATAAAAAATAATTGAAAAAAATAAAAAAACTATTGATTTTTGCTTTCTGCTGTGTTATACTGCACTTTGTGAAAAGAATGATTATGTTATAGGAAGCGAGGGAAGTTAAATGAAGGAAGGCATCCATCCTAAGTTGAATAAAGTTACCGTAAGATGTGCTTGCGGTGCGGAAATGCAGACTGTGTCTACCAAGAGCGAGCTTAAGGTTGATATATGCTCCAAGTGCCATCCGTTCTTTACCGGCAAACAAAAATTTGTTGATTCCGGCGGACGCGTTGACAAGTTTAAGAAGAAGTACAATTTGGACTAATTGGCATGGTATTAAAAAGGCAACGCTTTTGCGTTGCCTTTTTTACAATATCTAAGGAGGGACTTTTTATGCTGTTAAATGAGGAAACCAAGACGTTGGCAGAAAAAAAGGTGCGCGGTGTGTTGGTATCTGTGTGTACAGGTGACAGCTTTGCGTCCGAGCTTTCCTTGGACGAGCTGGAAAATTTGCTTGACACTGCAGGCGGCATTACCGTGGCGCGTGTCGTTCAAAATTTAGATTCACCAAATGCAAAAACCTATATTGGTACCGGCAAAGCTAAGGAGATAGCAGAATATATTGCCGCCGACGGCGATATAGATTTGGTGGTTTTCGATAACGAGCTTTCGCCCTCCCAGCTTAATAATTTGGAAGAGCTTATCGGTGTTAGGGTTATCGACCGAACAATGCTTATACTGGATATTTTTGCCTTGCACGCAGTAACGGGTGAGGGCAAGATGCAGGTGGAAATAGCCTGTCTCAGATATACCGCACCCCGACTTACGGGCAAGGGTAAAGAGCTGTCCCGTCTTGGCGGTGGGATAGGCACCCGCGGCCCCGGCGAAAGCAAGCTGGAAAGTGACCGCAGACACATAAAACGCCGCATAGCCGCTTTGGAAGAGGAACTTAAGGAAATGGAACGCACCCGCCTTACAAAGCGTGCGGCAAGGGATAAAAAGCCTATAAAAAGTGCGGTAATCGTTGGCTATACCAACAGTGGTAAATCAACCTTGCTTAACTATTTGACTGATGCGGGAATTTTAGCCGAAAATAAGCTGTTTGCAACCCTTGATCCCACCACACGCTTGTTGACAACCGAAGGTGGTGAGGAGATTTTGCTTACCGATACGGTAGGCTTTATAGACGGTTTGCCTCATCATTTGATAAAAGCCTTTAAATCCACCCTTGACGAGCTTAAGTTTGCCGATATAATAATAAGCGTAACCGATTCCTCTGAGGAGGATAGCAGAAGAAGACGCAAAAGCGAGGTTACAAGAAAGCTTATTGATGAGCTGTGCGGTGAGGATAAGCCCATAGTGCAGGTATTTAACAAAATAGATAAGGCGGTTGACAGGGATTTCATCCCCGCAAACGCCGTTGAAATTTCCGCGCTTACGGGGTTGGGCGTAGATAGGTTGGTCTCTGCCTTAGAGGGTATTGTGCGCGGCGGCAGAAAAGCGGTGTGCTTTAAATTTCCCCGTTCTGCGGCAGGTAAAATGTCCTCTTTGTATTCCTTTGGCGAAGTGCTGGAGACCGAATACAATGACGACGGAAGCATAAGCGCAAAGGCTTATTGCGAGGAGAAGGAAATTGGCAGACTTGCAGAGTATATTGTGGAGAACGAATAATGAAAAAACTTTTCTTGTTAGTTTTTGGGTTGATGTTGGTGCTTACTGCCTGCGGGGAAAAAGAAATTGGCAGTACCTTGTCTCAAGTGTCTGAGAAATCCTCTGTAGTGGAGGAAAGTGAATCTCTGCTGTCCGAAAGTTTCGAGGCTTTGGTTTCGGAAAGCAGCATGGAAAGCGCTGAAAGCAAAGAAGATGCCGCTACATCGGAAGAAACGGAAAACACAGAGGAAACGGAAGAAATGGTTTCTTTAGAATCTACAGAAACTTCTGAAGAAACGGAAAGCACCGTCGAGGAGGAAAGCTCTGCTTTAGAGCAACCAGTAGAAAGTACGGTGCCGGATACAAGCGAAAAAGAGCCGGAAACCATACCAAGGCTTTTCTTAACCCCTCAACCGGAAGGGGAGTATCATGTGCTTGCAGTTGGTGAATCGTTGCAGCTGTATTCAAAGATAGAAGGCTCCGAGATAGAGGATGCAATGCTTATGTGGCAGGTAAGCGACACTTCTGTTATAAGACTTTCCGGTAAGTGCGTTACTGCGCTTAGTGAGGGCGTTTCTACGGTTACGCTGTCCTACTCCAACGGTCTTATGCCCGTTTCCGTTTCCTTTAAGGTTGTAGCGCAAGAAAGTGAAGTCTCTGAATAAACTATTAGGGTGTTTAATATGAGCATAAAACACAAACTGTTTTATAAAACTTTGCGTATACCCGTTATATGGTATTTAAAATTAAAATTCAGTTACAGTTATAAAAAGGCAAAGAACTTGCCCGAAAACTATATTGTGCTTTCTAACCACACCACCGATTTTGACCCGCTTTTTGTTGCTGCCAGCTTTAAAAACCAAATGTATTTTGTGGCAAGCGAGCATATTACACGTTGGAAAAAGTTGTACGCTTTTTTAAAATTCGGCTTTGAGCCGATTATAAGATATAAGGCAACTGTTGCAGGTTCTACGGTTATACAGGTGCTTAGAAAAACCAAAAAGGGCAAGAACGTGTGCATATTTGCAGAAGGAGTGCGTAGCTGGGATGGGGTTACGGCGAAAATATTGCCTTCCACCGGTCAGCTTGTAAAGAGGGCGGGCTGTGGGCTTGTAACCTATAAAATTGCAGGTGGCTATATGACAAGCCCCGTATGGGCAACAGGCGGTTGTCGCAAGGGCGATGTTAAAGGTCAGGTAGTAAACATATATACCAAGGAAGACCTTGCGGCAATGACCGAGGACGAGGTCAATGCCGTAATAAACCGCGATTTGTATGAAAGTGCAGAGCAACGCCAACAAACCGAAGGCTCATTGTATAAAGGTAAAGCAATGGCAGAGGGGCTTGAAAAGCTACTGTACGCTTGCCCTTCCTGCGGTATCTATGATTGCCTTGAAACTAAAGGCGACAAGCTTTTCTGCAAGGCTTGCGGAAAAGAGTATATATACCAAAGCAACGGAAAGCTGTCAGACCAATCTATTAAAGCTCTTGCGGATGCACAGTTGACTCTGGCAGAAAAGGATGTAACGGCGGAGATTGTCTACTCTGTGCCGAGCGCAGAAATTTATTCAGTTGAAAAAAGAAGCTCCCAAAAAATAGGGGAGGGTAGCTTTAGCATATCTCCTAAAACTATATGTTGCGGAAGCATTTGCATTCCTACAGAAGAGGTTGGTGATATGGCTATTCACGGCAAAAACGCCCTTGTTTTTTGTCACGGCAACCATTATTACGAGGTTTTGGTTCCTTCCCCCTATTCGGCATACAAGTTTTTGATTTATTTTGATGAATGTATTAAGCGGAGGTAATGTATGAACTATTCTGCGGATAACCACGCTCTATGGAATCCCATCATCCAAATAGGCATTATTGCAATTTTTATTTTGTTTGCGAACATTTTGCGTCGTAAAGTAAAATTTGTACGGTCAGGTCTTATGCCTACCGCTGTTTTGGCAGGCTTTATTTTGCTTGTTCTGCGTTCTATAGGTGTTTTACCCATTGATACACGTTTTTTGGAAACGCTTACATACCATTGTATAGCCCTGGGCTTTATTGCAATGTCGCTTCGCGTGCCCGTAAAAGAATCGGGTGACAGTGCATTTATCGGTAGTAAAAGCGGCGCGCTTATAGTAAGCACGTATCTTGTACAGGCGCTTGTAGGGCTTGTTGTTTCCGTAGGCCTTGCTTACACATTTATGCCCGATTTTTTTAAGGCCAGCGGCATCCTTTTGCCAATGGCATACGGTCAAGGCCCCGGTCAGGCAAACAATGTTGGTACAACCTACGAGCTTAACGGAATGATAGGAGGCAGAAACTTTGGTCTTTCATTGGCGGCTGTAGGGTACTTATGCGCCTGCGTTGTGGGTGTGGTATACCTTAATTATTTAAACCGTAAGAATAAAGCTAAAAGAGTTTATGATAAAGAGGAGATTTCGGGCTCTGTTACAGTGGATACCTTTCAGGATAAAAACGAAATCCCCATCTCTCAGTCCGTGGACCGTTTAAGTGTTCAGTTTGCCTTGGTAGCAATGGTGTATCTTTTGACTTTTGTGGTTACTTGGGGGCTTACCGAGCTTGTGGGAATGATTTCGGAGGGCGTGGCACAAACGGTTTCCTCTTTACTTTGGGGCTTCAACTTTATTATCGGTTCTGTTATTGCCGTTGTTTGTCGTGTAGGAATGAAAAAGCTTACACACAAAAAGGTTATGAACAGGCAGTACCAAAACAATTATTTGCTAAGCCGAATATCGGGTCTTGCCTTCGACGTTATGATAGTTGCAGGTATTGCGGGTATAAATTTGGAGGACCTTTCCGGTTATATCCTGCCTTTCGCACTTATGGGAATTTTGGGCGGCGTTTCTACATTTGTATATCTTATCTATATGTGCAAAAAGCTTTATCCGGATTACGTTTACGAAGGATTTGTATCCATGTACGGTATGCTTACGGGCACAATAAGTTCCGGTGTGCTGTTGCTTAGAGAAATAGATCTGGAGCTTAAAACACCCGCCGCAAACAATTTGGTGCTTGGCAGTTCCTTCGGCATAGTCTTCGGTGCACCCGTGCTGTTGCTGGTAAGCCTTGCAATGACCAATGTATTCCTTACCCTTGTGCTCATTGTGGCGTATCTTGTGCTGTTGCTTTTGTTCATGCTTAAGCTAGGTAAAAAAACAAATAAATAAGGTGAAGAGACTGCTGACAAAAAGTACAAACGAAACTAATCGAAATAACAACTGTACTGAGTATTGCCGGTCGAGGTCCGCTTTCAAAAAAATATAACAAAATGCAGAAGATTCGGGGAGTTTCTCCCCGAATCTTCAACTTTTTTATCGTGTTTTTTGTTATGTGCCTTTGTAAGCTTTAATAAATGGATGTGAAAATCCCTTTTTATTTATCCTTCAGTATAAGTTTAAGACGCAATGCATTGCTTACTACGGTAAGTGAACTTAAGCTCATTGCCGCGGCGGATATAGAGGGTGTTATAGAAATCCCCAAGGCTACAAACGCACCTGCTGCCACGGGTATAAGAACAACGTTGTATATAAGCGCCCAAAACAAGTTTTGCTTTATAACTCGCAAGGTTTTTCTTCCTATACGCACGCTTTCTGCCACGCGGTATATTCCTGTCTCCATAAGCACCACGTCCGAAGCATCTGCTGCGATATCGCTGCTGTCCATAACGGAAATCCCCAGTGCCGCCGTTGCCAGCGCAGGCGCATCGTTAACTCCGTCGCCTACCATGGCGCAAATTTTGCCTTCCTCGCGCGCTTTTTCTATATACGCAACTTTGTCCTGCGGAAGCATATTGCCGTGATATTCGTCAATTCCGGCTATCTCTGCCGTGTGTGCGGCGGCGTTTTTATTGTCCCCCGTAAGCATAACAGTCTTAATTCCCCAGTCTTTCAGCTTTTCTATTGTGCTTACCGTATCCTCACGCAGGCTGTCGGCAACCGCTGCAAGCCCCAAACACTCTCCGTTGCTGGCAAAAATAAGCAGCGTCTTGCCTTGTGCTTCAAAACGGTTTGCATCACTCTCGTATATACCAAGGCTTATGCCTTGTTCCGACATAAAACGTCTGTTGCCCGCAAAAACAAGCTTGCCCTCAACCAATGCTGAAACACCTTTACCCGCATAGCTTTTAAAATCCTTTGCCTCAAGCTTTTTTGCACCACTGTAGGCTTTGCAAACCGCCTTTGCCACGGGGTGGGGGCTTAAGCTTTCTATGGTGTAAGCTGTATCCTTAATATTTCCCACAGTATCGGTAACGCTGGGGTTGCCTTTTGTGAGAGTACCTGTTTTGTCAAGTGCAAGAACTTCTGTTTTTCCTGCACACTCCAAGGCGGCGGCGTCCTTAAACAAAATTCCGCGCTCTGCCGCACAGCCAAGTCCTACGGTTATTGCAGAGGGTGTGGCAAGTCCCAAAGCACAGGGGCAGGAGATAACCAAAACAGAAACACCGTGTAAAAATGCGGCTTCTCCGTTACCGAGTATAAGCCAAATTGCCGCGGTAAACAGTGCAAGCCCCATAACTGCGGGTACAAATATACTGCTTACCTTATCCGCTATTCTCGCTATGGGCGCTTTTGCCGCCGCAGCATGCTCCATAAGCTTTATAATGCGGTTTACCGTGGTGCTTTCTCCCACACGCTCAGCACAAACGGTAACTCTGCCCGCCATATTAACACTTCCGCTTATAATACTGTCACCAAGCAGCTTATCTGCGGGTATGCTTTCGCCTGTTACCGCGCTTTCGTCAAAGGTGCCGCCGCCTTCCGTAACCGTGCCGTCTACGGCGCAACGTTCACCCTCGGCAACAACTACTAGGTCTCCAAGCACTATCTCCTCTGCTGGCAAGCGTATTTCTTTTCCGTCGCGTATGACCGTTGCCTCAGGTACGGCAAGGTTTATTATCTTTTCTACCGCCGCGGCGGTGCGGCGTTTCGCCCTTGCTTCTATGTGCTTTCCTAAGGATATAAGGCAAAGTATCATCCCTGCCGCTTCAAAATAATAGGCACCCGAACCACGGATAAGACTGACAACGCTGTATGCAAGGGAGGCGGTAACGCCCGTTGCAACCAGACTGTCCATATCGGGTCTACGGCGCAGTAATGCTTTCCATCCGTTTATAGGCATACGGTAACAAAGCACCAAAATAGGCAGCAAAAAGCCCCCCTGCAAAGCACCGCTTGCAAAATGTGTTTTTGCAAAAGCGGGCAGGGGGAACTCCATATGATGTGCCATTGCAATATACCAAAGAGGAAAAAGAAAGGCAAAGGACAGCGCAATACGCAGTCCGCCCTTATCCTTTTGGGGCTGACCGTCAGCTACTTTTTTTTTACAGACGTGGGAAAACCTGCGGCTTTAACAGCCTTGGCTATTTGCTTAGGGCTAATAATGTTCTCGTCGTATTCTACCTCTGCCGTGTTCAAAAGTAATGATACGGAAGCGGTCTTAACCCCCTCCAATTCGCTCATAGTCTTTTCTACTATTGCAGAGCAGGATGCACAATGCATACCCTTAATTTCAAATTTTGCTGTCATTTTCAAAACCTCAATCAGCTTAAAAAGCCTTCAATTATAACAGCTTCCGCTTCTTCGGCACTAAGTCCCAGACTTTGAAGCTTTAAAAGCTGTTCGTTATTTATTCTACCTATAGCAGCTTCGTGAATAATGGAAGCCTCTGCGCTGTTTGCCTGTATTTCGGGAATACTGCCCACAGCGGCATCGTCCATTATAATGGCATCGCATTGAATATGGGCGTTGCAAGCGGTATTGCCCACAGCCTTGGGGTGGAACATTTGGGAAGAAGTATCCTGTGCAACGGAACGGGAAACAATTTGCAAGCTACTACCCTTACCGTTAAGGAAAACCTCCATATCCGATTTTGCAACCTGATTTTCGTGGGTTACAAGCCTTTCGGAAACATTCATACGCGCATCCTCTGCCAAATAAGCAACGGTGTTGCGGATGGTAGAGCTTATGCCTCTGATTTGAGAGGATTCCATATCAAATACAGAGTTTTTGCCAAGCATTATAACGGTTGATGGGTTCATTACCGCCTGTCCGTCACCTTCGCCGTAATGCTTTTCCACGTATTTTACTTTGCAGTTGTCCCCGATTTTAAAGGTGTGTACACCGCTGTGACTGCTTTCGCCGCAACTGCCGCTGTTGCAAATGCCACAGCCTGCAACAATCTCAACTTCTGCGCCGTTCCCCACTATAAAATCGTTTGCAACGGTTTCCTTAAGCCCGCTTTCTGTAAGGATTACAGGTATGTATACCTTTTCTCCCTTGGTCCCCGGCTTTATTATTATATCAATGCCTTTACCGTCTTCTTTTGTGCGTATATCAATGTTTTCGGTTATGCTTCTAACAGCTTTTTCGCCGTTTTTACGCACGTTAATGGCCGCGCCCTCGGGTACTTGGGGCATAGATGCTATCATATCAAGCAGGTGCATATCACTGCCTAAAAGCTTATTGTTAATCATTGTATTGCTCCGATATTATTAGTTTCTTGTTTTTATACATTCTCTGCAGAATATTTCCGAAAGCTTGGGCATAATCTCGTTCTTGGTGCCTATGTCCTTAAGCTTGCCTTCTGCAACAATGGCAATCCTGTCAGCGGTTTGAATAAGTCTTTCTTGGTGGGAAATTATCATCAAAGAGCCGCTTTTTTCCTTGCCCATAGTGCTGAAAGCGTTAACCAGCATATTGAAGGACCATATATCTATGCCCGCCTCAGGTTCGTCATAAATAGCAACTTTAAGACTGCGTATCAGCAGAGAAGCAACCTCAATTCTTTTTAGCTCACCGCCCGAAAGCGTGGCATCCAACGCTCTGTCCAAATAATCTGCGGCACAAAGCCCCACGCGGGATAAGTATTTGCAACATTCGCTGTCGCTTATCTCGTCGCCCGCCGCCAAAGCAAGCAATCTTTTAACGGTAAGTCCCTTAAATCTGGGCGGTGCCTGAAATGCGTAACCAACGCCAAGCTTTGCTCTTTCGGTTATGTCAAGTTCTGTTATATCCATACCATCAAGAGTTATTTTGCCTGCTGTGGGTTTTATTATACCCATGGCAAGACGTGCAAGGGTGCTTTTTCCGCCGCCATTGGGGCCGGTAACAACAAGTATTTCTCCATCCTTAACCTCTAAGGACAGGTCCTTTATTATATCTGTTTCACCGTCAGGTGCGGTGTAACGTACACTATCAAATATCAGCATTATATTAGTTTCTCCTTAGTATAAGCAAACGCATTCTCTAAATATTCTTTGCCCACAGCATCTTCTGCTGCTTTAATGTAAAAGTCTATATTTGCAAGGTCTTCCGTACCGTGAGCATCTGTGCCTATTGCGAAAACAAACCCTTTCTCTGCCAATTTTTTAAGCTTGCGTTTCCGTTTGCCGCAAAAAGCCTCAATATTAACCTGTGCGCGGCAACCCATATCAAAAAGCTCTGCCAACAGTCCCTTGTCCATCAAAAACGGATACCGTTCTATATGGGCGAGCACGGGGGTAATACTTCTGTTGAAAATAAGCCTTTCCAAATTTTCGGCTGTAAAGGTGTTGTACTTTGCGTCGTAAGGCAGTTCGGTAAGCATAACGCCGCTTTCGTTAACTGTAAGCGGCATAAGGTCACCGTTATTAAAAATCAGTGATGTCAAGTAAACTTCCGCACCTAAATGCAACCTTGGTACGGACTTATCGGCTATGACAGGCTTAAGGGAATCAAACGCCGCACTGCGTGCTTTTATAAAGTCCTCAACAGGACAGGCATTGGAATAATAGTGGGAGCTTAAAACTACGTCATTAAATCCCGCTGCTTTCAAAGCCATAAGCATATTGGCGGAAACAGCTGGACTTTCCGCACCATCATCAAAGTTTGGCAGGATATGGGTATGAAAATCTATCATTTTTCGCTACTGTTTTTCGCATTTTTATTAAGCGGGGTCGGCTCTGTATTTATCTTGTCCATATACTTACCCATACTCTTGTATTTGCGGGTAACATTTTCGCCGGAGCAGTTTACAACAACCCCCAAAATCTTTGCGTTTATAAATTGAAGTTTAGAAAGTGCCGCTTCAAGCTCTCCATGAGAAGAATAGTTTTGCCTTGTTACAAGCACCATACCGTCAGCAATTTTAATAAGAGGCAATGCATCCGCAACAACATTTATGGGTGGGGTGTCAATGATTATATACTCATACCTTTCGGACAAAGCCTCCAGCATTTTCTGCATACGCTCACTTGCCAGCATTTCCGAAGGGTTGGGTGCAATAAGTCCCGAGGATAGAACGTCCAAATTTTCAAAGCGGGATTTTTGTATGGCATCATCAAGGTTGGCAAGCCCGCTAAGCACGTTGGAAACACCAACGTTGTTACCAAGCCCCAGCGCCTTATGCATACGCGGTTTTCTAAGGTCGCAGTCTATAAGCAACACTTTGGAATACGCTCTGGAGAAAGAAACCGCCACGTTAAGCGCGGTAGTGCTTTTCCCTTCCGAGGGAATTGCGCTTGTGAAGACCAAGCGTTTGCAACCTTCCTTCATTATAGAAAGGGCAATATTTGTTCTTATCGCCTTGTATGCCTCCTTGACGGAAAACATAAGTGCGGTTTCGTTATCGTTGTTGTAGGAGGAGTATTTATTTACATACGCAGGGTCCTTCTTTTTGAAAAACATAACTTGTCCTCCTAGTTTTTATTTCTTCTTTTATATTTGCTGTATTTACTGTAATATTTGTAGTTGCTGTTAGTGGCAGAAGCCCTGCTGTCAAAAGTGGGCACCATACCCAAAACAGGCAGATTGTAACGCTCTCGTATTTCAGAGGAGTTTCTAAGTCTGTAGTCATACAGGTCTTTAACAAATACTACAAAGAAAGCAAATAACGCGCCCAGCACAAAGCCTATTACAACACTGCGTTTGTAAGAAACAGAGCTAACGCCGGTTATTCTTGCATAATCTACCACATTTATTCGTTCTACCCCGAATTCGTTGTAAAGGTAATCCGATGTGCACGCTTCCACTGCTTTTGCAATGTTATAGGCAAGGTCACGGTTGGTATTGTAAATCCTTACGTAAATAATCTCTGTTTCATTTTTGCTTCCTATTTGAAGTGAATAATATATGCCGTTGGGGGAGGTGAGTTTTTTATCGGCTTCACTGAGATAATTGTATACATGGTTGCTGTATTTAACGGTCTTCAAAAGCTCTATGTAGGTGGAAACATAGTTTCTTTCTGCGGAAATGCCGGAGGAAAGGGAACCGTCTTCCTTGTAAACCGTGTTAACATAAAGCTCTGTATACGCTGTGTATACAGGTACGGTGTTGTTCTTTTTGTAGTAATACATTGCGGCGGAAAACAAAAGCGCTACCGCAAGTATTATCAAAAAGTTTTTTCGTATAAGCTTTACAATTTTCTCCAAGCTGAAGTTCATAGCTCAATTCTCCCTTATTTTGTTTGCGCTTTGGCTCTGTGGAAGGTGGGAACCGCATCTGCCAATGCAGAAACGGAGCCTTCGCTGTCGTTGTTACCCGCACAAGCACACATTTTTTCGTAGCAAGACATAAGTTTTTCGCCGTCTATCCTACCCGTGCTTTCTATAAAGATTTTACCGTGTTTTGTGCTTTCAAGATTATCACTCATAAGCAGTTCTTCATAAAGCTTTTCACCGGGGCGCAAGCCAACGTACTTAATCTTTATATCCTTGTCAGGTATGTAACCGTGCAGTCTTATAAGGTTACGTGCAAGGTCGTCAATCTTCACAGGCTCGCCCATATCCAAAACAAATATCTCGCCGCCTTTTGCCATAGCACCTGCCCTAAGCACCAAAGATACCGCTTCCGGTATGGTCATAAAGTAACGGGTAATTTCGGGATGCGTAACAGGCAAATCCTTCTTTTGCTCAATAAGCTTGTTAAACAACGGAATAACCGAGCCGTTAGAACCTAATACGTTACCAAAACGCACGGCGCAGTATTCCGTGTGCTGAGATTTTTTGTTGAAATACTGTACCAGCATCTCGCAAAAACGCTTGGTAGCACCCATAACGTTTGTTGGGTTAACTGCCTTGTCGCTGGATATAAGCAAAAAACGGTCAACCTCGTATTTGTCAGCCAAATAAGCTATGTTATAGGTGCCTGCAATGTTGTTCTTAAGTGCTTCCTCCGGGTCGTTTTCCATAAGAGGTACATGCTTGTGCGCCGCCGCATGGAATACAAGGGAAGGCCTATAACGCTCAAATAAAACTTCCATCTTGTTAAAATCACGCACAGAGGAGATGTGCACCGTCATAGGCGCACCGATACCGTAGTTTGTATATATTTCCTGCTGGATTTCATAGGCGTTGTTTTCGCTTATGTCTACAATAAGCAAAAGTTTGGGATTATAGCCTATAATTTGGCGGCAAAGCTCACTGCCTATGCTGCCGCCGCCGCCGGTTACCATAACGGTTTTGCCCTTTATAAGTTCGGCACTTTCCTTAACGTCTAAAGACACCGGCTCTCTACCCAAAAGGTCCTCGGTGTTTATTTTACGCACCTGGCTTATTATTTTGTTGTTATCAACAATGTTGTAGATTTCAGGAATAATTTTTACCTCAAGCCCTGTTTCGTTACAAAGCCTTACAATACGCTTTTTTGTGTCCCTGTCTGCAGAAGGGATTGCAATGACAATGACCTCTGCGGCGGTTTTTTTAACAACATCTTTAATCTTTTCAATGGGGCCGTATACATTAACGCCTTGGATGTTTCTGCCTACCTTGTCTGCATCGTCATCAACTACGCCTACAACGCTGTATTCACATTCCGTGTTTTGAATCTCGGCTAAAAGCAACCAACAAGCCTGTCCGGCACCGACAATAAGTGTGCGTTTTTCTTCTGTATGTTCCTGATGTGTGTGTATGCCTTTTCTTATTTCGTATAGGGTGCGGTATACCATACGTATACCTACTATGCAAGCAATTGAGGTAATAACCGCAAAAACTATAAACACATACATTAAACGTTGGTGTCCGTTAGGGTTGGATACAATGTGCAGAGTGTGATAGGGGAACCCGCTAAGCTTGTTTAAGGAAAAGCACGCCAGCGCGGAAACAGCAACAGCAAAAGCAATCGGCAAATAGTACTTCATTTGCGCGTATCGCCATATACGGGAATAAGCACCGGTTAAGGCTAACAGCAACATAATAACAGCTGCGTTTTCAGCGGTAAACACGGCAAATTCCGTGTTAAGCCTTTCGCCTATAATAAGCGCCCAAGAAAAGGCGAAGCCTAGACAAACACAAGTAAGATCTGCTAAAAACAGCACCAATCTGCGCCTTTTGCTTTTTAAAAAAGTGTATAATTTTTGCAACAAATTCAGCCCCTTTTACGGTTTTATGCCCATGTGTAAATATCCTGAAAAACGGCATAATACGGGAAATTTTACAATAATCCTTTTAACTATTTGATTATAACAATTTTTTTTATTTCTGTCAACATAATTTTTGAACATATTGCTATTGACTATCAAGGTAAAATGTAGTAATATGTATTCAATAAAATTTATTGAAAAGAGGAATAGTTATGAGCAGAATTTATAATTTCTCGGCAGGTCCTTCCATGTTGCCCGAGGCTGTGCTTAACAAGGCAGCGGAGGAAATGCTGGATTATCAGGGCAGTGGTATGTCTGTTATGGAGATGAGCCACCGTTCACCTGTGTACGATAAGATAATAAAGGATGCCGAAGCTTCACTCAGAAAGCTGATGAATATTCCCGATAATTATAAGGTTCTCTTCCTTCAGGGCGGTGCAACACTTCAGTTCTCCGCTGTTCCCCTCAACCTTATGAAAACCGGTAAGGCAGACTACATCGTATCCGGTCAGTTCTCCGGAAAGGCAGCTAAGGAAGCCGAAAGATACGGCACCGTTAACATAGTTGCTACCAGCAAAGATAAGACCTTCTCTTATGTTCCCGTTGTTGGTAAGGAAGATTTCTCTCCCGATGCTGACTATGTTCACATTTGCTACAATAACACCATTTACGGCACAGTTTATAACTACGTGCCTGACACAGGCGATATCCCCTTGGTAGCAGATATGTCCTCCGGTATTCTTTCCGTTCCCGTTGACGTAAGCAAGTACGGTCTTATTTACGCAGGCGCACAGAAGAATATGGCACCTGCAGGTCTTACCGTTGTTATCGTAAGAGAAGACTTGCTTGGCAATGCTCTTCCTCAGTGCCCCGGTTATATGGATTATAAGACTCAGGCAGATAACGGCTCCATGCTTAATACTCCTCCTTGCTACTCCATCTACGTTGCAGGTTTGGTTTATGAATGGATCCTCGGTCTCGGCGGTCTTGAGGTTATGGAGAAGATGAATCGCGAAAAGGCAGCTATCCTTTACGATTATCTTGATAATTCCAAGCTCTTTAAGCCCACTGCTGAAAAAGAATTCCGTTCCCTTATGAATGTGTGCTTCGTTACCGGTGATGCTGACCTTGATAAGGAATTTTGCTCCGCCGCTGCAAAGGCAGGCTTTGTAAACCTTAAGGGTCACCGTTCCGTTGGCGGTATGCGCGCTTCCATCTACAACGCAATGCCCATTGAAGGTGTTAAGAAGCTTGTAGAATTTATGAAAGACTTTGAGGAGAAACATATATAATGAAGAACATTGCTTTACTTAATAAAATAGGCGCTGCAGGTCTTAAGCAGTTTGACAGCGCAAAGTATAACATCGGTTGCGAAGCAGCAGACGCTGATGCAATAATGGTACGTTCTGCCGCAATGCATGATATGGAGTTCGGCAAGAACCTTGTTGCTATAGCTCGCGCAGGCGCAGGCGTTAACAACATCCCCGTTGACAGATGTGCTGAAGAGGGTATAGTTGTCTTCAACACCCCCGGTGCAAACGCAAACGGCGTAAAAGAGCTTACTATGGCGGCTCTTCTTCTCGCTTCCCGTAACATCGCAGGCGGTATCGACTGGGCAAACGGTCTTTCCGGTGAAGAAAATGTTGCAAAGGCAGTTGAAGCAGGCAAGAGCCAGTTTGTAGGCCCTGAGCTTATGGGTAAAACCCTCGGCGTTATCGGTCTTGGTGCAATCGGCGGTCTTGTTGCTAACTGTGCGGCTTCCTTCGGTATGAAGGTTATCGGTTGTGACCCCTTCCTTACCGTTGACAACGCATGGCACCTTTCTCGCGCTATAATCAAGGCTAACAGCTTTGACGAAGTTTTTGAAAAGAGCGATTACATAAGCGTTCACGTTCCTTCCACCAAGGATACCAAGGGTATGTTCAACGCACGCAGCTTCTCTCTTATGAAGGACGGCGTAAGAATAGTTAACCTTTCCAGAGCAGACCTTGTTAATGTTGCAGACCTTAAGGCTGCTATTGCTGACGGCAAGGTTGCTTCCTATGTAACCGACTTCCCCACAAACGACACCATCAACTGCGACAAAATCGTTTGTATTCCTCACCTTGGTGCATCTACACCCGAATCCGAAGAAAACTGTGCACTTATGGCTGCTAACGAGCTTATTGACTATGTTGAAAACGGCATAATCAAGAACAGCGTTAACTATCCTAACATTGATATGGCTAAGCAGGCAAAGACAAGAATTCTTGTTCTTCACGAGAACATCCCCAACATTCTTGCTCAGATTTCTGCAGTTCTCAGCGGCAACGGCGCTAATATTGAATCTATGCTTAACCGCTCCAAGGGCGCAAACGCTTGCAGCGTTCTTGATACAAATGATGACGTAAGCGATGCTATAATTGAAGGCATTTGCGCTATCGAAGGCGTAAGACGTGCACTTATAATATAGTTATGTAAAGAAGGTGCTTTGGCTTTGATTCTGTCAACAGAGTTTAATTATGCTTCTATCCTTTTTGGCACTGAAGCGGCTATAAAAACAGTTGCAGATGCAGGCTTTAAAGGTCTGGACTATTCTATGTTTGACCTTACAAGGGAAGATAACCCCGTAAACCACAGTGACTACGAAAAACGTATGCAAAGTTTTCGTAAAATAGCTGAAGATTGCGGTGTGTATTTTAACCAGACACATGCTCCCTTTCCGTCCTTTAAAAAGGAAGACGGTGAATATAACACAAAAACTGTTCCTATGCTTATCCGCGCTATAGAGGCAACGGCAATCCTCGGCGCACCTCACGTAGTTATGCATCCTCAACCCGTAGGGGACGATACCTTGGAAAAGAATATTGAGTTTTTTGAAGCTCTTGCGCCGTATTGCAAGCAGTACGGTGTGAAGATAGCTATAGAAAACCTTATTTCGCCTTCCTATTTTGGTGTTGCGTCTGAGCTGGCAGGTCTTTTGGATGCTCTTGACCCTCGGTATTTCACAGGTCTTGTGGATATCGGTCATGCTTCCATTAACGGCAACGCAGCTGAGTTTTTGTGCGGTATGGGTAGTCGTGTTACCGCTCTACATGTACATGATAACGACGGTGTTCACGACAGTCATAATATGCCTTATAACAAGGGACTTAATTGGGATGAGATTTGTGCCGCACTTAAAGAGATTGACTATAAGGGCGATCTGACCTTCGAGGCGGGCTTTTATGTACGCCAATTCCCCAAGGAGCTTGCTCCCGCCGCTTACAGAATGATGGCAGAAACGGGCAACTACCTTATAAGCAAAATTAAAAATTAAAAACAAACCGCTTTGAGCATAAAGCCCAAAGCGGTTCTCTTATTCTTTGCGAGTAACAGTGAATCTTAAAATATACCTGTTGAAAGGTATCTTTCGCCGGTGTCAGGCAAAACAACAACAATGGTTTTGTTGCTGTTTTCCGTGGCTAGCTTGCACGCCGCCCAAAGTGCCGCGCCGGAAGATATTCCGCAAAGCAAGCCCTCAAGCTTTGCAAGTTTTCGGGTGTATTCAAAAGCGTCTTCGTCGGTAACGGTAACAACTCTGTCAAAAGGTCGGTCTGCCACCGCCGCAGGTATAAAGTTTGCGCCTATACCCTGCAAACCGTGACTGCCTGCTACTCCACCGGAAAGCAGGGGAGAGCCTGCGGGCTCTGCCGCAACTATCTGAATCTCTTCGTTTTTTTCTTTAAGGAATTTTGCAACACCGCCAAGAGTGCCGCCGCTACCAACACCTGCTACAAAAATGTCCACAGTACCTTCGGTAGCTTCCCAAATCTCAGGTGCGGTGGTTTTATAATGCACCTCGGGGTTAGCGGGGTTATTGAACTGGTCGGGAATATAGCTGTTCGGTATCTCTGCAGCCAACTTTTTTGCCAGCGCTATAGCACCGTTCATACCCTCGGCACCGGGGCTTAAAGCAAGCTCCGCACCGTAGGCGGAAACAAGCGCGCGCCTTTCTGCTGACATAGTGTCAGGCATAACAATAATGGCTCTGTAGCCTTTAATTGCCGCAACACGTGCTAAGCCTATGCCCGTGTTGCCGGAAGTAGGTTCTATAATAACGCCGCCCTTTTTTAAAAGCCCCAGCTTCTCGGCGCGTTCTACCATAGCAGAAGCAACTCTGTCCTTGGCAGAGCCAGCAGGGTTAAAGCTTTCCAACTTTGCCAGTATTTTACAGTCTGTGCTGATAGCCTTTTCTATGGCGCAAAGCTCCAAAAGGGGAGTGTTGCCTACCAATTCTTCGGCAGATTTATATATCTTTCCCATATCAAAGCTTAAGCTCCTTTTTGATGAATTTTGCCACAACCTTAGCCTGCCTGCGTGCGGATTTTACATTGGGATGCCCGTTTGCGCCCTGTTCGTCCTTGAACTCAGTCATGCAACGAAGTTTAAGCAGCTTTGCTTTTTCGTCGGGGAACTGCTTGAACGCCTCCTGCAGATAGGGGAACGCGCTTTCCGTCATCATACCGAAAACCCAAAAGATATACGCATCGGGATATGTAGCTCTTATCTGCTTAAGGAAATCAACTACCGCGGGAACAAAATCATCTGGGTTAACCTTGCCCACAAAATCGTTTGTACCTGCATTAACCACAACAACATCGGGTGTCCATTTGGAAAAATCCCAAGGCTCTCTTGTAACTCTGGATGCGTGGTTAAAAAAGATGGGGATTTCGTAATTTTTAACGCCGTTGCAGTTGGAGTAAATACCTTTTCCGCTGTAGCAAACATAGTGCGCCTCTGCATTCAAAAGCTCTGCACAAACGGCGGCGTATGCTTTGGTACTGTCCTGCTGATATGTATGGAATTTCTTTTCGGTGGCAGGTCCTAAATTGCCGTAACCTGCAGTAAGAGAGTCACCTATAAACTCAATCTTCAGCCTGCCTGCAGACATAGGATATACAAACACTTCGGGTGTAACGCCCTGTATTTCGGCACCTGCAAAAACAATGCGTTCGTCTATACCTTCACCTTCGGTAATCTTTATAAATTCTATGTTATGGCGTTTGTTCTCCAGCCCTTCTATAATTATCTTTTCGTTACCGGTAGAAAGGGGAAAACGCTGTACCATACGGTCTAGTTTTATTAAAACATAGTGGGTATACGGCGTTTCAAAGGGTAAAAAGCTTAAAGCAACGCTGTTACCTCTGAAGGTAAACCTAAAACCGCTGTTGGGCCAGCAAAAAGCGGGCATAGTATCAACGAAAGTATGTCTGCCGAAACAGGTAACGCGCTCGTCGTTGGAATTCAGAAAAATCGTTTTCATTTTTACCTCCTAAACTTTAACTATTAAAAGTTTACTAACTATTTATGTTTATATTGACAACATATAAATAACAATTTGTAAACTTCCGACAAAACCAAAGGCATTAAACATAAAATTCCTACAAAAAGCCATTGGTCATTTGTAAGCATCACGGTGCCGAAAATATTACGCATAGGTTTAAATATTACCGTGGAAATTTGCAAAGCGGTGCAGAAAACAAAGGATAAGCAAAGATATTTGTTGCCAAACAGCCCCGTTTTGTAAATTGGCTTGTCGCTTCTCATATTAAACGAATGTACAAGCTGTGAAAGACTAAGTACCATAAACGCCATAGTACTGCCAAGAGTGGCATTGTTAAAATGTTTAAGCCCCGTGTAGTAGGCTGTAAAGGAAAGCGAGCCTATCAAAAGTCCTTCAAGCAGTATTTTAAGTCCCATATTGTCCACGAACAAGCTTTGGTCTTTGCGTATGGGCGGTTTTTCCATAAGCCCTTCATCGCTTTTCTCCAACCCCAAGGATATAGCAGGCAAGGAATCCGTAACCAGATTTACCCACAAAAGTTGAATTGCCGTAAGCGGTGCTCCAAACCCAAGCATCATTGCCGCAAATACCGTAAGTATCTCACCTGTATTACAGGAAAGTAAAAAACGTACGCTTCGTTTAATATTTTCGTAAATCCTTCGCCCATGACGTACTGCCTCTACTATCGTGGCAAAATTGTCGTCGGTCAGCACCAAATCCGCGGCCTCTCTTGCCACGTCGGTTCCGCAACCGCCCATAGCGCAGCCTATGTCCGCTCGCTTTAATGCAGGGGCATCGTTCACTCCGTCACCGGTCATTGCAACAACCAGCCCCGCCTCCTTATACGCATCCACAATACGTACTTTAAATTCAGGCGTCGCCCTTGCAAATACACAACTGTTCCGTATTGCTTCGCTTTGCTTTTCCTTGGGTAGCGTAAGTATTTCCTTTTCCGTGTACGCTAAATCTCCGTCCTTGTATATGCCTACCTTTTTTGCTATGGCAACGGCTGTAACCTTGTGGTCCCCCGTTATCATTACGGGTTTGATTCCTGCTTTTTTGCAAAGTCGTACCGCCTCTGCCGCCTCTTTTCTTGGCGGGTCACTTATTCCCGCAAGCCCTCCAAAACTAAAGGATAAACTTGCGTCAAACAAATCTGTGGGCAACTTGTTGCAGTCTGCATAGGCAAATCCTATAACTCTAAGCGCCTTTTCCGCCATATCTTCGGCTTTCCTAAGCGCATCTCCGTTACCGCCGCAGCGTGGCAAAATAACATCGGGCGCACCTTTTATTATAATACGATATCCGTTTTCAAAACGGTGTGCCGTTGCCATGCATTTGATATCGGAAGAAAACGGCACTTCTTTTATTCGGGGATACCGTATTTCGTTTTTTTGCTGCTCATATCCCTTGGATTTGGAATAGCGTATAAGCGCGTTTTCGGTAGGGGAATCGTCGTTGTTGCATAGCAATGCCAACAAGGCCAGCCGTTCTTCGTTGCCAAAAGTTTCGGTAACGGTCATTTTGTTTTGTGTAAGTGTACCTGTTTTGTCTGTGCAGACGATGTTCGCACAGCCAAGGGTTTCCACTGCAGGCAGACGTTTTACCACCGCTTTTCGCTTTGCAAGCCGTTGGACGCCTATGGAAAGAACGATTGTTACAATGGCAGGTAATCCTTCCGGTATTGCCGCAACCGCAAGACTTACCGATGTCATAAACATATCAATCGGCGGCATCTCCCGCACAAGAGCGTAGGCGAATATAACACCGCATATAATAAGTGCCAAGTTGCCAAGCATACTGCCCGTCTTTGCCAAACGCTTTTGCAGGGGCGTAGGCTCTCTGTCGGTTTCTGCCAGCATTCCCGCTATTTTACCAACACAGCTGTCACCGCCCACGGCGGTAACCGCAAAGATTCCATGTCCGCCCATAACTGCGGTGGAAGCAAAAACCATATTTGCCATTTCTGCTATATGGGTGTGTTCGTCCAGTATAAGCGCCGCATTCTTTTCCGCACCGTATGATTCTCCCGTCAGTACGGATTCGTTTATGGTAAGCCCTTCGCTTTCAATAAGCCTGCCGTCTGCGGGTACAAAATCTCCCTTGTTTAAATAAACAATATCCCCAATTGTTATGTCCTCCGCGGTCGTACGCATTTTTTTGCCGTCGCGTACAATGGTGCATAATGGGGCAGAAAGACTACGTAGTGCATCAATGGCTTTTTCGGCACGGCTTTCCTGTATTACCCCAACCGCGGCGTTGACAAAGACTATAAGTAAAATTATAAAGCTGTCTGCACTGCTTTCACCTGTTACCAAAGCTACAGTAAAGGATATAACCGCTGCAATAAGCAGTATTATTATCATTTTATCGGAAAGCTGTGCCAAAAAACGCTTAAACACCGACGGCGGCTTTTTATGGGCAGTGCGGTTAACCTTTCCCTCGGATATTCGTTTTTTTGCTTCTTTTTCCGTTAAACCGTCTTTGCTGCTTTTTAATTCTCTAAGCGTGTTGTTTACGCTTTTGCTTTGCCATTGCAATAATATCACTCCTTGATTTATATAGTAAAAATAAATTTGGAAACATCATAAGCGCGCTCCATATATCAGCGGCGGCAAAGGCAGAATTTTCAGTAAGAACCGCACCCAAAGCCGCTCCTGTCGCTACCGCCAACCTAAATACAACAAAACATTTTTTTCCCAGCGGGCTTAAGTATGCCAGCGCTTCCTCGCCGTAAAAGCACCAGCTTATTATAGCTGCAAAAGCAAAAATGCCAATAGCAATCCCATACACCGCCTCGCCGGCACCACCGTATAAAAGCTTAAACATTTCGCCCGGTGTGTCGGTTTTCGTACACAGCAAGCACAATGCAGTAAGCGTACTTACAACAAAGCTGTCAACGAATACCTCTGTTACTCCCCATAAACCTTGTATGTGTGGGTCGGTTTCTGTGGCGGCGGCATAGGATATGGGTGAAGACCCCATTCCTGCCTCGTGGCTGAAGGTGCCGCGCACACAGCCTACCCGTAGCATTACACTGCCGCTTATGCCGCCTGCTGCCTGTCTTAATCCAAAAGCCTCTCCAAATATGCGGCTAAATGCCGAGGGAAGGCTTTTTGCATACGCCGTAATAACAATAAGCGTGGCAAAAACAAATAAAACAGATACCACAGGCAAAACATATTGGTTAACCTTGGCAATACGCTTTCTGCCTCCGCAAATTATTATTAAGGTGATGGCGGCAACTAAAAAGCTTCTCGCCGTAACGGAAGTGATTTTGTTACTTAGTACATAGGATACTGCACCAGCCTGCACAACGCTTCCGCCTGCCGCTGCCGAAACAACGCAAAACAGGGCGAATACCGTTGCAAGCTTGGGATATCCCATATCCCGCAGACAGTACATAGCACCGCCTGCAAATCCGCGGTTGGTGCTTTTGCGCCTGCTGTGTGCAAGTGCAACCTCTGCATATTTAAGCCCCATCCCCAAGGCAGAGCACACCCACATCCAAAATATACTGCCTGCACCGCCAACCGTAATAGCCAGCGCAACACCGCTTATACTGCCCACACCAACAGTGCCGCCCAAAGCAGTTGCCAAAGCTGAAAAAGAGGACAGGTTATTGCCCTGTGCCTTTTTGCCACCCGCAAAAAAGCTTTGCTTAAAAGCACTTACTGTTGTCAAAGGATTCCAAAATCCCAGCCGCAGCGTAAAATACATTCCAAAGCCCAGTAACAAAATCAGGGTGGGCGCGCCCCATAAGACATCCCGCACTGTGTTTAAAAACATTAAAAACAACAACCCTTTCAAGGGATTATATGCAAGGATGACGTCTAAAATCAAAAAAAATAAAAAAAGGCTTGAAATGCGGGCAAAAACTTGGTAGAATAATGTCGAAGTTTTGTATATATGTTTACGGAGGTCAGTTTATGGCAGTAGATGTTGTTTTCAGCGAGGCAAAGAAAGGCTATAATAAGGAAGAAGTACAGCGTTTTATAGAACGTCTTACAGCAGACCATCAGCGCGCCATAACGGAAAAGGACGATGCCGTAAAAGCTGTTATGAATGAAAAAGAAGGCTTGGAGGCTAAGTACACCCAACGCATAGAAGAATTGGAGAGTGCACTTGCCGCTGCTCAAGCTGAAGGAAAAGAGCAAAGCACCAAGTATGAGGAGCTTTGCGCGCGTATGGGTGAAAAGTTGTTGTTTGCGGAAAATCAGTCTGCGCTTATTATTGCCGAAGCTGAGGCGATGAAGGCGAAGGCGGCAGAAGAAGCCGCTAAAAAAGCAGAGCTTAGCGTTGCCGCAATCAGCGCCAAGGCAAGAGAAAACGCGGCATCGGCACTGCGCGCGGCAGATATACTGAAACAAAAAAGTCAGCAGATTTGTGCAGGACTTGACCATACCAAACGTGTGCTTGAGGAAGCCTTGGAGGCTATTGAAAGGACGGCAAGCAATGCTTAAGCTAAACACAGCGGAACTTCGTCTTGTTGCAAAGGAATTGAAGGCAGGGGACAGTATTTTGCTTTCAGGTGTCGTATATACCGCAAGGGACGCGGCACATAAAAGAATAACGCAATTACTTGAAAACGGCGGCGAACTGCCGTTTTCTTTAAAGAATTCCGTTATATATTACGCAGGTCCTACTCAAACCCCAAAGGGAAGGGTGTGCGGCTCTTTCGGTCCCACCACCTCTTGTAGGATGGATGCTTTTACGCCACGCCTTTTAGCAGAAGGCGTGGCGGCAACCATAGGTAAGGGCTGTAGGTCTGATGCAGTAACGGAGGCTATAATAAAATACTGCAGTCCGTATTTTGCCGCTTTGGGAGGCGCGGGTGCTCTTGCCGCTAATCATATCACTTCTCTTGAGATAATGGGTTTTGAAGAGCTGGGGTGTGAATCGGTTAAAAAGCTTATGTTTAAAGACTTTCCGCTGTATGTGGCTACGGATATCTACGGCGGTAGCATTTATGATAGGAGATAGTTTTTATGGATGCAAAGCAGTTACACAATCAGGTGCATGAGTATATACAATCCAAAAGGGAAGAATACATTGCCGACCTGGGCGCGCTTATAGAAATAGAAAGCGTAGGCACGGCATCGGAGGGTGAATACGTTTTCGGCAAAGGCAGTGCCCGTGCTATTGATAAAATGCTTGATATAGGCGGTGGCTATGGCTTTAAAACGGAAAACCACGACTATTATTGTGCCAGCCTTATATACGGCGAAAGCCAAGAAGAAATGGGCATTGTTGCCCATTTGGACGTTGTGCCCGCAGGCGAGGGTTGGACGTATCCGCCTTACAAGCTTACCGTAGAGAATGAACTGCTTATAGGCAGAGGCACCGAGGATGACAAAGGACCTGCGGTTGCCGCTCTTTACGCTTTGCGCTTTTTTAAGGATAATGGCATAAAATTACCCTTTTCTTTGCGCCTTATATTGGGCGGTGACGAGGAAAGGGGAATGAACGATCTGCCATATTTCCTCAAGACTCATAAAGCACCTTTCTTTTCCTTTACCCCCGATAGCGAATTTCCAGTATGCACAGGGGAAAAGGGTATAGGCAAGTTAGATGTTAAGCTCCCTGCAATTCTTGAAAACATAGAATACATGGAAGGCGGCACCGTAACCAACGCCGTTGCAGGCAAAGCCTTTGCAGTGGTTAAAAATATATCCGCAGACAGCTTGAAGAACGCTGACGGTATAAGTGTTGAATACGTGGACGGTAAGGCGAAAATTACTGCAACGGGAAAAACTGCCCACGCCGCATTGCCTGAAGAGGGTCAAAACGCCATTGCTATGCTTGCATCATATCTTCTGGATAATGTTAGCCTTAATGACAGCGAAAGAAAGAGCCTTGAATTTTTAAAAATCACCTGTGCCGAGTATTTGGGCACACAGCTTAACATACAGGACAGTACCGAGCTTATGGGTTATCTTACCTGCGTAGGCGGCTTACTTAAGACCGTTGACGGTGCTTTGGTGCAAAACTTTAATATACGTTTCCCTCGCTCAGGCAGTTGGCAAAATATAAAAGAAAACGCTGCGGCAGTTGCTGCAAATTACGGAGGAGTTATCGTAAAGGATACCCATTCCGACGGTTATTGCTTTGACCCCAACCAGCCGGAAATCCAAGCACTTACCGAAGCTTGCGAGCTTGTTACGGGTGAGGACAGTAAGCCTTACACTATGGGCGGCGGCACTTATGCCCGCAGTTTTCCAAATACCGTGGCGTTTGGCAGTACCATTGCCAAATATAGAGGGCTTTTGGGAGAGGGCAGGGGTAAAGCCCATGACCGTGATGAGTATCTCAGCGTTGCGGAGTTTGAAAAGAGCGTTGAGATATTTGTGCTTTCAATTGCAAAAATAGCAGAGATAAAAAAATAAAAGTAAAAAAGCAAGAATTCGCCCGCTGATGTTGGGGCGGATTCTTGCTTTTATTGCATATAAATTTTATATTTATTTACCGATTAGTCGCAAGAGTGCTTATGCACTCCAAAAGCTCTTTTCTGTTTGCAACAAGGACAAGGCTTATGCGGTCTGAGGCGGTGGACACAAAAAGCCCTTTAAAGCGGTTGGTGCCCATAGCAGTAACTTTGTTAATTGGCAATACGGTCCGTTTTCCCCACAAGGAGTAGTAATATATGTGGTTTTCCGTAACGCTGATACTAACTTTGTTAAGCAATACCCATACCACAACACCAAGGGTAAAAAGCGCTTCACATACAAGCAAAGCTATCAAAATATCCTTTGGTAGCTTCTCAACCACAGAACTCCAGCCGTACTCTGTTGCGTTGTCGTAGTTAAAGATAATTTTTTCCTCCTGTGGCAACAAATTTAAACCCGCTTTGTATTTATCTATAATATCCTTATATGTTTGTGTGCTGGTAACAAAGCCGCCTATTTTTGAAAAAAGCGACGGAAAAAGAACAAGGGCGGCAAAAGCCGTAAGACTTAATCCGCCTAACCATGCAAAATAGGTCTTTTTTCGGCAGGGAATACTTTTTGCCATTACTTTCATATATACAAATCCTTAAAGCTTACTGATAAGCAGTATTTCCAACTTGTGCCTAGAATATACTTACTCCGTTAAGATACAATGCCGTCGCAACACAAGCGGATATTGCACAAATCCCCACAAGAATTGCAGGCAAACCGGATTTTAAGGTTGCCTTTTTATCGCTTCCCGAAGGAATCACCTTTGCTTTTCTAAGCGCGTTAACAACGGGCTTGTAGATCAAAAGGCAAATCCCTGCGTTAATGCCGCACTTTATAAGATTAAAGGGTAAAAATGCGGGTATAAGCAAGGCGGCTACTGCTTCGCGGCTTATCCCCATATAAAGGGGAGTTATAAGATAGTTCCAGCCTAACATAAAGGCGGTTGTAAGCACTGTTGATGCCGCAAGTCCCATAAATGCCCCTTTTATGCTTTTTACCGCTTTGTAAACAAGCGCACAACTACAGGAGAAAACCGCACTGGATAAAAAGTTCATAAGCATACCTATAAGCCCCGTACTGCTAATAGCAAGCTCCAACAGGGCAGAAACGAGACTTACCCCCAAAGCATAAACCGGCCCTAATATTAAACCGCATATTGCAATTAAAACATCCTTGGCATCGTAGTGCAAAAACGGCAGGCTGGGCACCAAGGTTATGGGTACAACATTACAAAGTGCGGATATACCAAAAGCCAAGGCGCAAAATACCGCGGCGGTTGTAAGTCTTTTAATGTCTTGTTTCTTTTTTCTTGTTTGCATATTTCTTCTCCCTAAAGTAAAAATACCCGAAAAAGCCAAACAAAAGCTTTTATCGGGTGCGGAAAACTAGCCGTCGACGGCGGAAATATATAATCCCACGCTTCTTTCATCCGGACTGTAACCGTTGGTTTCGGAATTTCACCGAATCGGCACAAATCAAAAGATTTGTGTTAGCGGACTTTACCGCCAGTAGGGAATTGCACCCCGCCCCGAAGCTTACTAATGTTAGTATAGCAAAACAACGCCGCCGTGTCAATACAAAAAGCGCACAAAAACTATTGCCAAAACAATTCTTAAGTGATATAATGAAATAATCCCGATGAAAGGAATGTAAAACAATGGAAAACGGAAGCAAATTGACGTTTAAACAACAACTTACAATAGCCCTGTCGTCTGTAACGCTGTTTGTTGCACTGTGGAATTTTGAAACGGTTTTAAGTATAGCGGGCTCTGTATTCAGCTATGTTACGCCTCTTTTAGTGGGCGCGTGTATGGCTTTTATTATAAATATCCCAATCCGCGGATTTGAAAAATTCTTTGCGTGGATACAACGCAAGTTGCATCTAAAGCCCCGACACGGTCTTAACACCATACTCGGTTTGCTTTTTTCAGTCGCCGCCCTTGCGGGTATAGTGGTAGTGTTTATAAACTATGTGGTGCCGGATATAACCGAATCTATAGAATCTATTTCAGCCACGGCAAAGGAGAATTATCCTAAAGCTAAGGATTTTCTTGCCAAATACGGTATAGAGCTACAGGGCGTTGAAAACTTTATTAAAGACTTTTCTGTGGATAAAGTTTTGGATTTGGTATCAGGTTACATAAAAATAAACTCTAAGGAAATGGTAAACACGGTTATAAGTGCCGCTGGTACAACGGTAAGTATTGTTATTACCGTGTTTTCTTGCATAGTTTTTTCCGTGTATATGATATCGGGTAAGAAAAAGCTTAATATCCAAGCGCGAAAGCTTATATATGCTTACACCCCCAAAAAGTTTGCGGACAAAGCTTGTTATATAGGCAGTTTGTTCCATAAGACCTTTACAAGCTTTATATCCAGCCAATGCTTGGATGCTCTTTTGCTTGCACTTATTCTGTATATGGCAATGACCCTTTTCAGGTTGCCTTATACCGGCATAATTTGTGTGCTTACAGGGATATTAGCACTTATACCCTATGTGGGTGCATTGTCTTCCTGTGTTCTCGGTGCGGCACTTATTTTGTTGACCAGCCCTCTAAAAGCCCTTATATTCCTTGGTGTATTTATGGTTGTTCAGCAATTGGAAGGTCAGTTCATTTATCCCCACCTTGTGGGCGGCTCTGTTGGTTTACCTGCTATATGGACGCTGTTTGCAGCTTTGGTCGGCGGGGAGATGATGGGGTTGTTCGGCATAATATTCTTTATCCCCTTAGCGGCGGTTATCTATACTCTTGTTAAAGAGGGCGTAGGTAATCGATTGCATAAAAAAGGCATTGTTGTTGAATCACCCTTGGAATTGGAGGAGCGCGAAAAACGTCGTATTCAAACAGAAAAGCGGGATAAGCGCAGAAAAGAGCGTTTTAAGCGCAAAGTGGAAAAGCGCCGTAAAAGAGCTTATTATTATGATAACGAAGACGATGATGATGAAGAATAAGACCGCTTGTTAGTTTTATACAAAGTTTAATGGGACAGATGTAGCAATTTCTACATCTGTCCTTTTTTATTTTACTGCTATTGTGTTGACAGTGAGGAATAAAAGGATTATAATTAACATGTTAATTGTTAACGTGTTAATTATTAAAAGGAGGCGACAATTTTGAGCATGGATATAAACAGCGAACCCCTTATAAGACAAACGGTAAAGCAGTTTATGCACGCCAATAAAATGCACAGGGCGGCGTTTACCCGTGTTGCGGGTAAGTACGGTATGCACCGAAGCCAACATCGTATGCTTATGTATATTTGTAAAAACGAAGGCAAGGTATCGCAAAAACAAATTGCAGAGGCTATGGATGTAAGCCCGGCGGCAATAACGGTAATGCTTAACAAGCTTGAAGAAACAGGATATATACTTCGTAACACGTCTTCGTTTGACAGTCGTGTTAAGTATATAATGCCTACGGAAAAAGCGAAGGTTTTGGTAAGTGAGTCGCGCAGTTACTTTGATAGCTTGGATAAAACTATGCTGGCGGGCTTTGATGAAAAAAGCCTTAAAATGCTTTGTGCTGCTTTTGAAAAAATGCAGGAAAATATGAAAAACTTATCGTTGGAGGATGAGGGCTTTTGAAAAGATGGATGAAATATGTTAAACCATACAAATGGGCTTTTATACTGGGCCCACTTTGTATGATAATAGAGGTTGTGGGTGAGGTGATTTTGCCCAAGCTTTTGCAAAAGATTATAGACGGCGGCGTTGGAAACGAGATAGCTGCAGGTAACGGTACGGCGTACATAGTTACAATGGCGGGTCTTATGGGTGTAACGGCTATTCTTATGCTTATCGGCGGTGTTGGCGGCGCGTATTTCGGCGCAAAGGCTTCTGTTGGCTTTGCGGCGGATTTGCGTATGGATGCGTACAAAAAAATACAAAGCTTTTCTTTTGCAAACATAGATAAATTCCGCACAGGTTCGCTGGTAACAAGACTTACTAACGACATTAGCCAACTGCAAATATTTGTAAATATGCTATTGCGTATGTGTTTGCGCTCTCCCGGTATGATAGTGGGCGCAACAATTATGGCGGCAATAACCAATCCAAGACTTGCTACCATTCTGTTTATTTCAATCCCCTTGGTCTTGCTTATTATTTTTGTAGTTATCAGGGCAGGCTTCCCACGTTTTTCAAAAATGCAAAGCAAAATAGACAGCCTTAACACTACGGTGCAAGAAAACCTTACAAATGTACGTGTTGTAAAGTCTTTTGTAAGAGAGGACAGGGAAAAAAGCAAGTTCTATACGGCTAACGGAGAGCTGAAGATGGCGGGACTTTCCGCGTTGAACGTGATGATTCTTATGCACCCGCTTATGATGCTGGTTTTAAACGGAACCATTATAACGGTGCTGTGGCTTGGCGGCAATCAGGTTATAGGCGGTTCTATGTCCCGTGGTGAGCTGTCTGCGTTTTTAACCTATATAAATCAAATCCTTATGTCCCTTATGATGGTAACCATGCTGTTCATAAACGCATCCCGCGCTTTGGCATCCGCAAAGCGTATTGCGGCGGTTATGGACGAG
The DNA here is from genome assembly GCA_017397955.1 of Clostridia bacterium. Lineage (GTDB taxonomy): Bacteria > Bacillota > Clostridia > Oscillospirales > CAG-382 > SIG636. The sequence goes on from JAFQHL010000001.1 coordinate 65,942, forward strand.
GAACCCGATATTAAGGACAGCGCGGACTGTAATGAAAACCTTTTGGTTAAAGAAGGCGCCATTCGCTTTGAAAACGTTTCTTTCAGATATTACAAAAACAGTCCCGACAAGGTTTTGGATAATATAAGTGTCGATATCCCCGCAGGCTCCACCGTGGGCATAATAGGCTCTACGGGGTGCGGTAAAACCACTTTGGTGTCACTCATCCCGCGCCTTTATGATGTTGATGAAGGTGCAGTATATATTGACGGGGTAAACGTAAAGGATTATGGGCTTGTTAATCTGCGCGACGGTATAGGCGTTGTTTTGCAAAAGAATGTGCTGTTTTCGGGCACGGTAGAGGACAACCTACGTTGGGGCAAAGGCGAAGCTACCGATGAAGAAGTTCGCGCTGCTGCGGCATACGCACAGGCGGACGGCTTTGTTTCGGAAATGGAAGGCGGCTATAAGGGAGACCTTGTACAGGGAGGTCTTAATGTTTCAGGCGGTCAAAAGCAAAGACTTTGTATTGCCCGCGCATTGCTAAAAAAGCCAAAGATTCTTATCCTTGACGACTCTACCAGCGCAGTGGACACGGCAACGGAAGCGCGTATCAGAGAGGCATTTAAGACCGACCTTGTAGGCTCTACAAAGCTTATTATTGCACAGCGTATCAGCTCTGTAATGGAATCTGATATCATAATTGTAATGAATGACGGCAAAATCACAGGCGTTGGCACGCATGAAGAGTTGCTTGCAAGCAACGAAGAATACAGCGAGATTTATCATTCTCAAACCGATGGAAGGGAGGCAAATTAGTTATGGTGCGTAGTTTAGAAGAACTAAAAAAACGCTATAGCTTTGGCTCTGTTTCCGGCAAAAAGGGTCCCGGCGGTCCCGGTCGCGGCCCCGGTAGAGGCAGACCCACCGGCAAGCCCAAAAGTTCTAAGGGTACAATAAAGCGTTTGCTTAAATATCTGTCGGCATATAAGCTTAGGTTTGTGTTTGTGTTTATGTGCCTTATAACCACAACGGTTACAAGCCTTGTCGGCTCTTATATGCTGGCGCCCATACTTGATAAGGTTGCCGGTGAGACGGCGACAAGCGAAAACTTTGCAGACAAATTCATAAGCGCGCTTGTGGGCACATTCAAGCCGATTGTTAACCTGTTGGCGGGCGAAGATGCTTCGGAAACAATAGCTTATGTTATCACCGCCCTTGTGATATTGGGCATAATATATGTTGTTTCAATCGTTTGTACATATGTTCAGCAAAAGCTTTTAATCGGCATATCCCGCGGTGCGGTAGAGCGCATAAGAAATGAGTTGTTTGATAAAGTGCAGCTTCTCCCCCTTAAGTATCACGATACAACCACCACTGGCGAAACTATGAGCCGTTTTACAAACGATGTGGACAACATCGGTATGATGTTTGATTCCACGGCGGTAAGCCTTGTTTCAGGCGCGGTAACTCTTATAGGAACGCTGGGAATAATGCTGTATCTCAATCCCTTGCTAACCCTTATAACAGTTATATTTGTACCTGTTTTCGCCTTGGGCGGCGGCAAAATTGCAAAACACAGCGGCAAATATTATTCCGCACAGCAGGCTGCACTTGGCTCTGTTAACGGTTATATTGAGGAATCCGTTGCAGGTCAAAAGGTTATTAAGGTTTTTAACCACGAGGATGAATGTATTAAGGAATTTGAACTACTTAATAACGACCTTAAGGAAAAGCAGACCAACGCTATGTTTTACGGCGGCATAATGGGCCCCGTGATGGGCAACATAAGCAAGATCAGCTATGCAATTACGGCAGGTGTCGGCGGCGTTTTGTGTTATCTTACCGCTGTTGGTGATATATCGGTTACTTCAGCACTTGCTCTTACCATAGGTGAGCTTACGGTTTTTGTTCAGTACGCTAACCAGTTTGCCCGCCCCATTAACGAGATCTCTATGCAAATGGCAAATATTTTCTCCGCACTTGCGGGTGCAGAGCGCGTGTTTAAAATTATGGATCTTCCCGAAGAGCCTGCAGATGTAGAAAATGCTGAGGATTTTGCAAAAGAGGGTATAAAGGGTCACGTGATCCTTGATAATGTTTCCTTTGGCTATACTGAGGATAAGACGGTACTTAAGAACATATCTCTTTACGCAAAGCCCGGTCAGAAGATAGCATTTGTCGGCTCTACGGGCGCAGGTAAAACCACCATAACAAATCTGCTTAACCGCTTTTATGACATAAAAGAAGGTACAATAACAATAGACGGTGTTGATATAAAGCAAATAGAAAAGGATGTACTGAGAAAGAACATAGCTATGGTGTTGCAGGACACCCACCTGTTTACGGGTACTGTGCGCGAAAATATCCGTTACGGCAGGCTGGATGCCAGCGATGCAGAGGTAGAGCAAGCGGCGAAAACTGCTTACGCCCACAGCTTTATTATGCGTTTATCACAAGGCTATGACACTATGATAGAGGGCGACGGTGCAAACCTGTCTCAAGGCCAGCGCCAGCTGCTTAATATCGCCAGAGCTGCCTTAAGTAAAGCACCCATACTTGTACTTGATGAGGCGACCAGTTCTGTTGATACTCGTACCGAGCGTCATATAGAACGGGGCATGGATGCGCTTATGGAGGACAGGACCACCTTTGTTATAGCACATCGACTTTCTACGGTACGCAATTCCAACGCAATAATGGTGTTGGAGCGCGGTGAGATAATAGAGCGCGGTGACCACGAAGACCTGCTTGCTCAAAAAGGAAGATATTACGAACTTTATACTGGTCTTAAAGAGCTTGACTAGACTAAAACAAAGATACCGTGATGTGAAACACATCACGGTATTTTTCTATACAAAAACCTAGTCTTTTGTCTTTTTATTGACCCTCGGATTATTTGGCAGTGAACACCAATGTATCGCCATCCTCGGTAAGGGAAAGACTTTCGCCATTTATTTCATATTCAAAAGAAGCCAAAGGCTCATTGATTTCAACGCCGTCCATTTCGGTTATGGTAGTTTCAAGAATGCCATTGTTGGTATACCAATCAATGTAAAAAGACATTTCTTCGTTGGAGTCAACAACGTTTACAAAACCAACGCCTTCTTCTTCAAAGGTAAAGGTAAAAGTAACACCTTCTTCTTCGGCAGTCCAAGTGCCCAACAGTGCATTGTCGTATTCTCTTTCTGTATTAACCACGGTGCTTGTTTCGGTGCTTTCTTCGGTGTTGGTGTTGTTGTTTTTATCAGTGTTATCTTTCGCAAGCATGATTGTTTCGTCCTCAATGGTAACAAAAAGCTTGTCAACATCTACGGTGTATTCGTTATCTTCAAAAAGCACTTCGCTTTCGCCTAAAAGAGACATAACAGCGGTAAGCTTTTCGTCTACTGTGTACCAATCAAGGTTAAGGGATATGCCGTCCATCTTTACCTTGCCTTTGCCGTCTTTTTCAAAGGTAATAAGCATTGCCACGCCGTCTTCCAAATAGCCCCAAGTACCAAGAAGAATGGTGTCATATTCTTTTTCCACAGGTATTGCAATAACGCTGTCTTCGGTGCTGCTGTCTTCGGGCACAATTTCACCCTTGGTAAGCACAATGGTTTCGCCTTCGTAAGTTATGGAAAGACTGTCACCGTCAACGGTGTAATCAGCATTCTCAACCATAGGCTCGGTTATGCCGTAAACGCTCATGTTAATGGTAAGTTTGTCATTGCTGACATACCAATCTATATCAGCAGACAAACCGTCCATATTCATGCTGCCTTTGCCGTCAGCCTTGATGTCGAATACTACGATTGCGCCGTCCTCCTGGGCGGACCAAAGACCAATAAGAGCCTCGTTATACTCCACGTCGCCAACGGGCACAGAGGAGTCGGGTTCGCTGTTAGGAGCCTGTGCTATGGATGAATCCTCAGATTCTACAGAATTTTCTTCGTCAGCAACGGGCGCTTTGCTGTCTTCCTTGCTTTCTTCCTTGCTTTCTTCCTTGCTTTCTTCTTTGCTGTTGTTGTCCGTATCGGTACTTACAACAGGTGCTTTGCTTTCGTCCTTTGCCTTGGGTTCTTCTTTTTTGCAAGCCGCAAAAGAAGTCAAAACAATCATAAGAGCTAAAATAATGACTAATAGTTTTTTCATTTCTTTTCTCCTTAAAGTATATTTGTCGCATCTTACTGCATTACAGTGGCATTATATAACAACCGAATATAATTGTCAATCCTTGTATTTAAGCTTTATTAAACGTTATGGCTTATAATAAGGTCAGCGCCTTAGATTTTAGAAAAGCGCATACTGTGGCACAGCACGTGTTCTTTTCCGCCGTCAAGGGCAACACTGCCCTTTTTTTGTTGCAGTACACGGTTACTGTCTGCATAATCATCTATACCACAGTTAAGCTCGATGCACAAAAACGGAGCCTGTTGTTTGGTCCACAATAAAACATACTCAAAGCCGTCAAATTCCACGTCAATGCGTCTACCGTTGCCAACAAGGCTTACACGCTTGGAAATTATGTTCTGAAAACATAAGGCATCTACCTTAAAGTAGTCGTAGCTCATAGGCAGCTCGGTGACATTTTCACCTATAAGCGTTCTGCCGCTCTGTACAAGATTATCTGCAATTTCAAGGCTTTCAAGCCTTTCGGGTACTTCAAATTCCACCTTATAGCTCTCAATTCCTTCGGGGCAGGCATACGCTTCGTGAGAGCCGACAGAAAAATACATAGTTTTATCCCCTAGGTTTTTAACTCGGTATTTAACCTGAAGCGCGCCATCGAAAACAATGTATTCAATCCTAAATTCAAAGCGGAAAGGGTACAGCTTAAATCTTTCCTCGTTGTTTCTTATAAGATAAACGGCGCGGTTACTTTCTGCCGTTTCCAATTCAAATTCAGCATCCCTGCAAAAGCCGTGCTTGGGCATAGAATACTCTTTGCCTTCATAAATATAACCGTCACCTATCATGCCGCCGCAAATAGGAAATAGAGTGGGGGCGCGTCTGCCCCAGAATTTGCTGTCACCGTTCCAGAGAAAGTCGTTGCCTTGGCGGTCATATATCCGCCAAAGCTCTGCCCCCTTAGAATTGATGTCAACAAAAAGCTTGCCGTCGTTTATTGTGGTAATCAAATCAAAACACTCCTAAAATATTTTATAAATTTAATTGTTTTTTTAGTTAATCGGTGTTATAATGTTTTTAGAGGGAGGTTTTTAAAAATATGAATGTACTTATGCTTTTGAAGCCCAAAAAAGATGTGGCTTATATATATGAAAACAGTACCCTCCGTCAAGGGTTGGAAAAAATGCGCCACCACGGCTATGCCGCCATACCGGTTCTTGCTGAGGACGGTACCTATGTCGGTTCTATAAGTGAGGGGGACTTTTTGTGGTATCTGGTGGATGAAGAATGTGTTTCCGTTAAAGAGCAGGAAAAACATTGCGTAAAAGAGCTGGTTCGTCCCGATTTTAGTCCCGCAGTGCGTATAAATGTTACAATGGAAGAACTGTTGGAACACGCCATGAAGCAGAATTTTATCTGCGTTACCGATGATAGCGATGCATTTATAGGTATTGTGACACGCCGTGACATTATTCGCAATATGCCCCAGCTTACACAGGGGATTTCTGCAAAAGGTCAATAAGGGCAGGCAGTTCTTTAACGGTTTTCAGCTGTAGCTTTGCGCTATCAATCTCGGGCATCTTGCAATCGGTTGTAAGTATTTCAACAGGGGTATAGCCTGCATTTCGGGAGGCATCCACGTCACAAACAGGGTTATCCCCTACAAATAACAGCTTTTCCGCAGGTATTCCCAAAACCTCAACCATGTGGTCAAAGGGCGCGCGGTCAGGCTTTTGCACTCCAAACTTTCCGCATAGCAGGGCATAGTCAAATGCGTCCGTCAGCTTTAAAAGCTCCAACTTCCGTGCCTGTATTTGTCCGTTGCCGTTGGTTATAAGCCCAAGCTTAAGACCTCTGCTTCTCAGCTCATCGAGGACACTGTATGTGAACGAAAAGGGCACTGCATATTTTTGAAAAAGGGTAAGCAAAGCTTCTCTGTATCTTTCATAGGTGGGTGCCGTGCAGAACACACCTTTTTCGCAAAGGTCTGCAAAAACTCTGCTCCAACCGTAATATATGTGCTTGCGGTCACTGTCACACAGTTGTTCACCCATCATTTCTGCGGTCGTTTCCGGCGCTATGCAATCCTTAAACATCTCGCAAAAATCGGCGGATAAAGCTTTAAGTGTGGCGTACCTGTCAAACAGTGTGTGGTCAAGGTCAAAAACCACGCCTTCGTATCTCATATACAACACCTCCGTTGCAATAATTATAACGCGCCCGTCGCGTTTTGTCAACGAAAAACAAAGTAAGGTTGGTGACATAGCAGTTGAACAAAGAATACGGTCTGGTTGCATTTGGCGAGGCTTTGATAGATTTTATCGCCGCAGAAGATGGCGTGTATAAGGCTAACCCCGGCGGTGCTCCTTTTAATCTTGCTGTCTGCGCCGCAAAAGGCGGTGTTAAAACCGCGTTTATGGGCAAGGTCGGCAATGACAGCTTTGGCAAGCTGTTAATTGAAACGGCAAAAAATTACGGCGTTACCACAAGAGGTATAATAACAGATAAAAAACGCCCCACCACTCATGCCTTTGTCAGTGTAGGCAAAGATGGTGAAAACAGCTTTGTTTTTTGCAGAGATGCCTGTGCGGATGTTTCTGTAACCGCGGAGGAGCTTGACGAAGGGCTTGTAAGCTCTGCATCGCTTTTCCATTTCGGTGGGCTTTCTTTAGCGGCGGAGCCTTGTAAAAGCGCTTTGTTGCATTTGTTAAAGTCTGCAAATGATGCAGGCGTAAACATAAGCTTTGACCCTAACTACCGTCCGTTTTTGTGGAACAGCGAAAAGGATTTTGTAAACGCATGTCTTGGGTTGTCTGTAAAACCACAGCTTTTAAAGGTATCCGAAGCCGAGGCGAGATTGCTTTCGGGTTGTGATGATATTGACAAAGCTATGGATTTTCTGACCGGCTATGCACAAACTGTTTTGATAACCTTGGGTGCAGACGGCGTTACTTACGGGAAAGGTGATGCCCGTGGCAGAGTGTTTGGATATCCTGCGGCTGTTAAGGATACAACCGGAGCGGGTGACATATTTTTAGGAAGCTTTATAGCAGGTGCCTTTGCTTTAGGCAAGGATATTTCCTGTCTTTCGGTGAAAGAAATACAGGTGTTGGCAGACAAAGCTTGCCAAATAGCCGCCAAAAGCACCGAAAAAGAGGGTGCTATCCCCTCTATTCCCGAAATTTCTTTTTGAAAATTGTCGCTTTTGCTTGACATAAGGGCGGATTTGTTATAAAATATACGTTGCAAATATAAGAATATAGTTTATGGAGGATTTTGATTATGCTTAAAGTTATCGTATGTGACAGTTATGAAGAAATGTCCAAAGAGGGCGCAAAGGTTATAGCCGACCAGCTTAAGGCAAAGCCTAATTCCGTTCTCGGCTTGGCAACAGGCAGCACCCCCGTTGGTATGTACAAGTGCCTTCAGGAAATGAACAAGGCAGGCGAAATAAGCTTTAAGGATGTAACCAGCTATAACTTGGATGAATATTATCCTTTGGCACCTACTCATGACCAAAGCTACAGATATTTTATGAACACCAATCTTTTCGACCATGTAGATATAGATAAGGCAAAAACCCACGTTCCCAACGGTCTTGCAAAGGACCCCGCAGCAGAAGGTAAGGCTTATGATGAAGCTGTTGCAGCTGCAGGCGGTATTGACGTACAGGTTCTCGGCGTTGGTCAGAACGGTCACATCGGTTTTAACGAACCTGAGGCAGAGCTTTATGCAAGCACCCACCTTACCGACCTCACCGACAACACTATAGAAGCAAACGCACGTTTCTTCGCATCCAAGGCAGACGTTCCCACACAGGCAATCACCATGGGTCTTGCAACCATTATGCAGGCAAAGAAGATTCTTGTTCTTGCCAGCGGTGCAAACAAGCACGCAGTTGTTAAGAAGATGGTAGACGATGACAGAATTACTACCGAAATCCCCTGCACGGTACTTAAGGCTCATAAGGACGTAATTCTTATCTGCGATAAGGCGGCTTACAACGGTTAATTAACTAAAAAACAGTCCCCGCAAAGTTTTGTATTTTGCGGGGACTGTATAATAAAACGGCGTTTATAGTAGGGGAGTTACTGTTTTTTACTCCTCAGGTTATCGGTAACGGCACAAAGTATGATGCCTGCAACAAGTCCTGTGGCAAACACAAAAATACAGTCTTTAAACCAAACAAAAACAGTTGCGGCGGAAAGGACGTAAAGCAAAATCTTTGCGGCTATAATCCCTGCAACTCCGCCATGTTTTTCAGCTGCGTACTTTGCGGCGGTCTTAATAAGCCCGTATTGCAATAACCCTATCATTAACCCAACAAAAGTAAAAATCACTTTAACAACCATATCTTTTCTCCTTAACAGTATTGACTGTGATTATACCACTTTTTTCCCAAACCGTCAATACAGCAAAAATTACGGAGGCGTAAAACTATGAAAAAAATATTATCTTTAATCCTTGCGTTTGTATTGACCTTGGGTATGACCGTTCCTGCCGTTTCCGCGGCAGACCCGTTGGTTCCGCGCTCTTTCGCTTTGGATATGCGCGCAAGCATTGGCGATTATAAAGGGCAAGAATATATCGTTTTGGATATTTCTGTTGTGGATATAACCGACCCCTACGGTCTGTATTCAATAGAGTTTAACATAGAATTTGATGGCGACCTGCTTGACCCGCTTTGGAAGACAAGGGAGGAACTAAACGGCGACGGTGTGGCGGCTGTGGACGGTGTAAACGCTCCGCAAATGATTACGTCATGGCCGTGGGTTACAAAAACCGCTTTGATTCCCGGTCAGGGCTTGCATGAATATCAGGTGCTGGGTGCAGCCGGCATTTGTAAGCCCTACAGCTCTACTGGCAAAGGCAAAATAAATATAAACTTTATTATGCTTGACGATGTTACGGAGGTTGTAAAAGAAGACGGCGGTATGGCATTCCGTCTGTATTTTACTCCCGTTAACGGCTTTGATAACGGCGCAACCTATACCTTCACCATAGACGGAAAGTATGATGTTCCTTGGGAAAATAACGGGGATATCACCGTTGCTGCAACCAGCGGCTTGATAAATCAACCTGATTGGAAACAGCATCTTAACGAACTTCGTGTTTTCGGCTACGGTGCGGAAACAACGGTAACCGTTAGGGGCACTGCGGAAACACCCGAAATCTCTGAAGAACCAACACCCTCAGACGGAGACGGGGAAGCTTCTGCTGAAGAAAGCAACGAACTTTCCGAGGAGTCTGCTGATAACGAAAGCTCCATCCCCAGCTTACACAGACCTGCTGTTTCCGGCAAAGGCGATGTAAACGGTGACGGCAGCGCTGATAACTTGGATGCCGCTTATGTTCTTCGCTACGATGCGGAAATAATAAGCTTTACAGAGGAACAGGCAGAGAACGGCGATGTTAACGGCGACGGTACGGTAAACAGTCTTGATGCCGCTATGATTTTAAGATACGATTCAGGTCTTATAGATAATTTTGATTAAATTAACAGTTAAAAACCGCTCGCTTGTTAAGGGCGGTTTTTGCGTATAAAAACCGTGTAAATAACAGGTGTCAAACCGTCGTTGTTCTAAACCGCACTTGACAGATGTTGAAAACAAGCGTATAATCGTTAACATAGAATTGGAACAACTACCAATAAAGCGCACCCAAATGAAACAGAAAAGGATGTTTTTGTTATGAAAAAGCTAATCGCTTTTATCCTTGTAATAGCCATGTGCCTTGGCGCATCCGCCTTTACGGTAGGCGCCGCCCAAAGCGCAGGCCTAATTTTTATGCCAAAAGCTGCCTACAGCGGCACCTGCGGCACAAACCTTAGCTGGAGCTTTAATACTTCAACCGGTGTCCTTTCCATAACCGGTACGGGGGCTATGGATTCTTATTCTGACTATGCTCCTTGGTATAGCTATCGTAGCTATATCACTAAAGTCGAAATAGCAAGTGGCGTTACCTCTATCGGCGACTCTGCGTTTAACAGCTGTTCCAACCTTACAAGCATAACCGTCCCCGACAGCGTTACCTCTATCGGTTATTGTGCGTTTATGTCCTGTCTTTGGCTTGAAACTGTATACCTTGGTGATATAAACGGCGACGGCAGAGTAACCGCGGCAGATTATGCACAGGTGCTTAACTGTGCCAAGGGTAAGTCCGCTTTGAATGCGCTTAAGAAGGAGGCGGCTAATGTTATCGCTCCCGGTTCCGCTACAATCAATGCGGCAGATTATGCATCTGTCCTTGCCTTCGCTATGGGCAAGACACAAAAATTTAATTCCGCCGTTGTATAGCAAGTAAAAAAGAAGGTGCAAATCACACCTTCTTTTTATGTATTCTTATTTACTGCGCTTTCAGCTTCAAGAGCTTTGTAATCTGTTTTGTTCAGCTTTGTTTTCGGCAGTTCTTTTCTAAACTCAATTTCGGTAGGAAGCGCGTATTTGGCAATATGCTTTTTGCAATACTCAAACAGCTCCGCTTTAAGCTCTTCGGTAGCATAGCCTTCCTTTTCCGTTACCGCAAAAGCCTTGACCCTTTGAATTTTTTTGGGGTCAGCCACGCCTATAACACAGCTTTGTCTTACCTTTGGATGTGATTCCAATATCTGTTCTATCCTTGCGGGATACACGTTGTACCCGTTGGTAATTATCATGCGCTTTATGCGTTGGCGGAAGTAAACGCATCCATCTTCGTCCATACAGCCCATATCGCCTGTGTGTAGCCACATTTTACCATCTGCGTGTCTTTGCAGGGCTTTTGCGTTCTCTTCGCTGTGGCCAAGATATCCAAGCATAACGGTGGGGCCGCTTACGCATATCTCACCGTCTGTGTTGTATGGCAGCTCCTCCCTTGTGTCGGGAGAGCATATTTTAAAAAGCATATCGGGTAGGGGAAAACCTATACCTTCCACTTTGTTGCTGAAATAAGGTGTAAGACAGCTTGCGGCAAAACATTCTGTTGCGCCGTAGCCCTCCTGTACTTTTATTTTTGCACCGTTTTCTTTAAGATAGGCGTTAAGCTTTTGTTTAAGGCTTACGCTCATACTGTCGCCACCGCTGTATACTGCCAATAACCGCGAAAGGTCAGGCTTGTATGGGTTCCTTGTAAGCGCTTCCAACAGAGAAGGGACAGCCGCCAACACATTAGTTTTTGTGCTTTCCAATAGCTTTGCAAACTCTGCGGGGTTAGCACGTGGGACAAGAACAGAGGTGCCGCAGTTGTAAAGAGGGGAGTGGATGCACACGCCTAACCCGAATCCGTGAAAAATGGGTAAAACCGCCAGTGTGCGGTTACCACGCATATTGTTGCGGTCAACGGCATTTATTTGCGCGCCCATAGCGTTAACGTTAAAGTCAGAAAGCGCAATTGCTTTAGGCACACCCGTTGTACCGCCGGAAAACAGGATAACGGCGGGTCTGCTTTTATCGGCTTTAACGGCAGTGGGTGTTTTTTTGTTTTTTCCGCCTTTTATAAAGCTTTTCCACGTTATGGATTTTGCAGGATAAGTGTGCTTAAGCTTTCTGCCTTTAAGCAGTTTATATAATGCGGATTTTATTCCCAAACATTCGGCGGCATCGGTAACTATATACCTAATCTGCGGCAAATTCTTTTGTGCATCACCAAACTTTTTTGCAAAACTGTCCATAATAACAGCAAAGCGGCAATCAGCCTCGCTTAAAAGTTCCGTCAGCTCTTTTTCTGCGGAAAGCGGATGCACCATACAAGCCGCCGCTCCAAGTATATTAAGGGCATACAGACAGTATATTGCTTGCGGAATATTCGGCAAACAGATGGCAACACGCGTACCTTTAGTTACGCCAAGCGCGGAAAAAGCCCGTGCCACGCTTTCTATTTTTTCCTTTACGCGGGAATAACTGTATTCCTTGCCCATATAGGACAATGCCGAAAAGTCAGGCACCTTTTCTGCGGATTTCAAAAAGCATTGCCACATTGTGTCATCGGTATATTCAAGATTTGTGGGTATATCGCCGTAGTTCTTAATCCAAGGGGTTTTCTGTTCCATTAACTTCACTCCTGTTGTTGTATGTGTATTTTAACAGAAAACCGTAACCCTGTCAATAATATGCAGCGGAAGGCGGTTTGGTAACGGTTGATAGATTGGCACTTCGTCAAAATGCACAAATCATAAGGCGTGCGGATGGCAAAGCGGTGCAAATTTACCACTTGTAAAAAAAGACAGATAAATGTATAATGAAATGTATAATTATTTAAAGTATTATAATGCAGGAGGATAACCATGGCTATTAAAAAACAGCTTACTACCGTAAGTTCTCTTTGCGCTTCTCCCGCCGATTATGAGGGTAAAACCATTACTGTCGGCGGTTGGATAAAGAATATGCGTTGCTCAAATATGTTTGGTTTCATCTCTCTTAACGACGGTACCTGCTTTACCAATTTGCAGGTTGTTGTAGAGGAAAACCTTCTGGATAACTATAAGGAAATATCTTCCCAAAACATAGGCGCGGCAATAACTGTTACGGGCACTTTTGTCCTTACGCCGGAAGCAAAACAGCCCTTTGAGCTTAAGGCTTCCGCTGTGGCTATAGAGGGTGCGTCCACCCCCAACTATCCTTTGCAAAACAAAAAGCACAGTTTGGAGTTTTTGAGGTCTATAGGTCACCTTCGTCCCCGTGCAAACACCTTCTCCGCAGTGTTCAGAGTGCGCTCGGTTGCTGCACAGGCACTTCACAGTTTCTTTGCGGAAAACGGCTTTGTATACGTTAACACTCCCATAATTACCACAAGTGACTGTGAGGGCGCGGGCGAAATGTTCCGTGTTACCACTCTTGACGTTAATGACCTGCCCAAGAACGAGGACGGAAGTGTTGATTTCAGCAAGGACTTTTTCGGAAAAGCCGCCAACCTTACAGTTAGCGGTCAGTTACAGGCAGAGTGTTTTGCTTTGGCGTTTAATAAGGTGTATACCTTTGGTCCCACCTTCCGCGCCGAAAACTCCAATACTCCTCGCCACGCGGCAGAGTTCTGGATGATAGAGCCGGAAATGGCGTTTGCAGACCTTGACGATTATATGGATACCGCAGAGGCTATGATTAAATATGTTGTTGCGGATGTTCTTAAAAAGTGTCCTGAAGAAATAGCGTTCTTTAACCGTTTTATCGACACGGGCCTTAAGGCAAGACTTGAGGCACTTGTAAACAGTGATTTTGGCAGAGTAAGCTATACCGAAGCTGTTAAGCTTTTGAAGGACAGCGGTGAAAAATTTGAATATCCTGTAGAGTGGGGCTGTGATTTGCAGACCGAGCACGAGCGTTATCTTACAGAGCGCGTTTACGGCAAGCCTGTGTTCGTAACCGATTATCCCAAGGATATAAAAGCGTTCTATATGCGTATGAACGATGACGGCAAGACCGTTGCCGCGGCAGATATGCTTGTCCCCGGTGTTGGTGAGCTTATAGGCGGCTCTCAGAGAGAAGAACGTCTTGACATGCTTAAAGCAAGAATTGCAGAGATGGGGCTTGAAGAAAAAGACTATTGGTGGTATCTTGAGCTTCGCGAATTTGGCGGTACCCGTCACGCAGGTTACGGTTTGGGCTTTGAACGTTTGATAATGTATATTACCGGTATGTCTAATATACGTGACGTTGAAGCTTTCCCCAGAACTACAGGCAGTGCCGAATTTTAAGTTTTACCGAAAGGTGATATATTATGATTACCCGTGCAGAATTACAAAAGGAATATGAGGGATATAAGGCCCTTGGATTAAAGCTGGATATGACCCGCGGTAAGCCCGCTCGCGAACAGCTTGATATTATGGAGCCCTTGCTTGGCGTTCTTTCCACAAAAGACGATTGCATTATAGACGGAATAGATTGTCGTAACTACGGCATTTTGGATGGTATTCCTGCCGCAAAACGAATCTTTTCCGATATTTTGGGTGTGCCCACAGAAAAGATAATTGTTGGCGGTAACTCCAGCCTTAATCTTATGTACGATACGATGGCGCGCGCCATGCTAAGCGGTGTTGTGGGCAGCGATAAGCCTTGGTCTAAGTATGAGCAGATAAGTTTTCTATGTCCTGTTCCGGGCTATGACAGACATTTTGCTATTTGTGAGTATTTTGGCATAAATATGATAAAAATTCCTATGACAAGCGAAGGCCCGGATATGAATATGGTGGAAAAGCTTGTTAAGGACGATGACAGCATAAAGGGTATATGGTGTGTGCCTAAGTACGCAAATCCCAGCGGCATAACTTATTCTGCAGAGACGGTGCGTCGTTTTGCATCTCTTAAGCCTAAGGCAAAGGATTTTAGAGTTTTTTGGGATAACGCTTATGCTATCCATGATTTGAGCGACACCCCCGACGAACTGCCCGATATTCTTTCCATCGCGGCGGAATACGGCAATGAGAATATGTTCTTTGAGTTTACTTCCACCTCCAAGATAAGCTTCCCCGGTTCAGGGCTTGCGGCTATAGCTTCCAGTGTGGAGAATATAAAGGCTATTACAAAACAGCTTTCATATCAGACTATTGGCTACGATAAGCTGAACCAGCTTCGTCATATAAAGCTTTTCCCCGATAAGCAGAGCCTTATCAACCACATGAAGCTACATAGAGCGATTATCAAGCCTAAGTTTGATGCTGTGCTTAACGAATTTGATCGTTGCAATATCCATAAGCTGGAGGGCGTTAGCTATACCCGTCCCAACGGCGGCTACTTTATCAGTCTTAACCTGCCTAATGGCTGTGCAAAACGTTTGGTAAAGCTTGCGGCAGATGCAGGCCTTGCTCTTACAGCCGCGGGCGCAACATTCCCCTACGGCAAAGACCCTAACGACAGCAATCTCCGTATTGCACCCACTTTCCCTCCGCTTGAGGATATAGAGAAGGCGGCAAAAGTGCTTGCTTGCTGTATACGCCTTACTGTTGCAGAATATGAGGAGAAGTTTGCCTGCGGGGCCGATTACCAAAAGTAAAAAACGTGCATCGTACTGTGTGCCGAGGTTCGTTATAAACAAAAAAATAAAACAAAACGCAGAAAACTCGGTGATAAATCTCACCGAGTTTTCTTCTTTGGCAACATCGTTTTTTGTCTTTTTCGTGTTCTGTGCCTTTGTCAGCGGTCTAAACCGTACAGTTTTCGCTGTATGGTTATAATTTTGCCAGTTCGCTGTTTAGTCTGTTTATAACCCGTTTTTTATCACCGCTCCACAAGGGGGCTATAAGGTGCTTTTTCGCCCCGTCTCCTGTCAAGCGATGGATGACCACATCTTTGGGGATAATGTCAACACATTTCTTTACAAGCCTTGCATATTCATCAAGCTCAAACACTTTGAATTTTCCCTGCCTGTAGTCTTCTGCCAAATCGGTGCCTTCCAATATGTGTAATAGCTGTAGTTTTATGCCTTGGCTGTACTTACAGGCGTGGGCTACGGTCTCAAGCATCATTTCTTCCGTTTCATGGGGTAATCCCAGTATAACATGAGTTATAAGCTCTATACCTCTTCGGTTTAACTCTTCTGCGCTGATGTTGTAACAGTTTAGGTTATAACCTCGCCTTATGTAATCCGCCGTGCTTTGGTGTATCGTCTGCAATCCAAGCTCTATAAACAAGGGCTTTTTACGGTTGAGCTCTTCCAAGAACCTCAGCACCTCATCGTCCAAGCAATCAGGTCGTGTTGCTATGGAGATGGCAACAATATCTTCGCGCTTTGTTAAAGGAAGATACAGCTCTTTAAGCCGCTCAACCGGGGCATAGGTGTTGGTGTACGCCTGAAAATAAGCAATGTACTTAGTGTTTTCGTCTACTTTTGCCGCAATGCGTACCTTTGCTTTTTCGATTTGATCGTCAAGGCTTTCTTTGCGTCCTTCCGCAAAAGCGCCGCTACCGTCAAGGCAGAAGATGCAACCCCTGTTTCCAATAGTTCCGTCGCGGTTGGGGCAGGAAAAACCACCGTCAAGTGCAAGCTTATAAACTCTTCCACCAAAGCGTTTCCTTAAATACGCGTTTACTCCATAGTAAGAGGACATTCTTTCCCTCCTACAAATTCAAGCAAAGCCTCGGTATTGATAAGAAGCTGACAGCCTCTAACTCCTGCACTTACGGTTATTTCGTCAAATAAAATACAGCTCTCGTCGAAATAAGTGGGGAAGGGCTTCTTCATTCCAACGGGCGAGCAACCGCCTCTTATATATCCCGTAACGCTAAGAAGTTCCTTTACCGGCAAAAGTTCTACACGCTTGTTGCCGCTGTGCTTGGCGGCTTTTTTTAAATCCAGCTCAGCATCTGCGGGTATACAAAACACCAAAAAACCCGTTTTATCACCCTTGGCAACAAGGGTCTTAAACACGGTTTCGCAAGGCAAGCCTATAGCTTCCGCAACCTTTGTACCCGAAAGGTCATTTTCGTCCCAGTCGTAAAACATAGCCTTGTAGCTTATCTTGACGGCATCGAGCATACGCATGGCGTTGGTTTTTACAGCGTTTTTCTTATCATCCATAAGCTTATTCCGCCTCTTCCTTTTTTGCGCTTATCTTTTCAATAAGATAACGGCTGTACAACATATTCGCACAGGCTGTTGTTACCGCACGCAATACTCGCGCTTCATCGGTCTGCGGTAGAGGAGCGGACCTTTCAATGCTGAAAAACGCTTCACCCATGGCAAAATCAAGCTCAGAGCAAAACATATCAAATGCCTCAGCAGTATGTCTGCCGTTTAGTAAACTACCTATGCCGTTACATATATCTGCAAGCCCCATTATGTTTTTTAATACACACACCGTGTATAGATACGCAAGATGATAACGGGTGTACTTTTTATTTACGGGTGGCAGGGTGATTTTCTGTTTTACATAGTTATTTATCATAGCTGCGGTGATGATTTTTTCATCCTCGTCGCGTTTGAATATGGAAAGCTGTTTGTCAAGCACTACCAGCACTTGGTCCATATATAAATCGATGTCAGGCAGACTGTCCCAGCGGGGCGCCTTGAAGTTTTTTATGTTTTCTATAGTAAGCATTGTACATTCCTCCATTGGATATTATTCTAACATTATTTACACAAATAGTCAATAAAAACCAAAAACATTTTCAAAATAACTATTGACATAGTTATTATAATCGTGTATAATAGTTTTGCAAATTAGATGTAATAATTATTAAGAGGAGTTAGCGATGGCAAAGAAGATTGAGTACAACAAGGTTGCCCCCATAGAGTCTATCCGTGATATGATGCAACAGGCTGTTGCCGCTATGGGCGACGGTGTTCTTTTCAAGTATAAAAAGGCAGGCGCGGTTTGTGATGTATCCTGTAAGGAGTTTTATGACGCTACGGTATGTCTCGGTAACGCTCTGGCGGCACGGGGGTTTGTTTCCGGCTGTCATATTGCCTGCACCGGCAACAACAGCTATAATTGGATAATCAGCTATGTCAGCACGCTCTGCGGCAAAAATATTTTTGTTCCCATTGATAAAGATGTTCCCACAAAGGATATGTTCAACATCCTTAATCACAGCGAGAGTCAGGTTATAATTTGTGATAAATCCTATGTAAATGCAATCGTTGAGGGCAAGGATGAATTGCCAAACATTAAATTTGTAATTTGTATGGACGGCGAATGTGAGGGTGCAGTATCTTTTGAAGCTATACTTGCCGAAGGTAAAAAGCTTATGGAAGAAAACTACGGTGTATACCTTGACGGCACCTCCGGGGACCACGAACTTAAGCTGTTGGTGTATACCTCCGGTACTACCGGCAATCCTAAGGGAGTAATGCTTTCTCAGCATAATCTTCGCTCCGCTATCTATTACGGGCTGATGGTGGAAACGGTTGAAACCCGTTGCCTTTCCGTACTTCCTTACCACCATACTTATGAGGCGGTTATCGGTATACTTGTTTCCATCCACAAGCATAACTGCATTTGCATAAACGAATCTCTCCGCGCCGTACTTGCAAATATTCAGCTTTATAAGCCCGTTTATCTATTTGTTGTTCCCGCTTTTGCAGAGCTGTTTTATAAGCGCGTGTTAGCGGCATTAGAAGAAAAAGGCAAGCTTGGCACAGTTAATTTTATGATAAAGCTCAGTAACGGGTTGCGTAAAATAGGTATTGATATTCGCCGCAAGGCATTCAAGCAGATTATAGATAACTTTGGCGGTGAGCTTAGGCAGATAGTGTGCGGTGGCGCACCTGTGAGAGCAGAGGTAGCAGAATTTTTTACCAACATTGGTATAGATTTGGAGATCGGCTACGGCATTACGGAATGTTCTCCTCTTGTTTCCGTAAATCAGGCAGGGGATAACGATTATACCTCTGTCGGTAAAATTCTTCCCTGTATCGAAGTAAAAATAGATAATAGCGATGAAAACGGAAACGGCGAAATTTGTGTTAAGGGCGACATCGTAATGATGGGCTATTACAAGGAGCCCGAACAAACGGCAGATGTACTTGTTGACGGCTGGTTCCACACAGGTGACCTTGGTAATTATACAAACGAAAAGCTTTATATCACGGGCAGAAAAAAGAACCTTATCGTACTTGATAACGGCAAGAATATATATCCCGAGGAAATAGAAAACTACATTTACGCCATACCTTACGTAAAGGATGCGGTTGTGTATTCCGTAAAGGACGAAAAGGGTGCGGAAACCTCGCTTTGTTGCGAAGCGTTACTTGATAAGGATGCAATGCCCGACGGCGGTAAGAATGCAGAAGAAACCTTTAAAGCGGATGTTTCCGAAGCAGTAAAGGCCCTGCCTCAGTATAAGCACATAAGCAAAATTGTTATAAGGGATACAGAATTCCCCAAGACAACCACAAAGAAGATAAAGAGAAACGAAGTTATTAAAAAGTAATTTTCTCCTTGAAGAAGGAAGCGACAAAAAATTTGCCGCTTCCTTCAGACCGCTGACAAAGGCACAGAACACGAAAAAAGAAAATACGGTTACTATAAAGTAAAGATTTCGGAGAAAAGTTCTCCGAAATTTTTGTGTATTTTTATATTTTTTCGTTTGGAACGAACCTCAGCTCACAGTACCCAGTACAGTTCTCGCCTCGGTTCGTTCCATCTGTACTCTTTCTCAGCAGTCTGCCAAGCTGATGACAAAGTTTGTCATCAGCTTGAAGGAAGCGACAAAAAATTTGCCGCTTCCTTCTTTTTTTGTCTGTAAGTATTGAAAAAAATAAAAAATAGTTCTATAATATAGAAAAAACATAAAGGAGAGAAAAATATGGGAAAACTTACTGTTGTAGACCACCCCTTGGTACAGCATAAACTTACTATTATGCGTGACAAAAATACAGGCGCAAAGGATTTCAGAGGCTTGCTTGACGAGATATCTATGCTTATGGGCTATGAGGTTACCCGTGATTTTCCTTTGTGTGATGTGGAAATAGAAACACCTCTTACCCCTATGACAGGCAAAAAAATAGCAGGCAAAAAGCTTGCCATAGTTCCTATTTTAAGAGCAGGTCTTGGTATGGTAGACGGACTTCTCAGCTTGTTACCGGTGGCAAAAGTAGGGCATATCGGCCTCTACCGTGACCCTGAGACACATACCCCCGTTGTTTACTATTGCAAACTCCCCGTGGATATAGAAGAACGCATAGTTATAGTATGCGATCCTATGCTTGCTACAGGTGGCAGCGCTTCGGATGCTATCCGCATGCTAAAAGAAAAGGGCTGTAATAACATAAGACTTATGTGCCTTGTTTCTGCACCCGAGGGCGTTAAGAAGATTCAGGAAGACCATCCCGATGTTGATATATTTACAGCCGGCCTTGATGAAAAGCTTAACGAGCATTGTTATATTGTCCCCGGCTTAGGCGATGCAGGTGACCGTCTTTTCGGTACAAAATAATGAATTGACAGTAATAAAAAACCACCCGCGGGTGGTTTTTTATTATGTAAACAGCAAGCTGTTTTCTTCGGGGTCTGTAAGCTTAAGTACGTGTGGCTTAAGCTTTAACAGGTCAAGGCTGAATTTGCGGCAAATACCATCATCCTTTATAAGCCCCTTTGTGTCGCATATACAAGTGCCGCTGTCACCCAAAAGTGTTGCGTGCTCACAATACGCACAAATCCTGTTTTCAGGCAGACACTCGGTTTTCTTCTTAAACATATCAGCCCTCCGTCCATTCAATCATATATTTAAGCAAATTGGCCGTATAGCCTTCAATATTAGCAGTGCCGCAAACGTAAAGCTCTTTGTCCAAATATTTAAATCCGGGTGTTTCCGTCAAATCCGTAAGATTCTCTACTGTCAGGGAGGCAAGTGTTCTGCCATACACCTCACCGCTGCCGTCTGTTTCTATTCCTAACTCCGCAAAGGATGCAAGCTTTTTGCTTTTTTTCAAAAACTCAAATACTTCTTTGCTTACCAAAAGGATTTTGTTTCCCTCAATCAGTTCCATCGCAGTGGTCTGTTCGTCTACGCCGAAAACGGTAACCCCTTGGTCGTTGGTAATAAGCTTTTGTTCGGCGTAATTCATTACGGCAACATTATTTCTATCCTTTTCTCTGCCTATGTTGTACAAGCTGAACTCCATATCATAAATTGTGCTTGTATAAAGATTTTGCTTGCCTATGCATACCAAATCCACTTGCACGTGCTTGCTACCGTTAGTATACTTAATCATGGCCTTAAAAAAGTCGCGATTGTTGGCGTAAAGCTTGTCTGAAGTGTCTCCCTTTCTTAAACAAATTATGCTGTTGCGGTTAAAATTCTTAAATCCACGCACCTCTGCAAGGTCTAAGTACTTAAGCTTAATGCCGTGGCCATCGCCCTCGGTGTTTTCGGGTGCATAACCAAGTACTTCGTTTATGGGCACCAAGGCGTTAGATATAAGCAGCTTTTCAAAATATTCGTCATTAACAATATAAATGTGGTGCTCACCAGCTAAAAGCTCTGTGTTAAAGCGGTTTGGAGTGGTGTTGTCACTCAGACCGAAAAACGCAAGAGAAAGGTCAATTTTGCCGTTGTCGTTAAGGTCTGCGGCGCTGTATCCAAATTCCTCTATAATCTTGTCCCTGTCGCCGCCAACATCAAATTCACCAATATGCAAAACGGTAATATCAGGATCGACCTTGCCCAAACATTGAACTGTTGCCACGCTTAAAAATAAAAGCACCAGCGCGCCTATAAGTATATGCCACTTGTAATAGAACCAAAGATTCTCAAACCATCCTGCAAGGCCCTTTTTTCTTTCTCTGTTTTCGTTTTGTGTTTTTTTCATATAAACCCCTCCGCATGTCTGATTTAATTATACCACAAGTAAACTTTTTTTACAATAGAAAATATATACTTATCAGTCATTATGGAAAAAGGTTTTTTGGTATTATCGTGTTGGGTACAAGCATATTGGGGTAAAATGACCGATTAACGCTGTCGCTGCAGCTATCGCTATAGACAGTATTTGGCAATGTTACAAAAATCCACCCTTGCAATTATCGGAGGAATGTGGTATTCTAGTTACAACATTAACAAAGGAGGGGCGCAAAATGTCGGTGCAGGAATCGGGCGAAATGTATTTAGAGGCAATATATGTGCTTTCCCGTCAGGGTGCCGTGCGTGCCATTGATGTTGGTGAGTATTTAGGGTATTCCAAGCCAAGCGTAAGCCGTGCTATGGGTATATTGAAATCCGGTGGTTATATAAGCGTAGCAAAGGATGGGTATATTGAACTTACCGAGGCGGGGCTGGAAATAGCTATGGACATATATGAAAAGCACACCATTATCACTAAGTTCCTTGTCGGTCTTGGTGTTGACCGCAAAACTGCAGCAGAGGATGCCTGTCGTATAGAGCATCATATAAGCGACGTGTCCTTTCAGGCGCTGAAGCGGCATATAGAAAGCATATAAGTAAAAGCTCCGTGCACAAGGCACGGAGCTTTTTACTTATTTTTCAAGTTTTCTTTGTATAAACTTAACTACTTCCATGATGGGCAAGATGGTTATTGCAACGCCCAGTGCAATTGCGTATTCCTTAAAGGTGATAGCGGAGAAGCTAAAAGCTGTTCTGAGGAAGGGTACAAAAACAACTAAGGTTGTAAGTGCAAGGGAAAGTGCCATAGCACCCCAAAGCACCGCGTTATGGCCCTTTATGGAGAACACGCTCTTTCTTCTGGAGCGCATATTGAAGGAGTGAACTATTTCTACCATAGAGAGGGTAAGGAACGCCATTGTAATACCGTGTTCGCTTTCTGCAAAGCCCCAGGTGCTGTATTCTAAATAGTGACCGATAAAGAAGGAAATAAGAGTAAGTGTTGCAACTATTATGCCCTGGAACACTACGTCAAAGCCCATACCACCGGCAAAGATACCGTCGTTGGCGTTACGGGGTTTGCGGCGCATAATGTCGCCCTCTGCCTTTTCCATACCCAAAGCCAAGGCAGGGATAGAGTCGGTAACCAGGTTTATCCACAAAAGGTGAGGAGCTTTAAGAATTACAAACCCAAGCAGGGTAGCGGTGAATATTGCAAACACCTCTGCCAAGTTAGAGGAAAGCAAATACTGAATAGCCTTGCGGATATTGTCATATATGCGTCTGCCTTCTTCAACGGCGGAAACAATGGTAGCAAAATTATCGTCTGCCAAAACCATATCTGCAACGTTTTTGGTAACATCGGTACCGGTTATACCCATACCAACGCCTATATCTGCGTTTTTAATGGAGGGTGCATCGTTAACGCCGTCACCGGTCATAGCGGTTATACAGCCCTTTGCTTTCCACGCCTTAACTATACGCACCTTGTGTTCGGGCTGAACACGGGCGTAAACTGAGAATTTATCAATGTTTGCGTTAAGATATTCGTCAGAGAAATTGTTGAGCTCTGCGCCTGTAATAGCGGCAGACTCATCTTCCAAAATACCAAGCTGTTTTGCTATTGCAACAGCGGTATCTTTGTGGTCGCCCGTTATCATTATGGGGCGTATACCCGCACCGCGACATTCAACTATTGCATCCTTAACTTCGGGACGGATAGGGTCGATCATACCGGAAAGCCCTATAAAGCAAAGCTCTTGCTCCAGATATTCAGGGCTGTACTGTGCAGGCTCCTGTTTCCAAATACGCATAGCACCGCAAAGAACACGCAGTGCCTTATCAGCCATATCCTTGTTTGCCGCAAGGATGCTTGCCTTAATTTCGTCGGTGATAGGCGTAATCTTGCCGTTTTTATATGCGTGTGTACAAAGCTTTAGCACTTCGTCCGGTGCGCCTTTGGTGTACTGTATTATATCGCCGTTTGCGGTTTTGTGTACGGTAGACATCATTTTACGCATAGAGTCAAAGGGAGCTTCGCCAATTCTGGGGAAAAGCTTTGCCTGCTCATCCTTGGGCAATCCTGCCGCAGTCGCAGCGTTAACAAGAGCACATTCCGTAGGCTCGCCTACAGCTTCACCGTCCTCGCCCTGTACGGCGTCGCTGCACAGGGACATTGCGTTTGCCAGTAAAGATTCGTCCTCGGTAAAGCTTTCAACAACGGTCATCTTGTTTTGTGTAAGAGTACCTGTTTTATCGGAGCAAATTATTTGGGTACAGCCCAAGGTTTCAACTGCGGTAAGTCTGCGTATTACCGCCTTGCGCTTGGACATATTGGTAACACCTATAGCAAGAACTATGGTAACAACAGCCGCAAGACCTTCGGGAATCGCAGCAACCGCAAGGCTTATGGCGACCATAAATGTATCAAGTATAACGTCTCTGCCTATGGTATCTGCACGCAAAAGTTCAATTGCAAAAATAAAGGCACATATAACAAGTACTAAAACAGTAAGCACCTTGCTAAGCTGAGAAAGCTTTTTCTGTAAGGGTGTTTCGCCATCTTCGGCAACGGCAAGTGCATCGGCAATCTTACCCATTTCTGTTTCCATACCTGTTGCAACAACAACAGCTTTCCCACGGCCGTAAACCACGGTACTGCCCATGTAAAGCATATTTTTTCTGTCACCGAGGGGAACATCGGCGTTTTCGCCTGCAGTAAGTGTTTCTTCCTGTTTTGTTACCGGTACGGATTCACCCGTAAGTGCCGCTTCTTCAACCTTCATACTGGCACATTCAATTATGCGCGCGTCCGCAGGAACGGAATCGCCCGCTTCAAGCACTATAATATCACCGGGTACAAGCTCTTCGCTGGGGACGGTAATAATTCTGCCGTCACGTATTACCTTGGATGTAGCGGCGGCAATTTCCTGTAAAGCCGCAATGGCTTGCTCTGCCTTGCTTTCCTGTACAACGCCGAGTACAGCGTTTATAAGCACCACAGCAAGGATAATGATAACGTCAAAAGGCGCCTCGTTTTCGATAAACGCCAATACTCCGGAGATAGCAGCGGCAACCAACAGTATTATTATCATTGGGTCGGCAAGTTCGCCGAGGAAACGGCGTATTAAAGATACCTTTTTCCCTTCCTTAAGTTTGTTGGGCCCCGTTTTTTCCAATCGAGCCGCGGCTTCGTTTTTAGAAAGACCGTTGTCGTTGGAATTTTGTTCTGCCAATATCTCAGTGGCAGAGCGCAAATACTCTTTCAAAACCATATACCTCCTTAAAATACAAAAACCCATATACAGTAGGCTGTATATGAGTCTCATTCTTTATGGGCAGACCAGGCAATACTGCCTTGCTGTTGATCTACCCCGCACCTTGTGACGGGTACGGAACTACTCCCCCATATAGCGGCGAAAACCGCTTATGTTTATTAGTTTAACAAATTATACCACAGGGCAGTACGCTTGTCAACAATATTTTATTTGCTTTTTTAAAAGATTTTATGTAAAAATTGAGAGAATACGCCAAAGTTCATTGTTGCGAAACAATTTGTTAATTATATATTATAAATTATAGAATACAATGACCATGTATATGTTTAATATACGGAAAATTTTTATGAAAAGGAGCAATTGTTTTTATGAGCGACGGCGACCCCGGGGCGGGCAACTTATGCGGCGTTGAATTTTTAACGCAGAAAGGTTTTAAAAAGCATTTACGTAAAAAGCTTTGTCTGTACAGCAAGCTTTGTTTTTGTGCCTATGATTGATACCGACGCGCGTACCGCGCTTTTGGTTTGAAAATTATAAGCTTTTAAAAAACGGAGGTTATTTGTTTTACTGTATGGATATATTCTTATCGTTATTACTACAATTTATTCTTATCGCATTAAACGCAATTTTTGCTTGTGCCGAAATAGCTGTGCTTTCTGTTAATGAAGCAAAGCTTTCCCAGTTAAAGCAAAAGGGCAATAAGCGCGCAAAACGCTTGGAAAAGCTTACAAGTGACCCTGCTAAGTTTCTTGCTACAATTCAGGTTGCAATAACCTTAGCGGGCTTTATGGGCAGTGCGTTTGCTGCAGACAACTTTGCTGACGATATGGCAAAGATTTTCGGCAATGCTATATCTTATGACGTAGCAAGACGTATTTCTGTTGTGCTTATTACCATTATCCTTTCCTTTATTACATTGGTGTTTGGTGAGCTGGTACCTAAAAGATTTGCTATGAAAAAGGCAGAAAAGCTTGCCCTCGGTATGTCTGGTCTTCTCAGGTTTGTATCTAAGATGTTTGCACCCATAGTGTGGTTTTTAACCATTTCCACCAATGGTGTACTTCGTCTTATGGGAATCGATCCCAAGGATACGGAAGAAACCGTAAGCGAGGATGATATTAAGCTTATGGTTGATGAAAGCACCAGAAAAGGTATTATTGACAGCGATGAGAAAGAGATAATACATAATTTGTTTGAGTTTGATGATCTTGCCGTGGGTGAATTTGCTACCCATCGTACCGATATCGCCTTCCTTTGGGAGGAAGACCATATCTCAAAATGGGATGATATTATAATTGAACACAGACATTCCTATTATCCCGTGTGCGGCGAGACCGCAGATGAAATAAAAGGTGTGCTTTGTGCAAAGGACTATTTTGCCATAAAGGACAAAACCAAATCCAATATTATGCAAAAAGCGGTGCGTCCCGCTCACTTTGTACCTGAGGGTATGCGTGCGGACGTGTTGTTTAAGCAGATGAAGAAAATACGCAACCACTTTGCCGTAGTACTTGATGAATACGGCGGCGTTGCCGGTATAGTTACCATGAACGACCTGCTTGCACAGATAATGGGCGATTTTGATGACAGCGAGGACGAGGAAGATATCGTTCCCGATATCGTAAAAGTAAGCGAAGATACGTGGCAAATTAAAGGCGGTGCTATGCTTGACGAGGTTGCGGAAGAGCTTGGTGTGGAATTTCCCGATGATGAGAACGACACCTTGGGCGGTTACGCCTTTACTCTGTTCGGCGGTATTCCCGAAGATGGTACGACCTTTACGGTTGAGGATGAAAACCTTATAATTGAAGGTCAAAAGGTAGATAATCACCGACTTGAGATGGCAAGTGTTATTAAAAAAGTAAAAGAAACAGAAGACGAAGAGGACGAAGAGCAAGAAGAGGAATAGTCCTTCTTCACAAAGTATAAACTCTACGGAGGACAAATATGGGTTTTACTGAATTTTTGGGGCTGTTAAAAGAGCCTGCAGTAGCCATAGTCGTTGTGCTGACCCTTGGCGTTATTCTGGTTAACGGCTGGACGGATGCACCAAATGCAATAGCAACCTGTGTTTCCACCCGTTCAATGAAGCCAAGAGCGGCGATAATTATGGCGGCAATATTCAACTTCCTCGGGGTTTTTGTAATGACCCTTGTTTCCAGCGAGGTTGCGGCAACCATAAGCAATATGGTTAACTTTGAAGGCAATACCAATGATGCTACTTTGTCACTTTGTGCTGCAATGTTTGCAATTGTTGTTTGGGCAACCGCCGCGTGGGCATTTGGTATTCCCACCAGCGAAAGCCATGCGCTTATTGCAGGTATTTCCGGTGCGGCAATCGCCTTGCAGGGCGGACTTAGCGGCATAAACGGTGATGAATGGCTTAAGGTTGTATACGGACTGGGGCTTTCATCTGTCCTTGGCTTTGGCAGCGGCTTTATGATGACCAAGATTATCGAAAGCATCTGCAAGGGTATGGATAGGGTAAAGACCGTAAAG
This sequence comes from Clostridia bacterium, assembly GCA_017397955.1. GTDB lineage: Bacteria > Bacillota > Clostridia > Oscillospirales > CAG-382 > SIG636. The sequence continues at coordinate 93,060 of JAFQHL010000001.1, forward strand.
TTTTTTAAGGGCGCGCAGATTGCGGGTGGCGCATCAATGGCGTTTATGCACGGCGCGCAGGACGGTCAAAAGTTTATGGGTATTTTCCTTTTAGGTCTTAGCCTTGCAAAAGGGCAGGGTGGCGTGGAAACCTTTGAAATCCCCCTTTGGCTTATGATACTTTGCTCTGTTGTAATGGCGCTTGGTACGTCCATAGGCGGCTATAAGATAATAAAGTCTGTGGGTATGGATATGGTTAAGCTGGAAACATATCAGGGCTTTGCGGCAGATATGGGCGGTGCCTTCTGCTTACTATTGGCTTCTCTTACCGGTATTCCTGTAAGCACAACTCACACAAAGACCACCGCCATTATGGGTGTAGGCGCTTCTAAGCGACTTTCCGCCATAAACTGGGCTGTGGTAAAAGAGATGGTTTGGGCGTGGCTTTTAACCTTCCCCGGATGCGGCATTTTAGGTTACCTTATGGTATTGTTGTTCCAAAAGCTCTTTTAGGAGGAATTATAAATGGCTAAGAAAAACGATTTTAACTATTTTGATTATTTTTGTGCTACCGCTGACCGAATTTGCGGCGCGGCAAAGCTTTTAAAGGATTCAGTACAGAACTTTAATAAGGAAACCTTTAAAGAGCAGATGGATAAGATGCATATCCTTGAGAACGAGGCGGATATGGCAAAGCATGAGATGACGAAACGCCTTATGCATGAGTTTTTGCCGCCCATTGAAAGAGAAGATATTATAGAGCTTGGCACAAAGCTTGACGATATTATGGATACACTTGACGATGCTATGCGTTGTATGTACCTCTATAACATCAGCGAGATAAGACATGGCGCACTTCGCTTTTGTGACCTTATAGATAAGTGTGCGGCTGCACTTAAAGAAACAATGGCAGAGTTCAGAAACTTTAAGTCTTCCAAGCATATAAAAGAAAAGCTTGTGGAGGTTAACACTCTTGAGAGTGAGGGCGATGCTCTTCACAGCGAGCTTACTCGGGAGCTGTTTGTTAACGAGATGGATACACGCAACCTTATCATCTGGACTAACGTATACGAAGACCTTGAAAGCTGTCTTGATGACTGTGAAGATGCCGCTGATATTATTGAAAGCGTTATAATGAAGAATACCTAATCTGCGAATTGGATAGAAAATACCCCCTTGGCTATTTGCCAAGGGGGTCAAGCTGATGACAAACCTTGTCATCAGCTTGGCAGACTGCTGAGAAAGAGTGCAGACAAAACGAACCGAGGCGAGAACTGTACTGAGTACTGTGAGCCGAGGTTCGTTTCGAACGAAAAAAATATGAAAATATACAAAAATTTCGGGGAAATTTTCCCCGAAATTTTCACTTTATAGTAACCGTATTTTCTTTTTTTCGCGTTCTGTGCCTTTGTCAGCGGTCTGACCCCCTTGGCTTTTGCCAAGGGGGTATTTGTGTATTCTATAACAAAATTTCTTCTTCAAAGCTACGGGCAAACTCCTTAATGTTTTCGTCGCCTATGCGCGCACAGCCCGTGCTGTTAAAATCCAGAAGTTTGTGACCAAAATCTACAAGTTCTTCTTTGGAAAAGCCGTCGTAGTTGAACCTGTTGTGGCAGGGAACGTGAAAACTGGGGTTTTCACAGTCAAACTCAAAGCTAATTAGAATGCTGCCTCTAAATCGCTTGCTTTCCCCATGAACCGTAAGCCCGCCTTCTTTTTCTTCAAGACTAAGTAAAAAGGATTTTTTCCTTCCCTTTGCAAGGGCAATAATGTGCTTTCCCAGCTTTTGTATAAGTGCAGGTTTGGGGTGGAACTCACAACGCTCCGACCATTCACCGCCAAATCGTCCTTCAACGGCGTTTCCTTTTTTCTCAAACGCTATCCCGTATGCCATGGCTAGAACAGCAATTTGGCAACCCTATCAATGTCGCCCGCACCCATAAGAATAACGGTGTCACCTTCTCGGACGTTTTCTTTAATGTAATCCGCTATTCCCTCAAAACTGTCAATGCACAGTGCGTTTTCCATGCCTTCCGCAATGTGTGCAGAGCTTATGCCGTATATATTTTCTTCACGTGCGGGGAAAATCTCTGCAAAAACTTTAATGTCGGCATCACAAAACGCAGCCTTGAAGCCTTCAAGCAGGTCCTTTGTGCGGGAGTATGTATGGGGCTGAAATACAGAGATAAGCCTGTTGCCGCCAAGTTTTTTAGCCGCTGCAAGGGTGGCAACAATTTCGTCGGGGTGATGTGCATAGTCGTCGTATACCACTGCGCCGTTTATCTTACCCTTGTACTCAAAGCGTCTGCCAACACCTCTAAAGTCTTTTAAGCCCTTAATTATGGCTTCATCGGGAACCTTGGACATAAACGCCGCCGCGACCGCCGCCAAAGAGTTTGATATATTGTGCACACCGGGGATGGAAAGTTCTGCCTCAAACACCTCTCTACCCTTAAAAACAAGCGTATATCCGGGTAATCCGCCGACAAAATGTATATCCTTGGCAAAAAAATCTGCCTCAGGGTCTTTTACCGAGTAGGTATAGATCTTACCGTCATGGTTGGCGGCGCACAGCATTGCGTGTTTGCTGTCCTTGTTTACAATAACGCATCCGTCGGGAGCGGTATTGTCCATGAAATGCTTAAAGGATTTATCCATTTGCTCTATAGAAGCAAAATAGTCCGTATGGTCAAGCTCCACATTAAGTATCACTGATACTGTGGGGTAGAATTGTAAGAAGGAATCCTTGTACTCACAGGCTTCAAAGACAAAATTGCCGTCATGCCCTGTGCGGAATGTAGAGGATATGCTTGGCAGCTTTGCACCAATAAGTATGGTGGGGTCAGCCCCGTTTAGGGAGAGGAAAATTTGGGAAAGGATACCGCAGGTGGTGGATTTACCGTGTGTACCCGCTACGGCAATAGAGTTTGGATAGCTTTTAGCTATAGCCCCCAAAAGCTCCGCTCTGCTCACGATAGGGATACCTGCTGCGGCAATGTATTTCATTTCAGGGTGGTTTGCATCCACCGCCGCCGTGTAAACGGCAATATCACAGCCTGTGCAGTTGTTTTCTCCACATTCGTAAAACACCTCAATGCCTTCATTTTCGAGGCTTTTTGTGGCATCGCTGCGGCGACGGTCATAGCCCTTAACCGCTTTGCCATCTCTTTTAAGTATTAACGCCAAAGAGGACATGCTTATGCCACCAATGCCCACGAAATAAAAGCTTTTGTAGCTGTTTATATCAAATTGCAAAATTAACACCTCATTATTTAATATCTCAGTGCAAACTTATTTAGTATATTTTATCATACAAAAAGTAAAAATAAAAGAGATAATTTGCAGAAAAACAAAAATTGATTCAATTTGTTAAACATTGACATTTTATGTGGGGGTGTTTTATGGATATAACACAAATCATAATAAGAAAACGCTTTAACGCAGGGGGACTTGCGGCAGTAGCCACCGTGATATTTGATGATGCCTTGGCAGTCCACGACATAAAAATAGTATTTCGTCACGATGGTACGCTTATGGCGGTTATGCCGAAAGACGAACAGGGCAGGGACGTGGTGCATCCGCTGAAATCATCTTTTAGAAGCACTATAGAAGGAGAAATAAGCAAAAAGCTTTTTTAGAAAAGATCGCTTGCATATTTATTATAACAACCGAGCTCGACGGGAGAGCTCGGTTGTTTTTCTGACTGTTGATTTTTTCTTTAAGCTTGGCGGTATGCGTTCTTTCCGTATCCGCAAAGAGGACATTCCTCAGGCGGGGTAAGCCCTGTGTGTCTGTGTCCGCAAATACTGCAGATCCAAACGCTTTCCTCGTTACTGTGGTAGCGGGTACCATCTTTGCACTCGGCTTTGTACCTCATAAGCGTATCTCTGTGACCGGCTTCAGCTTTGCCATTGGCAAGAAATCTGTCTGCTAAAGCCTCATACCCCTCAAGCTCTGCCTTTGATGCCATACCGGTATAGCCAAACGCTGCCTCTTCGGTTTCGTCCGCTATGCGCTCATTAAGCTCCTCTTCTTCGTTTTCCGGGCGATACTCTCTGTACCAAAGTCTTGCGTGGTTGAATTCTTCCTTAGCCAAACCGCCGTAAATGTTTGCTAAGTCAATATTTCCGCGTCTTTTGGCATCCTCTTCCAGTATCATATATCGCACGTGCCCGGCCGCTTCATGCTCGAAAGCATTTCGTATATTGCCGTAGCTTTCACTTTTGCTGTTGTAATGCATAAACTCGCTCCTTTCAAAGCTTATACTCACAGTTTATGCATTATGTAAACTTTGCGTTTCTCTATAATCTTCTTCGGTTATGGCATAATAACTAAAGGTCTTGTATACACCTTTAATAAACAGCGCGCGGCGCAAGGTGCCTTCCCGCACCATACCAACGCTTTCCGCCAACTTTTCAGAGTCGCGATTGCCTTCAAGTATACGCGCTTCTATTCTATTAAGTCCCAAACGGTTAAAGCCTGCATCCATAACAGCCATTACCGCCTCACGCATATAGCCGCGCCCTCTGTATTTGTTGGAAAGCACATATCCAATCTCCGCTTTGTTGTTGTGCAAATCAACAGAAGCAAACCCACAGGTGCCTATAAGCTTGTTGTTGGTCTTAAGTGCAATGCCCCAATCGGTACAGCAGGACTTTCTATATTGCTTTTGCAGGTATTCTATATGGCCTCTGGTTTCTGCAATATTCAAGTGCGGAGACCAAAGCAAAAAGCGGGAAACTTCCGGCTCGCAAGCGTATTCGTACATATCGTACAAATCCTCAGGCATTATCTTTCTAAGTATAAGTCTGTCGGTGGTTATAATTGGCAGATCACTAAAAAGTTTCCTGTATTTTCTGTCATCCAAAGTCATCACCTCAATATACAGTATAATCCAAAGTAATGTAAAATGCAACCCGCGGTAAAACTTTTACAAAAAGAGTCATATAAAAATCAAAAAAGTCATTGACATAAATGCAAATTTGTTGTAGAATAACTTTTGTATAATCGTGGCGTTTTTATGGAGGTATAGCATTAGTTATGAAGAAACAGAAAAAATTAGTAAAGCGTATAATTGCATTAGGTCTTGTCGCAGTGCTTGTTGCGGCTTTGTACGTGTTTGTTTTCGGCAGGTCTAACGATAAGGTTACCAAGATAGTTCTGCCCGAAATCCCCGTAATCAGCTATTTCGGTATAACAGGTGAAACCACTACACAAGAAGATATTAGAATAGTTGAAAGAGATCTTAACAATGTTATTATGACTAACGGCTATGCCGTTAAGCTTTTCCTCGCTCCTGAAGAAGATTACGGCAAGATGATAGATTCTGCAAAGCAGGTTATTGAAGCTTGCAGGGAAGACGAAAGCTTGACTTATGAGTTCGATTTTGAAAATTCCGAATTCAAAACAATCAGCAAAGAAGAAAGACCTTACATCAGATACGACCAGGACGTTGTTATGAATACTCTTAATGACGAAAAGGAAAAGAAGAACATTTATCCCAACACTCTTTCTATGGATATAGTTCTTTATACCGATTTTGATGAGTATTATCTTGATGCTTCCGAGGGTCATCTTGTAGACCTTGACGCTGCTCTTACCAATTCCGAGGGCGAGATGATAAGCCTCAACAAGTCTATCCCCGCCGTGTTCCTTAATGCAGTTAAGGTTGGCGAGAGTGAAGCAGCTGCCAACGTTTACGGTATACCTACAGTTCGCGCTGTTGGTGAATATGAGTTCCTTGTATTCGACCAAGACCTTCTTGACTACTATACAAATTTAATAACTGATGTTGCTGATGGTAAAGATAATTATGAGTTTGGTTTTTCCAAGAATCAGATGCGTTACCTCTCTGAGCTTGAGACTTATTTGAACTATGTAAGCAAGAACGATTATGAAGGCGAAAAAATAATTCCTTTGCTCAATACCCCCAATACCTTTGTAACAAGCGACGGTTACAATATGGAAATGCTTGGCAGTTCCTTGGCAGTTGATTCCAGCGGTAACCTTGTTGTTCCTTTCCAGGCAGCAGCACTCGGTAACGCTCAGTTTGTTAACCACTACAAGACAGTAGCTGTTTATCGTTCTTTGGGCTATGTTGCAGAAGCTTTTGATGAAGAGCTTTTGGAAGAAAAGTTGATAAACGAGAAGTTTGCAGTTGCTTTCTTCAAGGGTACAAAGGGCGAGATGGATGCACTTGTTAAAGCTGCAGCAGGTGAAGACGGTGCAGAAGGTAAGAATCTTGTTTATAACATCTATTCCAAGCCTCTTGCAACCAGTCAGGAAATTTGTCAGGCTGTAACTTCCGTTCAAAGCTCTGCAGGTTATGGCAATTCCGACTATGAAGCTTATGCAATTAACTTCCTTCGTTTGCTTAACGGCGTAAACGGCGAAGTAGATATTAAAAACCTTTTACTTTACGGTGCCAACGGCGTAAACTATACCCTTAACAACAGTGGCGAAGTTATTCTTCCTACCACCACTGAGGGTCAGCAGGGTCAGACCTATTCTATGGATACCCTTTATACCGGTCATACTTTCCACGCATTCCCCTCTGTAGACAAGGGCATTTCTCTTGAAAGTATAGAGCAGGAAAAACAGCATAATCTTGAACTTCAGGAATCTTATTTCACCGGATTCAGCCTTGCAGTAAAGGCTTATTCCGTTAAGGACTATGCAGGCAATACTGTTTCTATCGAGGGTGTTGATTATCAGCAGGTTCTTGAAGATGTTGTTGCAGAGTTCTATAACGAATATATAAATGGTGAGTTGTTTGCATTCGATGCAACTGACCCCGAGTATATGGCTGCAAACGAAGACCAGATTAAGCAAAGAATTAAAGATGAAATAATTAAGGCTTATAAGGCTAAGCTTTCTGCAGATAACAGACTTAAGGTAGAAGCTGAAGTTCTTGCAGACAAGGATATGGTAGAGGCTTTGGAAGAAGCAGCTCTTACCGCAGCTGAAAAGGACCAGAAGAATTATGTAACAGAACAGCTTAAGCTTGAGGCTACAGGCACAACTTCCGTTGAAAACGCTTACGTTGTTCCCGATGAAGATATCACAGCAGCCCTTGAAGAAGGCAGATTTGACTGCGAAAAGTATCTTAAAGAACGTCTTGAGGTTCGCTATGAAGAACAGCTTAAGAATAAAGTAGACGACCTTTGCGAAGGCTACGAAGGCACCCCTGAATATCAGGAAATGGTAGCAAACTATACCGAAACCGAAGCTTACAGCGAGCAGTATGATAAGGAATATTCCGAAAAGAAGGATTATTACTTTACCAGATTCCTTGAAAACGAAATCACAGCAAAGATGGACGAATTCAACCAGAATGATTTCAATCAGAGAGTACTTGATGCTTTTGCTTCCGCAAACTCCGCACGTATAGCAGAAATAGCAATCCAGTATCCTTTTGTTGACTCTGCACAACTTACTTTCTGTGATACTTATACTGCAGAAGGCTCCGGTGCTTTGGCAATGTTCCGCGAACAGTACTATGCACTTAAGGGCGAACCCGACGCATAATAAATAAACAAATTAAAGAGGGGCTTGCCTGTAAAGGCAACCCCTCAAATTTTTAATAAAAGGAAGGTTATATAATGTTTGCTGATGCAATAGAAAAGGTAGGGGACTATACTCGTCCCATTATGTATATTTATCGCAATTACGGCGAAACAGTGGTTTTGCCGGGCTCGGGCACTTTGTTCTTTGTTAACGAAGAAGGATGTGCGGTTACCTGTCGCCATGTGGCAGAAACAATTCTTGCTGCAACCAAAATTAACGAAAAATATGCACAGTTTAAAAAAAGCAAGGCTCAGCTACTTAACGGTAAAAACAATACCCAAATGCTTAAAAAGCTGGAGCTGGAGTATGGCTACAAAAAAGGCATAACCGTTAATATGAAAGTAAATTTCAAGGGCTGTGTTGTGCCTATAACCGGAATGACATGTCACGTGCACAAGGACTATGATTTGGCTATAATTCAGTTCAAGGGCTTTGAAAAGCTTAATTATAACGGATACGCGGTTTTTGCTGACGATGCGGGTAAAGTTCGTCCCGGTAATTATATGTGCCGTATAGGCTTCCCGTTCCCTGAAAGTATAAAGGCGATTTATAATGGAATAAATGACGACATTGAGTGGAGTGATGTAGCCGCAGTTAATACTCCTCGCTTTCCCTTGGACGGTATGGTTACACGCCACGTTGCAAAAAACGGTAGGGTGTGCGGTATTGAGCTTAGCACTCCCGGTCTTAAGGGGCAAAGCGGAGGACCGTTGTTCGACAAACGCGGCATTGTTTACGGTATGCAGTATGAAACCCGTCATCTTAATTTGGGTTACAGATTTGACGATAGCGGAACGCCTCTTGCAAAGGACAGTACCGCCCGTGCAAACAGTGCATTTATTCATGTGGGACATTGCTTAAACGCTGATATCATTAAAGAATTCTTGCGTGATCGCGATATTAAGCATTATACCGAAAGTGGTGCTGTACATCCGAAATATTTCACAGAGGGTTAATTTTTGCCATATAAAAAGGTGTTGCTCTAGCAACACCTCAAGCTGATGACAAACTTTGTCATCAGCTTGGCAGACTGCTGAGAAAGAGTACAGATGGAACGAACCGAGGCGAGAACTGTACTGGGTACTGTGAGCTGAGGTTCGTTCCAAACGAAAAAATATAAAAATATACAAAAATTTCGGGGGAATTTTCCCCGAAATTTTCACTTTATAGTAACCGTATTTTCTTTTTTTCGCGTTCTGTGCCTTTGTCAGCGGTCTGAAAAAAAGAGGGCTAAGCCCTCTTTTTTACAACGTAAACTTTTCTCCCATAGCCTTAAAAGCTTCCTTGGCTTTGCATTTCATCATATCGCACACGCCGGTTTTACTTTTAATAATCATTGCGGTCATATACGCAGAGGATGCACCGATAACCATACCTGCCACTGCTCCGCTTATTATAATACATTTGCATAGTTTTTTCATATAAATTCAACTCCTGTCGCCCCTATTATCCGTCAAATACTGCTTTTTTATGCAAAAACCTTTAAAAAAACTGTTGACAAAAGCCACTTAAAGAGTTATAATATATGAGCGTTTGCTGAGACGACGGTAAAAACACGGGGGTGTGGTTTTATGCGGCTGGATATACAACAACTGCTGGCAATAGATGGCGGCACCCAAGGTTTTGGGCTGGTTTTACCCCTTGGCGGTGACTATGGCGATTTTACGGCAGGCACCGCAGAAGCAAAGGGCGGCGTTAGCAACCACGGCGGCTATTTGCTTTTAACTGCAGATACGGTGGTGCACGCTGAGGGTATTTGCTCCCGCTGTGGAGAAGGTTTTGATTTTTGTCACAGCTTTAAAACAGAAAGACCCGTTGCCCGCAACCTGACAGCAGACGAAAACGATGAGTACATTTTAACAGACGAGGATGGGTTTTTGGACCTTGCCGCCGTTTTTAATGACGAGCTGCTTTTGGAACTGCCCACCAAGCTGTTATGCCGTGAGGAGTGCAAGGGACTGTGTCCCAAATGCGGCAAGAACCTTAACAAAGGCAGTTGCAATTGCCCTGCCAAGGAGATTGACCCGCGGCTTGAAGTTTTGAAAGCGTTGCTTGATAACGGCTGATATATTATTCCTAAAAGAGGGAGGTGCTGAAGATGGCAGTACCAAAGGCAAAAGTGTCCAAGGCAAGAAGAGATAAGAGACGCTCTTCCGTATGGAAGCTGGATATGCCCGGCATGACTAAGTGTGCAAAGTGCGGTGAGTACAACCTTTCCCACAGAGTTTGCAAGAGTTGCGGCTCCTACGCAGGCGAGGAAATCATCAGCAAGGACAGTAAAAAGGCATAAGGCTTTAGTTTAATGTGAAGGTTTCTGCCTGTGGGCGGAAACCTTCCAGAAACGCGTGCCGTTCTCCGGTCGTTAGGGCTTGAGGCAGGCGCGCCTTTTGCGTTTATGGAGAAAATTTATGGTTAAAATAAGCTTGGTAGAAAAAGGCAGTCCCGCAGACAAGGCAGGGCTTTTGGCGGGCGACAGCATAATAAGCATTAACGGCAACCCCATAAACGACGGGCTGGACTATTATTTTTACACTACCGACCGCCGCCTTATTATAGAGGCAGAGCGCGACGGAAAGCCCTTTACCCTAAAGCTTAGTAAGGGTGAGTATGATGCGCTGGGGGCGGAGTTTGACAGCTACCTTATAACAAAACAAAAGCGTTGCCGTAACAACTGTATGTTTTGCTTTATTGACCAAAACCCCAAAGGGATGAGAGAAAGCATATATTTTAAGGACGATGACGAACGGCTTTCTTTTCTGCACGGCAACTATGTTACGCTGACCAACCTTAGCGACGAGGATATAGCCCGCATAATAAAGATGCGTATATCCCCCGTTAACGTATCTGTGCATACCATGAATCCGGAACTGCGTTGCACTATGATGGGCAACCGATTTGCAGGCAAATGTTTGGATTATCTTACCCAGCTTTCAGAGCACGGGATAGCCATAAACGCTCAGCTTGTTCTTTGTCCTCAAATTAACGACGGTAAAGAGCTTGTTTACAGCATGGAGCAGCTTTACAAGCTTAAATCCCTGCAAAGTGTTTCTGCCGTACCCGTAGGGCTTACCGCCCACAGAGAAGGATTGCCGAAACTGCGACTTTTTACGGCAGAGGAAGCGGCGGCAGTTATTAAAACCATTAACGAATTTACGCGCTTGCCCCTTAAAGAAAAGGGTGTGCGGATGTTTTACGCATCCGATGAGTTTTACCTTACCGCAGGCATTCCCATCCCGCCCGAGGACGAGTATGACGGCTACCCTCAGCTGGAAAACGGCGTGGGAATGTTGCGCTGTCACAGAGAAGAGTTTATGTGGGCGCTGGAGGGTGCGGCAGAAAGCCATATAAACCCAACGGCGCAAAAGGTATTTGTAGCCACGGGCTATGCCGCCTACGGGCATATTTGCGCTTTGGCAGAGGCGTTAACGGCGGAGTTCCCCCAAGTAGACTGCAGAGTTTTTGCGGTAGAAAACAGGTTTTTCGGCAACACCGTTACGGTAAGCGGACTTGTTACGGGCGGCGACCTTATAGAAGAGCTAAAGGGCGCGGGTAACTGTGACAAGCTTATTATCCCCTGTAATATGCTTAGAAGTGAGGGGGATTTGTTCCTTGACGGCGTAAGCCTTAAGGAAGCGGAAGCGCGGCTTGGCTATCCGATAGAGGTGGCGGAAAAGGACGGCGCAGATTTGCTTTATAAATTGCTGAACATCAGCGAGGAGGATATTGTATGAAAGGTACAGTTGCCATAATAGGCAGACCCAACGTGGGCAAAAGCACCTTTTTTAATAAAATAACGGGCGAGCGTATCTCTATAGTAGACGATACCCCCGGCGTAACCCGTGACCGCATATATGCGGATACGGAATGGAACGGCAAAAGCTTTGTTATTACGGACACCGGCGGGCTTGAGCCTACGGCTAACACAGAAATACTGCGTCAGATGCGTACACAGGCAGAGCTGGCTATTGTCAGCGCCGACGTTATTCTGTTTATGACGGATGTAAGAGCGGGTGTTACCGCCGACGACCGCGAGATTGCAACCATGCTTATGAAAAGCCGTAAGCCCGTGGTGCTTGCGGTTAACAAAATAGATTCCGTGGGCGCGCTCCCCGGCGAATACTATGAGTTTTACGAGCTGGGTCTGGGCGAGCCTATCCCCCTCTCCTCTATCCACGGCACAGGTAGCGGCGATATCCTTGACCGTATAGTGAAACTGCTTCCCGAATACGAGGAAGAGCCCGAAGAAGAGGGCGTTATCCGCGTTGCCGTTATAGGCAAGCCCAACGCGGGCAAAAGCTCTATGGTTAACCGCGTTGCAGGTGAGGAGCGCGTTATTGTTTCCAATATCCCCGGCACCACCCGTGATGCTACGGACACCCGCATAGAAAACGAGCATGGCAAGTATGTGTTTATAGATACCGCAGGTATCCGCAGAAACGCCAAAATTGAAGACAACATCGAAAAATACAGCGTGCTCCGCGCCCGTGCGGCGGTAGAGCGTGCCGATGTATGCCTTATTATGTGCGATGCCGCAGAGGGCGTTACCGCGCAGGATGAGCGTATTGCGGGTATTAGCCACAACGCGGGCAAGGCGGCTATTATCGTTATGAACAAGTGGGATACCTTGGAGAAGGATAATTCCACAGTGAACAATTTTAAAAAGGACGTATACGATGCACTTTCTTATATGACTTACGCCCCCATAGCTTTTGTTTCCGCAAAAACCGGTCAACGAGTAGATAAGCTCTACGAGATGATCAACGCCGTACACGACAAGTCTATCCAGCGCATCTCCACAGGCGTGCTTAATGACGTGCTTAACGATGCCATGAACAGAGTACAGCCACCTACGGACAAGGGCAGAAGACTTAAGATTTATTATATGACCCAGACGGGCATCAAGCCGCCTACGTTTGTTATATTCTGTAACAGCGCAGAGCTGTTTCATTTCTCATATCAGCGTTATATAGAAAACTGCCTTAGAGATGTTTTCGGCTTTGAGGGCACGCCCATAAAGCTGATAATAAGACAAAAAGAAGACAACTAAAGGTTAGGGAACATAAAAAACGCTCGGAACGCAAGAAAATTTATGTATTATATTGATTTGTAATTTTTTCTTGCTGCGAACGAATCTCAGCTTGCAGTATTAAAATACAGCTTCGCTTCGGCTCTTCCGTTCCAAACATTTTTTCCTATTCGCTAAAGTGCTGACATCGTTGCGGGTCAACTAACTCGCTAAAGGAGGTTTTTACCGTGTGGTATGGTTGGATTGCAGAAAAAATAGGGCTTAACACTTTTGTTTTCGGTAACGGCGCTGTCGTTCCCGAAGCGGTGTCAACCCTTGAAATATTAGCCTGCGTGGTTATAGGCTATCTGCTTGGTAGCATCAACAGCGCAATTATCGTGTCAGGCAAGCTGTTCGGCAAGGATATCCGCAATTTCGGCAGCGGCAACGCAGGGCTTACAAATATGCTGCGCGTCTTCGGCAAAAAGGCGGCGCTGTTTACTCTGCTTGGAGATATGCTTAAAGCCGCGCTTTCCGTACTGTTGGGTACGTGGATAAGCTACAGTCCCGCCTTCAATGTGGAGGGCGGCTACATAGCGGCTTTGTTTTGCGTGCTCGGTCACATCGCCCCTGTATATTACAAGTTCAAGGGCGGCAAGGGTGTGCTTGCAGCAGCTACAGCTATTCTTATACTGGACCCCTTTGTGTTCCTGTTGCTAATTGCCACGTTTGCGCTGGTGCTGTTTATATTCAGATATGTGTCTATGGCATCGGTTATTGCTGCGTTTTTCTATCCCGCCTATGTTTATATTATAGAGATAAACCTTGTGCATCAGGTGCCCGGCATTTTCAAGATGCTGTTTGCCACCATAACCGCGCTTATGGTTATCGTTATGCACCGCAAGAATATAGAGCGCGTGTATAAGGGCACCGAAAGCAAGTTTTCCTTTAGGTCCAAACCTCAAGCCCAAAAAGAAGAGGACGAAGAAGACGACGAGGACGACGAGTAAACTTCGACCCAAGCAACAATTTTTAAAAAAACAGTTGCTTTTGCGGCAGAATAATGGTACAATATCCAGGCAGCAACAACAAAACAAAACGGAGAGATATCGAAGTGGTCATAACGGGGCTGACTCGAAATCTTCTTCGCCAAACGGAAGTCAATCTTCCAAAAAGCCTTTAACTGTGCGGTTTTCGGGCATCTGCCTATCACCGCATCACACAGAGTTCTAACGAGAATTCTAATACAACTGAATATTTGCGTTAATACTCCTTCGGGAGTTTAACATATATGGAGACGTATCGAAGTGGTCATAACGGGGCTGACTCGAAATCTTCTTCGCCAAACGGAAGTCAATCTTCCAAAAAGCCTTTAACTGTGCGGTTTTCGGGCATTCCATCGTTTCTAAAACAACCCCAGTTCTAACGGGAATTCTAATACAACTGAATA
>JAFQHL010000024.1 GCA_017397955.1 Clostridia bacterium
ATCGTTTTCCTCTGCCGCAAACGCCGTTACCGAGAATAAGGACAACAGCAGAAGCAGAGAGAGTAAAAGTGCAGATAATTTTTTCATTGTAATTTTTTCCAATTCTTTATTTAAACAGATCCAAAAAGCTCGTTTTCTTCTTGGGTTCGGGTTTTACGTAGTTGAAGCCGCCGCGCGGTTCGCCTATGGTAAAGGAAATAGACGGGCTGTCGGGAGAAGCTTCAAAACACATTCCCGTATCTACGTGATAGCAGACACCGTTTTCCATCTTATAAAGATGCTCGATACACGGATATTCGCCTGCTTGCCTAAATCCGTTCTGCAACAGAATCTGTCGGTATTCATCCACAGCTCTGCACGCTGCCTGATGGTTTCCGTTGAAGTTTGCGCGGAACTCGAAGCATCCGGGATCGTATTCCTCAATATTGAACTCAGATCCTCCGCAAGACCACTTTGGATAATGGGATAAATACTGATCCCACTCTGCCATCACGGCGGCGTTGCGGTCAGCCTGCGCCTGTTCCTCGGCAATAGCGGCGGGGAGCTTTGCGCCGCAATCGGAACAAAACTTGGTGCCCACGGTGTTTTGCTTGCCGCATTCTGTACAAACGGTGCTTTGTGCCACCGTCTGTTCGGGAAGCTGTGTTCCGCAGTCGGGGCAGAATTTCTTATCTGCCGTGGTGGGTTTGTTACAGTTGGGGCAGACCTTCATATTCTTTGCCGCTTCGGTTGCGTAGTTTTGCATGGAGCGCTCAAGATTTGCAAAAGCACCGTTAAGCCCCGATGTGTTTTGTGCTTGGTTTATGTTATTTGATGCGTTTTGTGCTGCGTTATCAATTGCGTCTGCCGCTTTGTTAGCAAGCTCGGTGGCCTTAGGCTCTACCTTCTTTTGGACTGCATTGCCAACAGCCTTTTCCACAGCGTTGCTGACGCCGCGTCTGATCGCTCTTTCTAAAAAGCCCATAAAGTATCCTCCTTTATATATCCTTATATTTTATCAATAATTGTTTGCGACTGCTGATATTTAGCTTTTTATAAATATTTTTACAATGGAAGTGGACCGAAGACTGAGATATAAACAACGCTTCGGCTATTTGAGCTTGGGTTTTGTCGGTCAAAAGCTGTGAAAAAACATCAAGCTCGCGTTTAGACAGCTTTGCGAGCTCGGGGTGGTTATTCAATAGCAGATTATATTCGTTTTCCGCCAAAGCGAGATGATCTTTTACCAAAGCGAGATAATCGAAATAATTGAGTTTTTCCATAAGTTACCTCCTTTACATAATTATACTTCATTACGCCGAATTTGTAACCTACCCAACATGGCGTTAATAACTTACCAAACTGCTATTTTGGGTAGTTGTGCACAATCGCTATTGAAACTATTATTGTATTATGTTATGATGTCGATGTAATCAATTGCCGTTTCACGCATTGATTATACAGTTTATTTCTGTGTTTTTGTACCCCCCGTTTGGGGGGTATTAGGGGGATACCCCGAAAAAACGAGGGGTTTTTCAAAAAAATTGCGGGGGATAACCCCTTTTCGGATAAAAATTTGACACAAAGGAAGGTGCGCTTTATGAATCACCCGATTCTCATAGAAAACCAAAAAAAGAGGAGAGATATTCCGCTATGGATGCTGGTCTGTTTCTCTATGTTCAGCTTTTGGCAGATGGGATTTATCTTTTATTTCCTTGAGCCGTCCTCGGCTCTCGACGGAAAGATCCCCATCGACATTAACATCGATTACGGCACTCTGCTGACGGCGGCCTGCTACATACTCGGTATCCTTACGATGATCTTCTTGCCGAAGATTATCGTGTATACTCAGCGCATTGCCA
>JAFQHL010000025.1 GCA_017397955.1 Clostridia bacterium
ACAAGAAGGAAGAAGACAAGAAAGAAGAATCTTCCGAGGAATCCGCTGAGAGCGAAGAATCTGCAGAATCCGCAGAATCCGCAGAATCCGCAGAATCCGCTGAAAGCGCAGAAGCTTCCGAAGAATCTGCAGAATCCGCTGAAAGTGCAGAACTTTCCGAAGAATCCGCAGAATCCGCTGAGAGCGCAGAACTTTCCGAAGAATCTGCCGAATCCGCTGAGAGCGCAGAAGTTTCCGCAGAATCTGCCGAATCCGCTGAGAGCGCAGAATAATTAAAGTATAGAACCGAATATTATGAAAGGGGGCTGTTTAGCCCCCTTTGCATACAAAATTTATAATTTAGGAGAAAATATTATGAGCCAGAAGATTAAATGCGGTATTATAGGCGCAACCGGTATGGTTGGTCAGCGTTTTATAACCTTACTTGAAAACCACCCTTATTTTGAGATAGCAGTACTTGCCGCAAGCAGTAGCAGTGCAGGCAAAACCTATGAAGAAGCCGTTGGCAACCGTTGGAAGCTTGCCGCACCTATGCCCGAAAAGGTAAAGAAAATGGTGGTTATGGATGCCGCCAAGGTTGAAGAAGTTAGCGCGCTTGTAGATTTTGTATTCTGCGCGGTTAATATGCCCAAGGACCAGATACTTGCCCTTGAAGAAGCTTATGCAAAAGCAGAAACCCCCGTGGTTTCCAACAACTCCGCTAACCGTTGGACACCCGATGTGCCTATGGTTATCCCCGAAATCAATCCTGAGCATTTGGAAGTTATCCCCATGCAAAAGAAGCGTTTGGGCACCACTCGCGGTTTTATTGCCGTTAAGCCTAACTGCTCTATCCAAAGCTTTGTGCCCGCAGTTACTCCCTTACGTCAGTTTGGCATAACAAAGGCAATGGTTACCACCTTCCAGGCGATATCCGGTGCAGGCAAAACCTTTAAGGATTGGCCTGAAATGAACGATAACGTTATCCCCTACATAGGCGGCGAAGAAGACAAGACCGAAAGAGAACCTCTTAAGATTTGGGGTAAGGTTGACGGTGCCGTTATTAAGCCCGATGCAGAACCCCTTATTTCCGCACAGTGCATACGCGTACCCGTTTCCGACGGTCACCTTGCTGCTGTTTCCCTTTCATTCAGCCGCATTAAGCCCTCTGTTGACGAGGTTATCAACATCTGGCGTGAATACAAGGGTGAGCCCCAGATTTTAGGTTTGCCCAGCGCACCTGCACAGTTCATTACCTATTTTGAAGAATTTGACCATCCTCAAACCGGTGTTGACCGTATGATCGGCAACGGTATGGGTATATCTGTAGGCAGACTTAGAAACGACCCCGTATTTGACTATAAGTTTGTTTGCCTTTCCCACAACACCTTAAGAGGTGCCGCAGGCGGTGCTGTGCTTATAGCCGAAATGCTTTACAGAAAAGGCTATATCGAAGCTAAATAAGCTATGCGTAACATCCTGTTTATTTGCTACGGCAATATATGCCGCAGCCCTACGGCAGAATTTTTGTTTAACGATGCCGCAAAGCGCAGAGGTCTTGACAAAATGTTTTTTGGTGAGTCGGCAGCAGTCGGCGACGATAACATTAAGCCCGATGGCAGCGGATACGGCGTTTACCCCGTGTGCAAGCGTATGCTTGAGGCGCGCGGCATTGATTGCAGCGCAAAGCAGGCACGCCTGCTTACCAAGGCGGATTATGATAAATATGAACTGCTTTTGGTTATGGATAAGCAAAATTACCGCGCCGCTATAAGAATACTGGGCGGCGACCCCGAAGGCAAGCTTAAACCCTTGACGGAGTATATCGGCGGCGGTGAGGTTGAAGACCCTTGGTACACCCGTAACTTTGATAAGGTATTTAACCAAATTGAAGAAGCTGTTAACGCCCTGCTTGACAAGCTGACAAGTAAATAATTAAAAGGCTGTGTGAAATGTATAATGCAAAGCATTTCGCACAGCCTTATGTTTTTAAGTCCTTTATAGCTGTCGCAAAAGCAACACCTAAAGCCCGTATCTTTCCGTTGCCCCCACTGTTTTTGTTCGTTTTTACGTTGATTCCATTCACGGTTATGTTAACAAAATCCATTAAAGCAGCAAAAACATTCGTATAGTAGTGAATATTTTTGTAGCTTAACGAAAATATGCAATTTATACAAAACCGCCCGTCCCCTTTAATGCATTTTCACAAAAAACGTTTTTTTGCGTACATTTTTATTGACAATCGCAAAATCGCAAGATATAATATAACTGTAATGTAAATACATTTAAGAAGGTGAACGAAATGTAATTATTTAGTATCCGTTTAGCTTTAAGAGAAATGTTTTGTTGAAAGGAGCTCAAAAATGGAAACCTGCAAATTTTCTGTTTGTTTACGTCGTGCTCTTTCTTTGTTGCTGTGCACAATTCTTTTGTTTTCTTCGAGTATAGCATATGGATTAAGCGAGCAAAGCCTTAAGCCTTTTTGGCGTGTCAAAATAAACGATGACCTGTGGCAAATAATGGAAGCTTCCGATGACGATGATATAATAACCGTTTGGCTGTGGAAGCAAAGCGAGCCCATACGTCAAAACATAAATACCGCTTTACGTAGAGAGAAGGGAATGGACCCCGATGTGTATGAGAACAGCGAACGTTTTGAAGCGGTGGTAGTTCCCACCCTGTTAAGCGAAATACAGGGCGGTATAATGCTTTCAGATACAAGTGCTATTCTAAACCGTGACAGCGAGCCTGTCAAAGACGCTGTAAACGAAGCTAAGGCAGAGTATGTAGCGGCACGCAAGGAAATAGCAAAACGTGAATATACAAAAGCAAACACGGACTTCGTGCAAAGTCATGTGGATAGAGACAAACGCAAAGTTTTATTTTTCAGCAACTATACCTCAACATTGATATTAGAAGCCACAAAAGACGAGATTATAGAATATGCTAAAACAACCGAGGTAACAGACATATCTCTATTTGTATCAGAAAAGCAAGTGCCGGCAGAAGATGTAGCGTTTGAGCAAATATATGCTGATAGTGGTATTGGCACCAAAAGTAGCGATTACAATTCAGGTTTAGGCTATAAGGGCTCTGGTATTACCATTGGGATAATTGAGGCAGGAGGATATTTCGAACCTACACATCCTCAACTTAGCAGCATATTTGGAGAATCTGCCAACGCTCAATTAAGAATACTTAACACCGCTGGTGATAACGGAGAGCCTTTACCGTTAGGCGTAAGCTCTCACGCAACTTATGTTACGACACTCTTAGTTGGGCAGGCATGGACGCTGCCAAACGGCGAAACTTATGAAGGTATTATTCCCGAGGCAAAAGCCATAGTGGTTCCCGTTATTAATAGCCAAAACGTTACGAACGCTATTGAAACTTTATACAACGAGGGCTGTAATGTCATAAACTATAGTGGCGGGCAAGTAAATTCTTCTGATTATGTTGATGATTACGATAGATGGGTAGACCAATTTTTGAGCACGCATGATATTGTTTTTGTAGCTGCTGCAGGAAATGTTGACTATGCTGATACGGATGGAGATGGCGTTGAGGAACTTAGGCAGAATACTATTAGGGTATACAGTCCCGGTAAAGCTACTAATGTCATTACAGTCGGAAATGCGTATACTAAAAACAATTACGCTTCCAAGCTTCCTTCCCCTTACAAAATGATAAGCAGTTCCAGCTACATAGAAGCAACTTTCTTACCGAACAAGCCCGATATATCTGCACCTGGATGCAATATATGCTATGTGACTACAAGTGGCGTTGTTACCAAAAAGAGTGGTACAAGCTTTGCAGCACCCATCGTTACCGGAGTAATAGCCCAAATGATGGAGGCGAACGAAGGTTTAAAGAGTTCCCCTAAAAAAGTTAAAAGCATATTGCTTGCATCGGCGGATTACCATAAAATAAATCCCGACCGTGTCCAAACCCAGTATTGGTATTGTATTGACGATAATGTTGTCGGCAATTTTCTTAGAGAGGTCAGTGGTGCCGGTTTGGTAAATGCGGGAAGAGCTGTTAATATGGCAAAAGGTATTAATACAAGCACCATTGAAAGGGTATTTACAAGCACAGGCAACAAAACGTTTTCTGTAGGAAGTATTTCATCGGGGCAAAAGTTGCGTGTGGTTATGACTTTTTATAAAAGTAACACAAATATGATTAGTTCTACATTAACGCGTGATAACGTAGACCTTTACATAAAGTATAACAATTCAAGTTCCTGGTTGGCATATTCAATATCAACCGTAAATAACATTGAAATCGTTGAGTATAAGGTTCCGCGTGGCGAAAGCGGCGGCACCGTAAACTGTGTATTTGATGTGGAAAGGTTATATTCTTCACAAATACCCATAAGCTACACTGTTTATAAATGGAGACCGGGGGATGTAAACGGCGATGGTGCAACCAATTCCCTTGATGCTTCAATTATATCCCAATATGATGCCGAGCTTATTACCCTTAGTCCCGAGCAGTTATTTATAGCGGATGTAAATAAAGACAGTGTGGTTAATAATCTTGACCAAGCATTATTACTTCAATATGACAGCCTTTTGTCGGACTCTTTGCAATAGGAGGTGCTCATTATGAAAAAAACAGTTGAAATTATGCTTTTATTAACACTTATGCTTTTCGCTGTTGCTTTCCACACAGCAGCAGAAGAACAAAGCTATGAATCATTTTTAGAAGAAAGTGCAGAGACAACTTGGCAGGACAAAATTAGCGAGGAAACTTGGGAAATGCTTGATACAATGTCCGATGATGAACTTTTGAGAGTTTGGTGCATTCTTGAGAGTATCGAGGTTCCCGTAGCAGAAAGGTTTAGGGAGATAACAGGCTTTGATCTCGATGAGCTTTCTATTGAAGGCTCTGACGAACAAGAGCGCTTGTTTGCCCGGTTCCTTTCCGCTAAGGAGGAGGAATTGGGGCTTGCACCCGGCAGTCTTGACAGAGAAAGCGCAGAAGGACGTGCAGCTATCTCCGAAGCGAGAGATTTTGTAAGTGAAACAATACGAAAAATAGACAAAGAAGCACATACTAATTATAACCAACAGTTTGCAGACGAGCATCTTGACCCTTCCCGTTCTTTTCCTTTCTTCAGCCGTTTTACAACTAATTTTGCGGTTGTAGCAAGCAAAGCAGAAATAATCTCCATGGCAAATGACGACAGGTGCGTCAATATAAGCTATTACGAACCCGGAGTAGAGGTTCCCGCGACAAGCGAAGAGAAAAACGAAGAGCTTAATGAAACAGGAGATGTTAATGCTGACGGCACCGTAAACAGTCTTGATGCGGCTTTAGTTTTAAAGTCTGATGCCAATATTATTGAGCTTGACTTTGATGCTTCTATGAATGCCGACGTTAACGGTGACGGCACGGTTAACAGCCTTGATGCGGCGCAGATTTTAAAATTTGACGCCAAGCTTATTACAGAATTTTAAGCTATTTTACAAAAACAAACAAAAGGCTTTTCGGTGTATGCCGAAAAGCCTTTCATTATCTTTGAAAGGACTGCCCGGACGGAGAAAGTGCAAAGCCTTTTCCGAAAAGGCTGGCGGGAAGCAAAGCGTTTTGACCGTATCTGCCGCATACCGCATCTACTGCCCTGTTAAGTGCCCGCCGCTTTTCCGTCTGCCTGTTATCGCAAAACATATCTATTTGCATAGGCGCGCGGATATCCACAAGATTGATAGCGGTAACCGTAAGGGAGCGCAAAGGCAAAGGCGCGCCCGCCTTACCCGCAAACAGCCTGTACGCCGCCGCGGCAATATCGCCACCGTTATCCGTAGCCTGTTTTAAGGGTGCTTGATACTGCTTTACCGCAAGGGCGGTATCCCGCAGGGAAAGACTTACCCCACCGCAAAGCAAGCCGCACTCCCTAAGCCTTCTGCCCACCTCCAAGGACAGCCACAGTATAAAGGCGTGCACCTCATCGGCGGTTTTAAGGTCGGCAGGCGGGGTCATTCCGTTACCCACGCTTTTTACGGGCGGGTGCTCCTCCTCGCTCAATACGGGGGAGCTTTCAAGCCCGTTTGCGTATATCCAAAGGGTCTCCCCCGCTTTACCCAAGGTCTGCTTTAAAAAATCGGGGTTGCATTCTGCCAACGCCCCTACGGTTTTTATGCCGTATTTTTTAAGGGCGGCGGCGGTGGACCTGCCCACACCCAGCAGAGCGTTTACGGGCAGGGGAAACACCTTTTCCTTGTAGTTTTGCGGGCTTATAAGAGTGACGGCGTCGGGCTTTTTAAGGTCAGAGCCAAGCTTTGCAAAAATTTTGTTAAAGGATACCCCTACGCTTACCGTAATATCCAGCTCCTTTTTCACCTGCTCTCTAAGGGTTTCCGCCACGTATACCCCGTCTTTAAAATTTTTTATGCCCGTGCTTAGGTCAAGCCAACATTCGTCAAGTCCAAAAGGCTCTACCTTAAAGGCGTAATCGTTATATATGCGGCGCAACGCCTTGGAATATTTGGTATACATATCGTAATGAGGCTTTACCACCGTAAGGTTTGGAGTGCATTTTTTAGCCTCTGCTACGGTCATCCCCGTTTTCACCCCCCACCGCCGCGCCTGTATGCTTTGTGCCAGCACAATGCCGTGCCTTTCCTCTACCGCCCCGCAAACTGCAACGGCTTTCCCCTTCAACGAGGGGTCAAGTGCCGCCTCTACCGAAGCAAAAAAGCTGTTTGCATCGGAATGTAATATTATTTTCTCCACAGCTTCACCACCAAACATTTGTTCTTGCGGAGAGCATTATACGCCCGCGAACAAATGTTTGTCAAGGGCTTTTAAAAATAAATATCATAAAACTTGACTTTTAAAAGCCTTAGTGCTATACTTTAGTCTATAAAAAAGAGGTTTTGGTTTGAACGGCTTAAGTAAAGTGTTTAAATTTATAGCAAAACCCGTGCCGCACTGCTTGGTATGCCGCAACGCCGTGGCTTCGGCAGGATATCCTTTTTGTGAGAATTGCACTGTTATGTACAGCAAACTTATATGCCTACCCTGTGGAGAATGCGGCAAGCAGATTGCAAAATGCGGATGTATTGAGGTGCCGCCCTGTATAAGGTTTTACAGGCTTTTTGAATACGAGGGTGATGCGGCACAATGTATAATATACAATCTTAAAAAGCGCGCATCTGCCGTTGACTATACTTTTATTGCAAGGCGGCTTTGGGAACGTATTTGCGACACATCCGGTAATATAAGCTTTGACTGTGTTTGTTATGTTCCGCGCAATAAAAAGGGGACTGCCAAATACGGGTTTGACCACGCAAGGCTTTTGGCGGATGCCTTGGCTAAGCTGTTTGGCGTACCCTGTAAAAGCCTGCTTATGCACACGGGCGCAAAGGGAGAGCAGAAACGTCTTAGTCGCCATTACCGCGGGTTTGCCGTCAAAACAAGGTTTGATATAAACGCCAAAGCGTTGCAAGAGGGCAAACTGCCTTACAAGCGCGTGTTATTGGCTGACGATATAGTTACCACGGGCAATACCATGGGTGAATGTGCCCGCATACTTAAAGCCTGCGGGGTACGGCAGGTGTTTGGGGTTGCCGTTGGGCATACTCCCGATAAAAACAAAGGCAGGAGGTTGAGCGACCAAAATGGGAGAAGCTTCTGAGGTTCTGTTTAAAATTTTAGGGCTGGAGGTCACAGCCGAGGTAGTTACAATGTGGGGCATTATTGCAGTTATTGCAGTAATAAGCCTTATTGCCACACACAATATGAAAGAACGCCCAAGCGCTTTTCAAAACCTTATAGAAACGGGCGTGGAATATCTGCTTAACTTTTTTGGCGGTATTTTAGGTGAGAAAAAGTGCAGAAGGTATTTTCCTTTTCTTGCCACTTTGTTTGTGTTTATAATATTTTCCAACTATACGGGGCTTATACCCGGTGCAGGTATATTCCGTTACTTTAAAGCCCCCACGTCGTCTTTATCCGTTACGCTGGGGTTGGGCGTTGTGTCCTTTGCAGCGTTACAGTATTACGCTTTTAGGATAGGTGCGCGCCATTATTTCAAGCGGTTTGTATCACCCGTGGCGTTTATGTTGCCGCTTTTGGTATTGGATGAGTTTATTAAGCCCGCATCCCTTGCTTTGCGTTTGTTTGGCAACATATTTGGTGAAGAAACGGTAACGGAAGAGCTTTACGGGCTTATACCCATAGTGGCACCTATGCTTATGATGGGGCTTTCCCTGCTGTTTTGTGCCATACAGGCGGTAGTGTTTACAATGCTTACCGCAATTTATCTTGAAGAAGCTACAGAGATTGAAGAATAAAGGAGATTTACATTTATGGAAAACGCTATTATTGCTATCGCCGCCGCTATTGCTATTGCAGTAAGCACAATTTGCCCCGCGCTTGCACAGGGTAAAACCGCAGCCAAGGCTATGGAAAGTATTGCCAGACAGCCCGATGCCGCAAAGGATATCCGCTCTACTCTTATTATTTCCATGGCTCTTATAGAAGCACTTACCATTTATGGTTTGCTTATAGCATTTATGCTTGTAAACAAGGTATAAAAAACTTATGACTATACAGTTTTCTGTTGTAATTTGGACAATAATTAACTTTGTTTTGCTTTACTTGGTGCTTAATTTCCTTTTGTTTAAGCCAATGCTTAAGTTTATGGACGAAAGAAACGCCAAAATAGAGCAAGGCAGGACTGCTGTTGCCAAAAAACAGGAACAGGCAAAGGCAAAGCAGGCAGAAAAAGCCGCCTTTATTGCCGAAAAGGACCGTATGCTTAAGGCAAAGGTGGAAAGCGGCGTTGCCGCGGTGGAAGAAGAATGCCGCAGGAAGTTGCTTGATGCCGAAAAACAGCAGATAGTAGCCGTTGCCCAAGGTAATGCCGCGCTTAAGGAAGAAGAGGCGGCTCTTAAAGACACCTTGGCAAAAGCCTTGCCCACAATGTCGGATAAGGTTGTGCAAAGTCTTTTGGAAAAGGGGCTTTAATCTATGGAGCATTTTATTTATGCGCTGATAAACTTTGCCCTCCTTGCAATTATTGTATTTTTTGCAGGGAGAAAGCTTATTGCGCGCATTTTTAGGGACAGAAGAGAGCGTATTGACACCGCGCTTGATGAAGCGGAAAAAGCACTTTCCGAGGTAAGCGAGGTTGCGGAAGACAATTATATAGCCGAAGCGGAAGCGGAGCTTGAAAAGGAAGCCGCGCGTATTATTGCCGACAGAAGCGCGGAAATGCAAAAAGAGAATCGTCAGATTCTTGAAAGACACGGTGCCTTGCTTCAATCTGAGGTGGAGTCTATGCGTAAAGACGTGCTGGACAGGAGCCGTGACCTTACGCTGGAGGCTTTGCATTGTCAGGCGATTGCCCTTATGTCCGAAAAAAGCGTGGCGGAAGAGTTTAGAAAGCACGAGAAAGCCATACTTGAAAAGATACTTGACAGAATATGCCTTACCCCCGGCGACCTTTCTTATCTGGTGCACCATGATGTGCTTTACGTGACCCTTACCTCTGCTTTCCCTTTGGAGGAAGGCTTCGTTAAGCTGGTTGAGGAAAGAGTAACTAAGATGTTGGATGCCGTAAACGGCAAACCTTCCTTGTGGGTGCTTACAGATGAGGCGTGCTTGGGCGGCTTGAAGCTTAGGATAGGTGACACGGTTTACGACGGCACCGTTTCCAACAGCTTGGAGCAGATGATAAAGAAGCTTAAAAACTATCCCCTGGACAGCGCAGACACTGTGGAATCGGTGGAAGAGCAGCTTATGGAAGGACTTACCCATTACGCGCCTTCCATTGATAAATATCAGCTGGGCAGGGTTGTAAGCATATCCGACGGTATTTGCTGGCTTGACGGTCTTGCCGACATTATGTACGGCGAGATTGTAGAATTTGAGGGCGGCACCGAGGGGATGATACAGGATATCGAGCCCGGCAGGATAGGCTGTGTTATTTTTGACAAATACGAATGTATAGAAAGCGGTACCAAAGTGCGCCGCGTGGGCAAAATGGCAAGTGTGCCCGTGGGAGAAAAGCTGCTTGGCAGAGTTGTTGACCCATTGGGCAAGCCTATTGACGGGCTTGGCACTATTTGGGCAGAAGAAACACGCCCCATTGAATACAAAGCGCCCGGCATTACCGCCCGAAAATCTGTTTGCGCGCCTATGCACACCGGTATTAAAGCCATTGATGCGCTTATCCCCATAGGCAAGGGGCAAAGGGAGCTTATTATAGGCGACAGACAGACGGGTAAAACCGCCATTGCTCTTGATGCCATCATAAACCAAAAGGGCAAAAATACCGTGTGTATCTACGTCGCCATAGGACAAAAGGACACCACGGTAGCGGAAATTTACGAAAAGCTTAAGGCAGAGGGTGCAATGAGCTACACCACCATCATCTGTGCAAATGCATCCTGCTCTGCCTCCATACAATACATTGCGCCTTTTTCCGGCACTGCAATGGGTGAGTATTTTATGTACGCAGGTAAGGACGTGCTTATTGTTTACGATGACCTTTCCAAGCACGCCGTGGCGTACAGAGAGCTTTCCCTATTGCTTCACAGGCCTTCCGGCAGAGAAGCCTACCCGGGCGACGTGTTTTACCTGCACTCCCGCTTGTTGGAGCGTAGCGCAAGGCTTGCGGATGAGTTGGGCGGCGGCTCTATGACGGCACTGCCCATTATAGAAACACAGTCCGGCGACATTTCAGCCTATATACCTACCAACGCAATTTCCATTACAGACGGACAGATATTCTTGGAGACCGACCTGTTTAACGAAGGGCAACGACCTGCGATAAACGTAGGGCTTTCCGTGTCCCGCGTGGGCGGTGCGGCGCAGACCAAGCTGATGAAGCAAGTGTCGGGTAACCTTAGAATGATACTTGCCCAGTACAGAGAGCTTTCTACCTTTGCCCAATTTGGTGCAGACGTGGACGAAAGCACCAAGGCGGCACTAAGCAGCGGTGAAAGAATGATGGCGGCACTTAAACAGCCACGTTACGCGCCGCTTACTGACGGTGAAACCGCACTTGTGCTGTTTGCGGTTAGTGAAGGCTTTGCATCGGCAATAGAAGTAGCGCAAATTGCCGAGTTTGAAAAAGAGCTTATAAAAGAGTTTAAGGACCGCAAGCAGGATATAATGACTTGTCTTAACAAGGGCGAAAAGCTGAGTGATGATTTTAAGGAACGCCTTAAAGCAGAGATAGGCGAGTTTGCGGAGAGGTTTGCGTATGGCAGGACAGCGTGAGTTAAAGAAGCACCTGATAGGTATCCAAACCACCGGCAAGCTGGCGGCAGCGATGAAGACTGTTGCAACCGCTAAATTCTCCCGCCTTTCCGCCATAAACGGCAAGGTGCAGGAATACGCG
Source organism: Clostridia bacterium (assembly GCA_017397955.1). Lineage (GTDB taxonomy): Bacteria > Bacillota > Clostridia > Oscillospirales > CAG-382 > SIG636. The sequence goes on from JAFQHL010000025.1 coordinate 11,336, forward strand.
GTGCGATGCGGCGAAATCCTTAAAGATTTCGGTAATGAGGCGTTGTTTGGCGATATACGCGGCGGCGACGGTTGCCTGTACATTATGTTTACGGGTAACAAAGGGCTTTGCGGCGGGTACAATAGCGAGCTTTGCGCCTATTACGAAGAGCTTGAAAAGGAAGCAAGCCACAAGCTTATTGTATGTGGAAAAAAGGGCGTGGAGCTGTGCCGCGCCAAGGGTATAAAAGCAGAAAGCTTTACGCTGGGCGACACACCAGACTATACCGATGCAGGCAGGCTTTATGAACTGATAGCGGCAGAGCATCCCAAGTACGGCACGGTAAAGCTGGTATACCGCAACTTTAAAAATATAATGACACAAACGCCCACGGTCTCAACACTTCTACCTGCAGATATGGACTGTAATACCGACAATGTTATATTTTTCCCTTCCAAGGAAGAGGTAGAGGCACCGATGGCAATAATGTGCCTTAAGGCACGGCTGTATGGTGTGATGATAGAAGCGGCAACGGGCGTACAGGCGGCAACGCTGATGACCATGCGAAATGCCGCAGACAACGCGGAGGAGGAAGCACTTAAAACGAAAACAGAGCTTAACCGCATCCGCCAAAACGAGCTTACCACCGACGTTATTGAAAGTGCCTCCGGCGCAAATAATGATTTTTATTCTTAAAGAAAGGGGAAAACCTATTATGGAAGAAAGAGCAAAAGGCTCGGTTGTAACAATAAGAGGGCCCGTAGTGGACGTGCGTTTTCCCCGCGGGGAATCTATACCCGATATATTCACTGCCCTTGAGGTGAAAATAGGCAACGAAAGAGTTATACTTGAGACCTTGCAGCATTTGGGTGACAACGTTGTGCGTTGTATATCTATGCACCCCACCGACGGTTTATCCCGCGGGGTGGAGGCGATAAATACAGGCAGACCCATATCCGTGCCCGTGGGTGACGGCACACTTGGCAGAATGCTTAACGTAACAGGCGACCCTATAGACGATATGGGGCAGATAGCGGCTGAAGAGCAACACCCCATCCACCGCAGTGCGCCGCCCTTTACGGATATAGTACCCCACGGCACCACCCTTGAAACAGGAATAAAGGTAATAGACCTTATGACGCCCTACGCAAGAGGCGGCAAGATAGGACTTTTTGGCGGTGCGGGCGTTGGCAAGACCGTGCTTATTATGGAACTTATACGTAACATAGCCGCAGAGCATAACGGTTACTCCGTTTTTGCGGGGGTGGGCGAGCGCTCCCGCGAAGGCAACGACCTTTGGAACGAAATGAAGCAGTCGGGCGTATTGAACAAAACCGCCCTTGTATTCGGACAGATGAACGAGCCTGCCGGTGCAAGGCTTAGAGTGCCCTTGGCAGGACTTACCATTGCAGAGCATTTCCGCGAAGCTCAGCGTCAGGACGTGTTGCTGTTTATAGACAATATATTTAGATTTACACAGGCAGGTTCGGAAGTTTCGGCGCTGCTTGGACGTATGCCCTCCGCCGTGGGATACCAGCCCACCTTGGCAAGCGAAATGGGGAAACTGCAGGAGCGTATTGTTTCCACAAAGAACGGCTCCATAACCTCAGTACAGGCGGTTTACGTGCCTGCGGATGACCTTACGGACCCCGCGCCCGCCGCAACCTTCAGCCATCTGGATGCAACAACTGTGCTTTCCAGAAGCGTGGTGGAGCTGGGCATTTATCCTGCCGTAAGCCCCTTGGAATCAGGATCCCGTATGCTTGCGCCTGAGGTTGTTGGCGAGCACCATTACAACACGGCAAAAGAAGTACAGCGTTATTTGCAAAAATATAACGAACTGCAAGATATTATAGCCATACTTGGTATGGACGAGCTTTCGCCCGAGGATAAGCTGACCGTGCGCCGCGCAAGGCGTTTGCAAAGGTTTATGAGCCAGCCGTTCCATGTGGCAGAGGCGTTTACGGGCGTAAAGGGCGTATTTGTACCCCCCGAAGCTACGGTAAAGGGCTGTGATGCCATCATCGGCGGCGACTGTGACAATATTCCGGAACAGGCGTTTATGCTTTGCGGTGATATCGAAAGTGTTTACGCAAGGAGTAAAGAGCTATGACGGACAGTAACAACCCACTAAGGCTTTGCATAATGTCACCAAACGGCACCTTACTTGACACTGCAGCAAGCTCTGTACGTCTTGCGGCAGTTGACGGAAGCAGAGGGGTTCGCCGCGGACATCCTACCGCCCTTGTATTGCTTGCACGAGGCAAGCTGGAATACGTAAAGGACGGCGTTACTCACAGCTTTGATGCCAATGGGGTATTTGCCGAGATAAAAAACGACACGGTTACTGTTATAGCGGAATAAAATGCAAAGGGATTATCTTGAAACAGGTAGTCCCTTTTCTTTTATGGTCGGGCTTGACAAAAGGATGCTTACGTTATATAATGAAGCTGTGCATTTGTATGCATACATCAATATGGTTTTTATCCTGTCCCGAAAAATTATGGAACGAGGAGATTATTATGAAAAAAATAACAAAAGCAGTAATCCCTGCCGCAGGTCTTGGCACCCGTATGCTTCCCGTTGCCAAAGGAATTCCCAAAGAGATGTTGCCTATTGTGGACAAGCCTTGTATTCAGCACTTGGTAGAGGAAGCGGTGGCCTCCGGCATTACCGATATACTTATAATCACCGGTCGCGGCAAGGATGCAATTGAAAACTATTTTGACTATAACATAGAGTATAATAACAAGCTTATCGCCTCCGGTAAAGAGCAATTGATGCACGAGCTTAACGCTATTGCGGATATGGCAAACATCAACTTTTTGCGTCAAAAGGAAGCTAAAGGCTTGGGCCATGCCGTATACTGTGCTAAAAGCTTTATAGGGGATGAGCCTTTTGTAGTGCTTTACGGTGATGACGTTATAATCTCCGAAACTCCTGTTGTTAAACAGCTTACCGACGTGTACTATAAATACGGGCTTGGCGTTGCAGGCGTTAAGAGCGTTACCAAGGAACAGATTGTTAAGTACTGCTCTTTGAAGGTGGACCATCTTGAGGGTAACACCTACAGAGTGAGTGACATGATAGAAAAGCCCGCCCCCGATAAGATTTTCTCTCTGCTTTCCATTTTGGGGCGCGTTGTACTGCCCCCCGAAATATTTGATATTTTAGAGCATACCCCCAGAGGCGCGGGCAACGAAATACAGCTTACCGACGCTATGAGAGAGCTTGCCGTAACCAAGGGTATGACTGCCTGTGAGTTTGAGGGTAAGCGTTATGATATGGGCTCTAAGTTAGGGCTTTTGATGGCTAATGTGGAACAAGGTCTTAAGCACCCCGAAACAGGCGAAGCGTTTAGAGCATTTTTAAAGGAGCTTGCACCTAATTTATAAAGGAGCTTTATTATGAGCAGAATAAGCAAGACTAATTATTATCTTGAGATAGCAAAGACTGTAGCTATGCGCGGCACTTGTCTGCGCCGCAAATTCGGTGCTATAATCGTTAAGGATGACGTTATTGTTTCCACAGGCTATGCGGGTGCACCCAGAGGGCGCAAAAACTGCTGTGACCTTAACTTTTGCCTTAGGGACAAGATGAACATCCCCCGCGGGGAAAGGTATGAGCTTTGCCGTTCTGTACATGCGGAGGCTAATGCTATTATTGCCGCCCCCCGTGACAGAATGTTGGGCGCAACATTGTACCTTGCCTGTGTTGACCCCAAGACGGGTGAGTCTGTTGGCGGCACCTGCTGCTGTCAGATGTGCAAGCGTTTGGTTATAAACGCGGGCATTGAAAAGGTGGTTGTGCTGGAGGACGGCGGCGAATACAGCGTTTATGAGGTTAACAGCTGGATAGATGACGATGACAGCCTTGGCAAGATAGGTTATTAAGGAAATATGAGCGTAAAAAAAAGCAATGCAAAAACAAACGTCAAACTTAAAGAGGCTTTGGGAATTCTTGGGGTATTGCTTATTACCTTTGGTATAATCTATGTTATTTTGCTTATACCAAGCTGTGGCAAGGATAAAGCCCCCCATAAAGCTAAAAAGGAATGGGCAAAGGTTACGGATACGGAAACCGGCATAACCTATGTGGAATGTCCTGACGGCTACGGTCCCACAGCCATAGGCGATGTGGTTATGGAATGTGCCGACCCCGAGCGCGAAGGAAAGACACTTGAGTTTTATGAGATAGCATATACGGACACATCAAAGTTTATTGCCCTTAAAGAAGCAGGCGGCTACACGGTTTACAGGGCAGAGGATGTTGCCGCACCTAACATAAAAAGCTTTAATACAGGTACAGCAAAGCTGTATATGGCAGGTGCAAGCGTGCCCATAGACTATTTTTATACTGCCGAAGCAGCAGGCGATGATGCCGAAGCCAACGGCAGCAAATACATAAATATGATAACAGATGCCTTCAACGGCAGTGGCGTAAGCAGTGCCACAGGCGATTGGGGCGACAAGAATAATTATTCCATTTGGCTTAGCTCTAAGGAATATGCGGGGCTTTACTATAAGGTAGAGTTTAAGATTGACGAAAACGGTGCCGAATATCTGTATGACAGAGTAACGGAAAAGCTGGTTAAAGCGCCCAAGGCTCTTGTTGCGAGAATAGCGGCATAATAACGGCTATGGAATTTGGACGAATAAAAAAACAGCACATTACCGCCGCCGCCGAATTGGAGGCGGCGTGTCTTGATACTGCGTGGAGTGCGGCACAGATTGACAATGCCGCAGACAGAGAAGATGCGCTGTATCTTGCCGCAACGGAGGGTGATGAGCTTTGCGCCGTGGCAAGCTGTGTTTTTTCCGCCTTTGAGGCGATGGTGGAGAATGTTGCCACTGCGGAAAAACACAGGAAACGCGGCTGTGCCGCAGAGCTTATGAGACTGATAGAAGCCGAGGCACGGCGCCGCGACTTGGAGCAAATAAGCCTTGAGGTTGCAAGCCGAAATTCTGCCGCCATAGCACTGTACACAAAGGCGGGCTTTACGGTAGCAGGCTTACGCAAAGGCTTTTACAGGCGGCAAAACGACGATGCTTTGGTTATGATAAAGGAGATACATGCAGAATGAGAATTTTGGGTATAGAAAGCAGCTGCGACGAGACCGCCGCCGCGGTGGTTGAGGACGGAAGAAAAACACTCTCCTCGGTAGTGGCTTCACAGGTGGACATACATGCCCTTTACGGCGGTGTTGTGCCTGAGATAGCCTCCAGAGCCCACACGGAAGCGCTTTGTACCGTGGTGAACGAAGCACTTGAAAAAGCGGGGCTGACCATGGCGGACATTGATGCTATCGCCGTAACTTACGCACCGGGGCTTATAGGTGCTTTGCTTACGGGGCTCAGCTTTGCCAAGGGGCTTAGCTACAGCAGCGGAAAACCGCTTATCCCCGTACACCATATCCGTGGGCATATTGCGGCAAACTATGTAGTGTTTGAAGAGCTGAAGCCGCCTTTTATAGGCTTGGTAGTAAGCGGCGGCCATACCTCTTTAATAAAAGTTAAGGACTATACCGATTTTGAAACCGTGGGCGTAACCCGTGACGATGCGGCGGGGGAAGCCTTTGATAAAGCGGCAAGAGTTTTGGGGCTTCCCTACCCCGGCGGTGCACACATGGATAAGCTGGCGGCACAAGGCGACAAAAAGCGCTTTGCCTTTACAGTAAGCAAGGTGGACAACGCGCCCTTTGATTTCAGTTTCTCAGGTCTGAAAACGGCGGTTATAAACTTAGTGCACACAATGGAGATGCGCGGTGAGAAGATAGAGGGCGAGCTGAAGGCAGATATTGCCGCCTCCTTTACAAAAGCAGCGGTTAAGACCGTAAGCCGCGGAGTGGAGGCTTTTTACGCAGAGGGCGAAAAATTGCCCTTGGTGCTTTCGGGCGGTGTTGCCGCAAACAGCCATCTGCGCGCCGCACTTAAAGAAATAACAGAGCGCCTTGGCGTAGGCTTTTATGTGCCTCCTCTGTCCCTTTGCGGCGATAATGCACAGATGATAGCGGCACAGGCTTACTATGAATTTTTGGCAGGTAAAATTGCCCCTCTTGACCAAAATGCATACGCTTGCATGGAAGCATAATTACAAATTTTGCAACTTTATACGCATAATGTATAAGACATAATGTTGGAGGAAAATGTGGGAAACTGATAGGGAAACAAGTGTTTCTTTTGTCGAAAATGAGTATTCAAGCCGTTTTTGCTTACAAAAAATGTGGGAAAGTCGGTGGGGAATGTGGTTTTCCCGCATTCCAAGGCAAAAAACACCCTAAATTATGTTAACTAATATAATACAAATATTTGGAGGAAAAAGTTAAAATGGCAGAAAGATTTGCTGAAGAAAAGAAGGCGGCACTGGCTCATTTTGAGAAGCTGCTGGACGAACAGCTTGCAAGGGCTGAACGCATAAAGGGCGTAAAGGAATTTACGGACTATGAAAAGCTGGATAAGATAATTATAGGCGTTTGCGGCGGCGACGGTATTGGTCCTTATATTTCCGCCGTAAGCCGTGATGTGCTTGAATATATGCTTAAAGAAGAGATTGCGGCAGGCAAGGTAGAGCTGAGGAATATTGACGGGCTTACCATTGAAAACCGTGCCGCTGTGGGCAAGGCTATACCCGACGATGTAATGGAAGAGCTTAAGGCTTGCCATGTAATCCTTAAGGGACCCACCACTACACCCCGTCAGGGCGACCCGTGGCCCAATATTGAGAGCGCAAATGTTGCAATGCGTAAGGAGCTGGATTTGTTTGCAAATATGCGCCCCGTTAAGATACCTGCGCTGGGCATTGACTGGACCTTCTTCCGTGAAAACACAGAGGGCGGTTACGCTGTGGGCAGTAAGGGTATAAAGGTTAACGACGAGCTGGCAATGGATTTTGTTGTTACAACTACAGAAGGTACGGAGCGTATAGCAAAGCTGGCGTTTGAATACGCAAAGAACAACGGATATGACCGTGTTGATATAGTTACCAAGGCAAATGTTATAAAGACCACCGACGGCAAGTTTTTGAATATATGCAAGGAAATTGCAAAGGACTACCCCGATATTGCCGTTGACGACTGGTACATAGACATTATGACCGCAAAGCTGGTTGACGAAAAGAGAAGACGCGACTTTAAGGTTATGATACTGCCCAACCTTTACGGCGACATCCTTACCGACGAAGCGGCTGAGATTCAGGGCGGTGTCGGTACCGCAGGCAGTGCAAACATAGGCAAGCGTTATGCTATGTTTGAGGCTATCCACGGCAGTGCGCCCCGCATGGTTAACGAAGGCAGAGCCGCTTATGCCGACCCCTGCTCTATGCTCAGAGCCACCGTTATGCTTCTGCGCCACATCGGCAAGACCGAAAAGGCAGAAAAGCTTGAAAAGGCACTTGACATCTGTATGTTTGAAGAAGCAAAGGTTAAGATTACAGGCAGAGCCGACGGTGCAACAAGCGCAGAATTTGCGGAATACCTGAAGTCTAAGATATAAAAATCCAACATAACTCACATCTGTTTTAAGCGGGAAAACAAAACAGCATAAAAACCCTTTCCAAAGTTGTTGCTTTGGAAAGGGTTTTGTGTTACACTTATATCGTACCGCTGTTCTTTGCCTCTTTTTTTGCGCGGCGTTTTTCCTTCAGCTCCTTATGCTTTTGTTTAAGGAGCTTGTTATATAAAAACAGGCCGGTAAGGCTTATTATTGCCGTTACGGCGAAGATTATAATGCTCGCCTTATAATCCTCCGCCCCTGCAAAATGCCCAACAAGAGTGGAAGAAAGCACCGAGGGCAGGCGGGCCACCATACTTATGGACATAAACTGTGCCAAATTCATACGGGTAAGCCCCACAAAATATGTAAGCAAATCCTTGGGCGTACCCGGGATGAAGAACAAAAGGAACACGGTGCGTTTAAGCTTCGCCTCGCTGTTGAGGAAGCGCAAGCTGTTTATCTTTTCCGTATCCACAAACAGCTCTACAGCCTTAATGCCCGCCTTTTTTACTATAAGGAACACGGCTGCGGATGCCACGGTAACGCCAAGCAAACAAAGAAGTGTGCCCGCAAACCAGCCGAAGGCGTAGCCTATCCCTATCTCCACCACTTCACCGGGGATAAGGGCGACAAACACCTGAAGTATCTGTATCCCCAACGCAACAAGGTAGCCCTTTACTCCAAAGCCTTCTATATACGCCTTGAATTTTTCGGGGCTGTTAATGTTTTGGTCAAAGGAGCGCAGTATAAACACGGTAAGAAGTCCCATAAGTGCTACCAACACTGCCGCAGAGACTACTGCTATAATGCGCTTTTGTTTTAGAGTTCTGTTTTTCATTATTCTGCGGTAAGGAAGTTTATGGCGCGCTCTATGGCATCTTTGGCATCATACCAAGGCTCTTTGTCATACCTGTAGTCAAACTTCTTACAGAACCAAGACACGTCCTCTTTAAGCTTATCCAGATATGCGCCAACCACCTTTGCCGCATCCTCTGCCATTTCCTCACGGTACTTCTTGCTCATCTTTACGGAAGCCTCAAGCAGCTTGCGGTAATGGGGCAAACAGAAACATTTTTGAGCGGCAAACTTGGTGCGGAACTCTTTTTCACCTTCGTAAAGCATAGCTGCGGTATCTATCATATTATCGAAATTAAAGGCTATGCGGTCGCATATATAACAGCTTTTTTCCAGTGACTCTATATTCTTTTTGGGTGCGGCGCTCTTATCACGGGCAAGGAATCCGCCGGGCTTTATTGCCTTTTTTACCTCATCCAAATGACTTTCCATAATAAGCCCCAAGCCAAGGCGATTCTTGCGGGTTCTGAGCATATGGAAATGCTTGCCGCAAAAGCCCTTTTCGTTGGTCTGGATACGCACATCCGGCTCCATCATAGAAGCGCCAAGTATAAGGGTAAGCTCATCCTCCTGCAATTTTTCATACAGCAGGCAGAAGGGGCATTTGCCGCTTTGGTCATCAAACGCCTCATTAACGGGGATGGTATATATCTTTTCACGCATGGGCGGGCACCGTCCTTTATGACATTATTTTACAACATTATACAGTACCGCCCCGAATTTTGCAAGTTTTTTGGGAGATTATTTTATGAAAGCCTTAAAAACCGACCGCGGTGTGCTTTTAAAGGGCACCGACCTTGATATTTACAAGACCTTTGACTGTGGACAGTGCTTTCGTTTTGAGACTGTTGGTGAGGACTGCGTTACAGGCGTTGCCTTTGGAAAACACTTGGTGCTGAGAAGCACCGCCGAGGGCGTGATTTTGGAAGGAGTATCCCCCGAGGACTACGAAGCCCTATGGAAGGACTTTTTGGATATGGACAGGGATTATGAGGGGATAAACCGCTCCCTCTCCGCCTACGAAAAGCTTAAAGCCGCAGCAAAAACGGGCTATGGCATACACATACTTAACCAAGAGCCTTGGGAGGCACTTTGCAGCTTTATAATATCCCAAAATAACAATATCCCCCGTATAAAAAAGATAATAGAAAAGCTTTGCCGACTTTACGGCGAGGAAATAAAAGAGGACGTGTATGCCTTCCCTACCCCATCAGCACTACTTGCAGCAGGGGAAGATGGACTTAAAGAAAGCGGTTGCGGCTTCCGTGCCCGTTATATTTTGGCTGCGGCGGCACAAATAGAAAGCGGGGAGCTTGTACCCGAGGAGCTTGTTTCCATGAGCTATGACGAGGCGCTTGAACGCTTGCTGAAGCTGAAAGGCGTAGGCCCCAAGGTAGCAAACTGCGTTTTGCTTTTTGGGCTTAAGCATACGGAGGCGTTCCCCGTGGATGTGTGGATAAAGCGGGTTATGGAAAAGTATTTTGAGCCGGATTTTGACCCCTCTGTTTTCGGAACCTATGCAGGGATAGCCCAGCAGTATCTGTTTTACAACGAAAGATATCAGCCCCAGCCGTGATAAATCAGGCTGTAAAGTCCCAACACGGCACTTACCGCGGCGCACGGGGACAGACAAAACAAAAGCTTTTTAACAAATCTTTTCAATATTATCACCCACTATAATTTTTTCCTTTAATTTAACCATATATTCGGAAAGGTGACAAAAGAATGGCAAGAAATTTTCCTACAGTTAATATAAACGAAAAAGCAGAGTTAAGGGTAAGAGCAGGTCATCCTTGGGTGTACGAGGACGACATAAGCTCCGTGGGGGCAGATGTTATCGACGGTGAGCTGGTTGACGTGCTTAGTGTCAAAGGCAAATATTTGGGCACAGCGTTCTACAACTCCGCCTCCAAAATACGGCTACGTGTTGTATCCCAAAACGCCAACGACCGTTTTGACGAAAGCTTTTGGCGCAGGCGCGTATGCTACGCTCTTGACTACCGCAAGACCGTTATGGGTGCAGATTTTGCTTGCAGCCGCCTTGTATTTGGCGAGGCAGACGGATTGCCGGGGCTTACGGTAGATTTGTTTAACGACATAATTGTAAGCGAGGTTGCCTGCCTTGGCACAGACAGAGTTAAGGGCATTATCTACGATGCTTTATGGGACGAGCTGTGCCGCCGCGGGATTACTCCCACCGCTATATATGAGCGCAACGAGCTGGCATTGCGTGACAAGGAAGGCTTGGCGCGTTACAAAGGCTTTTGGCGCGGTGATGGTGACGGGAGCACATATATTACGGAAAACGGGATAAAATACAAAGTGGATTATATAGAAGGGCAAAAGACGGGCTATTTTCTTGACCAGAAATATAACCGCGCCGCAATAAGTAAGATAGCGAAGGACAAGACGGTGCTGGACTGCTTTACCCATACGGGCGCATTTGCCCTTAACGCCGCCATGGGCGGTGCAAAAAAGGTAACGGCAGTGGACGTTTCGGCAGATGCACTTGCTACGGCGGCGGGGAATGCCGCCCTTAACGGGCTTGAGGACAGGGTTGACTTTTTAAGGGCAGACGTTTTTGAACTGTTTACGGAATGGGAAGCCAAGGGAAAGCGGGAATATGACTTTATAATCCTTGACCCGCCCGCCTTTACCAAAAGCAGTGCCACCGTTGGCAAAGCTATAGGCGGTTACAGAGAGATAAACCGCAAGGCGATGAAGCTTTTGCCCCGCGGCGGTTATCTGGCAACCTGCTCCTGCTCTCACTTTATGACAGACAACCTGTTTTGCAAAATGCTGAAAAGCGCGGCAGAGGAAGCCTGCGTAAGCCTTAAACAAATCGAGCGCCGCACCCAGTCACCCGACCACCCTATAATGTGGAATGTGCCGGAAACGGATTATTTAAAGTTTTATATATTCCAAATTATATAGTTTTTAAACCCTATCGTTTAACTGCGGGCAATGTATACGATGAAAAGCAAGTAGAATGTTAATACGCAAACAGAAAAACGTAAATATTTATTCACAATAAAATCGTTGACAATAATAGGTAAAAATGTTATCCTATAGGTGAACAGGGTTGGCTGAAAACAGCCGTGTTTTATATATTTACGGAGGCGAAAAAGATGGATCTTTTAACAATGGCAATCAAAAATGAAATTCGCGCGCAATACAAAAGCGTAAGAAAGTTTTCTATAGCAGTAGGCATTCCTCAGTCAACTATAGTTAGCGCACTTCACAACGGCATCGGTGGTACATCCTATTCTACCGTGCTTAAAATATGCCGCAAGCTTTCTATCAATATGTATGACTTCTCCCCCCTGTATAACACCAATTATCAGGGCATGAGCATGATGGCAGCATACTCTCAGTTAGACGAAAAAGGCCGTTACATTATAGACGCTTTGTTTAACTTAGAGCTTAAGCGTTGCAAGGGTGTTGACTATACCGAAGAAATTAAAGACACCATCGAAAACGCTGTAAAAGAAGCTGAATAATTAAAGCAAAAACCACCGATTCCATCATTGCAATCGGTGGTTTTAATTTTTGTGCGATGCCCCATAAAGCCTATCGGCTTTATGGGGCGCTTTGCATATTCAAACACTTTTTCGGATCTGCCGAAAATCTTACTTAACTCTTATCTCTTCGCTTGGAAAGCGGTAAGCAGTGGAGTGTTTTAGTCGATAACGGTAACCTTGGTTATAACGGGCTGGTCATCAAAAAGCACAGTACCGTTACCGTCAATGGGGCGTACCATATTTGCTATGGCATCCACTACATCAATACCGTCGGTCACTTTGCCAAACGCGGCATACTGTCCGTCAAGGAAGGTAGAATCTTTGTGACAAATGAAGAACTGACTGCTGGCACTGTTAGGCATTTGACTGCGTGCCATGGATATAACGCCGCGCAGATGAGATATGGGATTTGCCACGCCGTTTGCGGCAAACTCGCCCTTTATGGTCTTGTCACTGCCACCCATACCGTTATGGTCGGGGTCACCGCCCTGTATCATAAAGTTTTTAATAATGCGGTGAAAGGTAAGACCGTCATAAAAACCCATATCCGCAAGGAATATAAAGTTTTTAACGGTTATGGGTGCCGCGGCAGAATCCAACTCCAAACTGATGGTGCCGAAATCTGCTATTTCCATTTGTACGTGATGTTTATCAGCCATAATTATTCTCCTTTACTTTCTGCAGGTATATTGAACATAGGCAAAAATCTGCCTGTATTAACAAGTCTTTCGTCCCATTTGTCGCCAAGCTCTTTAAGGTCAAGACCTATGCTTTCGTAGTAAGCCGCAAGCTCATCTACCTCAAGCCCTATAAGCTTTTCGTATTCTTCCCAAATAGGTGCATAGTTTTCTCGCTCTGCCTTAACAGCAGTGTTTTTGCTTTCGTCGCCGTAGAAATACTGGTAGCAGAAGAAGCCTATACCATCTATATCTCTATAGGGGTTAAGCAAGAGATAGGTCATACTCATAAGCAAAACGTCGTTATAAGTCTTCCATTCTTCCTTGGCGTCATCATTTATTGCCCATGTATCGGTGGTGCCGGCCTTATGCAATGTGAGGATGGGTACAAGCTTTATGCTGTCCACCTTCAAAACCTCATGCCATTGCTTCATAAGCTCGCTTATGCTTACCTGACCGTGAAGCATACCGTAATAGAACTGGGGATACATAATATCGCAATATCCCTCGGTAGCGCACCAAGTATAAATATCCGCGCACTCCGCACCGTAGGCGTGGGTGATGTGACCGTTGGGAGAAATGCCGTAGATGATGTCCTCGCCGTGTTCTTTAACTTTGGCATAGATGCCGCGGATAAGGGTGTTTACATTGTTGCACCTAAACTCAAAAACAAAGGCGCTGTCGTCGGTACGGTTTGCAAAAGCATTAGCGTCTATGGTGGTGTTGGACTTAACCTCTTCGGGATAGAAATAGTCGTCCATAAACACGCCGTCAACCTTGTAGTTGGTGAGTATTTCGTCAATACCGTTTATTATAAGCTGTCTTACCTCTTCGTATGCAGGGTTGAGATAAAGACGGGTTGTGCCGCCTGCGTCCGTACCGGAGAACATATACTCGCTATACTCGCCGCCGTCACCCATATGGCTGTACCAATCGGTAATCGCCCACTCACCGGTAATGGATTCAATCTCCGAACGGGTCATGCAACGCATAGGGTTTATCCAAGCGTGGATGGAAAGACCAAGCTTGTGTGCTTCCTCAATGAAGATGGAAACCACATCGTATTTAACCTCCTGCTTAGCGTAGGAGCCTGTTACGAAATAGGAAAGGGGGTAGTATTCCGACTGATAATAGCTGTCGGCAAAGGGACGAATCTGCAATAGCACGGTGTTAAAGCCACCTTCTGCTATGTTTTCCATGGTTTTCTTTGCTTTTCTGCGGAAAAGCTTTTCGCTGTGCTTGCTGTCCACAATACCCTCGCACATATCCCATTGGGTCAGCTTCATTATCTTCATATCTTCGTAGTTGAGGGGGATGTAGTTACCCTCTGCATCAAACTGCTCCGCAAAGGTTTTGTCCTCGCTGCTCTCTGCAGCTTCAGAGCTTTCTGAGCTTTCGCTGCTTTCTGCGTTTGCGGAATTTTCGGTGCTTGCATTGCTTTCTGACACAGAGCTTGTGCCGCCCTCTTCCTCTTTACCGCAGGAGGCAAAAGGAACAAGCATTAACAAAGCGAGAATTAAAGCTACGGTTTTTTTCATAACATTTTTCCTTTCTCTCGTTGTATAAAAGGACGGGTAAAATGCCCGTCCTTATTTTTAATCGTGACTTATAAACCCTTAGTTTCGGTTTATCCAAATACTGCCATCAGGAAGCCTGCGGCAACAGCGGAGCCGATAACGCCGGAAACATTGGGACCCATTGCGTGCATAAGCAGGAAGTTGGAGGGATTAGCCTTTGCACCTTCCATCTGAGCCACACGAGCCGCCATAGGAACTGCGGAAACACCTGCAGAACCGATGAGGGGGTTGATTTTGCCGCCGGAAAGCTTACACATAATCTTACCAAAGATAAGACCGCCTGCGGTGGAGAAGCAGAATGCCAACAAGCCGAGAGCGATTATCTTAATAGTATCAAGCGCTAAGAAATTTTCGCCGATTGCGGTTGCACCAACAGAGATGCTGAGGAATATAGTAACGATGTTCATAAGCGCGTTCTGAACAACATCGGAAAGACGTTCTGTAACGCCGCACTCTCTGAGCAGGTTACCAAGCATAAGGCAACCCAAAAGGGAAGCAACGGAGGGAAGCACCAAGCAGGTAATGATGGTAACAGCAATGGGGAAAACTATCTTTTCGGTCTTAGTAACCGTGCGAAGCTGATCCATCTTTATAGTGCGTTCTTCCTTGGTGGTAAGCGCACGCATAATGGGGGGCTGGATAAGAGGAATAAGTGCCATGTAAGAGTAAGCCGCAACTGCTATGGGAGCAAGCAGGTGAGGAGCAAGCTCCTTAGTGAGCCAGATAGCGGTAGGACCGTCTGCACCGCCGATGATGCCGATGGAAGCAGCCTCGTAGCCGTTAAAGCCAAGAATAACAGCAAGGATAAATGCAAAGTAAACGCCAAGCTGTGCCGCCGCGCCGAGAATCATACTCTTTGCGTTTGCTATCATGGGGCCAAAGTCGGTCATTGCGCCAACGCCCATAAAGATAAGGGAAGGGTAAAGACCTGTCTTAACGCCTATGTAAAGGATATCAACAAGACCGCCGTGGCCTACTACTTCGCCGTAGTTAACGCCTTCGGCGTTGGTCCAATAATCTGCATGGTACAAGTCGCTACCCGGAATGTTGGAGATAAGCATACCGAAAGCTATACCAACAAGAAGAAGAGGCTCAAACTTTTTAACTATGCCCAAATAAAGAAGCACGCAGGCAATAGCCATCATTATAAGTTGTTTAGGGTCTGCCTGAGCAAATCCGGAGGTCGTCCAAAGATTGTTAAGAATCTCGCCTATGTTCATACCTTTATTCCTCCTCTACACTTTCTACATCCACAGCGTGGGTCTTGCCGTTAAGGCTTATATTAAAGCGGGGCAGCTTTTCCTCAACGGAAACAGCGTGCTTTTTGCCGTTAAGGCTAACATACATATCAGCATCGCCCTGTACTGCGGCAACGGGAGCTGCTACGGGTGTAGCTACGGGTGCAGCTACGGGTGCAGGAGTGGGAGCAGCCTTGGACTTTTCCTTTTTCTGCACGGGCTTTTCCGCCTTCTTGCCGCCGCGGATAATGGCAGACATTACGGTAATAAACGCCATGAGCACTACAAGTACCGCAAAAACTATACCAAAGCCCAAACCTGAAAGCGCAAGAGCTTCAGTCAAGGCAACATCGTCCTCTTCGGCAACTGTGCTTGCGGTTTGACTTTCTGCCTCGGCGGCGCCGATTGTGAGTATTTCTTCGTCAGCAGACACGATGCCTTGTTCTTGTTTGAATTCCACAACAAATCTCCTCTCAAAAAACAATATTACAAATCGAAAGCCGACGCTTTTTGATAAAAACCGACTTTCTCCTTATATTCGTATACATTGTATCAAAATCCGCCTTGTTTGTCTATATGTTTTTTTAGAATATTTTTGCTTTCTTTGCCTTATTATTATGTTTATTTTATCCAAATACGCCCCGATGCTGCAGGCAAAAAAACAGCAGGACGGCAAAATCGTCCTAAACGTTTTCTTGACAAAAAGCCTTGCTTGTGATATAAGTAACACACAACAACCGTTTTAAGAGGAGGAATATTTATGAAAAGATTTTTAGCGGCAATGTTGGCGCTTGTTATGGCGGCAGGGCTTTGCACCGCAAATGCATTTGCACTGAGTGATGCGGATAACGGAAACATTATGTTTTTATCAAAATCCGAAAGATACCAAGCGTTTTTTGAATATCCGAACTTGGAAGACTACGGATTCAACATAAAAGGCTATGTAGATGTCGGCAACGGTGCCGAGCTTATAGGCAGCACCTACGGCAACTACGGATATCACACATTTTTAAATGTAGACGGTCAGTGTGGTAAAATGGACGGTGTACTGTATTACGGTGCCATTTACGCAAGTGATTACGCCGAAGAAGTTACTGCCGATATTTATGCACAGTACCAAAACGGCGAGATAGATTATTGGGCATACAGATAAGCGTATGATGCAGCACGTGACGAATATCAGGCGCTTATTGATGCCGAGGGCGAAGTTGATTTGGAAGCGGCATTAAGCGCAATGGCGTACAACACTGCAGGTCCTTTGGAGCAGAACATAGGCGGGCTTAAGCTTAAGCTGGAAAACAGCTATGCAGGCGGCGGTAACTACGTAAAGATAAGCTATACCGTAACTAACCCCACATCCTCTGCAAAGACATTCTCCCTTGCAACCACCTCCGACGTTCAGGTTAACGGCGACGACAGTGCAATACTTAAGATGTTGCCCAACGGTCGCGGAGCAAAGCTTGTTTCCGATATTGACGGCAGTATGTTTGTTATGGACGGCTTGGACGGCGGCGTTGACAACGTATGGATAGGCCGTTGGGGAAATGATTATTTTGAAAATATGTTTAACGACAGCCCCGCTAACTTTGTTTGTGACAAAGGAGATAGCGCAATATGCTGGAGCTGGACCAACCGCACTATTGCCGCAGGGGAGAGTGTAAGCTTTTACGTGCTTATGGAAGTTGGTATAAACCAAGGTCCCTCCATAGAAGTTGATGATGATCTTGAGGATATAGGCGCAAGCTTTGACGGCTACATTATGGACCCCAACCTTGGCACGGTTAACCTGTACTATGTTATTGACAACGGCGAAGAGCAAGTAATTGAAAACATAGGCATTACCGAAGAACGCACCCCCTTTTCTCTCCCCCTTTCCGCTTTTGAATGCGGTTCTACCCACAGGATAAAGGTTTGGGCAGTTGACGATGCAGGCGAAAGCAGCACAGTTGAGAACCTTAACTTTACTCTTGCCCACGCATGGGGTATGCCTGAAGTTACGGCAGCACCCACGCCCGCACAGCCCGGCACGGTTGTTTACACCTGTACACAATGCGGTGCCACCAAGACCGAGTATATTTATTGCGGCGATGCTTCCGGTGACGGTGCGATAAACAGTCTTGATGCGGCACTTATTTTAAGATACGATGCACAGCTAATCAGCGACCTTACCCCTCTTCAGCTTATGCTTTGCGATGCTAACGGTGACGGTAACGTAAACAGCCTTGATGCAGCAGCAATACTCAGATACGATGCAGGGCTTATTACAGAGTTTGCAAACGCAAGCTTCTCGCTTGAAGCATATATTCAGCTTTGCATAGACTACTACGGCTATTACGGAACGCCCGAGCTTGCCCCCGAAGAACCTTCCGAAGACGTTTCCTCTGAGGAACCTTCCGAAGACGTTCCATCCGAAGAATCTTCCGAAGAATCCGATGTTAACATCAGCACAGGCTACGACATCCGCATTTTAGGCGTGTGGAACACGGTTTCGGAAGGCGTTGAATATATTTATACCTTTAATGAAGACGGCACAGGAACCTGCCAAGTAGGTTCGCTGAACATCCCCTTTACATGGACTGCCGATTATTCTACAATATCCTTGAATTTGTTGGGTGAAACCGCCACTGCAGATTATATAGTACACAGCAACAGCGAAATGAATATTTATAACGAAACAGAAGATTTGACATTTACTAAAAGCTAGCAAGCAGATTACAAGGTTTGTCATCAGCTAAGGCGCGGTAAAACCGCGCCTTCAGACCGCTGACAAAGGCACAGAACGCGAAAAAAAGAAAATACGGTTACTATAAAGTGAAAATTTCGGGGAAAATTTCCCCGAAATTTTTGTATATTTTCATATTTTTTCGTTCGAAACGAACCTCGGCTCACAGTAC
>JAFQHL010000026.1 GCA_017397955.1 Clostridia bacterium
AATTTTTGTATATTTTTATATTTTTTCGTTTGGAACGAACCTCGGCTCACAGTACTCAGTACAGTTCTCGCCTCGGTTCGTTCCATCTGTACTCTTTCTCAGCAGTCTGCCAAGCTGATGACAAAGTTTGTCATCAGCTTGTAAAAAAGAGGGCTAAGCCCTCTTTTTTCTGCTTTCGGTACTTGAAAACCTCTTTTTCTTCCAGTATAATAAGACTATGGTATTGCAAAGGAGGTATTTTTAGTATGAAACGAAGCTTTAAAGCAATTTTGGCAACACTTTTGGTGCTTATCTTCAGTTTAAGTGCGGTATCCGTGTCCGCAGGTGAGGGTGGGGACATTATAGTGCTTTACACCAACGATGTTCATTGTGCCATAGACGGCTACTCTTCTTTGGCGGCATACAGGGAACAACTTATTGCAGAGGGTAACACTGTTATTACGGTTGACCTTGGGGATGCTATACAGGGTGAGATTATAGGTACACTTACTAACGGCGAGGCGGCGGTTGAGCTGATGAATGCAACAGGCTACGACTACGCAATTCCCGGTAACCACGAGTTTGATTATGGCATGGATAACTTTTTGGGCTTGGCTGTAAACTCTGCGGATTATGAGTATTTAAGTGCTAATTTCGTAGACCTGCGCCTTGGCACAACAGTTCTGCCCGCTTACGCAATAGAGAACTTCGGCGGCTTTAAGGTAGCCTTTGTAGGCGTATCTACACCCGAAGCCTACACCAAGTCCACCCCTGTGTATTTTCAGGACGAGGACGGAAACTACATATACAGCTTTTCCGAAAACAGTTTTTATGACACCGTACAGACGGCTGTTGACAGGGCGATATATGACGGCGCGGACCTTGTTGTTGCTATGTGTCACTTGGGCATAGAGGGCACCACCGACGGTTGGAAGTCCACCGACCTTATTGCCAACACCACGGGCATTGACGTGGTGCTGGACGGTCACTCCCACCAGACAATCCACGGCGACATTTACCAAAATAAAAACGGCGACTCTGTTTTGCTAAGCTCTACGGGTGAAAAGTTTGCAAACATAGGCAAGCTTACCGTAAGCGCGGGCGGCGGCGTGATAAGTCAGCTTGTGTCCCTTGATGCGGTAACAGGTGAAGGCGAGGCTTATAACGATGTGCAAACACTTATCGACAACTATAATGCAGAGCTTGCGTATCTTTTTAACCCCGTTGGAATAAGCGATGCCAACCTTGCCATATATGATGAGGAAGGCACCCGTATAATACGTAATTGTGAAACCAATATGGGCGACTTTGTTACCGATGCATACCGCGCCGTGACAGGAGCGGATATAGCCTTTGCCAACGGTGGGGGTATAAGGGCAGAGATTCCTGCAGGCAGTGTCAGCCGCAAACAGATTATGGATGTTAACCCTTGGAGTAACGAGATGTGCGTTATTGAAGCTACGGGGCAGCAAATACTTGATGCTTTAGAGCACGGCGCTTCCGCTTATCCTCAGGAATTCGGAGGGTTTTTGCAGGTTTCCGGACTAAGCTATGAAATACACAGCTATATTGAAAGCCCTGTGCGTATAGATGAGATGGGCGCGTTTATGTATGTTGAGGAGGGCGCAGAGCGCCGCGTTGCTAACGTTAAGGTGGGCGACGAAGCCATAGACCCTGCAGAAACATACACCGTTGCGGGCAGCTTTTATATGCTTAAAAACGGCGGCGACGGCTTTACCATGTTTGATGACTGCTCCATTGTGGCGTACGAAGGTTTGCTTTGCGATGCAGAAATGCTTATAGAATACTTTTTGACCGAACTTGGTGGGCAGATAAGTGCGGAGCAGTACGGAAATTTGTACGGAGAAGGCAGAATAACCCTGTTTACCGAGCTTGTATATACCCTTGGAGATATCAACGACGACGGACTTATTAACAGCCTTGATGCGGCGCAGATTTTAAGATTTGATGCAGAGCTTATAAGCCTTGCAGGTGCATCTCTTGCGGCGGCAGACGTAAACGGTGACGGTACGGTAAACAGCCTTGATGCATCCCTTATTTTAAAATATGATGCCAGCCTTATAACCGAGTTTTAAGCTTTTGATACAATAAAGACCGTGATGGGTTTTGCCCATCACGGTCTTTATTGTATACGAAAACCCCGCCATAGTGGCGGGGTTCAAAAGCGGTTAACCTGTGAGGGGATACGATATATGTGAAATGCTGCGTCCGTGAAGATGGGTAACGGCATGTCGTAGGGCGGGGGTTTATCTCCCGCCGTCACATAGCAATTTGGTAAAACACCTCGTTTTGTAGATAAATCGTAACAATCTTTGTCGTAAAATATTTTACACGACATCAGGTTTCATGTATGCGCCGCGTGGCGGCGGGA
>JAFQHL010000005.1 GCA_017397955.1 Clostridia bacterium
ATTTTTTGTGCTAACGCCTATAACATGACGGAAAACTTATGAAAACCCATTTATGGGTAGCAGGTAACAAATGCATGGCCGGCAGGCCAATACAGAGCGCACTTGTGCGTAGCCAGTAGTTTTTAGGGCTATGCCCGAAGAAGAAAAACCGCCCGCTATGCGGGCGGATTTTTATTGTATCGCCTTTAAGCTTTTCTTATGCGTATTTTACTGCAAGCTTTTTAATAAGTGCTTTTATGGGGTTTTGCGCCGCGGACTTTTTTACGTATTCAAAAATTTTGTCCTGTGCATCTTCCCTAAGCAACTGCACGCGAATAAACTTTTCTGCTTCTATATCAGGGTTTTGCGCCGCAGATTTTACTTCGTTGGTTGCACAAATACGCTTTATCTCCGCCCGCAGTCCCTCGTCGTCGGCATCGGGCTTGCGAAGATAGTTAGCGAAGCAGGAAAACGCCATATTGCAAAACTCAACATCCATAGTCCTTTGATACCAAGCGGGCAAATTGTTTTCCTTTATCAGCTCCTTGCGGTGTAGATACAAAGCGCGCCAGTCCTCAAACAAGGTTTTTACGTACTTTCTTGTGCCGCCGCAGGGACGGTAATGGTAAACCGTATCCCCTATAAAGCTTAGGCTTTTTGCCAGTGGCATTACGTGCAATGTAACTACCTGGTCTTCACCCATAAATTTTATGATGTCGGGCACTTCTGTTAAAGCTTTCTTTAAAACAGGGGCTTTATACAGCTTGGCAAACAAAGATACGGGTACGTCGGTAATGCCAAACCAGCTGCAATACTTCTTATCCATAAATTCTTCATGGGAAAGCTTGTAATTGCCTGTATTTTCGGCTTTAAAATGAAAGTTTCGCCATACCTTGCCAATGCGCCCCACACATAAATCGCAGGAATCCGCACCCTCTATCAAAAGCTTTATTGCATCCTTGGGCAAGGTGTCATCCGCGTCACAATAAGTAATGTAGCCCTCATCGCCGCAGGCGGCAACGCCGTCCTTCCTTGCGGCAACACAACCACCGTTTTTCTTGTGTATAACCTGCACACGTGGGTCCTTTTTTGCAAAAGCATCACAAATTGCCCCGCTTCCGTCGGTAGAGCCATCGTCTACAAGCACAAGCTGAATATTGGTATAGCTTTGCTTCAATATGGATTTTACCGCCGCTTTTATATATTTTTTTGCATTGTAAACAGGTACAACAATATATACTTTTTCCATAAATTTTTACTATTACTTCTTTTTCTTTTTGCCTGCAACTATACCGCCTATTATTGCGGCAGTAATTGCCGCCGCACCTGCGGCTATACCTATCTTGGCGTTTTTGGAAAGTCCCTTTGTCGCCTCTGCACTTGCATTGTCCTTGCTGTCGGTGCTTTCGGGCGCGCTTTCCTCTGCCTTGGCAAACACGGCGTTAATATCCATATCGCCCTTTACCACGCATTGATAATATATTTTGCCGCTGTCATCGGTAATAAACTCTGCTTCTTCGCCGTTAACAAAGAGACTTTCGGGCTCAAACCCCTCCGCAGGGTCAAATTCAACCGTAAACTCGTCACCGTAGCGGAGGTTTTCAATGCTTTCGCTTAACTCGTCGCCCTCGGTGGTCAGCACGCTTATTCTGTACTTGCGGCAATCCTCAAACAGCCACTCAAGTAAATAGGGGTCCTTAACCTCGTCCATTGCAGGTCTCCACGCGTTGTGCCCCTTGCCCGTAAACTCCGTATACTTAACGTCCGCGCCTATTTTTTCCAAGGCGGCAACCATATCACGGGTACCCTGTACGGGCACGGATGCATCGTTATCGCTGTGGAAGGTCCACACCTTGATGTCCTTAAGTGCCTCAGCCTTGGTGGGGTCGCCACTGCCGCAGATGGGGAATATGGCGTTAAACAGCTCCGGATGGCGCACAGCCAAATCCCATGTGCCGTAGCCGCCCATGGATATACCGCCAAGTATTACGTTTGCCGGGTCTATGTTGTCATTTTTCAAGGTCTTTAGTATAAGCTCGTACACCGCGTTAAGCTGGGCGGAAATTGCTACCTCATCAGTACCGTAGGAGCCTTGCGCCCAAGGGCTTTCCACCCACTGTGCACCTTCCGCGCACTGGGGTGCTATAACAACGTAGGGGATATCGGCAAAAGCAGCCTCACCGCTTTCGGAAAGCATATAGTTTACCGTTGCTACTTGGTCGCTTATCTGCCTTATGTTGTCGTTACCTCTGCCGCCGCTGCCGTGCAGGAATACAAACAGCATCGCCGGCGCGTCCTTATCCTCTGCGTCGTATGCGGGAGAATAGTATATGCGGTAGGGAAGTGAGGTACCGTCAGAGCTTTCGTAGGTTAAAGCCTCCATTTTGTCAAGCACCTCGTTGGGTAATGCAAAAACAATGTCATCGTAGTTGATTTTAGAGTCCTGCGTCACATCTGAGCTTTCCGTGGCGGCGGCGCTTATACCCGTAATCACCATGCCGGCAAGAGCGCCCAGCGCAATAAGCTTAAAAACGGTCTTCATAAAAAATCCTCCTTATAATTCCGCGGGGTTGCCGCAGTCTATTGCTTTGCCCAAGGCAAAGGAATATATGTATGCCTTTGTAACCTTTTTACCCGTTACTTTTTCAATGTATAAGCGGTACAGCCCCAGCTGTACGCCGTGGCGTTCAATAAGCAGTTGCTCGTCTCCTTGCCGCACCATGTCGGATTTATAATCGACTAAGGTAAAGCCGCCCTCGCTGTTCTCGTAAAAGCAGTCTATAACGCCTTGCAACAACGGCGCCTCACCCTCCTGTTTTTCAAACAGGTCTTCGCTTACGCGGGTGGTAAAGCGTTTTTCCCTGTAAAGTCGCGGAGACGTTTTCATCTCCTCATACAAGGGCGAAGTAAAAAAGTCTGCAAGGGCACGCAAATCCATAATAGAGCGTTGTTCTGCGGTTATATAGCCTGCCTCCAAAAGCCTGTCTGCTTCTGCGGGTACATCCGCTTCTGCCCTGTTAAAGTCGGCAAATTGCATAAACAAATGGTTTGCCGTTCCCCTGCTTGCCGCGCTTGGCTGTTCCTTTGCGCTAAATGCGGGTACGCGCTCCGTAACCAAAGCTTCGGTGCGGGTAACAAGTTTGCCGTTTGCGCCCTTTTGCAAAACAGAGGCAGAAAACTTTGCCGCGCCGCCCTTTTTGGTTTTCGGTGTCGGTAAAATGCGCTTCAGGGGTAAATCTGCCCCGCCCTCCGCTTTCATAACAAGGCGCGTGGGTGCAGATACCTCTTTTTGTAAAACGTCTGTTACTCTTACATTATAAAACATTTTGCTGTTCAATGCAACAGCCGAAACAAATAAATCTGCATAAGTGCCCTGCTTTTCTTTGTAAAGTCTTTCCTCCAGGCTTTGGGGAAAGCTTGCTGATATATAAAGCTGTTCCACTGCGCGGGTAAACGCCACGTACAGTATGCGTAGTTCTTCCGCAAGGTTTCGCCTGTCTTCTGCCGCCAGTTC
Source organism: Clostridia bacterium (assembly GCA_017397955.1). Taxonomy (GTDB): domain Bacteria; phylum Bacillota; class Clostridia; order Oscillospirales; family CAG-382; genus SIG636. The sequence continues at coordinate 3,494 of JAFQHL010000005.1, forward strand.
TGCCTGCCTTAGCAGAGTATTTATGCTAAGCGCCTCCTTCTGGCGTTTAAGCTTTAGGCTTATTCCGCTGTTATAATTGACGGTAATGGGCACGGTTCTGTCTGCACCTCTAAGCGCGTTGCCGCAACCAACCACAAACACTACGGGAAATTCCAAGCCCTTGGAACCGTGGATGGTCATAAGCTGTACTCCCTCTGCGGCACTGCTTTTTTCTGCGGCGGGACTGCTGCCTGTTTCCGCAAGCCGTCCCAAATAGTCCGTAAACACGCTTACGCCCTTGTAGCCTGTGTTTTCCATACCCATAGCAAGGCGGTAGAAGGCAAGAAGATTTGCCTTGTAATTATCCGCCCTGTCCGCAGGGGCAAAGGACATAATATTGCTTTGCTCATAAACAAACCATAAAAGCTTGTGAACAGGTAAAAACAAAGCCTTGGTACGGTATACGGTAAGCTCCTTTAAAAAAGCCGCGCATTTAGTGCTGAGCTCTGTACTGCCGCCTTTTTTCAGCAGTGGTTTTTGCTTTGGCTTTATGTACGCCACCGGATAGGGCTTAAGTCTAAAGCAGGCGTTCTTTTGTCGTATTCCCATGGCGGTGTGGCGTAAATCGTCAAACAGCGACGTGCCACCGCGGCGGATTTCTGCAAGCTCTGCCGCAGTAAAGCCGTATATGGGGCTACGCAACAACGCCGCCAAGGATATATCGTCCGTGGGGTTATCTATAACCCGCAAGGCAGATGTGGCAAGCAACACCTCCGGCTGCTTTAAAAGCTCCTCCTTGCCTACGGTAAGGTTTGTGGGCACTCCCAACGCGGCAAGTGCGTTGGCGTAACGGCGCAGTACCGATGCTTTGCGGCACAGTATAGCTATATCCTTAGGATTCCTGCCCGCTTTTATAAGCCCTATTACCTCACGCACCGTGTCATTTAGCTCCGAACTGTCGTCCTCAGCGTTTTCGTATATGTTTACCTTAACCTTTTCACCGCCATCGTCTTCTTTGCCGTGTACAAGGGCTTCTGTACTGTAGTCTGTTCCCGCGCTTTCCTCGGTATAAATTTTGCCGAAAACGTAATTGCAAAATTCAATAATATTTCCGTTACAACGAAAATTTTCTTTAAGCAGTACTTTTAGTCCTGCCCCGTTTCCGTCCTCTTTAAAGGCTTCGGAATAGGCAACAAAAATATCGGGGTACGCGTTACGGAAACCGTAAATGCTTTGCTTTACGTCCCCTACCATAAATCGCTTTCCGCTGCCAATCAATGCAAAGATCATATCCTGCAAGGGGCTTATATCCTGATATTCGTCAATAAATACTTCCTTGTAGGCGGCAGAAAGTTCCTTGCAAAGGGAGGTTCTAACAAGCCCATCCTTGGTTTTTGTAACAAGCAGATTTAAAAAGCATTGCTCACCGTCCGCAAAATCTATTATGCCGCGCCGCGCTTTTTCCGCGGTGTAGGCGTCGTCCAGTTTAAGCATAAAGCTGCATAATGCATTAAGCACCGTGCCGGTCATTTCATACTCGGCTTTCAGTTCTTCTTCGCTACGCAGATATTCTTTAAGCTTTTTGCGGCGGTCCGTAATATTTGTGTACACCTTTACATATTCCTCACCGCAGCCCTTGGGACGCCTTAGCGCGGGGCTTTCAGCAAGGGCGGCACAAAACTCGCCATAGCCCTTCTGCACTCCGTCTACTATAGGCATTACCGCTGCCGCAACCTTATCCGCAAAGCTGTATTGCGTATCATCCTCTGCCAAGTCGTAAAGAGTGTTGCACCAAGCCACAAGGGGTTTTGTACAGTCATACAAAAACAGCTGCACCAAATGACCGTGGGGCAAATCAAAAAAGCTAAAACTGCCCTTGCTAAAATCTGCCGCTTCTTCGCCGTATGCCTTTGTCTTTCCCTCTATCCATTCCCTGTAAAAAGGGTAAGCACGCAGTTTGCCGTAAAGCTGTACCGTGGCGGAAAGCAGACCGTCGTCGCTTTTATGGCTTGCAAAGTTGTCCAGCAGTATGTCAACGGCGGGGTCATCATCTTCGCACATAGTATTAAGTACGCTTTCCGCACTGTCCCACAGTAATGCGGCGCACAAAGCCTCATCACCTACCGATGTACCGCCAAGCTCCAGCACCGTTGCGTATTGCTTTACGTATTGCAGACAAAAGCTGTCTATGGTGCCGATATCTGCCGCAGGCAAACTGTAAAGCTGGCGGATGTACCGCTTGTTTCCGTTGTCGGCGGCGCAAAGAGCATCCAGCCGTTTCGCCAGCTTGGCTTTAAGGTCTGCCGCCGCCGAATTGGTAAAGGTCGCCACAAGAAAATCCTTAAGCTCTGCACCTTTTTCTATTCTGTCTATAAGCCTGTTTGTCAGCACCGTGGTTTTGCCGCTGCCCGCACCTGCAGAAACAAGCATATCGCCCCCTGTGCTGTATATGGCTTTCTTTTGTGCTTCTGTAAACTTCATAGTCATTTTTCCCGTCATCTAAAACGCCGTGTTTCTTTTTCCTGCCTGCACACCTCGCCGTAGGGGCAGTATACACAGTCGGTTTCTTCCTTTTTAAAGGGGCGTACGCCCATATCGCCGTCAATTATCCTGTCGGCCGTTTCTTTTATATGGCAAAAGACCTTCTCTTTGTAGTATTCAAGCTCTTCTTCCGTGGCTGGCTTTGCGCCCACCGCGCCCTTCTTGCCGCGGTCATCCATGGCGGCAAGCACTGCCTCATTATCGGTTACTATCCCTTTTTGAGTGCCGACTTTTCCGTTTTCCGGCAGTTCAAAACTTCGGTAAAGCACTCCTGCGGGCAGTGCGCCTTCCGTGTCCGCATCGCAATAGGTATAAAGATAGGATAACATTTGTATCCCTTCTCCACGCTCTATCATAGCAGGGGTAACGGTCTTTTTGCTGCTTTTGTAGTCCACCACGCGCACGTATTTTTTGCCGTCAACCACGGCGCTGTCCACACGGTCAATAAAGCCGCGGGTCTCCACCCGTCTGCCCTTGGGACTTATCAGCACTGCAGGTGCAATACCCCCGGCACCTATCTCCACCTCAAAGCCTTCGGGCTTAAATTGGCTGTGGCTAAACTCATCACACAAGCTCTCACACACATAGGCGGCAACATTTTTAAGCCTGTCTATATGCTTTAAAAGCCGCTTGGTGGGTTTTGCCGGTATAACTGTTTCTATGTATCGGCTTGTAATATGGTCTATCTCCAGTTCAGTCTCTTTACGGTCGGCAGGCACAAACGCGCCGCTTTCCATACGCTTTTTCATAAACTCTTCCATAACGCGGTGCATATATGTACCCGTATCTACAGCCGAAAACCGTATTTTACGGTCGTCACGCAATGCCAGCTCATAACGCAACAAATAGTTAAAGCCGCAGTTGTTGTAGCAGTCAATGCGGGAGTAAGAAAGTCGTATGCGTTGTACACCTTTTTCTTTTATGTACGCCTCTGCATCCTGCAGAGGTGGTGCGTATGCCTCGCCAAGCGCGTGGTTTTCTCTAAGATAAGCCTTAAGCTTTTCGGCAAGCCCTCTGTTTTTAACGTAGGGTAGCTGTTCTGCCGCCGCCTTTAAGCAAAACATATAGTCGCGTTCATCTGCGCCGAATTCTTTTAGCTCGTTATGGGGGAACAGGGCTTTAAGCGCGGTAAAAGCGGGTGATGCTCTGCCTCCATTGCCGTTTATGTAGCTTAGGGATAAATATTCCGACGCCGCCGCCACGCAAACGTAAAAGAAAAAACGCTCTTGGTCTATGGCCTTATCCGTGGGCGGCAAAAGCTCTATACCCTGCTCTTCCAAAAGTGCGCTTTCCTTGCTGTTAAACACACCGCTTTTCTTGGGCAAAGACGGAAATTCCCCCTCGTTAAGCCCTAGAATAAGCATAGCTTTTACGCCCTCGCTACGCATAAGACGCGCATCGCCTATGCTTACCGCGTCGGTATAGGAGGGGATTGCACCCACGTTGCTGTTTTCCAGCATAGCGGAAACAAGTGCGCCAAGTTCGTTTGCGTTTACGGGCATATCACCTGCAAGGTCGTAAAGCCTTTCAAGAATGTCAAGGCTAAGCCCCCACAGCGCGGCGGTCTTTGCACCGCCGTCGTCGTCACCCATATCGGCAAGCCTTTCTGCGGTGGCGGCAAGCTTTTTTGCCGCACCCACCTCTTCCAGATGGTCATATATAAGCCGCACGCCTTTAGCTACGGTAAGGTCAGGCGCTCTAAGTGCTTCTATAACCGGCGCAACGGATTGTGCAAACGCCGCCTTTGCCTTGTTTATGCTTTTAAGCAAAGCCTCATCCTTTGGGCTGAAGCTTTCGCGGTATCCCGAGGGATTCATAAGCCACGGCTTTTCCGTAAGCCAGGTTTTACCGCTCAGCCGCCAGCTTTCGCCGTAATGCAAAAGCTCATCTGCCGCGCGCTCATCAAGCACCGAAAAACTGCTTTTAAGGTATTTCTTTACCGCCCAAAACGGCGCGTTTTCCGCAGCCATATCCAAAAGTCCTGTTATAAACGCACCCAAGGGCTTTGTGGCGGCAGAATCCTTTAATGCAAAATAAAAGGGTATGTTATATTTTTCAAACACCGCATCAAGTATGCCGCTGTAGCTTTGGGGATGACGGCAGGCAACTGCTATACTGTTAAAATCATAACCTTTTGCCCGCAAGGCATATATTTCCGCCGCCGCCCGCAGGGCTTCCTCATATCTGTCGGCACAAGCGGCAAAGGATATGCTTTCTGTCTCACTTGGGTAGGGAGCCGCGTTTTGCCACAAATTTGTTTCTGCATAGCGCAGGGCGGGGTCTTGCGTACGGTAATTTTCTGTTAAAAATACGTCTTGCACTTTGCCAAGACACAGCTTTTTTATTTTTTCGGCACAGTTTAGAGTGTCGCTGAATATGCCGCTTTCGTCTTCATCTGCCAAAAAGCTTATGTATATATCCTCCGCACTCTCTGCCATCAGCTCTATCAGCTCATACTGAGTGGGGGTAAAGGTGTAAATTCCGTCTATAAACAGGCTTGTTCCCTTAAAAAAGTCCTTGCCCTTAAGGGCGGCGGCAAGTCTGCCTGCACCGTCCGTGTCATCGGTTTTTGTATTCCCCAGCAGCTCTTGATATTTTCTGTATATAAGCACTGCTTCTTTAAGCTTTTGCTTTATACTGCTGTCACTGCTTGCTTTTATGTTCTTTTCTGCTGCTTCCAGCAGGGCGGGGCTTATCCCCAGCCGTTTAAGGGCGCTTACGGTGTCTGTCAGCTCCTGCAGTATCTCCCCGCGGGGAGCCTTATACAGGCAAAGGTCGTCTGCAAGTTCTGCGGCGGCACGGCTTATAAGTACCGTTTTACCCAAAGCATCCACGTTTTCCGTAACCAAGCCGCCAATACGGCGGAATACGTGGTTGGGCAGTCGTTCAAAGTTTAAAACCTCTGTGCCCAGTGCGGTGGCACCGCTGTTTTCAAGCAGTAATTCTGTGTCTACACTGTTTTGCTCCGGTACCAAAAAAAGGCAGTCTGCCCCCGCAGACTGCTTTTCCTTTAAACAATTTATAAGATATTCCGTTTTGCCGCTACCTGCGCGACCGAAAATTCTGTGGAGCATATCAACCTCCGAAAATCAGCTCTAAAAGCCTGAATTTAAACCTATAGCGGGGAGATTCAGTCTTAAACACCCGGGCGGCACTGTTGTCAAGGCTTAGGGCACCGCCGTTACACAGCGGCGGAAACAGCACGCACCACCAGTTTTTACCTTCACCCTCACCAAGCACTATCCTAAGGGAGCGATAAGTGCCTGCGGGAAGTTGTATTTCCCCGTAGTTGCGGGTGGGGTACTGTTCTTTGCCGTAGCGCAGGGAGGCGCGATAGGGCATCCCCTCCGCTTCCAACACTGCATTTGCCACCGCTACCGCCTTGCTTGCCGCGGAAACACTAAGCATCTCTGCTTCTTTAAGGCTTTGTGCTTGTCCAAATATCTGCGCTTCAAGGATGGCATCCCGCACCTTAAGCTTTACCGCTTGGTCGGGACTGCTGTCTGAATTCGCAATTACGTGCAGTCTTATAAGGCTGTCGTAAACCTGCGCCTCTTTACCGATAAGAACCAGGTCACAAAAGCAGACCGCCGCAATACACAGCACAAGGCATAGTGTAAGTGATTTTAAGCCCAATTTTTTTGTATTCATAAACCGCCAAACGGGGCGTTTTTTATGTATGTTTTCCCCCGTCCCTCCTACACAGATAGTCTTGACAAGGGAAGGGGTTTTTATTCAAGATACGCTATGTATTGCAATACCGCCGGCAGCTTCTGCGGCGGCAAGGGCATCCGCGGCGGTTTTAAACACGCCAAACACCGTGGGGCCTTTTCCGCTTATGCCGCAAAACAGCGCACCTGCCTCTTTAAGGGCGGTTATGTTTTTGTCAACCGTACAGTCAAGCCTTGCGGCTATGGGGTAAAAGCTGTTGCCGCCGTAGGCAAAGGCTTCTTCTGCCTTACCCGCTTTCCAAAGACTTATAAACTTGTCGGCAACGGTGTAGGTGTTGCCCTCGGAATCAAGGGTTGTATACATTACCGGGGTGGAAAGGCTTTCCTTACCAAAGCAAAGCACCAAGTTCAGCACATTTTGCTTTACTGCTGTCAGCTTTGTCCCCGTGCCCGTAGCAACCGCAGTGCCGCCAAGGACACAAAAGGGCACATCTGCACCTAAAGGCGCGGCAATGGCGCAAAGAGTGTCCGTGCCGTAGCCTGTGCCGTATAATCTGTTAAGCCCGCGCAGTACTGCCGCGGCATCTGCACTACCGCCGCCAAGCCCTGCCCCTTGCGGTATACGCTTTTCCAAGCGAATAGCCGCGCCCCCCTTTATGCCGCTGTGGGCAAAAAAGGCGCGTGCCGCCTTGTGGGCAAGGTTATCCTCGCCGTCGGAAAGCTCCTGCCCTATACAGCACAGGCGTATCTCCTTGGCTTTTTCCAGAGTAACGGTGTCGCAAAGGCTTACGGTCTGCATAAGGCTTATCACGCTGTGGTAGCCGTTTGGCAGCTTTTCACCCACCTGTAGGCACAAATTCAATTTGGCGTATGCTGACTCTACAATCATAATTTAAGTATCCTGTTGGTTTTGATATATACAGCTTTGAAAGGACACAACTCCTGACAGCAAAAGCAGGCTATGCAGTCTTTTCTGTGGATTTGCGGCTTGCCGTTTTTCATCTCTATTGTGTGTACCGGGCAATACTCGGCACATTTGCCGCATCCCGCACAAACTATTCGGTTAATCTTTGGGCGGGGGCTGAAAAGCTTTATCACCCTGCCGCCGCAAACTCTTTGCAGTGCCGCCACTTTGCCGCGAGGCTTGCTGTCGGGCAACAGTAGATTTTTTATTCTTAGCGCATCGTATTCTTCTTTGTTAAGGTTGCTCATCCCATAGTCTGCCGCAGTGGGACAAAGCCCGCGCGCCGCCGCATCCGTAAGCTGGGGCACCTCTCTAAGCCCCAACAGGTCGGCACACACAAGGTCGCACATAAACGCGCTGCCGCTTACGGCAACAAAACCAAAGCTACGGCTTTTGCCGGCCGTGGGACCGTTGCCCTCCATACCCAGTATTCCGTCTGCAATGTTAAGGGCAACGGGTAAGGATAAATGCAGGTCGTTAAGCATCCGCACAAAATCGCAAATAGCGGGAAAACGGGCGTGCAGTTCAAACTTACGCATTCCGGGCACCGTGCCAAAGGTGTTCTTTGCCGCACCGGAATACAGCGTCATGGCGTGGGTCTTTATCTTGCACAGGTTTATAATAAGTTCTGTTTCCGCTATGGGCTTTATCAGCTCAAAGCTTTTGGCAACAGTACCCTCGCAGTACTCCGCTATATAGCTTTCCGCTTCGGTATACAGCTTTACGGGTAAGTCCTTTAAGGCGTTCGTAACGCCGCAGGCTTCAAACTGGCTCTTTACCGCACTTTTGGAGTAAGTGCCGCCGTGGCTTTCCGCCACGCAGACCTCCGCACCTGCCGCCAACAACTCTTCACATATCGCCCTCAGCATAGCGGGATGGGTAGTTGCACCCGTGTCTATGCCCTTTTTTGTAACAAGGTTGGGCTTTACAAGTACCTTGCTTCTTCCGTTAAGAAATGCCGTCGCACCGCCGTAGGGCGCAAAGACGTTCTTTGCAAGGGCACGCATTGTGTCCTCGCTGTAGTCCGCGGCTTTGTATATATAAACTTTATCCATAAACTAAAACAGCGTAATCTGGTCAGATTCCGGCAAAGAGTCCACCGCACCGTTCTTTTTAAGTACCTCTACCACGGTTTTGGTAAGCCCTGCTTTACGCTTAAGCTCCTCAAGTGTAGATGCGCCCTCCTCGTGGATGGCTTTGTATATGTTTTCCGCCGCTGTTTCTCCAAGTCCGTTAAGGGAGGAGAGGGGCAGACGTATCTTGCCGTTTTCCGGTATAAAGGCAAAGGCTTGGCTCTTAAACACGTCCACAGGCAAAAACTCTATGCCGCGGGCTTGCATCTCTATAACCAGATAGAGTATGGAAAGCGTTTCCTCCTCCTTGGCGGTAGGTGCCATCAGCCCTTCCAGCTCGGTGCGCGCTTTCTCAGAGCTTTCCTTGTTTAGCATAAGCTCTGCGTCAAAGCCCGTCTGCTTAACAGTAAAGTACGCCGCGTAGAACTCCATAGGGCGGTGCACCTTGAACCAGCCGAGGCGCAAAGCCGCTATCATATACGCCGCCGCGTGGGCTTTGGGGAACATATATTTTATCTTTTTGCAGGATTCTATGTACCATTCGGGCACCGAGGCGGCAAGCATTTCCTCCTCGTATTCGGGCTTAACGCCCTTGCCCTTACGCACATCCTCCATTATCTTAAAGGCACTCTGATAGTTAACGCCCTTCTTTATAAGGTACAGCATTATGCTGTCACGGGTACCGATTATCTCAGAGATAGTGCAGGTGCCGTTGTTTATAAGGTCCTCGCCGTTACCAAGCCAAATACCCGTCCCGTGGGAGAGCCCCGATATCTGAAGCAGGTCGGAAAAACACTTGGGGCGCGCAACCTTCAGCATCTTACGCACATAGGGTGTGCCGCATTCAGGCATACCGTAGGTGCCTGTCTCGCTGCCGATGGTCTCCGGGTCAACGCCTAGGGACTTAGTGGAAAGGAACAGGTCCATAACCTTGCGGTCGTTCATTGGTACGGTACGCACGTCTATGCCCGTGTAGTCCGTAAGTTTTTTGTATATGGTGGGCACATCGTGCCCAAGCATATCCAGCTTAAGCAGGGTGTCGTGCAGGTATTCAAAGGCAAAGTGAGTGGTAACAACGCCGCTGGATTCCTTCTCCGCAGGGTATTGCACCGCCGTAAAGTCGTATATCTGGTACTCCTTGGGGATAACCACAATGCCGCCGGGGTGCTGTCCCGTGGTGCGCTTAACGCCCGTACAGCCTGCGGCAAGACGGGATATTTCTGCCTTGGATAAGTTTTTGCCGTGCTCCTCCGCGTATTTTTTTGCGTAGCCGAAGGCGGTTTTTTCCGCTATGCCCGAAACGGTGCCTGCGCGGAATATGTTTTCCGCACCAAAAAGCACTTCCGTGTATTTATGGGATTTACCCTGTATCTCACCCGAGAAGTTAAGGTCTATATCGGGCGCCTTGTCGCCCTTAAAGCCAAGGAAGGTTTCAAAGGGGATGTCGTGCCCGTCGTTATGCATCCTTGTGCCGCATTGGGGGCAGTCCTTGTCGGGCAGGTCAAAGCCACTGCCCACGCTGCCGTCAAGGAAGAAGATGCTGTGCTTGCATTTGGGGCAACGGTAATGGGGTGGGAAAGGGTCAACCTCCGATATCCCTGAAAGGGAGGCAACAACGGAAGAGCCAACCGACCCACGGGAGCCTACAAGATAGCCGTTTTCCTCGCTGTTTTTAACCAGCTTTACCGCTATCATATATAGGGAGGCAAAGCCGTGCTCTACTATGGAGTTAAGCTCTTTTTCCAATCGGTCGCTTACTACTTGGGGCAGCGGTGAGCCGAATCGGTTTTCTGCCTCCTCATAGCACAGCCTTTCAAGCTCCTGTGCCGCTCCGGGTAGCTCAGGAGTGTACTGTCCGTCAGGGATGGGCAGTACTGTTTCTATCATATCCGCAATCTTGCGGGTGTTGGTAACAACCACGTCAAAGGCGGTTTCCTTTCCAAGATATGCAAACTCCTCCAGCATCTCGTCGGTGGTACGCAGGTAAAGCCCCACGTCGCTGTCTGCACCCTTCATCTTCTTTACCCACAGCATAACCTTGCGGTATATCTCGTCCTCGGGGTTAATAAAATGCACGTCACCCGTGGCGCAAACAGGCTTGTTTTGCTTTGCGCCTATGGCAACAATCTTTCGGTTTATCTCACACAGTGCCGCTTCGTCCCGTACCTCGCCTGCTTCTATAAGAAAGGCGTTGTTGCAGTTGGGCATTATCTCAAAATAATCGTAATAATCGGCAATCTTCAGCTGGTCACCGTATTTTTTGCCCTCCAGCACTGCACGGTACAACTCACCGCGCTCACAGGCAGAGCCGATAATAAGCCCTTCCCTGTGCTGGCTGAGTACCGTTTTCGGTATGCGGGGCACACGGAAAAAGCTGTCCAGATAAGAGCTGCTTATAATCTTATACAGGTTTTTAAGCCCCGTTTTGTTCTTTACAAGTATGGATATGTGGTATACATCTTTGATTTTCTTAGGGTCGGAGGAGCCGCTCATGGCGTCAAGCATCTCGCCCACCGTGTAAACGCCCTGCTTCTTCAGCTTTTCTACCATGCAGGCAAAGATAGCCGCAAGCATCTTTGTGTCGTCGGTGGCGCGGTGATGGTCAAACTCACCCAAATTATAGTATTCCGCCAGCAGATTCAGCTTGTGGCGGCTAAGTTCCGCGTTAACATAGCGGGACAAAGATACCGTGTCAAGGTAAGGGTTGTCAAAATCCAATCCGTCACGCCCTGCAACCTTGCGGATAAAGGAGGTGTCAAAGGGGGCGTTATGAGCTATAAGCATTCTGTCACCGCAGAATTCAAGGAACGCGCTTACCGCCTCTTTTTCCGTGGGTGCATCCTTAACCGTATCATCGCTTATACCTGTCAGCCTTGTTATTTCTTCAGGGATGGGCATAGCGGGGTTAACATAGGTCTCAAACTCTTCAGTTACCTGACCGCCCTTGTATATTACCGCCCCTATCTGGGTTATCCCGCAGGACACGGGGGAAAGCCCCGTGGTTTCTATATCAAAAATTACAAACTCGTCATTGGAGAGTGATTTGTTATACGCCTCCGTATAACCGAAAACCGCCCTTGCAGTATCGTCTACCAAATAGCCCTCCATGCCATAGATGGGCTTAACCGGAGAGGGACCGCCGCGCTTTTTGGTGGTTGCCGCCATTAGCTCCGGATATGCCTGTGCGTTGCCGTGGTCGGTAACGGCAATGGCAGGCATATTCCATTTTTCCGCCAAGGCTACAAGCGCGCCTGTATCGCAAAGAGCATCGGAGGCAGACATATTAGTGTGCAGATGCAGTTCTACACGGGGGGTAGGGTGGGTATCAACGCGGTTTATGCGCTTTATACGGCACAAAGCGCTTGCTTTAAGTATATATTCCTCGTCATAGGGGTCAAAGGTGTATTTGCCCTCTACAAGCACGCAATGCTTACTCTTTATACCGACCAGCGCGCCCTCTATCCCTTCCGAAACGCGGACAATAACAGAGGAGGACAGGTCGGTTATATATATTTTGTAATTAACTCTGGTACCGTCACGGCTTTCCTTTTTTTCCACAAGGAACACTTCGCCGCACACGGTGCCCTTGCGCTCTTTTTCCAGCGCGGCAATGGGCGTGGGTGCCGCGGCGGTGGGCCTGCCGTAAACCACCTCTTTGTCTCGCAGGTCAAAGCGTATTTTGCCGCAGGTATAAACGCCTTCGTCTCCTTCGGCGTGGGCTTCCTTATCTACAGAGCTCCCGTCAACAGAGCTGTCCTTGGGGCTTTCCTTGGCTTCCTCGCGCTTTCTTAAAAGCTCTGCCTCTGCCGCTGTTTTAGCCTGCTGTTTTGCCTGATATTCTCGCATACGCTCAGCGGCTTCTTTTTCCAAGGCATCTGCCTCCGCAGACTGAAAAACATACTCCGCATTGCCCGCAAAGCCAACCTTTACGGCACCGCCCTCAAACTGGGCGGCTATGCACTCTTCAAAAAAACGGTCTGCACCCACGCGGTACAGATAGGAAGGGTCAAGCCCGCGGCGCAGTTTTATTGTAAGCCTTTCGCCGTTAAAGGTAAAGTCACAGCCGTCAAAAAATCCCTTTGCCACCCCCTCACCGTCAAAACGGGAGAAAACGGCAATAAGCCCCCGCGCGTGCTTTTCTTCAAAAGCAACGCCTGTAAAACGGGGGCGAAAAAGCACATCGTTAAGACCGTACAGCGCGCGTATATTAGCTTCCAGGCTATAAATAAGCTCTAACGGTACATAGCAGGAAAAAGTAAGCGCTGCCGTAATTATACGCCGTTCTTTATCTATTTTTATGCTGAAATCGCTAAGGTTTTCCAGCGCCTTCCCCTCTTTTTCGGTAGGGGTATAGCGGGAAAACTTTTGCATAAAGGCTTGCTTCATTTATGTATCTTCCTTTAATAAAACATCAAGTTCAAAAAGCAGTTCTTCTACAATCCGCGCTGTGGGTATGCGGCGGATAACCTGACCTTTGCGGAATATAACCGCCTCGTCACCGGCACCTGCCGCGCCTATATCGGCTTCCTTTGCCTCGCCCGGTCCGTTGACCACGCAACCCATAAGCGCCACGTTTATGTCCTTATCGCATTTTATAAGGTCAAGCTTCGCTTTAAGCTCCTTTGCCGCAGCTATAAGGTCAAAGCTCGTCCTGCCGCAGGTGGGGCAGGATATAAGATTTATGCCGCGGCGCAGCCCCAAGCTTTGCAGTATCAGCTTTGCCGCCGCCACCTCTTCCTCCACACGTTCGGATAGGGAAACGCGTATAGTATCTCCTATCCCGTCTGCAAGCAGTGCACCAATGCCCACCGCACTTTTTACAAGGGCGCTGTTGCCCGTACCCGTTTCCGTTACGCCAAGGTGCAGAGGATACACCGTCTGCTCTGCAAGTAGGCGGTTTGCGGCTATCATATTCTTTACATTACTGCTTTTAACGGAAAGCACAATGTCACCAAAATCAAAATTTTCAAGCAACCTTGCGTTGTCTACGGCGCTTTCCGCAATAGCTTCGGGGGTGGGTCCGCCGTACTTTTCCAGCAGCCGTTTTTCCAGACTGCCGCCGTTTATGCCTATGCGGATGGGGATGTTTCTTTTTCTGCAGGCATCTGCTACCTTTTTTATGTTTTCCGCGGCACCGATATTGCCCGGATTGATGCGGATTTTTGATACACCCACCTCTGCCGCAAGCAGGGCAAGGCGGTAATCAAAATGTATGTCCGCCACTAAAGGCAGGGAGGTACGGGGCAAAAGATATTCCAACGTTTCTGCCGCCGCCTTGCTGTTTACCGCCATACGCACCACCTGACAGCCGCATCCTTCAAGGGATTTAAGCTGTGCAAGGCACGCCTCTTTATCCTCGGAGGGGGCGTTAAGCATGGACTGTATGCTTACAGGGTTGCCACCGCCGATGGCAAGCCCGCGGGCTGTTACTGTTTTAGACTTTCTCATCTTTTCATCCCCATTTTAAAAGGTTTTTAGTGGAATAAAACGGACTTTTTTATACCAACTTCCAAATATCTTTAAATAAAACAAAAACCATAAGCCCCATCACCAAAACCCAGCTTATTGCCATCAGTGCTTGCTCTACCTTAGCGGGCAGGGGCTTGCCGCGTATACCCTCAATGGCGTACAGTACAAACCTGCCGCCGTCCAGCACGGGTAGCGGTAAAAGATTGCACACGCCAAGACTTAAGGATATAAGCACCATCAGGGTAAACAAATACTCAATACCGCCGCCTGCGCCCGAATCCATGGCTTCTATGGCGTCGCCAACCTGCGCGCCTATACCAACAGGGCCGGAAAGCGCATCTATGCCGTATTTACCCTTAAAGGTTTGTATAATACTGTCCACCGTCATGGTAAGGGAGGAAACGGGCTGGAACACGGCGTTGTACGCCACGGTACCAAAGGTCTTTTGCTCTTGCTTGGTGTAAAAATCAACATAGCCGCAGGTAACACCCTGTTGGTTCATATTGTGGAAAAGCACATTGTTCAGTGTTATTTTCTTGCCGTCACGTATTACCTTAAGCTTAGCGGGGCCTACACCTTCGTTAAACACGCCGTAGGAAAGATCTGTATACACGCGGCTGGCGTAGGAGCCTACTTTGCATATCTCGTCACCCTCCTCAAGAGCATCACTTACCGCAAGGGAAAGCTTGCTAAGGTCAACATCCTTTAAAACTATGGGATTTGCCATATAGAAATGCCAATTGTACTTAACGGTTATATTGCCGCCCTTCCCCGCATATTTTTTTGCAAACTCGTCGGGAGTCATAGCGGGGTCTATTTCCTCGCCGTTAACCTTTAAAAGCTGTGCGTTCTTTTTTACGTCACCAAAATCCATATTAAAGCTCAACACACCATCGCGGGAGTAAAGGGGAAAACCTGAAAAGCTTTCGTAGCTGTGTTCAAAATACTCCGGCTCTGTATAAATCTTATACTCACGCACAACACCCACCTTATAGGTCTTGGGATAAGCGGCGCAAAGCTTTTCTGCCGTGTCAAAGTCCTTTTTTGTTATGTCCGTACCGTCTACGGTGTAAATAATGTCACCCTTTTTAAAGTCTCCTAAATCTTTATCTACGGTAAACAGTTTGCTTTCCTTGTCGTAGCTTAAAGTAAGCGCAGAAAGATCGATTTTGTCGTATTCTATAGGATTGAGTATGGTACCGCTGTTGCGGCGGATTATAATAAGCTCTTTTGCCGTGGGATGCGCTTTGATAAACGCCGCACCGTCACCGTAGGTCTCCGCAAGGTGACCGTCCACCGCAAAGATTATATCGTCCTTTTGCAAGCCGCCGTCATCCTCGGTAACGTAAAGCAACCGGTGGTTACTTACCGCGTTAACGTCAAAAATATCCACGGTGGTGCCGTATATCTCACCCTGAAACAACACAAGGATTGCCATAATAAGCAGACCAAGCATAATATTCATTGCAGGACCTGCCAGCACCACAAGTATCCTCTGCCACACGGGCTTGCTGTTAAGGGGTGCTTTGCCTGCATCTTCAGGCGCACTGCCGTCGTCGTCTGACGCTTCACCAACCATGTCAACATAGCCGCCAATGGGCAATGCGCGCAGGGTAAACTTGTTGCACTTACCCTGCTTTTGGAAAATTTTTGGCCCCATACCTATAGAGTATTCTCTTATCCCCACCTTAAAAAAGCGGGCAACAAGGTAGTGTCCAAGCTCATGGATGGCGATAAGCGCGCCGAAAATAAAAAGTGTTACTATAATGGTTAAAATAAGGTTCATTCTGTTTCTCCAATATAATTACCGTGTCAGCCTATAAGTTCATATACACGCTGACGCGCCGCTATATCTGCGGCTTCAATCTGCTCTATGGTGGGCTCGGCAACGGAGGTATGCTCCACTGTTACCTTGCTTACTGTTTCCGATATCCCTATAAAGGATAGCTTTCCTTTAAGGAACAGCTCTACCGCCACCTCATTTGCGCCGTTCATGGCGGCGGGGGTGGTGCCGCCCTGCTTTGCCGCATAGCGGGCGAGAGGCAATAGGGGGAACGCCTCACCGTCAGGCGGATAAAAGCTAAGCCTGCCAAGGGTGGTAAAATCCAGCTCTGCCGCCAGGGAAGGCTGTCTTTCAGGATAACTAAGAGCGTACTGTATGCAAAGGCGCATATCGGGTACACCCATTTGGGCGATTACCGCGTTATCCGCAAAAACCGCCATTGAATGTATAATACTCTCCCTATGGATTATTACCTCAATTTTGTCTTCCGATACACCAAAAAGGTGCATAGCCTCAATAAGCTCCAGCCCTTTGTTCATCATGGTGGCACTGTCAATAGTCACCTTGCTGCCCATAGACCAGTTGGGGTGCTTCAGCGCATCGGCAGGAGTAACGGACTTTAAAAATTCCCTGTCCTTGCCAAAGAAGGGACCGCCGGATGCGGTAAGTATGAGCTTTTTAGGTGACGGTTGACCCTGCAGGCATTGAAAAATTGCGGAATGCTCGCTGTCCACGGGCAAAATCCCGTTCTTTGCCAAGGGCATAACCACGCTGCCTCCTGCCACAAGCGTCTCCTTGTTGGCAAGGGCAAGGGTCTTACCTGCTTTAAGGCTTGCAACCGTGGGGCGCAGACCTCTTATGCCTGTAAGGGCGTTAAGCACCGTATCACATTCCGTTTGCGCGCCAAAGGAATCAAGGCAGTCGTCACCGGTTACCACCTCTACAGCCGTGTCGGCAAGGGCGGTTTTAAGGGTGCTGTAATGCTTTTCGCCTATATATGCGTAGCGGGGCTTAAAGCGACGGCACTGTTCTTCCAACAGTTTTACATTATTGCCCGCCGCCAGCGCGCCCACCTGTATACCTAAATTTTCTGCAGACTCAAGGGCTTGGGTGCCTATAGAGCCTGTGGAGCCTAAAATACATAGCTTCATAATATTACACCAATCCGGGCACAAGATACCTTGCCGCAAAGATAAACAGAAGTGTGGCAAGGGACAGGAACATAACGCTGTCAAAGCGGTCCATAACACCGCCGTGACCGGGGAATATCTTACCGTAGTCTTTAATGCCAAAATCGCGCTTCAGTGCAGAGGCGCTAAGGTCGCCCATTTGTGCAATGAGAGAAGCGGGTACGGCCACGGCAATACGGAGGAGATAGTTGATATCGCTGCCGAATGCAAGGTCCATAACCAAGCCGTAAACGGCAAAGCCCACTACTGCGCCAACAACGCCGCTTACCATGCCTGCAACGGTCTTTTTGGGGGAAAGATTAGGACAAAGTTTCTTCTTGCCGAAGAATTTGCCGCCGAATATGGCAAAAGTGTCCGTCATCCACGCGGCAATAAGAATAAGCAGATAGTCATACACCGCATAGTCGCGCACTTTTACAAAGCTGTAAAAGGCGGCGGCGGCAAATAAGCACATTGCCGCTGTAGCCATCAAGCGGGACGCCCTTACTTTGCCAAAGGCAAATACCGAAACACACATAAGGTAAAAAACAAAAAGGGTGCAAAGTATAAATATAAGTGTGTAGGTATGG
Source organism: Clostridia bacterium (assembly GCA_017397955.1). Classification (GTDB taxonomy): domain Bacteria; phylum Bacillota; class Clostridia; order Oscillospirales; family CAG-382; genus SIG636. The sequence continues at coordinate 20,733 of JAFQHL010000005.1, forward strand.
GCTGTTTGGGGCACGAACTCCGGTAGCATATCCTTTATTCGTGCACACAGGGTTACAAGATAACAAAAGACAGCTGCAGGCAGATTTATGTACCAGTACTTAATGCCACCAAAACCTGCACAGCCGGCAAGCTCGTACCCTGCGATAGCCGCAAGCAAGCCTATAGCTATGGGAAAAACCGCCGTGTCTGCAAAAAACAGCACGGGAAAAAATATAATAAAGGCAACAATTGCCGTAATAATCCTTGTTTTCATAACAAAAACACCTCTGTTTTTATTTACCGAATCTGCGCTTTCTTCTTCCGAATTCCTCTATAGCTTCAAGCAATTTGCTCTCGTCAAAATCCGGCCACAGCGTATCGGAAAAATAATATTCTGCATAAGCACTTTGCCACAGCAAAAAGTTGGATATCCTTTTTTCGCCACCTGTGCGGATAACCAAATCGGGGTCGGGCAGGTGAGCGGTATATAGGCGGTCGGAAATAGCCTGTTCATCAATCTCCGTAACGCCCTCTTTAATCAGTGCCTCTACCGCTTGCTTTATCTCGTTTCTGCCACCGTAGCTAAGGGCGATGCAAAGGGTAAGGCCTGTGTTGTTTTCAAGCTTGTGTTGGCTTTCTATAAGCGCGGCGCGGCTTTTCTCGTCAAAATAAGAAAGGTCGCCCAGTATTCTAAGCCGTATATTTTTCTTCATCAATTCCGGCACATACTTAATAATGTATGCGTGCATTATTTTAAGTATGCCCTCCACCTCCTCGGCATCCCTTTGCCAATTTTCGGTGGAAAAAGCGTAAACCGTAAGACACTCTATACCCAGTCGGTCACAGGCATCCACGGTCTTTACAAAGTTTTCACTGCCCACCTTGTGACCCGCGGTGCGGGGCATGGCGCGGCGGGTTGCCCACCTGCCGTTACCGTCCATTATTATGGCAACGTGGCGGGGTAAAACCTTTATATCGGTGCTTTTAATCTTCTTTTTGCCAAACATTGGGTGTAATCCCCCTGCTATTTTTTTTAGGGGTGACGGCGTTTTCGCCGACACCCCTTGCTGTTTGTAAACTTAGATTTCCATTATCTCAGCTTTTTTGTTTTCGCTTACTTTGTCAACTTCTTTAATATACTTGTCGGTAAGGTCCTGTACTTCTTTTTCGCTTATCTTCTGCTCGTCCTCGGTCATCTCGCTTGCCTTTTTCATATCCTTGCACTTGTCGTTGGCGTCTCTGCGGATGTTACGGAGCGCAACCTTAGTGTCCTCACCCATATCGCGTACCTGCTTGGAAAGCTCTTTTCTGCGTTCTTCGGTAAGGGAAGGGAATGCAAGACGAATACTCTTACCGTCGCTTTGAGGAGTAATGCCTATATCAGATGCTTGTATTGCCTTTTCCAATGCTTTAAGCACAGAGGGGTCCCAAGGAGTTATAAGCAAGGTCTTGGGGTCGGGGCTCTTAATGTCTGCAACCTGATTAACGGGTGTGGGAACGCCGTAATAGGGTACGGAAACCTTATCAAGCACCTTTGCGCTGGCTCTGCCTACGCGTATGCCTGCTAAATCCTCCTCGTATACGGATATGCTCTTCTTCATTTTTTCTTCAAAAGGTTTAAGGTCAAGTTTCATAAGGTTTAATTCCTTTCTAGATGTATGTTTATGTGTTTTCTTTTCGTTAATTAAGGGCAAACAACCGTGCCTACATCCTCACCCAAAAGTGCGCGGCGTATGTTGTCAGGGTCCTTAAGGGCAAATACCAGCATACCCATACCGTTTTCCTGCCCCATACAGGATGCGGTGGCATCAACTGCTTTAAGCCCGCGCTCAATAACTTCGTCATAACTTATGCGGCTAAAACGCTTTGCATCGGGGTTTTGCTTGGGGTCACTGTCATAAACGCCGTCTATATTCTTGGCACAAAGTAAAATGTCCGCTTCTATCTCCAACGCTCTAAGCATTGCGCCCGTATCCGTGGAAAAATAGGGGTTGCCCGTACCGCAGGCAAAAATAACGGCACTGCCCTGCTCCAAATACTTCTTTGCCAAATCGGGGGAATAAGTTTCTGCCAATCGCTGTACCTGCAAGGGGGAAAGCACGTGGGCATCCAGCCCGCACTTAATCAGAGTGTCCTGCACGGCAATGGAGTTTATAAGGGTTGCAAGCATACCCATACCGTCACTGCGAGAGCGCTCTATATTTATACCCTGTCTGCCGCGCCATATATTGCCGCCGCCTATAACAATGGCAATCTGCGCGCCAAGCTCTGCACATTCCTTAATTGCGCGGCAAACCTTGGTTGTAAATTCGCCGTCCAAAATGCCGTCGGGGGCAGAAAGCGCCTCTCCGGACAGTTTAAGCAGCACTCTTTTGTACTTCAAGCTCATTTTGCACCACTCTTTTCTTTTATTAGAATTTTATATTCGTTCCTTTAAAAAATCCTTTAATTGGGTGGGTATACTGTTTCTCCAACCCAAAAGCTTTGCGGTAAGCAAACCTACGTGGCAGTTTTCTATCTCAGCAGGCTCGTACCTCATTATGTCTTTGTCAAAATATATTGAAGCCAACGCATTGCCCTTTTCGCTAAGCGCTTCTTCGTACAGGTCTACTGCGCCGTAGGCGTGCAAAAGCTCATGCATATACAGGGCGGGGCAGGCAAAAAAGCCGCTTTCTTTTGATGTACTGTAAAACATGGCGCAAAACTCGTTTACATAGCCGTCATCCACGCAGTTAACATCGCTGGGGACGCAAAAACTTCGGCCCTGCTTGTTAAAATGGAACATTATGCAATAGTTACCGTCATAGCCTGCAGGCAACAGGCTTTGCACATAGCTTGCCCAACCGCCACGGTCGGCAAAGGCTCTGTCGGCCCAATCCGCTCCGTTGCTGTAGTGGGGCGCGGCAAGCTTGGTTGTTGTTTCTTCCCAAATATAATTAAAATTAAGATCCTTTATGCCGTATTCCGCCGCCTGCTTTGTAATATAGTCGCCTGCGGTTTTCAGCATTTCTTTAAGGTCGCTTGCGCTTTCGGCATCCCATACCGATGTGCCGTCATCTACCAGTACATTTATCCAAAGGCAGTCCCCCGTAAGCCGCTTTGCGCTGCCCACGTTTTCCGTAATTGTGTCGCTAACCGTGCCTGCAAGCACCACTTTTTCGTAAAGGAACAAAAGGCTGTCCGTAAGGCGGTACCCATCTTCCGTTTCTACCATACCAAAGCTGTATATACTACTGCCTTTACTGTACTGAAAACGAAGCACACCGTCCTGTAAGCCCAAATAGCTTACTGCGGCATCGGAAAACTCTGTATCAAATCCGGCATTGTAAACACAGCAAAACTCCGTATTACCTAAAAAGTCTTGCCTTAAAACAGGCGGACCTACACGGGGATAACGCTCCAAATATTCCTCCGCTACACAGCTTTCGCGGCTGTAGACAGAATCCAAAAGTGACGTTACCGCATCAAAGGATTTGTACTTACAAGCCTCGTCAAGGGGATAATAGCGGTCGCCTACGGTATAGCCATAAGCCATTTTTTCCAAACCTATTGCACAGTCAGCCAAGGCTTGGTTGGCAAATATATCTATAACCTCGCCGTCCAGCGCCAAAAGCTTCCTTGCCGTATCACAAAGCGCCGCGTTTTCGGGGCTTTCCGCTACGCTTTGCTCTTTCATTGATTCGCTAATCTCTGCAGAGGGTGTATCGGCAGGCCTTAAATCCGGTTTCCCGCAGGAGGCAAGAAGAAAGCACAGCAAAAGCAAGGTCAAAAAACGTGCAGTGTATTTATTTGCCGCTCTTTTCGTAACGCAAGCTCTTTTCATACCAAAAAACACCAAATATAATAGCGGCAACAAAAAGGAATGCTATTGCAAGCCCTATGCACCACTTAATGGTTCTGTTTATAACCAAATCGTACTTTGCGCTGTCGGTCATATCGGTGGTAAACTTTATATCAACAAAGGTATCGGCTTTAATATTGGTTATGGTGTAAGAGAAAATGTTGGGGTTTTGGGTCTTCTTAAGGGAGGATACGGAGATTTCTTTGTTGTTTACCTTAACGCTTTGGATTTTAAAGCCCTGCTCTTGGGTTATGTTTATCATCGCAGAGCCGTTGTAGCCTATCTTTGCGGATGTAGGGCTTACCTTGCCGCCTTCACCTGCAACACAGCTAAGGGTAAAGCCTTCGGAAGAAAAGTTTTCCGTAACAGCCCATTGTACAATGGAAGGCTCGTTAAAAGCAAGGGCACCTTTAAGTGCGGCCTTGGTATCGCCGTCATATTCATGATACTCAACATTAACAGGCACATTAAGCGAGTCCAGCTTTGCCTTTAAAGCTCTGGTATTTGCGTAAACAACTTTATCGCCCTTGGGCGCAACCACTCTAAACGCTTTGTCCTTTGCGCGCTCATTGGTGGCAACTGCGCTTGCATCACAAAAACCGCCGACAGACATCACGCGGGACACGGTAGAGGAATATCTGCAAAAGAAATCATAAGCGGCAGTGGCACCGTTGCCCATACCTATTACAGCAACGCGGTCTTCAAAAATAGCATCCGTCGCCTTTATATCGTCCACCAAGGCTTTAACTGTAGACATTACTCTGGTTGCGTTGGGGGAAAACTTATAATCCGTACCGGTTGCAGAGGTCCAGTTTTCACCTGTCGGGCATTGCGGCGCTATCACTATATAGCGGTAGTCCGCACATTCCTTTTCTGCTTGTGCAGACAAAAGCTGGCTTAAAACACTACCCGCCTGCAGCTGTGCCTTGTTATCGTCACCTTCACCGCCCGCTTCGTGGAAGAACACTATAAGCGTTGCTTTAACCGCGCCGTCACCGGGTTTGTACGCGGGTGAATCATATCTGCGGTAGTTAAGACGCATATAATCACCGTCAAAAGTTTTTGCCTTTGTTTTTGCAAGCATCTGTTCAACACTTGCAATACCGCCGTCTTCAGCGGCAGAAACGGTAACAACCGAGGCAAAAATCATTAAAAACACAAACAAAAAGCATATTATTCTCTTAACCATGGTATACACCAAACCTTTCTGTGTCAAACTGACCAAGGGGTACAGATATCCTTATAAATATCATTATATATATTTTGCGTGTTTTGTCAAGTCTTTGATGTATTGACAAAAGGGTGTTTGGGGTGTTAAAATCAATACATGATAATTTGGAGGTGTCTGCCGTGGAAAAAGTGGCGCGTTTTGAAAAAATAAGCAGCAATCAATATCTTAAGGATACAGGCTCGGACGCAGGCTATGAGGATATAAAGCTTCCCCGCCGCGCAACGGCACATTCTGCCGGCTACGACTTTTTTGCACCCACAGATGTGTTTTTGCCTGCGGGTGGCAGCGCCGTGGTTAAAACCGGCATCCGCGCCTTTATCAAGGCGGGCTGGGCGCTTCTTATTTACCCACGCAGCGGGCTGGGCTTTAAGCTGGGCTTGCGCCTTGCCAACACGGTTGGGGTTATAGACGGTGACTATTGCTTTTCCGATAACGAGGGGCATATTATGATAAAGCTTGTTAACGGCGGCGATGCTTCCGTTACCCTAAGTGCGGGCACCGCCATTGCACAGGGCATATTCACTCCCTACGGAATAACAGAGGACGATTGTGCCACAGCTGTCCGCAACGGCGGCTTTGGCAGTACGGATTAGGAGCGATTGTTTTTTGAAAGAGCAATTTATATATTCACAAAAGCCCTTTGGGCATCTTGTAAGCCCCAGCCTTAAAAAAGCGGGCGCGGCGCATCTGTTTACCGCCAAGGAAGGCGGCGTAAGCACAGGTGTTTACAGCGGTTTTAACTTTGCCGCAGGCTCCGGCAACCCGCCGGACAAATGGGAAAACGTGGTGGAAAACCACCGTATTGCGGCAGAGTATTTGGGGCTTTCCGCAGAGGATGTCTGCCGCAGCTACCAAACCCATAGCTCTACGGTTAAAACCGTAGGCAAAGCGCATAGAGGCACGGGGCTGACCAAGCCGCCTTTTGATATGGGCGTAGACGGTTTGGTTTGCGCTGAGGAAGGGGTTTTGCTTTCCGTGCGTGGCGCGGATTGCGTAACCGTTTTGCTTTACGACGGTAAAAACCGCGTGTGCGGTGCCTGCCATTCCGGCTGGCGCGGCACTCTTGACAAGATAGCCGCCAAAACCGCAGAGGCAATGTGTGCCATCGGTGCGGAAAAACGGCACATAGTTGCGGCAATAGGGCCTTCTGCCCGCAGCTGTTGCTACAATGTGGGCGAGGAGCTTTACGAAACCTTTACGGCGGCAGACCCTCAAAATCACAGATTCTTTGAAAAACGTGATAATGGGCTGTACCTTGACCTGCAGAACGCGGTTTGCGCCACGCTGGAGGAGGCGGGGCTTATGCCGCAGAATATTGCCGACGGGGGCGAGTGCAGTATATGTCGCCCCGACCGTTATTTTTCCCATCGTCGCAGCGGTGTTATGCGCGGAACAATGGCGGCGTTTATAACTTTGTAAAAAAGGAGCTTTTATGGACAGCGTAAAGATTTTTCATATAGCAGACCTGCATCTGGATGCACCCTTTACGGGGATGAATGCGGCAGAGGCGGCAAGCTGTAAAAACGGGCTTAGAAGCGCCTTTGCCAAGGCGGTACTTGCGGCAAAAAACAGGGGTGTTCAGTTGTTTTTTATAGCGGGTGACCTGTTTGACGGCGCATTTGTCAGCCCCGACACGGAGGAGTTTTTGGCTGAAAAGTTTGCCTCTTATCCCGAATGTCGCTTTTTCATATCCCCCGGTAACCACGACCCGTATACCGCAGGCTCCTTTTACGCTAAAGGGCTTCTTCCCGCCAATGTCCATGTGTTTAAGGATAAGGAGCGCGTGGAGCTTGATGATTTGGGTGTGGATGTATACGGCGTGGGCTTTACTTCCGGTGCATGCACCGAAAGCCCGCTTACGGGCTATCCTGCCCTTAGAGCAGACAGGATAAACATCCTTGTGTGCCACGGGGATATAGGTGCGGAAAACAGTATTTATGGCCCGATAAAGAAGGAAGATATTGGGCTTTTGCCCTTTGATTACATAGCCTTGGGGCATATCCACAAGGCAAGCGGTGTTATGGAAAAGAACGGGGTTCACTATGCCTACAGCGGCTGTATAGAAGGCAGAGGCTTTGACGAAACAGGAGATAAAGGCGGTCTTTACGGCACCGTTTCCAAGGGCGCGGCAGAGCTTTCTCACTTTTCCCTTTCCGTACGCCGTTACGAGACGGTTGAAGTAGACATAAGCGGTATGGAAAGCCGCCTGCAGGTTACGGATGCTGTTCGTGATGCCGTAAAGCACTACGGCGGTATGCGGGTGCGGGTGGTACTTACGGGCAGACCTAAAACGGCGTTCTTTATCAGCGCGGATATGTTTTCCACGGGCGGCTCTGACCCCGATTACATAGAAATTAAGGACAAAAGCGTACCTGCCCTTGACCTTGGGGTGATAGAGCAGGAAAACACTCTGCGCGGTGCTTTCTATCGCCGTATGAACGGGCGAATAAACGCGCTTGCAGAGGATGACCCTCAACGTGAAGTGTGCGTTGCCGCCTTAAAGGCAGGGCTTGCCGCCCTTGACGGCAGAGACCCCACGGAGGTGTAGGCTTTGAAAAAAGATTTAAAGATAGAACGTTTAAATATAGCGGCGTTTGGTAAGCTAAGCGAAAAGGATATAGAGCTTGACCCCAAGATAAACCTTATAAGCGCCCCTAACGAGGGTGGCAAGACCACCCTTGCGGCTTTTATTCGCTTTGCCCTTTACGGCTTTAAGGGTAAAAGCCAAAGCATAACGGATAACCCTAAAAAAATGTATATGCCTTGGTCGGGTGCGGCAGCATCGGGCGCCATTACTATGCAGGGCGACAGGCGCATAAGGATAGAGCGTAGCGTGGTTGGCAACAAGGAAACCGCCCAGTGTACGGATTCTGCCACGGGAGCACCTCTTTACAGTGCCGATTTCGGCGAGGAGCTGTTTGGTGTAGGCTGTGATATTTTTGAAAAAACCTTGTTTCTTTCCACGGCAGAGCCGCCAAAAAGCAAGGATACAGAGCTGGCAGACCGTCTGCAAAACCTTGTGTTTTCCGCCGACGAGCAAATAAGCGAAGAAAAGGCGGAAAAATTGCTTACCAAGCACAAAAACGCTCTTAAGGGCAGGACGGCGGGCAGCGGCAGGATATATCAGCTGGAAACCGACAGCGCCCGTCTTGCGGAAAGACTGCGTACAGAGCGCGCCGCCACAGAGGAACTTGCGGTGCTGGAGGCAGAAGCCGCAAAAACGGCGGAGGAAATAATACATAGGCAGGAAGAAGAAGCGTTGGCAGAAGCCGCCCTTAAGAATTATGAAAAGTATGAGGCTTATGAGCTGTTGGCAGAGCGTGAGCGATTGGCAGAGGATGCGGCGCGAAAGTCCAAGGCGGCAGAAAACGGAAGCATAGGTCTTGCGGAGATAGAGGGTTTGCAGGAGCTTAAATCTGCTTTTGACAAGGCGGTAGACCGCCGCAAGGACAAAGAGGCAGAGTATAACGAGCTTGCCGCGGAAAAATCCGGCGGCGGAGCAGAGGAGCTTGCAAGGGCAGAGGCGGCAAAGGCAAAACGCAAAAGGTTTAAAGGCTTGTTAATAGCATCGGTGGCAGTATTTGCCCTGTGTTTGCTGTTTAAGCTTGCATGCACTTTTGTTCCCGCTTTAAACCCCTACAGCAATTACGCCCTTGTAGTTGCGGCAATAGCCGCAGGCAGTATTGCAGGTGCCTACGGTGCAATGTCTTCTGCACTGAAAACGGCGGGCTTTAAAACCGTGGAGGAGCTTGAGGATGCCATAGAGGAAGGCGCGCAACAAGCAGAACTGTTTAAACTTAACGCCGCCCGTACCGCCGCCGCGGCAGATGCGGTTGAGGAAGCAAAAACGTCAGAGGCGCAGGCAAAGGAAAAGCTTGATTTTGCGCTGAGTGCTTACGGTAGTACCGCAGAGGACGGAGATGCCGCCATAAGTGAGCTTTTAAGACAGCATATAGAAGCGGAAACCCTAAAGGCACAAGCAAAAAGTGCCGCTACCGCCCTTGAGGTTTTTGAGGGCAGACACAGTGTGGAAAGCCTTAAAGCTATGGCAGAGGGTGCGGTAAAGCCCACAAAGGAAAAGGCGCAGCTTGAAATAGAGAAAAAAGCGGCAAGTCAGCGCATAGCTATGTACAAGGACAAACTGGCACAGATAAAACAGCGCATTGTTGCTATAAAGGCAATGGGCTACAACCCGCTTTCCACTGCCGAGGAGCTTTCTTATGTTCAAAGTGAGCTGGTAAAAGCAAAGGCGCGCTACGATGCGCTGAGCATTGCTTTAGAGGAGCTTAGCGCGGCGGGGGAGGAGATGAAATCCTCCATATCTCCCCGTTTGGCAAGTCTTGCGGGCGGTTATTTTTCCAAGCTGACCGAGGGTGCCCACATCAGCCTTGAGCTGGACACAAAGCTGGCACTAAGCTGTGATAGTCCTTACGGACAAAAAAGCGGCGAGCATTTAAGTCGCGGCGCGCGGGATGGGGTATACATCTGTCTGCGTATGGCGCTCATTGACCTGCTGTTTGAGGGCAGGAAGGTGCCATTTATATTGGATGATGCTTTTGCACACATTGACCCGCCAAGGCTAAAGCGTATGATAGCCATATTGGCAGAAAGTGGGCATCAGCTTATAATCAGCAGTTGCAGCGGCAGAGAGGAAGCCGCACTGGCAGAGCTTGGATTGGAGTACAAGCATATAAACTTATAAAAAGAGGAAATTTATGGCTGTTAACAGGGATACTCCCCTACGTTTTATAAAGGGTGTGGGCGAGGCTACGGGCAACAAGCTTGCAAAACTGGGCCTTATTACCGCAGGCGATTTAATTGAGTTTTTTCCGCGCCGTTACGAGTACAGGGATGAGCTGTACCTTCTTGCGGACGCGCCTCTTGGCGATCCTTGCGCTACGGTGCTTACGGTATGCTCTGCTCCCTCTCTGCGATACGGCAACAAAAACATAAGCTACGTTAAGGTTAACGCCTGCGACCAAAGCGGTACAGCCACCCTTACTTTTTTTAATCAGCCGTGGATGGAAAAATCCCTTGTTTACGGCAGAAAATTCAGAGTATGGGGGAAGGTGGAGCGTTACGGTTACAGTTTTCAGATAAGCTCTCCGGAAATAGAGCCGTACAGCGAAGACCTGCCAAAGGTGTTGCCTATATATCCGCTTACCAAGGGTGTAAACCAACAGCTTATACGACGTTTGGTCAAGGCTGTGGAGGCGTGTATTGAGGAGGAGCACAACCCCATACCTCCGGAGATTATACAAGCCCAAGGGCTTATGGAAAGGAACGCGGCTGTACGTGCCTTGCACTTCCCTCAAAACAGGGAATCGGTGGAGAAAGCAAAGCGCAGTCTTGCTTTTGAGGAGCTTATACTGTTTCAGCTTGCTTTGCGGCGGGTACGCGGCTCTGTAAATCGCGGACTTGCCACGGCAATGAGCTACAAGGATACAGGTATAGGCAAATTCTTTACCGCCTTGCCGTTCTCCCTTACAAACGCCCAAGAACGGGTTGTAAAAGAGGTCTTTGCCGACCTGTGCAGAGAGACCCCCATGTGTCGTATGGTACAGGGCGACGTGGGCTGCGGCAAAACAGTTATTGCCGCCGCTGCCATGGCATTTGCGGTAAAAAACGGTCTTCAATGCGCTATGATGGCACCTACGGAAATTCTTGCAAATCAGCACTTTATAACGCTGGGCAAGCTCTTTGAGGGCTTTGGAATAGAGCTTGCATTGCTTACGGGCAGTACAAGCGCCAAGGAAAAACGCCGCATAAAATCAGGTTTGTCAGAGGGCAGTATACAGGCGGTGGTGGGCACCAACGCCATTATCCAAAAGGATGTGGAGTACAAAAATTTAGGGCTTGTCATCACCGATGAGCAACACCGTTTCGGCGTGTTGCAAAGGGCGGCACTGGCAGATAAATCCACAATTCGTCAGCCCCATTCGCTGGTAATGTCTGCCACACCCATCCCCCGCAGTCTTTCCCTTATTCTGTACGGGGATATGGATATAAGCATAATCGACAGTCTCCCCCCCGGCAGGCAGGTCATAGAGACCCGCTGTGTGGGCGAGGAAAAACGGCAGGCGGTATACGATTTCATCAACAAACAAATAGCAAAAGGGCGTCAGGCGTATATAATCTGCCCCTTGGTAGAGGACGGCGAAGGCACCGCAGATGATAAAAAGAGCGTGGAAAGCTATAAGGCGCTGTTTGCCAAAGCGCTTCCAAATGTGAGTGCACTGTGCCTTCACGGCAGGATGAAGGGCAAGGAGAAGGATGAAGTTATGAGCGCATTTGAGCGCGGTGAGGCTTCGGTACTTATCTCCACCACCGTAGTGGAGGTAGGCGTAAATGTGCCTAACGCTACGGTGATGCTTATAGAAAATGCGGAATGCTTTGGGCTTTCACAGTTGCATCAGCTTCGCGGCAGAGTGGGCAGAGGCGACCATAAGTCTTTTTGCATAATGCTTACGGATAAAGCAAGTGCGCGGCTGGAGGTGCTGTGCGAGACCACCGATGGTTTTAAGATAGCGGAGGCAGACCTTGCCGCCCGCGGCCCCGGCGATTTCTTTGGTGCACGCCAAAGCGGAGATGCTCGTTTTGCACACGCAAGCTCTGCGGATATTCCGCTTATAGAAACAACCCGCAATTTGGCGGCAAGTCTTGAAAAACACCCCTCACCCGTACTTGAGGAGGCGGTGCGCCGATATCTTGGCGGGTTGGGAAGTGAAAATATATTCAACTGAGAGAGCAAATTTTATGGAGATAAACGGACTTAAACTTAAAAACGGGCTTATGCTTGCCCCTATGGCGGGCGTAACCGATATGGCTTTTCGCGCTCTGTGTGCGGAGTTTGGGGCGGAGTACTGTATAACGGAGATGATTTCCGCCAAGGCGGTGTGCTTTGGCGACAAAAAAACCGCCGCCCTTGCGCGCCCCGCGGAGGGGGAAAGGGTAGCGATACAGATTTTCGGTAGCGAGCCCTATTATATGGCAAAGGCGGCGGCAGAGCTCCTTAAATACGCCCCTGTTGCCATCGACATCAATATGGGGTGCCCCGTGCCTAAATGCGTTAAAAGCGGAGAGGGCAGTGCACTTATGAAAAACCCCGAGCTTTGCGGAAGGATAGTGGCAGAGGTAAAATCCGCCGTGAATGTTCCTGTTGGTGTAAAAATGCGTACGGGCTTTGACGATGCCCACAAAAACGCTCTTGAAGTGGCAAAACGTGTAGAGGATGCAGGCGCGGCTTACGTATGTGTCCACGGCAGGACGCGGGCGCAGATGTATTCGGGTTGTGCAGAGCGTGACACCCTTAAATCGGTCAAGGCGGCGCTTAGTATCCCCGTAATAGGTAACGGCGATATCAAATGCGGTGCGGACGCCGTAAGCATGGTGGCGGAAACAGGCTGCGATGCGGTGGCGGTGGGCAGAGGAGCTATGGGCAGACCCTGGATGTTTGCCGAGCTTGCTGCGGTAATAGAAGGCAGGGAGTACATACCGACCACGGCAGAGGAAAAGTACGCCGCCGTGGCAAAGCATATAAGGGCGGCGGTGGCAAACAAGGGGGCTCATGTGGCTATACCCGAATTGAGAAAACACCTTGCGTGGTATTCCAAGGGGCTTTACGGCTCTGCGGCGCTACGCAACCGCGTAACAAGCGTTTGTACCGAGAGGGAAGCTCTTGACGTTGCAGAGGCTATGTTCTTCCCTGAAAAAGCAGAATAATACGGCAAATAATGAAGAACTAAAAAGAAGGCTTTTGGGCGATTGTCCAAAAGCCTTTTTTTCGGGGCCCCCAAGAAGTCGACAGACTTCTTGGGGTGATTAGTCTTTGTTTTTTTCGGGGTCCCCGTCACGAACGAAGTGAGTTATGGGGGATATTAGTACGCCTTACCCCAGTAAAGAAGGTGCTTTGCTTCCTTACCGCAGCAAACACATTTGGTATCAACTGCTTCACCTTCAAAGGGGATACAACGGCTGCAAACGCCGGTCTTTTCCTTAACCGCGTCCTCACAAGCCTCGTCGCCGCACCACATAGCCTTAACAAAACCGTCACCGTTTTCTTCAAGACATTTGATAATCTCATCGGTGCTGTGGCAGGTGTAGGTCTTCTTTTCTCTGTTCTCAAGAGCCTTTGCAAACATAAGCTCGTTTGCTTCGCTAAGCTTCTGTTCAACAGCATCCTCAATACCTTTAAGGGGCAGGGAAATCTTTTCGCCGTTAACGCGCAGGCACACTACGCACTGACCGTTTTCAATATCGCGGGGCCCAAGCTCTATTCTAAGGGGAACACCCTTCATTTCATATTCCGCAAACTTCCAGCCTGCAGAGTTATCGCTGTCATCCAGCTTTACGCGGATGCGCTTAGAAAGCTTTTCTCTAAGTGCTTCGCAAGCCTCAAGCACGCCTTCCTTATGCTGTGCAACGGGGATAATAACCGCCTGTACCGGTGCAACGGCAGGGGGAAGCACAAGACCGTTATCGTCACCATGCGTCATAATGATTGCGCCGATAAGACGGGTGGTAACGCCCCAGCTGGTCTGGAAGGGGTTAACCTTTTTGTTTTCTCTGTCGGTATAGGTAATGTCAAACGCCTTTGCAAATCCGTCACCAAAGAAGTGGCTGGTGCCTGCCTGAAGTGCCTTACCGTCGTGCATAAGTGCTTCTATACAGTATGTAGAAACCGCACCTGCAAACTTATCGCTTTCGGTCTTCTTGCCCTTAACCACGGGCATGGCAAGATACTTCTCACAAAAGTCCGCATAAATATCCAACATCTGCTCAGTTTCTCTTATAGCCTCAGCCTCGGTAGCGTGTATGGTGTGCCCTTCCTGCCACAAAAACTCTCTGCTTCTAAGGAAGGGGCGGGTGGTCTTTTCCCAACGTACAACGCTAACCCACTGGTTATAAAGCTTGGGCAGGTCGCGGTAAGAATGGATTATATTTGCATAATGTTCACAAAATAAAGTTTCGGACGTGGGGCGCACACAAAGTCTGTCCTCAAGCACTTCCTTACCGCCCATGGTAACCCACGCAACCTCAGGCGCAAAACCTTCTACATGGTCCTTTTCCTTTTGCAAAAGGCTTTCGGGTATAAACATAGGCATACAAACGTTTTCGTGCCCTGTGGCTTTAAACATACCGTCAAGTATTCTCTGTATATTTTCCCAAATGGCATATCCGTAAGGACGTATAACCATACAGCCCTTAACGCTGGTGTACTCAATCAGTTCTGCCTTTTTAACAATATCGGTATACCACTTGGCAAAATCCTCATCTCTGGAGGTTATCGCCTCAACTTTTTTCTTTTCTGCCATAAACTTATCTCCCCTGAACAAAATAAATTGCAAACAAACTATTGTATTTTTGCACAAAGTTATGTATAATGTATTTAGCAGTATAGCACCTTTTTGGTTTTCTGTCAACTGCGTTTGGGCAATTTTAGCAAAGCTTTGCCCCGATATACTTAATTTTTACGGAGGATTTTTGATGAAAAAGATATTAAGCGCGCTTTTGGCGTTGTTTATGCTTGCATCTTGCTTTTCTTTTTCCGCCGTTGCGGTAGAGGACAGCAGCACCGAGGAATCTGCCGCACCGGAAATATCTGCAGAGCCTGTTGAAAGCGAGGAGATATCACCGGTAGAAAGCGAGGAGATTTCCGTTGAAGCACCTTCAAGGGAAGAAAGTCAGGATGTTTCCGTGGAAGCGCCTGTTGAAGAGTCTTCTGATGTGGTTTCCGAAGAAACATCTTCCGAGACTGAAAGTGAAGAGCCTGTGGAGACCCGTGAGATCGTTTTCAGCATTATCGGCGAGGGCAGAATAAGCATTCGTTGCGGTGACAGGGTTTTTTCCAAGCTTAATGCAGATAAGGGGTGCACAATAGAGGTGCCCGTAGGTGAGGATGCGGTGTTCTCCATCATCCCCACGGAAGGCGTTGCGGTTTTGGATATTACCGTTATTTCCGCCGACGATTATGCGGCAGAGCCTGCAGCGGCAACTGTTACCATAAATAACGTAAGCAGAAACGCGTTTGTGGATATAGAGCTTACGGCGGCTGAGTTTGTGCCCGTTTCCGTTACGGTTTTAGAGGGCGAAGACGGTCAGACCCACGGCAGCTACAACGCTCCTTCCGATAAATGTGTTGCAGGCGGCAGTTTTAATCTTTCCCTTTTGCCTGCGGCGGGCTACGGCGTTAAGTCCGTAACCGTAAACGGTACTGCTTTGGCGGCTATACCCTTTGAGGCGGGCACCGTAAGTATTGCGATAGAGGAAGAAACCGAAATAGAAGTTGAGTACAGCCTGCTTTATGAGATTATTGTAAGCTGCGGCGAGGGCGGTAGCTTTACCGTTGCGGGTGCAGAGTTGGCAGAGGATGAGTATGTTGTAAAGGTGCCGGAGGGCAGAGCTTTTTCTGTCAGCATTGTTCCCGATGAGGGCAAGGTGGTTAAAGCAATTACCTTAAGCAACGGCACTACCGTAAGGAACAGAACAGAGTACAGCTTTACCGTTAGCGGTAACGAGCGTGTTACCATAAGCTTTGATGATGCAGAAGCTGTATATTACGTTTCAACACAGGTTATAGACGGTGTGGGCGGCGAGATATTTCCCGACACCACCCAACAGGTTTATGAGGGCAACAGCATAGAGATAAGCTTTGTTCCCGAAGACGGCTATGTTATAGACTATGTTACCGTAAACGGTGTAAAATGGGATGTAACGGGGGAAATGGTGCCCATTACGAATATAAGAGAAAACAAGCACGTGCGTGTTAAGTTTAAGCTTGCTGACGAAAGCAGCGAGGAGATAAGCGAGGAAGAATCCAGCGAAGAAAACGCAGAAACCCCCGAAAGCACAGAAAAGCCCGGTGAGAATACGGACGGTTACGATGCCGACGGGCTTATGGCGATTACCACCACAAACGCCAACGGTGAGGTGTGGGTATCTCTTGCAGGCGGCACGGTTGTAAAGCCTTCCGGCATAATTTATCTTAACAAGCTTTTGGATACCCAAACGGTACGTCTTGGCGTTGACGGTGAATATGAGTGGTTTATACCCGTGGGCGAAAAGATTGCTGAGGGTAAGGCGATTGATTTCGGTGTTGTATTCAACGGCGAATATACCGAAAAAGTAAAGCAGTATTTTGAAACCAAGGCGGGCGATCGCGGCTTTGAGCATTTGCCTCCCATTTTGGTGGTAGAACGTAACGATAACTCCCAGCTTCCCGCTGCCGCTTTGTTAAAGGTTAACGCGGTAAAGCTTACCCAGGATGATGCAAGCGCCTTTGCTGTGGGCAACAAGGCGGAATGGATAAAGCACACACCACTTTCCAACGAGTACGTTTCTTACATAAACAACCAGCTTTTGGTTGTTGATGAAAACGGATATCTTGCAGGCCCCATGAACGGTCAGTACGGTGTGTTCCTTGGTTATATCAGCTCCACCTCCACCGTAAAGGTAGTTTTCAATTCCGCTTTCTGCTCTCTTAACACCTACAGCAATAAAAGCAAGGATGAAAACGGCAACGATGTTATAGAGCTTTTGCAAAAAAGCGGCGAGGAGTTTAGTATAACCGTTCGTCCCAAAAACGGCTACTGCTTTAAATCCATAAGCTCCAACTACAGCAATATGACCCTTTACGATGAAAAGGGCAACGATATTACCGCAGTCCACGCAGGCTTTAATGCACAGGTTATCATCCGCGTTTCCGGCGTTTCTGCAGACGGCGTTATTACCTTGGAGGCGGTTGAAGAAGCTTCTGAGCCTGCACAGCGCGACACCTCCAACAATTTCGACTGGGGCATTTTTGCATTTATAATCGTTATAGTAATAGTTATGATAGGCGGCGGCATATTCTTTGTTATCAAGTGGCGTCAAGGTGAAGATGATGAAGATGACGACGAGTACGAAGATTACGAAGACGAAGAAGACGAAGAATAATTTAAGCTATGCACTATAAAGACAGCTCTAAAACGGCAAGAGCCATTGCCGTTGTCGCGTTTCTTTTGTATCTGGCGGTGCTTTTAAGACTAACGGTGGTTAGGGACTCTTTGTTTGACGGTGTGGGTGGTAGACACTATACCGCCACATTAAAGCTGTGGGATTCCTACGGTTGGTTTTTAAGGACGGGGCAGGTAATACAGTTTAGGTATCTGCTGCTTGGCAATTTCTTTTGCCTTACTCCTTTTGGTTTTGCCTGCGGATACTTTCGCAAGGATTGCAATTTGTTTTTTGCGGCATTGGTTTGTTTTGGTGCAACCCTGTTTATAGAGCTTTGCCAGCTTATACTTAGTGTGGGATATTTTGAGCTGGATGACATAATAATAAACGCTATCGGCGGTATATTCGGCTATGCGGTGCATTTACTTATATACCGAATAACAGAAAAAATAAAACACGGCAAGTTATAAATAAGTTAAATAATAAAAACGGAAGGCTTTTCGGTATTGCGCCGAAAAGCCTTCCTCGCTTATTATTTATTCGCTTTTTACTTGTGGACAACGGGTGCTGCGGCGTGCTTTACAGCTCAATAAGCTCCTTTGGAGACGAGGTAAAGTCTTCACAACCATCTTCGGTTACAAGCACCATATCTTCTATCCGCACGCCACCAAGGTTTTCTATATATATCCCCGGCTCTACGGTCATAAACATCCCTGCGCGGAGTACATCCCCGCTTTTGGGGCTGCAAGCGGGACTTTCGTGTATCTCCAGCCCCAAAGAATGTCCTGTGGAATGGGTGAAGTAATCCCCATAGCCTGCGGCGGCTATAACGCCTCTTGCGGCGGCATCCACGTCTTTGCAGTACACGCCGTCCTTAACGGCGGCAATCCCCGCTTTTTGTGCCTCCAGCACAGTGTTGTAAATGCGGCGCATTTCATCGTTTGCCTTACCAAGCACCACCGTTCGCGTCATATCAGAGCAGTACCCGCCGTAGGAAGCACCGAAATCCAGGGTGAAAAAGGCGTTTTCCGTAAGCACATCGTCACCGGGGACACCGTGGGGCAAGGCACTTTTTGCGCCCGACACGGCTATGGTCTCAAAAGCCAAGCCCTCCGCGCCGTTCTTTTTCATAAAGTATTCCATTTCGGCGGCGACCTCTTTTTCTGTCACGCCCCGTTTTATAAAGCTAAGTATGTGGCTGAAGCATTTGTCTGTTATAGATTGAGCTTTGCGGATGCAGGCTATTTCGCCCACGGTTTTGATTTGCCTTGCGGTGCCGCAGATATTGTTCACAGGCACAAACTCTATACCCTCAAGACCGGTTTTAAGCCTTTCAAGCTCCGCTATTGTAACGGCGGTGCTTTCTATTATAAGTTTGTTTATGCCCTTGTCCTGTGCAAAACGCTTTACTTCCTCGCTTATGCCGCCTGTGCAGCGGATAACCGTTACCTCCTCAGCAAGTCCTGCGTTTTCTGCCGAAACAGCATAGCGCATATCCAAAAACAAGGCAACGCCCTCGGCGTGGCAAAGCGCCATCCCCTCGGTAGAGGGAAAACCGCTTACATAGCGGCGGTTGATTCCGTCGGTAAACAAAGCGCCCTGTGCGCCGTGTGCCGTGGCGGTTTTATATGCTACGCTCATTCCTTTTCTCCTTGGCTTTCAAGCAAGGCTTCCAAGTCTTCCTTGCTGTAGTTGTATGTCTTACCGCAGAATTGACATTTAAGCTCTGTACCGCCCTCGGCTATCATATCCTTTATTTCGTCCTTACCGGTGGCAAGCAGCGCGCCGTCGGTCTTTTTGCGGCTGCACACGCAACGGTAAGCACAGCTCATACTGT
The DNA here is from genome assembly GCA_017397955.1 of Clostridia bacterium. Classification (GTDB taxonomy): domain Bacteria; phylum Bacillota; class Clostridia; order Oscillospirales; family CAG-382; genus SIG636. The sequence continues at coordinate 39,556 of JAFQHL010000005.1, forward strand.
CAAACAGCTCAAACTCTATGCCCTTAAGGTACATAGCGGCAATAGATTCCAAATCGTGGCTTTCTATCAGGTTGCTTATGGGTGGGATGTCCTTAAGGTTTTCTTCTATTTTGTCGATAATAGCAGGGTCTGCAAAGGGAAGCAGCTGTAACAGCACGCCGCCTGCAGAAATCGCCTTATAGTCCTTGCCTACGCGTACGCCAAGGGCGCAAACCGTGGGCACCTGCTCACTTTGCGCGTAATATGCCGCAATATCCTCCGCTATTTCACCGCTTTGAATTTTCAAAGCCCCTACGTAAGGCTCGGGCAGACCTGCCGCATCCCTAAGCACGTAAAGGGTGCCCTTACCTATGGCGGCGGCAACGTTAAGCTTACCGTCAAGCCTTTTTGGCGGGTCTGCGGCGGGGTTGCTTATATAACCCCTTACGTTGCCCATATAATCGGCACTTGCCATAACACTGCCCGCCGCACCGTCACCCTTAAAGCGTAGGGTAAGCAGGTCGTCCTTTTCACCCAGCAAGCTGCCCATCATGGAAGCGGCGGTAAGCACCCTGCCAAGCGCCGCGGTAGCGGTGGGTGCGGTTACGTGTATCTCTGCCGCTTTGTTTACTATGGCGGTGCTGTCCACAACTATTATGCGGGCGCTGCCGTCTTTTGTTATACCTCTTATAAGATTATCCATATTGTATCAACCCTTTGTATAGTATCAGCCCTGTGCCTTACCGCTTACGCTTTTGGCAACAAAAAAGGCTTTTTCGCTTTCTTCTGTCAGTGGGGACATATCCGTGCCGCCGTATACGGCGCACAGCTCAAACCCGTTTTCTTTAAGTAGCTTTTCTACGGTACGCAAGGCGTAACATCGCTGTCTTTGCACCTGGTCACCGCGCTTGTAAAGTCCGTTACCGTGGTTTTCAAAATAGCTAAGATAAAAATCGCAAAGCCCCCGCTTTTTCATAAAACGGTTTTGCCATACCAGCATACCGCCCTTGTCGTCGTAAACATAGGCGTTATCGGCAAATACTGTGTTGTATCTGTAGGGGGTGTTTATGTCAAAAACAAATATGCCGCCCTTTTGGGTGTAGTTGTTTACCAATTCAAAACAGCTTGCCACATCCTCCGTGGAAAGCAAATAATTTATGCAGTCATAGCTGCAAAGGGTGGCTTGTACTGTGCCGTACAGCTCAAAATCTCGCATATCCTGACACAAAAGCAGTGCGTTTGTGCCGCCGCATTTGTCAACTGCTTCCGCCAGCATCTCCTCACTGCCGTCCACACCGACTACGTCAAATCCCTTGTCACACAGCCGCTTTGTCATCTCTCCCGTGCCGCACCCAAGGTCAAGCACCTCTTTTACGGCTATGTCTGCGTGCTTTTTGCAAACAGACAGGAAAAACGCCAGATACTCATCGTATCCGGCGGTGTTAAAACGGTCGTAACAAGAGGCTATCAAAGAAAAGCCTGTATTCATTTTACTCCCCTTGTTCTTCTTTAAGTCTGCTAAGCAAAAGCTCATATCCGCCGCTGCCGTACTTACGGGCACGGTTAACACGGGTAACCGTTGCGGTAGAAAGCCCTGTTGCCGCGCATATCTCAAGATATGTACAACCTTCATCCAGCATCCTTGCCGCAACAAGTCTGTTGGACATCTCCTGAAGCTCTGCTATGGTGCAAAGGTCTTCAAGTAACGCTTCCGCCTCTTCCGGAGTTTTAATCTGCACAAGTGCGCGGCACAAAAAATCTGTCTTTTCGTTTTTTACACGCTCGTTCATTGTAAAGCTCCTTCTCTTTTTACTAATTATATAGCATTATTTTGTATTTTACAAGGGGATTTCTATTATTTTATAACATTTTAATCTTAAAGCGCCCTTAGAAATCTGTGGCTTTTTGTAAAATTCTGCATATTACTGTAGTAAGGCATTATGCCCGAAAGGAGATTAGCTATGACAGGCTTTGACCAAGGCTTTAATATAGACGCTCAGGTTGCCGCCCTCCGCGATGCTCACCCCGAGCTTGCGCTGGCTATGGCTTATGTGCCCGACCAATGCTGGGGCGACCTGTACGACGAAACACTCGCTCTGCAGCGCGGCACGCTGTTTGCCGACCTCGACAAGCCCTTTACAGGCAGAAAGCAGGTGCGTAATGGATAGAGAAGCACTTCTTAAACGACTTATGGCGGCGGATTTTGCACTGCACGAAACCGTGCTGTTTCTGGATGTGCACCCCAAAAACAGAAAAGCCATGGAGTATTACAGAAAAATGCAGGCACAGCGGGAAGAGTTGGCAGAACAGTACCGCAAGAACTTCGGGCCGCTTACCTATTACGAGGTAAAAAGCGGCGAGTGGAACTGGACCGACTACCCGTGGCCGTGGCAGAATTGACAGGAGGCGACGATTATGTGGATATACGACAAGAAACTGCAATACCCCATTAACATCAAAAACCCCAACGCCGCCCTTGCAAAGCTTATAATCAGCCAATTCGGCGGCCCCGACGGCGAGCTCGGCGCATCAATGCGCTACCTCAGCCAACGCTACACCATGCCCTACCGCGAAGTAATAGGTGCTCTCACGGACATCGGTACCGAGGAACTTGCACACATGGAAATGGTATGCGCCATAGTGTATCAGCTCACCCGCAACCTGACACCGGAACAGATAAAAGAGCAAGGCTTTGATGCATACTTTGTGGACCACACTACGGGTTTGTATCCCGTTGCCGCCAGCGGCGTGCCGTGGAACGCAAACACCTTCCAAAGCACAGGCGACGCCATAGCAGACATTATGGAGGACATGGCAGCAGATGCCACGACCACCAAAGAACAACCCACTATTTCGAGGATCCGAAAACCCTTGATATTACTGGCTTTTCGGCACTTTGAAGCTTTTCGCAAAAATGCCATACCTGCAATCGCATAAGAACAACTTGACCCCATTTTACACTAATTTGTACAAAATTCACGATAGGACAAGCTGTTTCCGAAGAAAAGAACACACCCCCGATACTGCTTAAATCTAAGTTTGGACAAGCAATATCGGGGGTGTTTTGTTTAGTGGTTCTGTACTATTTTCTTAGTTGCATTGATTTTATCGTCGCTGTACTTAACAACGTCTTTGATAACCAGCTTTTGAATTGCTGAAATTAATATATTCATTGTGTCAAAATCCGGTTTGTCGTTTTTAAACGGAAGCTTCATCATAAAATTGTAACTCTGCGAGCTTCTTAATTTTTTACCATAAGAAAACTTTCCTAAAAGGGCTCTTTGAATTGCTGCAGTAAAATACAACATAGTTAATTTTGAATATTCAACTTTATCGTTCCAATAAACTCCTGTATCATCGCCCGCACCAAAATTGTAGTTTCTGTAGAAACTATTACCGAAAATATCCACAGTAATAGCGTTCTTTCGGAACGATGCAACGGGATTGGAAATATAGCCAACTACACCGTTATTGGTTACACCTGACATAACAAAAGGTATTTTGCCTGGTAGTTGATCATCCTTTTTTAATCTTCTTCCTTGTACTATTTTATTGAAGATGTTACTGAACTTAAATTCTTTTAGTTGAATATCTCCATTATCATAATCCCGCAGA
>JAFQHL010000027.1 GCA_017397955.1 Clostridia bacterium
CGAACCGAGGCGAGAACTGTACTGAGTACTGTGAGCCGAGGTTCGCTTTGAACGAAAAAATATAAAAATATACAAAAATTTCGGGGAAATTTTCCCCGAAATTTTCACTTTATAGTAACCGTATTTTCTTTTTTCGCGTTCTGTGCCTTTGTCAGCGGTCTGACCGTCCGCTATGCGGGTGGATTGTTATTATCGTAGGGTTGACTGTGCATATTGAGCGTGATATAATAAATAACCAATAGTACCTTCGCTTTCCCTTTTGCCGAAGTGTAAAAAATTTAAGTTGCGAAGGGCAAGTGTATGTATAACGACAGAATGAAAGGTGGAGGGGCTATGAAAAAATACCGATATGTAACCCCTTATACGGCAGAAACCTTTCGCTTTGAGCTTCAATCAATCTTGGGCTCAAGCCTTGACGGCTGCTGCTTTGACGGTGAGACCGCGCAAAACTCATTCAGCATAAGAAGAAACTACATTTTCGGCACTAAAGGCTTCCCCCGTGCTGTTCCGGACGGTAAATTCTATGGCGAAAACAGTAAAACCCATATAGTTATAACACCTCGGTACAGCTCAAGGTATGCTGTTTCGCAGATTATTATTGCGGTGTTGTTTTTTGCTTTGGGAATATACCCGTTTGCCTGCAACCGAAACTCAGGTCTGCTTTCCGCCGCTTCATGGGGGCTGTGCCTGTGGGGCTTGGGGCTACTTTTTCTTGCGGTTTTTCATGTTGCGGTTATAATAAGCGCCCGCCTGTCAATTAACAGATTGCGTAAGTCGCTTAGCATTGAATTGGACTTGGAGCAAAGCTCCTCTTGACATCAAACACTACTAAAACTTTGAAATAAGCCCCCTTATTTTGTTGTTTATTCTATTTATTAGCACCGATTTTTAAGTTAAAATAATATAAGGGCGCCTGCTCACTTTACAAGGCTTTGGCTAAGGAGGGATAAAAATGGGCGCGTATGCAGGCATACAGTATGTAGACAAAAAAGAAATGTATCTTGCCTCGGCGATATACATCTTCGGTATTATAGCCCTGATGTATATTATCCCCATAATAATCTATCCCTTTGCTTTTGCGTGGGGCGCATTTAAAAAATGTCGGTTCGCTTCAAAGCTAAGTTTAAATCCCACGCGGGTGCGGATTTAATTTTTGAAAAAGGGGAAGCAACCGTTTGTATTAAATATCTGCCCTTTCACAGCGCAAAAAAGCTGGTAAACATATCTGAGGATACAGTGTATCTCTCCGGAAAGAGCACTCTTACAAAGGACCATGGCTATTGGAAAAAAAGATACGCCGTAGCGAGCAGTAAGGCTACGGAGCTACCTATAGAAAAGCACTCATTAAAACACAGCATATACCACGGCTTTGACACACGGGAAACGTGCTAAAAGTTTATTGTGTACCCTCCGTCGGTTGTATATATGCGGTACGCATATAAAACAGGCCGGAGAGTGGTTGACAACGGCGTTGAATATACGGACGGCGCAAAGTTTTACGATTATAAAGTGTTTTTGCGAAAAGTCAAGACAGATTCGTTATAGAGGAACAAGCGTGTGAAAGAATCTGAAAAGGGTTAATAGGAGAATTGCTATGAAAAAAGCGTTTTTTGTTTTTCTGGCTGTGCTTGGTGCTGTAATCGGTGCCTTGTTTACCTTTGGTTCCGTGCTTCAAGATAAATTTGAAGGCACTTTACTTGAGGTTTGCCTGCTTTCCTATCCGGGGGTTATATTGCCTGCGGTCGTTTTAGAGCTTGCAAAGCTCGTTTCCTTTAAAAATCAGCGCGGCAAGGTGCAAGCTTTTGATATCGTCGGCGTTGCGGCGACTTTTGCGGTGCTTGTTGTGCTTAACTCCTTTTATGGTATAGAAGATATAGGCGGCGAGACATGGAGGCGTGAATTCTGTTTGTGGCAAATTCCTTGGGTTATCTCTCTGCTTATGCAATCGCTTTTGCTTGCGATAAAAGCACAAAGAGACAGTGCTCTGAAAAAACTGTAAAAGAGTAGGATTATGAAGCTTTACGCACCAAAGTATTACAAAAAATTTAAATGTATAGCAGATAAATGCGAGCACAGCTGTTGCATTGGCTGGGAAATAGATATTGACAGCGAAAGCCTTGAAAAATACAAGAGCCTTAAAAACAGCTACGGTGCCGATATCATTAACAGCATCTCCGCGGAAGGCACGCCTCATTTCAGGCTTTGCCACGGTGACAGGTGTCCCCATCTTGACGAAAAGGGTTTGTGTAAAATTATCCTTAACGTGGGTGAGGATTATCTCTGCCATATTTGCCGCGAGCATCCGCGGTTTTACAACTTTACTAAAGTTGCAGAGGTGGGGCTTGGTATGTCCTGCAGGGAGGCGGCAAGAATAATTCTGTCCTCTCCGGATTATGACGTTTTTGAAGTGCTCGGCGATGTTGCCGCTGAAGATGAGGAAATGCATTTTGACGGACGGGAAGAAAGGCAAAGGCTGTATGCACTTCTACGCGCCGTCAATGCGGATTACCCAACAAAGCTTGCAAGCATCTACCGCAAATACGGTATATCCGCGGGTGAGGATGGGGAATGGCTTGAAAAAATAAACGCCCTTGAATATCTTGACCCCGGCCACAGGGAGATGTTTGCCTGTTATTCGGCAAAAAAACGCCCCCTCGGTATGGATGCGTTTTTGGAAAGAGCCCTGGCGTATTTCATCTATCGCCACTGCACCGAAGCCAATGACGAGGAGGATTTTTCTTGCCGCCTTGGCTTTTGCCTGTTTTGCGAAAGGCTGTTGGCGTCCCTTGCAGCTACGGAAAACGCTAAGACCGTAACAGAACTTGCGGTCTTGGCAAGCATAATATCGGAGGAGATAGAATACTGCGAGGACAATACGGAAGCATTAAAATAAGCCCCCTTATTTTGCTGTTTTTATCCTTTATTGCCCTGACTTTTTAAGTTAAAATAGTTACAAACACGGTAGCGCTTGTCTATTAGTTTTAAAAATGCGTGCAACTGGCCAAAAAGATGTCTTTGGCTTTTTTTCAGGAGGGAGGTAGTTTATATGTATAACAGGGAAGAAGGAATAAGGGAACAAATAAGGGCGGAGAGAAAAGCGGTTATTCTGTTCTTTGTGCTTATGCTTGCACTGGGTGCATTTGTTGTTTTAACGGCAGGAAAGTCGGAAGACGACAAGATTTATTACGGCATATATGCAGTAGCTTTTTTCTTTATAATCAAGTATACAAGAGTGTATTGTTTCTTTTTACCCAGACGCAGATACGGAACGGTTGTGTCCATGAGCGATTTTGAGGAGAAGCATTCCATTACAAATCCGGGCACCTACGCTCGCAGAACAGGTCAATATACAAAGATGGATTTTACTTTGGAGCTTCGTTTTGAGAACGGAAAGACAAAATACTTTGAATTTGAGTTTACAGGTGCGCTTAAGGACCTGAAAGCGGGTGACTCTGTAGGCATATACAGATTCCTTAAAATGCCCGTACGGGCGTAGGTTTTTGGGGGCGGTATAAGGCTATGAAAAAACAAAGGAAAGATATAATAGGCTTGTCTTTTTTATACTGCGCCGTTACATTTGTCGCCAATTTCATCGCTTCGGCCGTTGCCCTTGGCTGTGTGGAGAAGCTCGTTTTGCTTTTGGTTAACAGCACGGAGTTAAGTGCAAAGTGGCTTAATACTGTTTCTATGCTTGCCTTGTCGGTGTTAAATATAGCTATTGTTATCGGGCTGACCGCCCTGTTCGTCAGGGTTGTTCTTCCTCCGTTTTACAAGGAGGACTGCGGCAAGCTGTGGCTTAAAAGCTCGGCTTTTATAATCCTGCCCGGCGAAACGCTCCGTTTGCTGTATTCCCTTTGGGATTTGGGCTTTGTGGACGGAAGCGGCAGGCTTTCGGTGGTGCCCTCCTGCCTGTTCGAGCTTTTGTATCTGAATAATGCCGACAGACATTTGGCAATCCGTCAATACGGCGAGTATGCTTTTGCTGACTATGCTGTTTACTCCCTTTGTTATTTCTTGTATTTGGCTGTGCTTCTTACAGGCATCTTTTGGGTGTGCAGGGCGGTATGGAACAAATACGGCAAGGACTACGAAGACATATAATCGGAATACGGGATGGAGATACCAAAATGGGTTTGTATGCAATAATATATGTTTTGATTATTTTTGCCGAATTTATTGTGCTTCGCGCCGTGTTTGAGTTCATCCGCTTCTGTTTTAAGATGCTATCCTTAAACCGCAGGCTCAAAAAGCTTAATCGCGGCGGCACAAGGGTGGAATATGCTCGCAAGTTCTTAAAAATAGCTTTCGGTGAAAAAGGCAAAACCGATTTTTCAGTTAAAACCGAAGGCAAAACATACGATGTAACCGTTCTCGCTTTCCCTGTTATAAGAGGACGCTGGAATATAGAAAAAGCGGGCGACCGCTACTATGCCGAGGTGCGTGTATATAACAATCTGTTTTTTGATGTTTACAACAATTCGGGGACAGAACCCGAACACGCCAAGGATTACAAAAGGGAAACCCGTATATCAAGGCGGCGTTTGCAGCTTTCCGACAAAAAAGGAGAGGGCGAAAAAATTCTTCTTGTATACCCAAAGCCCAAATCGCTTACCTATACGGATTTCAAGCTTGGATATATAAACTCCGGCGACATTGTTTTTGGGTACAAAGTAATGTACGACAGCGACTTTTTTGCGCTGTTTAAAAAGGTTTAAGGGCAGGGGCTTGTCTCATAGTTATGGCAAGCCCTCTCTTTTTTTATTAGGCGATTTCAAAGACTTTCCGCTAAAATGTATAATACCATTAACTTGGACGGTTTTATGCCGCGCATCCCCTTGCTTTTTATAAAAGCGCGTGGTACAATAATAAAAGAATATTTTTATCAAACGCAGTTTGACCTAAGTTAAAAGTGTAATTTGCACGTCTAACATATTAAAGAAGGCTTAGATAATAAATGTACAAAGGAGAAAGGAAAATGAAGAAAGTTTTATTGGTATTGGTTTTGTGCTTGGGGCTGGTTTTAACTGCCTGCGGCGGCAAAACCGAAAACACGGAAAGCAATAACAGCAAGGCAGAAAGCTCTGCTGTAAACGCAGAAGAAAGCTCTGCCGTAAGTGAAGAAAGCAACGGTGCTGTTTCCAACGAGAGCGTAGAAAGCCCTGCTGTAAGCGATGAGGAAAGCAGTGAGGTCGTTTCTGCAGAAAGCGAAGAAAGCTCTGCGGCAATTGAATCCGAAAGCAGTGAAGCTGTTTCCGCAGAGAGTGAAGAAAGCTCTGAGACAAGCGAAGAAGAAAGCAGTGAAGCTGTTTCCGCAGAAAGCGAAGAAAACTCCGTCAGCGACACCTATCCCTTCGCAGAGCAATCCCTTATAGATTTTGTGGAATCCGCAGAGGGCGTGGTTGCCATAGCACATTTCGGCCTTTGCGACGGGGATTTTACTATGGTCAGCCAATATCTTGAATCCATTGGCGCTACAGAGCAGTATCCCTTCCTGTCTATGATAGATGAAAACTCCTTTTTCAGCACCGAAGGCACAGAGCTTTATGCGGTTGTGCTGCTGCAGGAAAACTCAACTCTTGATGTGGAAACCGTAAGCTATGACTACGAAAGCGGTAGTTTTGTTGTTGAAAATGCGCTTTACAGCGATGGCAGCATAAAACCCATACTTTTGCGCGGTAACTACAGCGATATGTTTTCTGATTTTAGAGTAAGGGTTTCCACTCAGTTTGAGGTATCTACGGAGTATTCTCCCGCTCTTAGCCTGGAAAACGGCAGATTGCTTATCCCCGACGGTGTATACGGCGTGTATGATTTTACCCCCTACGAGCTTTTCGGTATATATAGCTACCCGTGGGCAGGGGAGTGGTACGGTGAATATTACCTTGATGCTTCGGAAGAAACCTTTGCTTTGCTTTTGGATATGGGCGACGGCGGCGACTTTACTTATTCCGTAGGCTATGTGGCATCCGAAATCATAGAAACTGTTATTGGCACATGGGAAGAAGCAGACGGTGTTATTACCTTTACGGGTGCTTCCGATTCCGCCCCCGATACCGAGATAACAATGGTATTTGAATGGCGTATGGAGGACCACGACCTTGTGCTCACACATATTGACGGCAGCAGTTTTCTATATGGCGAGGAGTATGCATCCTTTGTATTTCGCTCCAATTACGGATTAGGATAAAATAATCCACAATCACCCCAAGAAGTCTGTCGACTTCTTGGGGACTCCGACAAAAAGAGCAGCCCTTGCGATATCTACCTAAGGAAGTCGCAATGGCTGCTTTTTTGCTTAAATACGGATAGGGCTTTGTTGTTGACAACAAGGCGGATTTAGGCTATACTGTAGCTGAAATTAAGGAAAGGCAGGGGGCCTATGTCTAAAATAAAAGCGTGGCTGAAAAAAGAAAAAGCGCAAACCTCTATGCTGCTTAAAAATATACCCTCCACGGTAGTGACCTTGTTTGTGGTGAGCGTTATCTGTATGAACCTGCTTGCCAATAAAACCCTGATTCAGCTTGACTGGATAGCTCTTGACGGCGGCATTTTGATATCATGGCTTTCGTTTATGTGTATGGATATCGTAACAAAGCATTTCGGCCCCGCCGCCTCTAACCGCATTTCCGTACTTGCCGCAGTAATAAACCTGCTTACCTGCCTTATATTCTTTGCGGCAAGCGCTATCCCCTCCACAGCGGCGGACTACAGCGGCTTTGACAGCATTTTCGGCGGTACATGGTTTATACTGCTTGGCAGTACGGTGGCATTCCTTAGCTCTGCGGCTATAAACAACGGTCTTAATCAAATTATCGGCGGCGCCTTCAAGTGTAACCCTAACGGCAAGCTTGCCTTTGCCATGCGTAGCTATGTTTCTACCTTTATAGGTCAGTTTATAGATAACTTTCTGTTTTCTGTTATTGTATTTGTGGGCTTTGCCCCCGTGTTTTGGGACGGATTCAGCTGGTCAGTGCTTCAATGCGCTATGTGCGCCCTTACGGGTGCGGTGGCAGAGCTTATTATGGAGGTGGCTTTTTCCCCAATCGGTTACCGTATTACGGAAAAATGGCGCAGGGAAAAGGTTGGCAAGGAGTATTTGGACTATATAAACAAGGCGGTGGACTAATGAAAGTATTGATAACGGGTACCACACAGGGTATCGGCCGAGCTATAGCTGAAAAATTTTTGCAAAAAGGGCACAGTGTTGCGGGCATCGACAGGCAAAGCGCAAGCATCAACCACGCACACTATACCCATTACGTTTGTGATGTGCGGGACTATGAAAATTTACCCGAGCTTACCGATGTAAACATTCTTATAAACAACGCAGGCACCCAAAACGAGGACGACATAGACATAAATCTTAAAGCACTTATCCATATAACCGAGCGTTACGGTGTGCAGGAAAACATAAAGTCCATACTGAATATCGGCTCTGCCAGCGCTCATACGGGTGCGGAATTCCCCGTGTATTGTGCCAGCAAGGGCGGCGTGCTGGCTTATACCAAGAATGTGGCAATGCGGGTGGCAAAATACGGCGCAACCTGCAACAGTCTTGACCCCGGCGGCGTGCTTACCCCCCTTAACGACTGTGTGGTAAACGACCCTGTGCTTTGGGCGAAGATAATGGAGGAAACTCCTCTTAAAAAATGGGCAACGCCTCAAGAAATTGCGGAGTGGGCGTATTTCTTAACCGTAACAAATACTTTTTGCACAGGTCAAAGTATACTTGTTGACGGCGGCGAAGCCATAAATTATAATTTTATCTGGAAAGAATAACGGGCGCATAAATATGTTTGGGTATATAAAGGCGGAGGTTTTGGTATATGTTCAAATTATTCAGAATGAAAAAAAAGCCTTTCAAAAAGAAGCTTCCTTTTGATGAGGAAAAGGCATATCTATACCGCCGCACGGGGATTATGACAGGCGGCGGTTGCAGGATTAAAGTGACGCCTGAAGACTTGCTTGAAGTCTACAGTTACCCCATCCCCGTGCCGGAAAATGAGTGCGGAATGCGTGATAAGGGGGCAAATATCTATTTCGTGGGGCTAAAAACAGGCAAAGCGACGGTAGAACTTGTGTATACTTACCCCACCTGCCCCGAAGATACGGAAAGCTTTACCCTTCGGGTAACAGAGGACGGAAGGGTTACAAAAGCAGAATAAAAAATGCGCTTTTCCTCTTGCTTTTTTCTGTGCTTCATAGTACAATGTAGACATAAAGAATTTGCCTCTTGTGTTTGGGCAGGTTCGTAAATTTTTTATATAAAAGGAGAATGTTTGTTATGGCACGTTTTACTTTACCCAGAGATTTATACCATGGCAAAGGCGCACTTGAAAACCTTAAGAACCTTAAGGGCGAAAGAGCTATGGTTTGCGTAGGCGGCGGTTCTATGAAACGCTTCGGCTTCCTCGATAAGGTTGTTGCTTATCTTGAAGAAGCAGGTATGAAGGTTGAGATTTTTGAAGGCATCGAGCCCGATCCTTCCGTTACCACCGTTATGAAGGGCGCTGAGGCTATGGCTAAATTCCAGCCCGACTGGATAGTTGCCATCGGCGGCGGTTCTCCTATTGACGCGGCAAAGGCTATGTGGATTAAGTATGAGTATCCCGAAATAACCTTTGAGCAGATGTGCGTTGTTTTCGGCATCCCCGAACTCCGCAAAAAGGCTCGCTTCTGCGCTATCCCTTCCACTTCCGGTACTGCTACCGAGGTTACTGCTTTCTCTGTAATTACCGACTATGAAAAGGGCATCAAGTACCCCTTGGCAGATTTTGAAATAACCCCCGATATTGCTATAGTTGACCCTGACCTTGCAGAAACCATGCCCAAGAAGCTGGTTGCACACACAGGTATGGACGCTATGACTCATGCGGTTGAGGCTTATGTTTCCACCGCTAACAGCGATTTTACAGACCCGCTTGCTATCTTTGCTATTAAGATGATTCAGTCCGACCTTATTGATTCCTACAACGGCGATATGACCAAGCGCGCTTCTATGCACAACGCTCAGTGCCTTGCAGGTATGTCCTTCTCCAACGCACTTCTCGGTATTGTTCACTCCATGGCTCACAAGACGGGCGCTGTTTTTGAAGACCTGGGCGCACACATCATCCACGGTGCAGCTAACGCAATGTACCTTCCCAAGGTTATCGCGTTTAACGCTAAGGACGAAACCGCAAAGAAGCGTTACGGCGTAATCGCTGACTATATGGGTCTCGGCGGTGCTGACGATGACGAAAAGGTTGCAAAGCTCATCGCCTTCCTCAGAGGCATGAACGACGCACTCAATATTCCTCAGTGCATCAAGAACTACGGCGCGGACAGCTATCCTTGCGAACAGGGCTTTGTTCCCGAAGATGTATTCCTCGCTCGCCTGCCCGAAATTGCAAAGAACGCAGTTGCAGATGCTTGCACAGGCTCTAACCCTCGTCAGCCTTCCGTAGAGGAAATGGAAAAGCTGCTCAAGTGCTGTTATTACGATACAGAAGTTGATTTCTAATTTCTTGAAAGATAAAATTTCCGCAGAACGCAAAAACAGATAATATTTTATGAGATGAAGGGAAGCCAAATTGGCTTCCCTTCTTGATATTTATATGTTTTTGCTTTGAACGAACCTTCGGCTCGCAGTACAAAGTACAGCTATCGCCTTGGTTCGTCCAATCTACAAAAATTTTCCTCTTTCAGCTCTTCTGAAAGGTAAAATTTCCGCAGAACGCAAAAACAGATAATATTTTATGAGATGAAGGGAAGCCAAATTGGCTTCCCTTCTTGATATATATGTTTTTGCTTTTTAATTCTTGCGCATTTTGGTTTGCCAACGAAAAGGATTAGCGTGGATGTATTCTGCGTGCTCTTCGTAATCTTTTATGCTTCGGATAATATGGTCATAAAAGCGCGCTTGCCAGATGTTTTCTCCGTATTCTTGGTTGCAAAATCGCTTAAAAGTAGACACAAACGAGGAAACAGAGGAATTAGCATCTGTAGGGACAGGCGTCCTCGACTGTCCTTTGCGTTCCGATACTATTAAAAGCAAATGTATATGGTCGGGCATTATCACATATTTGTCTACGCAGATATGCTCATAAAATGCATTTAATTGCTTTATATATTTATCGGCAATTTTGCCATGCGGCAACAATTCCGGTTCAGGACAGTCGAGGACGCCTGTCCCTACGGGTTTGATGCGTGAAAGCAGGGGATTTCTATTTTGAGTGCATATCGTTATGAAATAAGAGCCCGTGGCGCTGTAATCAATACCTTCTTTTCTGCTCCTTTTTCTGTTCGGAACTTTTTGTTTGTTGTTTACTTATTTATACCATTCTTCTATCAACGGGCGGAAGGATACGGGGTACTTTATTACGCCCATAACGCCGTCGGCGGCGTTTTCTTCCAATTCCAAAATCCGTACAAGCTCGCCTTTTATGGGGTTGGGGCGGAATATGCCCTTTTCGTGGGCAAGGGTAAAGCCAAAACGCTCATAAAACCTGTGCCCGTACACCAGCATAATAGTTTCGCCTCGTTCTTTTGCAATACGGATACCCTCGCTTACCAACATGGTGCCCGCCTTTATGCCGCGGTATTTCTTAAACACCGCCAAGGGTGCAAGAATAAGCGCGGGGTGACTGCCCACGGGTGACTCGATAGTCACGCGGCTGAACAAAATATGCCCAACAACCTGTCCATCGTGTTCTGCCACCAAGGACAGGGTAGGGTCGTAGCCTTCCTCTGTACGCAGGTTGCGTATAAGTTTGCTCTCCCAATCGTGTCCGAAGGCTTTGTCGTGTATTTGGTCTATAATATCAAAATCTTCCGTTCTTTCCTGTCTTATAATCATAATATTACTCCTTAAACTTCAATGTCGGGGATAAAGCCTTGCTCAATCAGCAAGCGTGTCATACTCACCTCACGGATGACCTTGCGCTTTTTTTCGCTGTCTGCCTGCCAGTCATCGGGAGCTATGTAGCCGTAAGCGGGGCAACACAGACTTTCCATATAGGGCGGCAGGTACAAATCCGCTATCAGCTTGCTCCTTTTCATGTGATAAAGGGAGGTTATCAAAAGTATGCGTTTTGCTTTTTCGTAGCCCATAACCCGCCCCATGGCAAAAGCACCGCAAACCATATTTTCCTCGGTAGTAGTTGCAAGGTTATCGCGGATTATGCTTTCTTTAGGCATTCCAAGCTCCCCTGCCAGCCTTGCCATACTGTCCGCCTCGGTCATCCTGCCGTATACCGTGTCCCAATATACCCCGCCGGAGAAAACCGCTTTGTCACAAAGCCCTTGCCTGTAAAGCTCTGCCGCCTTGGGTACACGGTCTATAAGCGGACACATGCCGCCAAGGACCAGCATACAGTCGCCCTTCTCTCCGCTCTTGTCCTCCACGCCGTCAAATACAATTTTCTGCACAATCTCCGCATTTATCTCGCTGTCCTTGATAAGTGACAATTTCATTATTGCTGCTCCTTTTCTGAAAGCTCGCTTTCCCATGGGGTTTCACTGCCGTACAGCTTTTCGTTGAAATCAGAGGGTAGGTCTTTCAAATTCTCCTCCCAATCGTCGGTAGGTAGCTCTTCTTTGCAAGCGGCAACCGTAAGCAAAAACGCCGCAACAAGCAGCAAAAGCATCAGCTTCTTCATAATCTGTCTCCATATACAATAACCCCACAAAACTTTGTGGGGTTATTAGTGTTCTTATAATACTTTAGATAAAAATTCCACAAGTCTGGGATGCTTGGGGTGGTTAAACAGCTCATCGGGTGAGCCTTGCTCAATAATCTGTCCCTTGTCCATAAACAGCACTCTGTCCGCAACCTCGCGGGCAAAGCCCATTTCGTGGGTAACAATAACCATTGTCATCCCTTCGTCGGCAACCTGTTTGATAAGGTCAAGCACTTCGCCAACCATTTCGGGGTCCAGCGCGCTGGTAGGCTCATCAAACAGCATAACCTTGGGATTCATTGCCAAGGCACGCACTATGGCAATACGCTGTTTCTGACCGCCGGACAGGGTGGAGGGATAATTCTTAGCCTTTTCCTCCAATCCTATTCGCTTAAGCAGACGCATTGCGTTGTCATAAGCTTCCTTTTTTATGTCGTCCTTTTTGCGTACCGCGCACTTCGCCTTCTTCTTTTTGGAAAAGATATTGCTTACGCTCACGGCAAAATTGTGCCGCAACGCCTTCCTGCGCTCCTCCTTTGCCACAAGGATAGGCGCCATGGCGATGTTATCAAGCACCGATTTGTTGTTGAACAAATTGAACTGCTGGAACACCATGCCGATATGACGGCGGCTAAGGTTTATGTTAACGCTAAGGTCCGCCAAATCCTTGCCTTCAAAGAATATAGAGCCTGCAGTGGGGTCTTCAAGGCAATTGAGGCAACGGAGAAAAGTGCTTTTACCGCTGCCGGAGGGGCCTATGATTGCCACCTTTTCACCTGCGTTTATCTTTTCGCTTATGTTGTCAAGGACGGTAAGCTTACCGTAAACCTTTTTTAAGTTAACGACTTCTATCAACTACCGCCAACCTCCTTTCCAACAGCTTGATACCTAAGGTAATGATTATTACCAATACCAGATATACCAAAGCCAGCATAAGATAAGGTATTATGTATTCATAGTTAGAGCTTGCTATATCCTTAAACGCCTTTGTAAGGTCAACAACGGTAATAAAGCTGGCAACCGAGGTCTCTTTGATAAGCACGATGAACTCGTTACCCAAGGTGGGCAGGATGTTCTTGATGGCCTGAGGGATAACAACTTTAACCATAGATACGCTGAAGCTGAGCCCCACAGCCCTTGCCGCCTCCAGCTGACCGCCGTCAACAGACTGTATACCGCTACGCATTATCTCGGATATATACGCGCCGCTGTTCATGCCGAAAATGGCAATTGCCGCGTTAAGTGCTTTCAGTTGCACGCCCAGCGCGGGGAAAAGCACAAAATACCCTATAAGCAATTGCACAACAATGGGGGTTCCGCGAAAGAACCCCACATATATGTCGCAAATTACCGATAAAAACTTAGCAACGAAGTTTGTTTTGGGTACAACCTTTACGGCGGCGATAAGCGTGCCTAAAACTATACCTATCAACAACCCCGATACCGCTATCTGTAATGTGGCGATAAGACCGTCTACAACCGTTTGCCAACCGTCATAGACTATAAACTTATCATAAAATACTTCCCATTTAGCTTGCATAGCTTATTTGCCAAGCTCCTTAAGTGCCTTTACAACATCATCGGTGGTCTTGCATGCATCAAAGGTCTTGTCGTCGTCCTTGCATACGATAACCTGATAAGCTTCGGTGTAATAAGGAGTGCTGAAGGAAACAACCTTTTCACGGGCAGGGTTGATGGTCATTGCCGCAAGACCGATGTCAACACCGTTCTTGCCGAGCGCTGCGGTGATGGAGTCAAATTCCATATCAACGATAACGAGTTCCATGCCGAGTTCGTCAGCGATGAGCTTTGCGATTTCCATATCAATGCCTGCAAATTCGTTGCCAACCTTGAATTCAAAGGGAGCGAATGCGGCGTTGGTGGCAACAACAAGCTGTTTGTCGGCATTAGCGGCATCAACGGTGCCTGCAGGAACGGTTGCACCTTCCCATGCTGCTGCGTTGTCTTCGCTGACTTCTGCATACTTTTCAAATATAGCTTCAACAGCGTCCTTCTTGTCGGCAAGAACATTGTTGATATCAGCAAGCAGTTCTGCCTGTGCCTTGTCAACAGCTACACCGTAAGATTCGGTGGTAAGGGGTATCTCTATCATCTTGGTGCCTTTGTTAGCAGCAACGAGTTCTCTTGCAACATCGCCGTCGATAACAACATAGCTTACATTGCCTGCAACAAGGTCTGCCATAGCAAGGCCGCCGTTTTCGTAACCCTTGGTCTCAACATTGGTAAAGCCTTCAAAGCCCCAGTCAGCGTCGCCCTTCATGTAAGAAAAGCCGGTGGTGCCGTTCTGAACGCCCACAGCGATTTTTTCATCTTCGCCGCAGGAGGTAATGGTAAGCAGGGATGCTACCATAAGTACTGCAAGGATAATGCTTAAAAACTTTTTCATAACAAAAGTCTCCTCTTATAAGTTTTTCTGCGGGATATCACCGCGATTTATGTGTATATTATACATTGTTATTGTATATTTGTCAAGCCTAAACTGCAAAAGCAAAAGAAGCATTGACAAAGAAGACTTTTTTTGTTATTATGAAAATGGGGGGAGGGTTTTGCAAAATGAATACAAAGCGTGTTTTTCTTATCATTCTGGACAGCTTTGGCATAGGCGCAATGCCCGATGCCGCGGAGTATGATGACAGCGGTGCAAACACCCTTGCGTCTCTTCGCGCCCATAAAGATTTTAACCTGCCCACCCTTCGCGCGCTGGGGCTTTATAACATAAAAGGCGTTGGCGGCGGTGTGGAAAACCCCAAGGCGGCGTATTGCCGCTTGGCGGAAAAATCCAAGGGCAAGGATACCATTGTTGGTCATTGGGAAATTTGCGGTGTGGTTTCCGACCGCCCTATGCCTACCTATCCTCAAGGCTTTCCCGATGAGGTTATACAGGCGTTTACTGCGTTAACGGGTAAAAACGTGCTGTGTAACAAGCCCTATTCCGGTACCGAGGTTATAAGGGACTACGGAGACAGTCATATCGAAACAGGCGATCTTATCGTTTACACCTCTGCAGACAGCGTTTTTCAGATAGCTGCTCACGAGGATATTATTCCCGTGGCGGAGCTTTATGAATATTGCGCCGTTGCACGCAAAATGCTAAAAGGCAAGCACGGCGTTGGCAGAGTAATAGCGCGGCCGTTTATCGGCACGTCCGGTAATTATCAGCGCACGCCCCGCCGTAAAGACTATGCACTTGCACCGCCCTGCGACACTTCTCTTAACCGCATAAGCGGCAAGGGGCTTGACGTTATAGCAGTGGGGAAGATAAACGATATCTTTGCAGGCAGCGGTATTACCGCTTCTTATAAAACAAAAAACAACAAAGAGGGTATGGAGCTTACAAGCCGTTTGCAGTCCGAGGACTTTGAAGGGCTATGCTTTGTTAACCTTGTGGATTTTGATATGATATACGGTCATCGCAGGGACGTGGCAGGCTATGCCGCCGCGGCTGAAGAGTTTGATTTGTGGCTTAAGGGCTTTTTAAAGACTATGCGCCCCGATGACGTGCTTATGATAAGCGGTGATCACGGCTGTGACCCCGGTTATAGGCATACCGATCATACAAGAGAGTATACACCCCTGTTAATCTACGGCGCGGGGATTAAGTCACAAGACCTGGGAGAGGGCGAAACCTTTGCACTTATAGGTAAGACCGTAGAAGAGCTTTTGAAGGTATCCGTTGCAAATTGCGACGGTTTTGCTAATAAAATTTTAAAATAACGAGGTATTGTTATGCTTACGGATGTTCAAATTGCAAGAGAGGCTAAGATGTTGCCTATTACACAGGTTGCAGACCGTTTGGGTATTGACCCCGAAATTCTGGAACTTTACGGTAAATATAAAGCTAAGCTTTCCGATGAAGTAGAAAAGGCTTTTGCCGACAAGCCCAACGGTAAGCTGGTGCTTGTTACCGCTATAAGCCCCACTCCCGCAGGCGAGGGTAAGACTACTACTACCGTAAGCCTTGGTCAGGCTATGGAGCACATCGGCAAAAAGGCAATTATCGCCTTGCGTGAGCCTTCTCTTGGCCCTGTTTTCGGTGTTAAGGGCGGCGCAGCAGGCGGCGGCTACTCTCAGGTAGTGCCCATGGAAGACATCAACCTGCATTTTACAGGTGACTTCCACGCCATCACCAGCGCAAACAACCTGCTTTGTGCTATGCTGGATAACCACCTTCAGCAGGGGAACAGTCTTGGCATTAACCCCAAGCGCGTTATCTTCAAGCGCGTTATGGATATGAACGACCGCGCACTCCGCAGTATTGTTATCGGTCTGGGCGGCAAGGCAGACGGTGTCACCCGCGAGGATGGCTTTATGATAACCGTTGCTTCGGAGATTATGGCTGTGCTTTGTTTGGCAGAGGACTTGGCAGACCTAAAAAAGCGTCTCGGTAACATCCTCGTTGCTTATAAATACGACGGCAGTCCTGTTTATTGCCGCGACCTTAATGCACAGGGCGCAATGACTGCCCTCCTTAAAGAGGCTCTTAAGCCCAACTTGGTGCAGACCTTGGAAAACACCCCCTGTATCATCCACGGCGGTCCGTTTGCAAACATCGCTCACGGCTGTAACTCCGTTAAGGCAACAAAGCTTGCGCTCAAGATGGCGGATTACTGCATAACCGAGGCGGGCTTTGGCTCTGACCTTGGTGCTGAAAAGTTCCTTGATATCAAGTGCCGTGTTTCCGGTCTTCGTCCCTCGGCAATTGTTCTCGTTGCTACCATCCGCGCACTCAAGTATAACGGCGGCGTAGCTAAGGACGCACTTAAAGAAGAAAATGTTGACGCGCTTAAGAAGGGTATTTGCAACCTTGGCGCACATATAGATTCACTCAAGGCTTTCGGTATGCCCGTTGTTGTGGCAATAAACCACTTCTATGCGGATACCGATGCGGAAATTCAGGTTGTTAAGGATTATTGCGCCGAAAAAGGCGTAAAGGCTGTGGAAGCACGGGGCTTTGCCGAAGGCGGCAAGGGCGCAACCGAACTTGCAAAGGCTGTTTGCGAGGCTTGCGAAGAACCCTCCACCCTTAACTTCAGCTATCCCGACGAATACTCCATTAAGGATAAGCTAACAGCGCTTTCCAAGCGTGTATACCGTGCAGAGGGCGTTGACTTCAGCCCCGCCGCTTCCTCCGCTATTGCAGAGATAGAGGCGCTTGGCTACGGCAACCTTCCCGTTTGCGTGGCAAAAACCCAGTACAGCATATCCGATGACCCCGCAAAGCTGGGCGCGCCCAGCGGTCACCGTATATCTATAAGGGAAGTTCGTGTTTCTGCAGGCGCAGGATTTGTGGTTGCACTTGCAGGCCCTATAATGACAATGCCCGGCCTTCCCAAGAAGCCCGCGGCAGAAGCTATTGATGTTGACGAAAACGGTTTTATAGACGGATTATTTTAAGAATACCCCAACACTCATTACATTCGTGTCGGGGACCCCGAACAGAATACCCCAACACTCATTACATTCGTGTCGGGGACCCCGAACAGAATACCCCAACACTCATTACATTCGTGTCGGGGA
>JAFQHL010000028.1 GCA_017397955.1 Clostridia bacterium
AAATTTTTGTATATTTTTATATTTTTTCGTTTGGAACGAACCTCAGCTCACAGTACTCAGTACAGTTCTCGCCTCGGTTCGTCCCATCTGTACTCTTTCTCAGCAGTCTGCCAAGCTGATGACAAGGTTTGTCATCAGCTTTATGGGGTGATTCTTAAAGCGTAAGCAACATCTCTCTGTGGGGGATGCCGTCCTCGTCATAGACCGCAGACACTGCCTTAAAGCCAAGACTTTCATAAAAAGGCATAGCCTGTACCTGCGCGCTTATGCGAAGCGCCGTAGCGCCGTACTTTTCCTTAGCCACCTCGATGCCCGCCTTTACCACCTCGCTTCCCAGCCCCATACGCCGTTTTGCAGATATAATTCTGCCCAAGGACGGCTCTTTATAAGAAACGCCGTCAGCAAGCACCCGCAAATACGCCTGTATGCCCTCATCATCGCTGAGGTACACGTGGTAAGCATCTTTGTCCTTACCGTCCAAATCCTGATAAACGCAGTTTTGCTCCACCACAAAAACGGCGTTGCGTAGTTTTATAATATCATACAGCTCCGTTACCGTAAGCTGATCAAAATATTTAACCGTAAGCTTCATATTATACCCCTTTCTGCGGAAAATTATACCACAAATTACAGGATTTGTCTATACAAGGCTATTGAAATAATGCTTTTCCTGTGTTAGAATATGAATACAGTAAATAATTAAGGAGAACAAATTATGAAGCTTACAAAAATAATTGCCCTTGTTTTGTCATTGGCAACCGTTCTTTCTATGGCAAGCTTTAGCGCTTTTGCCGAAGAGGAAAGCTACGAATACGCAAATTTAGCCTTTGACGTTGTAGGTAACCACACCGTAAGCCCCCTTGATACGGCGGATATTTCCGTTTACGGCTTTACTCCCGACCAAATCGGCGTGTACCACGTTACCACCGCTACCGAGGGTGCTGTGCTTTACACCTTTACGGGTAGTGAGTTCTTTATGACTTGCGAAGGTGTGGCGGCTGATAACACCGTGGTTATGGAGGCAAAAGAAGGATATATCGGAAACACTTTTCTGTTTGGTGTTAAGGCTGAAGGTGATGTAACCGTTACCATAACCCTTACCGATGAAGAGCTTTCGCTAACTCCCAATGATATGCCTTGGATAAGCTATAACAACACATCCGAGCTGCAGCCCTTCACCTTAGAGCTGGAGGAAAACCAAGAGCTTGAATATGTAAACGTTTTTGAAGAACACAGTGCGGTATTGGGAGAGGACGGTCTTTATCACCTTGACGGTGCTGAAGGTCCCGTATTATACTTCAATTTTGGCTCCAACGCACCATATTTAAGCTTTGGCACTGCCCTTAACTACGGTAGAATAGGCGACTATTTCTATGACGAACACGGTAACTTTGTTGAAAAGATAGACTTTTCCGATGCACTTAACGAGCATATAAGCTGTGCGGACGAGGGTATTTTCCCTCTTACCTCTGACCTTATATACATTTTGCAAACCCACGGCGATATGAACGGCTGGTACGACGAAGACACCGAACAAGGCTATTACCTTTTTGAAGGCTTAGAGGGGCTTGTAAGAGATAACGCGTGGATGTTTGCCTGCGCTTATGTTGTGGATGCTCCTGCCGAAAACGAAAGCAGTGATATAAGCGAAGACAGCGCAGAAAACGAAGGCAGCAGCGAAGAAGCGGTATATGCACTGGGTGACGTTAACCTTGACGGCACCATAAACAGTCTGGACGCGGCAACTGCTTTGAAGTACGATGCGGTTATTATAGAATTAAGTCAGGCTCAGATGCTTGTTGCCGACGTTAACGGCGACAGCGACATTAACAGCCTTGACGCGGCACAGATACTTAAATTTGACGCGCAGCTTATAACCGAGTTTGGCGGCACAGCTAATGAGGACGAGCCTGTGTACGGCACAGCAGATCTGCCCCACCCCGTAATGGCGGCAAGCGACTATGTTGTTGCCGCAGGCGCAACCGTGTACTTTACACTCACCTACAAAAACGGTATGATGCTTACCGCTACCGCAGGCGATTTTAGCGAAGAAATCCTTGTAACAGAGCTTTTTCAGGACTACAGCTTTACCAACAGCGGCACCGAAAGCGTTATTCTGCACCTCGAATTCACCTCCCCCGCAGGTCTTATGGATAACCCTATAGAGCTTGTTATGGGCGAAAACCTTGTGGAGGTTGCAGAGGGCGGACAGGGTATGTTTTACACATGGACCGCAAGCGCGGCAGGCACTCTTAAAGTAGAAATGCCCGCCGGCGACTGGCTTTACGTCATAAACAACCTTACCACCTATATTTACGGCGACTATCAGTACAGCGACAGCGACCCTGTTGTGTCCACCGCCACCATTGAGGTTGCGGCAGGTGATGAAATACAGCTTATGTTTAACACCTACGACCCCGCAAGCCCCTTTACCGCACCGGCAGGTCAGCTTAGCGTTACTGTTTCTTTTGAATAATAAATAATAGCACATTGGGGCTGTTAATAGACTTTTAAGTTTGTTAACAGCCCCTTTTTATGAAAATGATATTGAAATACGCGTTTTTGTATGGTAAAATACCTTTAATTACTAAAAGGAGCAAAAACTATGAAAAACACAAAAATAATTGCCCTGCTTTTAGCGTTGGCAACAGTATTATCCGCGGCAAGCTTTGGTGCATTTGCCGATGATATTAGCTTTGAATATCTTTATGATGCGGATGCCATAACCGAAACCGGTGACCACAGCATAACTCCCCTTGATACAGTGGACGTTACCGGCTATTGCTTTACTCCGTCGGAGGCAGGCGTTTACAAGATAAGTGTTAAAACCGAAGGTGCGGTTTTGCACACGCTTATAGGCTCTTCCTTCTACGCAATGTACGGCGCAGCAGCGGAAGACAACACCATAACCTTTGAAGTAAAGGAAAGCAGTTTAGGCAGCTCTTGTCTTTTCGGCTTGCAGTATAGCGGCACCGCCGTTGTTAACATAACCCTTGAGGATGAAGAAGTATCCGTAGACCCCGCAGACCTTCCTTGGGAAACCTACGAAAACACAAGTACACCTACAGCATTTACCCTTAGCCTTGAAGAAGGTCAACAGCTGGTATACGTAAGCGTTTACGAAAGCCACACGGCGGTGCTTGGCGAAGACGGCTTTTATCATTTGGATAGTGCGGACGGTCCTATACTTTATGTTAATTTGGGATTAAACGCGCCATATCTAAGTCTTGGTGATGCCACAAACTACGGTACTGTAAGAAATTATTTTTATGATGAAAACGGCAATTTTATAAAAAAAGTAGACTACAACAGTGCTGTTATATCTTATTTCAACCGTTCCGACAACGGTATTTATCCCCTTACATACGACCTTATGCATATATATCAAACCCACGGAACCGCTAAAGGGTGGTACGATGCGGACGATTCCCTTAACCGTTGCATATTCACCAACACCGAGGGGCTTGTTGAAGAAAATGCGTGGATGTTTGCCTGCGCTTACGTCCCTGCAGAAGAAGACGGCGACGAAAGCAGCGAAAGCGTAGTGTCTTCCGAAGACAGCAGTGAAGAGCTTTCCTCCGACGAAAGCTCCGAGGAAAGCAGTGAAGAACTTTCCTCTGAAGAAAGCTCTGAGGAAAGTGCGCCTGTTACAGGCTATATAAACTACGCACTGGGTAAGCCCTACACCATAAGCAAAAACCTTGCCCCTTCCGACCCTGCACAGATGTTCCTGCCCGATACAAACGACTACAACTCCTATGAAAAGTGGGGTGACCTTGATTTTACCAGACTTACCGACGGCAGAACAGCAGCCGGCTGGGAGCTTAATTCCCTTGGCGCCCTTGAAGGCGTTACCGTTTCATTCACCGGCACAAACGCAATATATGAGTTTGTTATTGACCTTGGTGAAACAAAGCCCGATATAAGCAAGGTTGTTTTTCGCGGTGTGCGCGACGGTGCTGCCAACGGCAACAATCGAGGCTTTTCCGTAAACTATACCATGATTTACACCAGCGATATTCTTGGTTCGTGGGATTCTCGTCTTGACACCACCTTCTCCAAGGAAATGATACAGGATGCGCCTTATATCAGCAATCAAACCCAAGAAGGGGTCGAAGCCGTTGAAAACTTTACCTACACCTTCACATTGAATACCGCCGCTTCCGGCAGATACGTAAGAATTCTCGCCAATTCCCCCGTATACCTGTTGCAATTTGACGAAATAGAGGTTTGGGGTATGGGAGACGGCGAAGAATCCTCTGAGGAATCTTTTGAAGAAGAGCTTTCCTCCGAAGAATCTGCCGAAGACCTTCCCTCCGACGAAAGTTCTGAGGAAAGCAGAGAAGACCTTTCCTCCGAAGTTTCCGACGAAAGCTCTGAGGAAACAGAAGAAGACTCCTCCCAAAGTTCCTGTGAGGACTCCGAATCCGAAAATTCCTCTGATGAAACCGCTGACCTTGTTTGCGGCGACATTAACGGCGACGGTGCCGTAAACAGCCTTGATGCGGCACAGGCACTTAGAAGTGATGCACAGCTTATTACCCTTGAAGATACCGCACTTATTGCTGCTGACGTTAACGGCGACGGCGCAGTTAACAGCCTTGATGCGGCGCAGATACTTAAATTTGATGCGGGGCTTATAACAGAGTTTTAAACGAATAGCTAATACGCCTGCCAAGTTTTTGGCAGGCGTTATATGTTAATTAGTAATTAAAAGCGTTGACTTAAGGTTTGCAAGATGCTAAAATACAGATATAGAACAATGTTTTGGGAGGCGACGTAATATGAGCAGAATATTTGCAATACTGTTGGCTGTTATAACATTGTGTTCTGTGTGTACCGATGCCGTTTCTGCCGTAACGCTTAACGGCGGCGATGCCAATATGGACGGCGGAGTTAACAGCTTGGATGCATCTGCAATTTTAAGGTATGATGCGGGGCTTATAAGCTTTGGGGATATAGAGCTTATCGTTGGCGACCTTAATATGGACGGGCTGGTTAACAACCTTGACGCGGCGTATGTGCTTAAATACGACGCAGGGCTTATTACCGACTTACCACTTATAGAAATAACCGAGGTAAGCGAGGGTGGTAATGAATCCGAAGACAGCCTAAGCACCGAGGATGGCCATGGTGAAAGCGAGGAAATTGACGTAAGCGACGAAGGAAACGAAAGCCAGGAGGGTGCGGATAGCTCTTTGCCCTTTGATGAAGAAGAGGAGGGTGTTTTTAAAACCTCTAATTACAGCGGTGAATACATAAGCCTGCGCGTGTATGGAAACAGGCTTGACATAAGCGGTGTTTTGGAATACGAAGCTATAGATGCGGTGTGGATACGTGTGTTTAATGCGGAAAGCAACACTCTTGTTGCACACAGCTATATAGATGTGCAAGCCCACGAAGCGTTTTTTGAAAGCATAGACCTTGGTACGGATACCGCCCGTAAATACCTTTGTATTTATCACCACAAGACGGGTGACGTGCTTTCTTGGTCATATATTGATAAAAATCGCTGTTATTTAAGCTACGGCGACGACGGCTATTATCTGGAGCAATCCCCCGTGCTGGAGCATAACAAACAAACGCTGGAGGAATATATTGACCCGCAGGATGGCTTTTGTCCTCTGCTTTCCCGCGAAATGTATGGTATATCCGACAGGCTGGTGGATAGCGACAGCGGCGACTATGAAAAAATGCACGACCTTTACAAATGGGTAAGCGAAAATGTCTATTACGACTACGACTTTTACATGGGCGTTACGGACAGCACAAACCTTTCGCCGGAAGATGTATATCTTAACAAATACTCCACCTGTCAGGGCTATGCAAATCTGCTTTGCGCGTTGTTGCAGGCGCAGGGAATCCCTTGCGTGGTTACCGACTGCTACGGGGCTTTCCCCGTAGATGAAAGCGCGCTTGACGCCACCACGCCTAACCACGTAATAGTGGAAGCGTATTTGGAAGCGGAAGACCGTTGGGTTATAATGGACCCCACATGGAGCAGCGGTAACAGCTATCAAAACGGTGTTTTCACCCAAGGCTATAACCTAAGCCGTTACTTTGACATAACGGTAGAGGAGCTTTCTATTTGTCATAAGCTGATACGGCGTGCGTCACCGTGGTTTTGGTATTTGTAAAGCTAAAGATGTGTTTCTGTAATGCACGGACTTTTTCTAATCCTTATTACTTTGGCAAAATTTACGAAAAACTATTGACATTAACTTTGCGTTTGTGTATAACGTATACGAACAATTTCTATTGCTGTGCAAAAGATTTGTATCTAATAATTTACAGGAGGATTTTCTATGAAAAAGGCTTTAGCATTACTTCTCGTATTTGCTTCTTTGGCAATCGTTATGGTTTCCTGCGGCGGCGATAGCGTTATTGGTTCTTGGACCTTTACCGAAGACGGCGTAACCACCACCATTACCTTTGAAAAAGACGGCAAGGGCAAGGTAGAAGCTGCCGGTATCTCTATGGATATGACTTGGTCTGAAAAGGACGGCAAGCTTACTGCTTCTATGTCCTTTATGGGTCAGACCGAAGATATGTTTAAGGACGCTGAATACACCATCGACGGTGACAAGCTTACTGTTAAGTCTGAAGGCGAAACCATGACCCTTACAAAGAAGAAGTAATTTAACGTTAAAACACACAAAAAACGCCCGCTATAGCGGGCGACTTTTTTTGTATTGACTTTTCTTGTTTTTTATTGTATACTACCCCTAGTATTTTTTTAGGAGGAACACAAGAAATGAAAAAAGTTTTATGTTTAGTTTTGCTTTTTGCTCTTATGGTAACCAGCTTTGTTGCCTGCGACAAGAAGGAAGACCCCAAGACCGACAAGGAAAGCAGCTCTGTTTCCGCACCCTCTGCTGAGGAAAGCAAAGATACATCTGCTTCTACCGAAGACAGCGCGGTTGAATCCGTTTCTACCGAAGACAGCGCGGTTGAATCCGTTTCTACTGAAGACAGCGAAGTAGAACCCACTTCTACCGAAGACAGCGCGGTTGAATCCACTTCTACCGAAGACAGTGCGGTTGAATCCACTTCTACCGAAGACAGCGAAGTTGCTCTTGGCGGCGACGATGCGCTTGTTGGCGCTTGGGAAGCTACCGAAGACGGCGTTACCGTTGTTTTCGCATTTGAAGCTGACGGCAAGGGTAAAATGTCTACCATGGGTATTTCTATGGATTTGACATGGTCTGTTGTTGACGGCAAGCTTAGCGCTTCTGCCACCTTTATGGGTGAAACCGAAGAAATGCTTAAGGATGCTGAATACACCGTTGACGGTGACAGCGTTACCATCACTTACGAAGGCGAAGCTCTGACACTTACCCGCAGCACCGGCGCAGGTGAAGAATCTGACGAAACCTCTTCCGATATGCCCCTTGGCGGCGACGATGCACTTGTTGGCGCATGGGAAGCTACCGAAGACGGCGTTACCGTTGTTTTCACATTTGAAGCTGACGGTAAGGGCAAAATGGAAAGCATGGGTGTGGCAATGGATCTGACCTGGTCTGTTGTTGACGGCAAGCTTAATGCTTCTATGTCCTTTATGGGCGAAACCGAAGAAATGCTTAAGGATGCTGAATACACAATCGACGGCGACAGCCTTACCATTACTTCCGAAGGCGAACCCGTGACACTTACCAAAAAGGCATAGTCTTACAGATAAGCAAAAGGCAGGTTTGAAACCTGCCTTCAGACCGCTGACAAAGGCACAGACCACGAAAAAAGAAAATACGGTTACTATAAAGTGAAAATTTCGGGGAAAATTTCCCCGAAATTTTTGTATATTTTTATATTTTTTCGTTTGGAACGAACCTCAGCTCACAGTACCCACCGGGGTCCCCACAAAAATGTATTTTTGTGGGGTGGGAATACAGTTCTCGGGGTCCCCGTTGCGAACGAAGTGAGTAATGGGGTGTTTTATCGCTTCGGTTCGTTCCATCTGTACTCTTTCTCAGCAGTCTGCCAATCTGATGACAAAGTTTGTCATCAGATTGAGGAGCAGGCGAAACGCCTGCTCCTTTTTGTATGCCTAATTTTACGGAATATGAATACAGCGGGTATTATTCCATTACAATATTGCCGAAATAGTTAGGCTGGTGGAAGTCCGGACTGCTTGTGCCTACCTCATTCCACATACCGTAATGTCTAAGCTCTGTCACAGGGTCCTTGCCTATCTTGTAGAAATTACCCTTAAAGCTGTATCCGCTTACAAAAGTGGCATCGCTTATGCCCTTACCGTAAAATGCCTGCAGCTTAGTAAGCGGCAGTTCAATTGTAAGCGTCCAAACTTCCTCGCCAACAACGGGGTTAGTCTTTATCATATCCGCCATAGAAAGAAAGTCTGTTGCAGGGCGGCGGTTTGCCTTGGTAGGTCCGTACTGACAAACCATTGCGCCCACAGAATTAGACTCGATATTTATATAGTTACTATTGTCAAAAGCGGCAAAAAACTCCATACAGCTGTCAAGATATACGGGGTCGCCAAACTGAGTATACTGTGCAGGCGGGTCACTTTCCATACAGGTCATACGGCATATAAAGCCCCAATTCTTAACGTACACCAGCTGTGCATACGCCTCAAATTCCACACTGTTAACCCATTTGTAGGTGTCGATGGGTGCCATATTAACCTTATCCCAATCTATCTCAGCCGCACTGTTATAGGTCTTTACAGTATAGGTTCCGTACTGCTTTTTTGCCGTGGCGGTGGGAAAGCTATCTATAAGCTCTACATCATATTTCAACACCAAAGAGGAATCCAGACTGTCCACAGCGCCGTCGGAGTTAACATCTGCCACCGCAAGCGCTTGGTCACCCAGCAATTGAAGCTTTGCATCGTGTCGGAGGATGTATGCGGCATCTAAACTATCGGTAATCCCGTCGTTATTAACATCGCCTTTTTCGGCGGCAGAAGCACAAAGGACGGAAAGTCCAAGACAAAGCGCAAGGATTATGCTAAAAAAACGTTTCATAAGATTTACGTCCTTCCATAAATAGATATTTCATTTTAACATAAGACTTTGGATTTGTAAAGAGTGGTTTTATATACGTGCCGTAAGCCCGCCGCCGTTTTTCTTTAGCCACGGGTGCCATATATTGTATTGAGGATAGTATTTTAACACCTCTACGTAAAATTGTTTTGAATGGTTCATTTGCTTTAGATGGCAAAGCTCGTGGACAACAACACTGTCCAGCACCTGCGGCGGTGCAAGCATAAGCAAAGCGTTAAAAGAAAGGTTCCCTTTTGAGGAACAGCTTCCCCACCTACTGCTCATTATCTTAAAGCTTAGCTTACCGTAGGCACAGCCCATTAAGCCCGCGTAATACTGCACACGGCTTGGTATATACACTTTAGCCTGCTCTATAAGCGCGGCCTTTTCCTCCTCCGTAAAGGGCGGCAGTTTTGGGCATAAGCTTAGGTGCTTTTCTATCCAAGCGCGGCGAGATTCCACCACGGCGGCAATATCCTTATCCTTAATCCTTTTAGGGGCGCGCACTACAAGCGCGCCGTTTTTTATTTGCAAGCTTAATGTTTTTCGGTCGCTTTTTATTATCGTGTACTCTAGGTTTTCCATAAACTCCCTCTTTTTGTGCCATTGGGTATTATGCTGTGTCATTCTGTCCAAACTTGTGCAAAATTTCATTCAGGTATTGACAAATCCGAACAAATGTTCTATAATGCTGTCAAATGAATAAGATGCCGCGGCTAAAGCTTTGGAAGGAAGACAAAGCCGCAAACTATTGCAGGGCCCTGCCGCAGGCAGGGATAGATGATGTTTTAAAGAAAGGTTATAGTATGGATTTTCGCATTTTTTCCACCCAGCTGTTAGAAAACAAGCGCCGTATGGAGGTGGCTCTTTTGAACATTACCGATGAGCTGGCTATGCTTGAGGAGGCTAAGACATCGGTTGCCACGGGTTGCTGTAACAGCGCGCCCACAACAGGCGGCGGCGGTAACCGATATGAAGAAAGGCTGGTTAAGCTGATTGACCTGTGTGACGAGCTTAGGGCAAGAAAGAAGAATATAGAACTTAATTTGGCGTGTATTAAACGCGCCTTTACCGCCCTTAACGATTATGAGCAGGATTTGCTTAACAGCTTTTACGTATACGGAGGCAAAGGAGTGGCAGAAAGGGTGATGAGCCGTTATCACAAGGAGCGCTCTACCGTGTACAGAGATAAAGATAAAGCGCTGGCTATATTTACCCAAGCGCTTTACGGTGTCAGTGCATAGTTAAAAATATTCCTTTGCGGTGGCAATAATACTTTCCGCCTCTGCCGCGCCTGCCAAGTCGCCGCTTACGCTACAGCCCGCAAGCCGTTTTTCTGCGGCGGCGGCAAGCTTCTTGGCGTATGCCGCAAACTCCGCTGTTTTTGGGCGGTGCTTACCAAAATACAGGTCACTGTAGCTGTATCTGCTGTTGTTGCCGGTGTAATTACAAAAAATTACACAGTATACACGCCTGCCCTCGCAGACAAAGCGTTCCTCTTTAATTTCAAATCCGTTTTCCCACAGGTATTTTCTTAGATCATCGGCGTGGGTCATAGGCTGCAGAATAAGGGGTACCCGCGCCTTATCGCCGCCGTCATTTATAATGCGCGCAATAAGCTCGCCCCCCATACCGCAAATAGCGGCAAGGTCGTAGCTTCCCTTTTCCACATTGGCAAAACCGTCTGAAAGCACAAAGTCGGCTTTTAGTTTAGGGCAAAGCTGTGCCACATTGCGTTTGCCGCTATCCAGCGGGCCTTGGTTTATGTCGCTTATGACCGCCTGACTTATAACGCCGGACAGACACAGGGAAATGGGCAACAGCGCATGGTCGCTGCCTACATCCAAAAGCCTTGTGCCGTAAGGCACAAGGCTTTCAATTGCTTTAATACGTTTTGTTACCGTCATTGGCTTAATAAAGCTGTGCAAGGTCTTCTTCGGTAATAAGGATTATAATATAATCCACATTAGTATTACCGGGGGTGCCTGCATAGTCCTTAGCCTTGGTGCCCTGAACGCTGAAGGAACCGGAGGCATTGAACACAGAGTTACGGAAACGCTCTGCCAGCATGGGAACTATAGGTGCGGTATTGTTGGATCTGTAAATAAGTGCAGAAGGGAGATAAAGGTCGGTTCTGTTGGTACCAAATGCAAACTCGCTGTTGCAAAGGAGAGGATTATAGCTTTCGTCCTCGGTATAGAACTCATCCTTAAACTCGGTATTGTAGAAACGATAGTCCTTTTCACCTATGGTAAGTTTAACATCGGAGATAAGGGAGAAGGTTGCAAGGAACTCTTCATCCAGTTCTTCAACAACGCTTTCTTCGGATTCTGCTTCTTCTTCACTGCTTTCCGCGGAGGAAGCCTCTTCACTGCTTTCTTCGGAAACTTCTTCAGAGCTTTCAAGGCTTGCGGGAGGGGTCTGAGTGTTAACTGCGTATTCCTTACCGATATCAAGGTCGAACTTAGGAACAAAGTCATAAACCGTTTCTGTAAACGCTTCTCTGTCAAGACCAAGGTAACCTGCAAGGTCGCCAAGGTAAGCTTCCACTGTTTCTACATCAAACTCTTCCATATCGCGGGGAGCGGCATCAGGGAATTTCTCTGCAATATAGCTCATAATTTCTTTATAAGCTACATACGCCGCATAGTCAGTCCAGCCGCTGTAGGTATCATAAAACAAAGGATAATCTTTTGCGTTCTTAAATGCTTCGCTAAGGTCTATAACGTGGATATTGTCCTTCTTAACGTCATAGATTGCCTTAACAGTCTGCTTAAGCAGGGTAACATCCTGTACTTCATAGCCTTCGGGAAGTGCTTCTTCCATCATAGACTCTCTGGAAGGAGCAAGCACATAAATAACCTCGGTATCGCCGCTGCCTACGTTAAGACTCTTAATAGAATCGGTAAGTTTGGTTGCGGTGTCAAAGTTTACGGAGTTGTTATCCAAAACCTTAAGCGCGTTTTCATCAAAAAGAACAAAGCGGTCGGAAACCACAATGGGGTGTGCAAGCAAGCCTGCTTCGCCCTGCGCCTTGGAAAGTGCCTGCTTAACAGCCGCGCTCTCTGTCTTACCCTCTACGGTTGCAGTAAGCTCTATGGTAACATCGTTGTTATCAAGCGTAAGGGGCAGTGCAAATATGTTGCCCTTGGCGTTTACGCTTACGGTGCTTTCAAGGCCAAAGCCGGAAGCGGTGATAAGCGCGCCTTCCTCACAGGTGCCGCAAACAATAACGGTATTAACGTTTTTGTTTACAACAGAGGTAACAACAGGCTTTGCTGTTTGACCTTCGGGTGTTACTTCCTCGGAAGAATCATCCTTGCTGTCTTCTACAGAGCTGTCGCCGCCCAAATTAGCACTTGCGTCATCCAAGGGGTCGCCCGCTTCACCTACACAAGAGGCAAAGGACAGGGTTGTGCAAATTACAAGCAATAATGCCAAAATTTTTCTTAAAGTATGCATAGTGATTTCCTCGTTTCTGCTTATTGGCATAGGTTAAAACGCGGGGTATATGCCAATATTAGTCTTCAGCCTTCTTGGCTTCTTCTATAATCTTGTTGGCGATTTCGCCGGGGGTTTCTTCGTATCTTACAAAATCAAATGTGTAGCTGCCTCTGCCCTGAGTCATTGCTCTAAGCTGGATAGCGTAGTTGTTCATTTCTGCAGAGGGGATTTCCGCTTCGATAACGGTGTAGCCCTTTCTGTCGCTTTCGCCCATACCCATTATTCTGCCGCGGCGCTTGGAAACGTCACCCATGATATCGCCGGAGTAGGAGGTGGGGATAAGAACCTTGAGGTAACCAACAGGCTCAAGAATTACGGGGTTAGCGTTGATGGTCTGCTTATATGCAAGGATAGCAGCAAGCTTAAAGGAAATTTCGTTAGAGTCAACAGGGTGGTAAGAACCGTCAAAGAGGTCTGCAGCCAAGTTTACTACGGGGAAGCCTGCAAGAACGCCCTTCTGCATTGCTTCAAGAAGGCCCTTTTCTACTGCAGGGTAGAAGTTCTTGGGAACAGAGCCGCCAACAACGCTCTGGGTGAAGGTAAGACCTTCTTCTTCGCCACGGCTGAAGGTAATCTTAACGTGACCGTACTGACCGGAACCACCGGACTGTTTCTTGTGCTTACCTTCGGTCTGCAAGGACTTCCTAATGGTTTCACGATATGCGGTCTTGGGTTCGCTGTATTCGATGGAAACGCCATAACGGCTCTTAAGCTTGGAAGCAACAACATCAAGATGGATGTCGCCGAGACCGTGAACCAGCATCTGCTTGGTTTCTGCGTTGTTTTCATACTTAAGGGTGGGATCTTCTTCAAGAAGCTTTGCTATACCGGTGGATATCTTGTCTTCGTCGCCCTTGCTCTTGGGAACGATTGCCTGACGGTAGTAAGGCTTGGGATAGTCGATAGCTGCAAAAGCATCCTTGCCGCCAAGGGTATCGCCGGTGTTGGTGGCGGAAAGCTTGGTGGTATAACCGATGTCGCCCCATGCAAGGTCTTCTACTTCGGTTTCCTTTGCGCCTACGCAGGTATAAATTCTTGCAATCTTTTCGTTCTGTTCGCTGCGGAGGTTAGTAAGCTGTGTATCCTTCTTAAGGCCGCCGTTCATTACGCGGAAGAAGCTCTTCTTTCCGAAAGCGTCTGCAACGGACTTGAAGCAGAGGAGTGCGGTATCGCCGCTTGCGGAAAGTTCTATTTCGCCGTCTGCAGTCTTTTCAGAAGCAGCCATAAAGTATTCTGCAATTATGTCAAGGAAGGTTGCTACGCCTGCCATAGTGGCAGCAGAACCGGAGAATACGGGGCAAACTATACCGTTAGCAAGACCCTTCTTAAGAGCAACAAGCATTTCGTCATCGGTAAGTTCCATTTCTTCAAGGAACTTTTCCATAAGGTCATCATCGGTTTCAGCAAGAGCTTCCATAAGTTCTTCCTTAACGCCGTCAAACTTTGACATATCAACGCTAACCTTCTTAGCGTTGCCCTTTGCATCATATTCAAAAGCATCGCCTGTGATGATGTTGCAGAAGGTCTTAGCCTTACCTGCGCCTTCATAGGGAACTACTACAGGGCAAACCTTGTTGCCAAACTGTTCCTTAAGACCTGCAAGGACGTTATCAAAATTAGCATTTTCGTCGTCGGTTTTGTTAACAAATATGCACTTGGGCATTTTGTCTGCATAGTCCCAAGCAAGCTCGGTACCAACCTTAAGGCCGCTCTTACCGTCAACAACAAGAACAGCAGTGTCAGCAGCGCGGAGTGCCTGCTTAACTTCGCCTGCAAAGTCGAAGTAACCGGGGGTGTCAAGCATATTTATTTTCTTGCCCTTCCATTCAAAAGCTGCAAGCTTTGCAGATATAGAGCTGCCGCGCTTCTTTTCTTCGGGGTCGAAGTCAAGGTTGCCGCCCACTCTGTCAATAGCGCCTGCAAGAAGAAGCATAGCTTCTGCCAATGCGGTCTTACCGTCTCCGCTGTGTCCTAACAGCGCAATGTTTTTAATGGAATCAGATTGATATTTTGCCACGTGTTTGTCCTCCAAAATATATGTTGTTTTGATTTTTAACGCAAGTTATGCCTTTTCCGCCCCTTGTTAACCAAGGCAGAAAAAGACAGCTTTACTTATTATAAAATATTAACGAAAAATATTCAATAGCATTTTGCAATATTTTTTGATTCGGCTGTAAAATAATTGCCTGTTTTTTTGTGCAAAACAAACAAAACCCCTTTTACAGCAGGAAGGATAATGCCGCCATGGGCAAGAACCACAACAACTGGAACAACAGCACCGCTATACTTCCGTAAGCGGCGGCACCGCCCGTAAGGGTTAGGAAAGCTACTGCAAACATCGCTACCGCCATGGCGGCTATGTGGATTATACAGTTGCTTTTTGTTGCGTGTCTGGTGCGGTCACAAAGAATAAACATCTTAAGGAAGTTGTGCAGTGAGGAGGCAGAAACTATACCGGAATCCACCGCGTCCACCGTGCCGTTCATATCCTCCGGCACGCCGCCCTTAAGCACCGCAACGGGACACTTCTTATACTTGATGCTTTTTTGCAAAAGCTCGTTGTTAATATTGGGGTCAAGGGTTTTTATACCCACGCAAACGCCTGCGCGGTACATACTTTGAAGAAGGCTGTCAAAATCGGGGTTAATGTTGTACTTAACGTACACCTTGGCAACAACCGTATCGTTTATAGCCATATACATAACCGTTCCCACGTTTCTGGCGTAAACCTCGTCCGCCTCGTCAACGGGGGCATCCATACGGCTGTGGCGCATATAACTGCGCTTGCCAAGATAATAATCCACGCCGTCCATAACTATATAAAGCCCATCGGCTGCGGAATCTATAAGTCTTATGCTGTCGGGGCTGGGCACCTTATCCAACATATTGGCTGTAACGGTCTTAAGGGGACCGCCTATATAATCGAAAAGCATACCTAGGCGAGTTATAACCTTATCTATGGAATAATCGCCGTAGGTCTTAACACCCGTAACGCTAACCATGTGGGGCAGGAACGCCTCGGTATCCGCAAAGGAAAGCACCGCCGCCTCTGCATACTCCTCGGCAATGGCGTTGCCCACAAAGGCGCCGTTATAGCGTTTTGCGTGATGGCAAGCCACAATAACGGGCAGGCTTATCATAAAATACGCCGTAAGCGGAGTTGCCGCACAGAACAAAAGGGTTGCGGAGGAATATGCGGCGTAGCTGTCGCCGTTTATAAGATAGGACGCCATAAACAGTGCCACGGAAACGATAAAGGTAACAGGAATGAGAAAGTTGAATATATCCTCGCTTTTGGGTCTGCGGGTGGTGCGAGCAAAAAAGCCTGACACAAAGGATGCCTTTTTTACGGTAAACAGCTCACTGCTTTCGCTAAGGTGCTTTGCAAACTCACCTGCTTCGCCCGCCTCGCCACCGATTGCCATGGCGGTAAACTTGGGCTTTTTAATACCGACTATTCTGAATGCGCTAAGGTCCTTTCTGCATTGCAGATACTTAACTACAGCAGAAGCAAGGGCAGAAGCCGCCGCCGTAAGGCAGTAAAGCTTTAAATCGGGAGCGGTAGGGTTGACCAAAAGGCTGGTTATACAAAAAGCCGATGCAGCTATTATGCTTGCCGACATCACACTATCGGCAGTAAGTTTAAAGTTTTTAAAGGCACGGATGCCGTTTATAAAGCTCTCGGACATTATCATTACAATAAAGAACAAAAGCTGTAGGTCGGCAAGGATATAAACCGCACCGAAACGTCCGGGCTTTAAATAGGGACTGCGGGTGCTGTCACCGTTTGCCAGCTCCATATAGAAAATAAGACCTGTAAGAAGCAGTACGCCTATAAGCTTAAGACGGCTTATGGCAACGGCGCGGTTAAGCATTGTTGCAATTTCCGTATTCTGCTCTCTATCCTTATACTCAAAAGTGTTTACCTTGTTTTCCGCCTTTTTCTTTTTCCTGTGTTTTTGGGTCTTTTTGGCGGAGCTTGCTCTTTTTATAATTTCGCTCTCTTCCGTATTACTTACAAGCTTTTCGGGCGGGGTCTCGCCCTCTTCCATCATATCAAAGACCATACGCAGTTTTTTGTCTTTTTCGCTGTCTGCGTCGCCATTATCCGTGCGTAGCTCTTCCTCCTCGTCAACACCAAGGGTAAGCTGGTTTGCATTCTCTTCTTCCGACTCTATACGAATTTCGCCGCTGTTAATCTTTTCGCTCAGCGCGGCAAAATCCTCGTCAAACGTAGCTTTTTCCCCGTTGTCAAGGGGTAGTTCCTCTATTTGCATAGTGTCGCCGAAACTGAAAAGTTTTTCCTGCACAAACTTTTTCTTTTCGGGCACGTCGTCGCTAAGTCTGGGCTCCCCATCCTCGGGCACGGTGCCGTCTATCATGGCAAATATATGCTCCACCTGTTTACTGCCGCGCTTGCCGCCCTTGCTGAAATACTCAAGCAACGACCTGTCCTCGTCGGAGTGCGCCTCCAACAATGCCTGCAAGCGGCTGGTGTTCATATTCTCCTCTGTTTTTTCCTTGCCGCTGTACTCGTTAATAAGCTCCTGCTCTTCAGTAACAGCCGCAGGCATCTCGGCAGATACAGCCTTCTCCTCTGTTTCCTTGGCTATTTCCGCCTCTGCCGCCGCCTTAAAATCCGGCACAGCAACGGCCTTTGCCGCCTTTGTATCCTTGGCGGCGCCGGCAAGTATATCGTCTATGGCAAGTATGCTGTTTTCTTTGTTTTCCTTAGACATATCTTAAAATCACACCCTTTTATAAAAACCTTGGTTCATCAGCGGCCTTTGGCAACCTCAAAAAGCACCACAGCCGCCGCGTTGGAAACGTTAAGGGAGTTAACCTTGCCGCGCATGGGTATGCTTACCACAAAGTCACAGTTTTCCCTTACAAGACGGGACACCCCGTCTCCTTCACTGCCTAACACAAGGGCACAGCCGCCCTTGTAATCTACACCGTCATAGGGCTGACCGTCCGCCTCCAAGGCGTAAATCCAAAGCCCGTTTTCTTTTAAATACTCAATGGCAGAGGACAAATTGGCAACCTTGCACACGGGTATATGCTCCACCGCGCCTGCAGATGCCTTTACGGCAGAAGGTGTAAGAAGCGCACTGCGACGCTTGGGGATGATAACACCGTGACAGCCCGCACATTCCGCCGACCTGATTATTGCGCCCAAATTATGAGGGTCGCTTACGCAGTCCAAAACAACCACAAAAGGAGCCTCTCCCCTTTCCGCGGCAAGTGCCAGAATATCCTCAAGGCTGGCATATTCCCTTTCGGGTATCTGGGCGATAACGCCTTGGTTTGCCGCCGCCATACGGTCAAGGGTAGCGCGGTCGCTTTCCACCACGGGCACGCCCGCACGGGTGGCCTCCCCAAAAATGACGGTCAAAAGCCCATCCCTTGCGCCCTTAAGAATGTAAAGCTTATCTATGGTTTTACCGCTTTTTAAAAGCTCTCTTACCGCGTTTCTGCCTGCAATAAGATTTTCGCTTTCCTGCGGAGCTCTGTTTCTGTTATCTGCCATACATACCAACCCGTTTCAATTTCTATACAGAATGATTATAGCACACTTTTATCCCTTTGTCACGCTTTTTTTACAGCTTTCGCATAAAAAAACGGAAAATTTACAGAATACATAAAAGAGGTGGAAATATATGACGGTTATTTTAATGCGTACCATTATATTTTTTGTGCTGTTAAACCTTGGTATGCGTATGATGGGCAAGCGGCAGATAGGAGAACTGCACCTGACAGAGTTTATTACAGCCGTTATGCTGTCGGAGCTGGCGTTGTTACCCATAACCGACGTGGATATCCCGCTGCTGTACGGGCTGTTTGCTATGTTTACCCTATGCTGTTTGGAGGTTATAAGCGCCTATATGTGCCGCAACATCCCGGTCCTGCGTAGAATTATGGAGGGGCGACCATTGGTGCTTGTAAGCCGCGGGCGCATTATAGAGGAAAACCTTGCAGGCAGCCGCATTAGCACCGAGGAGCTGTTTGCCGCCATCCGTGTGGCGGGCTTTAGAGGGATAGACGAGGTAAGCTACGTAATACTGGAGCAGACGGGGGCACTAAGCGTTATTGCCGACCCCATATCCGCGCCGCCCGCCGCCGAGGATTTGGGAATTCGTGTACCAAACCGCGGTATCAGCCATCCTATCATAATTGACGGGCAGATACAACAGCGCACACTTGGGCAAACGGGCAAGGATATGGCTTGGCTTAAAAAACAGCTTAAAGCAAACGGGCTTAGGGAAAAGGAGCTTGTATATTTTTGCGTTGATGACAGCGACAACATAAGCTACGAAAGGAAAAGAGGAAAATGAGGGGTTTTTTGGTTGCGTTAACGGTGCTTGTGCTTATAGTCGGTGCTGTTGGGGGGTTCAGCGTTTATACTCTTGGGGTGCTTAACAGGGTGCAGGACGGGGTTATTACTGCCCAAAGCGCAGAGGAGCTGAGAGAAGCCGCAGACTATTTGCAAAAGGAAAAGGCCTTCCTTCGCCTTGCGGTAAAGGAAAGCCGTATAGATAAGATCATATCGGGGGCGGATAAAGCCGCCGCTTTGTGGGGTACGGATGGGTATTACGCCGCCCTTAACAGTGTGGCACTGGAGCTCGAAGGCCTAAAGCGGGACTTTAGCCTTAATCCCTTTTAACTGATTGCAGGTTCATCCGTTTGGATATCGTAAAAAATCGAGTAGTCGATGGGGTTTATGGAATAGTTAAAATCGGCAATCTCTATATAGGCAACAGCCTCGTCTGCCGCTACCTCCAAGGCACGCTCATAGCTTAGGTTTGCATAAACGCAATTGGAACGCAGGTAAGGAGTTACCATAATTCCTGCCGCCTCTGTGTCAAAAAGCTCGCCCTCTTTAAGCACTCTGTCAATAACGGCTTGCTTTTCGCGCTTGCCGTTCATAGCTTCTCTTTGCACCATTATACATTGCTGTACAGTGTAAACGTCCAGCAGGTTTGCGTTAAGGTCGCGCTCGTAGTCTGCCTTGCTTTCATAGCCCAGGGAGCGCCAGCCGCGCTCATAGGCTTCCTCCTTGGTGGGATATCTCAGGTTGTAGTATATCCTTACGGTAAGCTTTTCGTCAGGGCTTTGGGCGTAGAGCT
Organism: Clostridia bacterium; assembly: GCA_017397955.1. Taxonomy (GTDB): domain Bacteria; phylum Bacillota; class Clostridia; order Oscillospirales; family CAG-382; genus SIG636. The sequence goes on from JAFQHL010000028.1 coordinate 19,637, forward strand.
CTGCAAGCTTTGCCGTCAGCCCCTCTTCCGTAAATTCTGCAGGCGGGGGCAAATAAGGCTCTATGCCGTAGCTGAATCCAAAGTTAAGCTGACTTGCGTCCTCATAAGCGGGACAAAACAGCATTTTGCCCGGGACTTCATCGTTTTTTAATGCCAAAAACTGCTCCTTTGTGCCTGCCATAACCGCAACAAATCCGTTTAAATGCAAATAGGCTTCGCATTCCTCGTTTTCCACTCCGTAAAGAAGCTTAAAGCCCTTGCTTTGCAGGTGCTTTATATATTCTTCGCCAAGCTCTCCGCGGGTGTCAAGCTCCGCCTTAGCGACGGCAATACAGGCATCGTATGCCGTTTCGTAGGCGGCGGCGTATTCGGGGTCGGAAAGAATTTTTGCCCTTATCTCACCTTCGTTGATGCCCTTCGCTTCATAGTCGAGGTATAGCTCCTGCCACATATTAAGCAGGGTTTTATAAAGGGCTTCTGCGCTTTGTCTTTGTTCCTTTACGTCGGTAAATGCTTCCGTGTCGGTGTTAAAGTTTACACACCTTACGCCGAAGGCGACAAACTCATCGCCTGCCACTTCCTCGGTTAAATACTTATAAAAGCTTTTCATTACGGTAATATCATCGCTAAGCTTTTCCGTAGAATAAGAGCTTGTCAAATTGCTATCGGGAACTCCTTCGTCAATCCTGCCCGACCACAAAAGCTTTTCTTTTGGTATGGGCGTGTCCTCGCTGCTCTCCTCCAAACTGATATCCTCGGAACTGCTTTCAGCTTCGCTGCTTTCCTCACCTTGAAGCACCGGCTCTCTTTCGCTGTCAGCAGGTGCGGGGTCTGCCTTGGGAAACAGCAGTACTGCGGCTATCACAAAAGCTATGCACGCCGCAAGGGGCAGTATCCACCTGAGGGGAGAGGTCTTCTTGGGGGCTTTATCAAGGGCACCTTCGTCTATGTATTTTTCGTCGATGTTGCCTATGGCGTCAATAATGTTGTCGGGCTTCATATTACGTATCCCTCCTTTTCAAGTACTGTCCTTAGCTTTTCTCGTAACCTGTGCAGGCTGACCTTGGCGTTGCTTTGGCTTATTCCAAGGCTTTTGGCAAGGTCAGCTACAGAATAAAAATACCAATATCTGCCCACAAACAGCCGCCTTTCCCCGTCCTTAAGGGTGGAGATAAAGGCGTTTATGCATCTTGTAAGCTCTGTTGCCTCAAGGCTTTGAGCGGGGCAGTCCTCGACAGAGGGCAGGCATTCCGCAAGCTCCTCATAGGCCAAGGCAAGCTCTCCGCCACGCTTTGCCGTATTACGGCTTCGCCACTTTTTAAGGGCGGCGTTGCGGACAATTTTCCCCAAGTAAGCACGCAAATTTGCAGGTCTTTGGGGCGGAATGGTATTCCACGCACCCATATAGCTGTCGTTTACACACTCCTCCGCATCCTCACGGTTGCCAAGAACGTTATGAGCTACCGCAAAGCAGTAAGCCTTGTAGCGGCGGGCGGTTTCGACAATCGCTTTTTCGTCACGGGCAAAGTACAGCTCTATTATGTCTCTGTCTTCCATCAAAGCTCACTCCTTTCAATAATACAGTACCCAAAAATTCGGATAGGTTACAAAAAAGAGCGCAAATATGCGCTCTCAGACCGCTGACAAAGGCACAGAACACGAAAAAAGAAAATACGGTTACTATAAAAAGTAAAAATTTCGGGGAAAATTTCCCCGAAATTTTCGTATATTTTTATATTTTTTCATTCAAAACGAACCTCGGCTCACAGTACTCACCGGGGTCCCCACAAAAATGTATTTTTGTGGGGTGGGAATACAGTTCTCGCCTCGGTTCGTCTCGCGGGGTCCCCGTTGCGAACGAAGTGAGCAATGGGGTGGTGTGAGCACACTTTCTCAGCAGTCTGCCAAGCTGATGACAAGGTTTGTCATCAGCTTGAGAGCGCAAATATGCGCTCTTTTTCAGTTTGCTATAAATTTAAAAGGTTTTCCGCGTTAAGGTGGAAAAGCTTTTCCTTTTCCTCATCGGTAAAGGGCAGGGCGTTTATGTGACCGTATACGGTGTCGGTACAAAAAACGGGGTAGTCACTGCCGAAAAGCACACGGTCTATACCGAATTTCATAATCAGCTCATAAGTGCGCTCCTCCGTTAAGAAGGGGCGTGCCTCGGAGCAATCCACATATATGCCCGCGTCAAGCAGGTGCTCCTCCGCCTGCTCCCACACGGAATACCCACCCAGATGTGCGCCGATAACCTTCAGCTCAGGCACCGTATCACAAACTCTGCGCATACGCTTGGGGGTAGAATAATCGGTGTTTTTATCGCCCACATGGAAAAGTATCGGCAGACCCAGCTCGGCACAGCGGCGATAAAGTGGGATAAGCGCGGCATCGTCTATAAAAATATGCTGAAAATCGGGGTGTATCTTAATGCCCTTTATGCCTGCTTCCGCAATGCGCTCTATTTCCGCCAGCGCCGCGCTCTCGCCCATATCGGGGTGAAAAGAGCCGAAGGGGATGTATGCGCTGTCCGCTTTGGCACAGTCCAGCAAAAAATCGTTACCGGGGATAACATTTTTCGCCTTCATAGCCGCCGAGGATATAACAAAACGGCAGTCCACACCCTTGGGTGCACGCGCTCTGAGCATGGCGGCGGTGCCGTTACCCTCCATATTAAGGGAGTAGTAGTTGCCCACGTTGGCGGCGGCACGCTCTGCTATGGGGTCGGGGAAAATGTGGGTGTGGAAGTCAATAAGCTTTTTCATAAACTCTCCAAATTGTAACGGCGGAACGGTGTTGCCGTTCCGCCGTAAAATTACGCTGTGTGAATAAATGGTCTGCTCCCGTCGCGAACGGGAACATACAAAACTCTACGTATTTTCTGCGGACATGTGCCGCAGAAAATGCACCTTAGTTTCCGCAAGTGCCACGAAGTGGCGCGCAGGCGCGAGCGAACGGAAATGGTGCTTTTATTTTCTTTCGGGGTCCCCGTCGCGAACGGAGCGAGTGATGGGGGTGTTATGCGGACATGTGCCGCAGAAAATACACCTTAGTTTCCGCAAGTGCCGAGTACTAAGTACGAGGCGCGAAGGTGCGAACGAACGGAAATGGTGCTTTATTTTCTTTCGGGGTCCCCGAAAAGTCGATAGACTTTTTGGGGGTTATTCGTCAATATCCTCAAGCTCTATCTCGGTGTTGCAGGAGGGGCAGATGATAACGTCATCTTCGGTATCTGCATCGAAATAAACTTCTTCGCCGCAGGTGGGGCATACGGTTGCAAAACAATCACAGTCACAGTCGTCGTCACAGCAATCGCAGCAGTCGCAATCGTCGTCGTCACAGCAGTCACAGCAGTCGTCGTCACATTCATAAATGTCACGTTCAACCTCGCCAAGGTCTGCATCGATTTCGTCAATATATTCTTCAAGATAGCTCTGACCGTCTTCAAGGTCGAGCACGGAAAGAGAAATATCTTCAAGAAGGTCTGCAATAGCCTTAAAAAGCTTGCCTTCGTTGGTGCTTTCGTCCAGCTTCATACCTTCCATAAGACCTTTAAGATAAGCTGCTTTTTCAGAAATATTCATAATTTACCTCACAAATTAAACTCTTTCAAGATACTCACCGGTTCTGGTATCTATCTTAAGAACGTCACCGGTGTTAACAAACATAGGAACCTTAATTTCCGCACCTGTTTCAAGGGTAGCGGGCTTAAGTGCGTTGGTAGCGGTGTTGCCCTTGAAGCCGGGTTCGGTATCGGTTACTTCAAGCTCAACAAACATAGGAGGTTCAACGGAGAATACGTTGCCCTTGTAAGAAACCAAACGGCAGGTCATACCCTCTTTAACAAACTTAAAGTTATCGGGAAGCTTGTCGGCATTAAGGGGAACCTGGTCATAGGTTTCCATATCCATAAAGTAATACAGGTCGCCGTCGCTGTAGCTGTATTCCATATCTTTTCTTTCAACAACTGCGGTGGGGAACTTAGCTGTAGGGTTAAAGGAAGTTTCTACCACGCCGCCGCTTATAACGTTTCTCATCTTGGTTCTTACAAAAGCGGCACCCTTGCCGGGCTTAACGTGCTGGAACTCGATTACCTGCATAACGTTGCCGTCCATCTCAAAAGTCAAACCGTTTTTAAAATCGCCTGCTGTTACCATAAAAGTCCTCCATATCCGGCATAGCGCAGACCGCACTAAGCCGCTTGTTTTTTGTTATCATAAATAATCACATATATTTTATAGCAATGACAGTAAAAAGTCAATACTTTTTAAAAAATTAGTGTCATCTGCTTAAAATTTAGGCTCTACCGCATCCACGTATGCGGTGTAGTTGTGGGTGTAGATAACGTAGCCCGGTGCCGCACCTGACGGTTTTTTAACAAAACGTACCCTTGTATAGTCCACAGCCACAGAGGGCGCGCCGCTTAATGATGAGTGATATGCTGCCGCCTGTGCCGCCTGCGTATAAGCAAGGGCAGAAGGCTCTTCCCCACCTGCGTAAAGCACTGCGTGACTGCCCGGCGCGTTCTTTACGTGGAACCACAAATCCCCCTTATCCGCACCTGCTGTCAGCTCATCATTCTGCAAATTGTTTTTGCCCACCTTAAGGGTATAGCCGCCGTCCACCGTGTAAACAAAGGGCTTTGCCTTAAGCTTAGCCTTGCTTTTTGCCTTGCCGCGAATGTAGCCTGCCCGCTCCAGCTCCTGCCTTAGGTCATCAAACTCGCTGTCGCTTTCCGCACGGGCAACCGCATCGTCCACAGTTTCTATATACTCAAGCTCCAGCCTTGTTTTTTCCAGCTGTTCCGTCATTGCAGCTTCGGCGTTCTTAAGCTTTGTATACTTCTTGTAATACGCCTTGGCGTTGTTGGCGGGGGTCTTGCGCTTGTCCAGCGCCACCTCTATCTCCTCGCCGCTTTCGTAGTCCATAAGTCGGGCATTTTCCATCCCCTGCTTAAGCAGATAGATGTTTGCTATTATGGCATCACCCTTACGCTTAAACTCCTCCTTACGCTCACATTCCCTCAAGGACTCCTTTTGCAGTCCCATCTTCTTCTTTACACGCTCTTTAAGGTTGGAAACAAGCCTCAGCAGGTCACTGCTGTGGCGGTCGTGCTTTTCTTTGTTGCCCTTTTCCTCAAAATATTGGCAAAGCAAGGCGGAAAGGTTTTCAAAGCGCAAATGTCGGCTGTCCTTGCCGTATTGGCTAAGCCGTGTAAAGGAAAATGCCACGGGGGTATCGTTAGGGTCAAATACTATACAGGGATACAACTCGCCGTCCAGCACCGACCTAAACGCCTTGTACAGCGCACCCTGCTCTGCATCCTCTACGGTGCCGTAGGCACAGGCTCTGTAAGCTGTCTCCCTTGCGGTAAGTGGGGAAAAGCAGGCAAAGGTTTTAAGTATAAAATCATCTGCCCTTTGGGTAGGCGCCTTTCGGCAAAGGCGCAAAAACTCCGCCTCGTCCACCCCGTAGGGGATGATTTTATCCTGCTTTGGCGGCGCCTCGTAGGGAAGCCCCACCATAACCGTCCTTGCGGCAAAAGTAAGGTCGGTCTGGTACAACGCGCCCAGCACGCGGTCCTTGTCCGTATCGCTTATAAGCAGATTGCTGTATTTGCCCATCAGCTCTGCATATATGCGGCGGTGACAGGCATAGCCCAACTCGTCCTTGCTTTCCACGTCTATGCACACAATGCGCTCGCCCTCCGGCGCAAACACATCGGTTATTCTGCCGTTTTGCAAATGCTTGCGTAAGAGCATACAAAATGAGGTGGGCACAGGGTTTTGAGGCGGCACCTCGCCGCAAAGACATACCCTTGCATTCTTGCGGGATGCGGAAAGCAACAGATTGTACTTTTGACCGCCACCGTAAAGGCGCAGGGTAAGCTCCTCGTCCCCCGTTTGGTTTATTTTTTCTATTTTTGTGCCTACAAGGGCACTCTTAAGCTCTGCCGCCAAGCGGTGACAGAAAATGCCGTCAATTGCCAAGCCTTACACGCTCCTTACAGATTATCCCCGAAAAAGTGAAGCTTTACGTCGGGGAACGCCTCTTTAACCATATCGCCAAGTGCGGGCAATACCACAACCTCGGTACGGTAATGAGTGGCAAGCACTAAATTCATTCCCAAATCTCTGCCATCAAGCAGAGTGTTGTGGGCAACCTCGCCCGTCAAAAATGTGTCGGCGCCGGTGCGGTATGCATCGTAAAACGAGCCTTTTCCGCTACCGCCCACCACCGCAACGCGATGCACGGTATTGCCTGTATTTATGCCCGTAACCTTTTCAGTGCCAAGCACCTTGCCCACGTGGGCACAAAATTCCTCAAAGCTTTGTGGCTTTTCAAGATAGCCTACCCTGCCAAGCCCATCCTCAAACTTCTCTACCCTTTGTATGCCCACAAGGCGACAAAGGGTATCGTTAACGCCGCCGTCAATAGCATCCAGACGGGTATGGAAACCCGCCAAGGCTATGCCTGCTTTTGCCGCCGCCAAAAGCCTTCTGCCCACGCCGTCCTTATCGCTAAGTGAATAAAGGGGCGAAAAAACAGTGGGGTGATGGGTAAGCAAAAGCTGTGCGCCCACGGATTTTGCAAACTCTATTGAGTCAAGGCTGACATCCAACGCCAAAGCAATGGTATCGCACTCTGCGTTGCTGTCGGGGATAATGGAAAATCCGTCGTTATCGCCGGGCATGGAAAGGCTTTTTGGTATACGGTTTTCCAAAAAGCTTTGTATATCTTTAATTTTTGCCATAAAATCAGCTCCTTTTGCCTTTAATTATAACCGCTGTTTATCTTTTTGTCAACGGCGACAAGGGCTGACAAATTACACGCCGCCGTCCGTAGTAAAATAGCCCCGCAGTTAGGAGGCAACAGAAAATGCGGTTTACACATAAAACCACAAAAGACACGCTTACTCTTAGCTTAACAGGGGAGCTGGACCATCACGGTGCGGCGGCAACCAGAAAAGCTATGGATGCGGTAATATTGGAGCAACAGCCGAAAAAGGTAGTGCTGGAGCTTAAGGACGTACATTTTTGTGATTCGTCCGGTCTGGGTCTGCTTATGGGCAGGTACAAAACAGCGCTTACCGTTGGTGCGGTGCTTACGGTTAAGGAGCCGTCACCACCCGTGGCGCGGATAATGAAATTGGCAGGACTGGACAAGCTTATTAAAACGGAAAGGAGTGTGGAGGTATGAGTGCGGTAAAGGAGCGCAAAAAGGCGGCAAAGGCTGTAGAAAGCTTTACTCTTACCCTTGCGGCAAAAAGCAGTAACGAGGGATTTGCCCGCACCATAGCGGCGGCATTTGCGGCACGGCTTGACCCAACCGTAGAGGAGCTGGCGGATATAAAAACCGCCGTGTCGGAGGCTGTAACGAATTGCGTGGTCCACGCCTACAAGAACAGCCGCGGCAAGGGTGAGATACGAATTAAAGGGCAGATATTTGATGACGGACGCGTTGTTTTTGAGATAAAGGACAAGGGATGCGGTATGGAAGACGTAGAAAAATGTCTTCAGCCGCTGTATACGGGCGACCCCGAAGGTGAGCGAAGCGGGATGGGCTTTACGGTTATGGAAAGCTTTTGCGACAAGCTTAAGGTGCGCTCTAAGCCCGAAAAAGGCACCACCGTGGTGCTGACCAAAAGATTGGGCGGCAATGTATGAACGATACGGAGCTTTTTGAAGCCGTAGCACAGGGCGACAGCGACGCACTTGCCGCCTTAGTAGAGGAAAACATGGGGCTGGTTAAAAGCCTTGCCTTGCGATTCCGTGACCGCGGCACGGAGGTAGAGGACTTGGTGCAAATAGGCACCATTGGGCTGATAAAGGCAATACGAGGCTTTGACACGGGCTTTGGCACCCGTTTTTCCACCTATGCGGTGCCGCTTATCAGCGGCGAAATAAAAAAGCACCTGCGGGACGACGGGATAATAAAGGTAAGCCGAGAGCTTAAACGAAAGGGCGCACTGCTTTGCAGAGAAAAGCAGCGGCTTATGACGGAAACGGGGGAGGAGCCGCATATATCACAGCTGGCGCAGGTAAGCGGAATGACGGTGGAGGAGGCGGCATACGCCTTGGATGCCGCCGCGCCCGTTGGCTCTATATACGAAAGCGGAGAGGGAGAGCTTGCACCCGAGGACACTCTGTGGACAGACAACGTGGCAAGCTTTAGCGAAAGCCTTGCCTTGCGGCAGGCGGTAAAAAGCCTTCCTGCAGAGGACAGGCAAATTGTGGCTTTAAGATACTATAAAGGACTGTCCCAAACGGAAACGGCGCGGTGTATGGGGCTTACACAGGTAAAGATATCCCGCAGGGAGAAGAAGATAATGGAAGAGCTTCGCAAACTCCTTGGGTAAATCACTACACAAAACCTTGAGGTTTAATGGAACCCACGATAATCACCCCATAAAAAGACGGCGCGCGGCTTGCTTACATTTCCCCACCAACGCAACCGTCTACGCAGAAACGGAACGCAGCATCGTAGGGCAAACAGTTTATCTCCCGCCGCCACGTAACATACCGCAACCGCGCAACCGTCGATGCGGAAACGGAATGCACCACCAGACGTCTACGCAGAAACGGAACGCACCACCGTAGGGCAAACAGTTTATCTCCCGCCGCCACGTAACATACCGCAACCGCGCAACCGTCGGTGCGGAAACGGAATGCACCAACGCAACCGTCTATGCGGCAACGGAACGCACCACCGTAGGGCGGGGGTTTATCTCCCGCCGCCACGCGGCGCATACATGAAACCTGATGTCGTGTAAAATATTTTACGACAAAGATTGTTACGATTTATCTACAAAACGAGGTGTTTTACCAAATTGCTATGTGA
>JAFQHL010000002.1 GCA_017397955.1 Clostridia bacterium
ACTCGCATTTGTATCCGGATAAGCAGGAGGAGGTCTCCTCCCGGTTGGAAACTGACGAAGCCGAGAATTATGCCGGCGTAGTCTCGGAGTTCGAGAAAAAAATCGAGGACTTGCAGTAAAGTGTTACGTTTTTGGTACGCTGGGTAAAAAAATAAAGCCGTAATCCCTTTATTTTCAAGGGGTTACGGCTTTTTGGTTCTTATTCCCACTCGATAGTGCCGCTGGGCTTGGGGGTAAGGTCGAGGAGAACACGGTTGATGCCCTCAACTTCGTTGGTTATGCGGTGGGTTATGTGGTGCAGAATGGGGTAGGGGATTTCTTCAATGGTGGCGGTCATAGCATCCTTGGTGTTGACAGCGCGGATGATAGCGGGCCAACCCTCGTATCTGCTTTCGTCCTTTACGCCAACGCTCTTGATATCGGGCACGGCGATAAAGTATTGCCATACTTTTTCGGCAAGCCCGTTTTTGTCAAACTCTTCACGAAGTATCGCATCAGCTTCACGCAGTGCATGCAGTCTGTCACGGGTTATCGCGCCTAAGCAACGCACGCCAAGCCCGGGGCCGGGGAAGGGCTGACGGTAAACCATAGCGTGGGGAAGCCCCAAAGCCTCACCTACAATACGCACCTCGTCTTTAAACAGAAGTTTAATAGGCTCAACGAGTGCAAACTGCAAGTCTTCGGGCAGACCGCCAACGTTATGGTGGGATTTAACAGCCTTTTTACCTTCTGCCTGCTTAATACTTTCAAGTATATCTGGATATATGGTGCCCTGTGCAAGGTATTCCACGCCGTCAAGCTTTCTTGCCTCATCAGCAAAAACGTTGATAAATTCGGCACCTATAATCTTTCTCTTTTTTTCGGGGTCGGAAACGCCTGCAAGCAGGTCAAGAAAACGGTCGGTAGCATCAACATAAATAAGGTTTGCATCCAACTGCTGACCGAACATTTCAATAACCGCTTCGCTCTCACCCTTACGCATGAGCCCGTGGTTAACATGAACACAAACAAGCTGCTTGCCTATAGCCTTGATAAGCAAAGCGGCAACAACGGAGGAATCCACCCCGCCGGACAACGCCAAAAGCACCTTTTTGTTGCCAACCTGTGCTTTGACTGCGGCAATCTGTTCTTCTATAAAAGCATTTGCCAATGCCTTGGTGGTAATGCGTTCCATTGTTTCGGGTCTGATATTGGAATCCATAAATACTGTACCTCCGTCTTGATTTTTTAATGGAAACATTATAATACAAAGCCGCCCGCTTGTCAATAAGCGGGCGGTAAAATTTAGGCTTTTTTAGTCATGTTTTTGGTGATAAGCCATAGGCTGTAACTTAGTGACAAGACTATACAGATCGTACTATTTATGGAGCCGAACATCAACCGAAGGTTCAACAGTGCTTAAATGCATTGTAACAGGTATAAATTCACTAATAACCCACTTTGCAGAAGTGACATCCATTATTATGTCGCCCTGTACTACTTCTCTTATATATATACTTATATCATAAGGCGGGTTTGGAGGTGTTGTTCCAAAGTTTGTCTCTTCCGTATTAAGAGTTATGGTTTTAGTGCTGTTTGACAAAACTGCTTCCGTATCGTTGCTCCACTCTGCACTAACGCCTAATTCCCTTAATATAGCAAACAACGGAATGCAGAAAATTTTGGTATCGGTATTAAATGTTGCAAAACTGCTTTGGCTTATATCCTTTCCGTTTACCGTCAGTTTGCAGGGTATATACTTATCGTCTTGTTCTGTTCCGCTTTGTTCGCTTTCAATAATGGAGGAGTTGTCTTCTATGTTATCTCCTGCAGTAAACTCGGTAATAAGCCCTGCGTCATAGCGTAGAATCATAGCCGCATCAAGGCTGTTAACCGTACCGTCGCCGTTAACATCTGCCGCAACGATTGCTTCCGTTTCAAGGGTGATAAGCTGTGCATCGTGCTTAAGTGCCTGTGCCGCATCAAGGCTGTTTATATCGCCATCGCCGTTAATGTCACCGATAAGAATGTCGGAAGGCTCTTCCTCGGAGCTGTCATCTCTTGTTTCTTCATCGGATGTTTCGTAATCGTCATCGCTTGTTTCTTCATCGGACGTTTCGTAACCGTCTTCGCTTGTTTCTTCATCGGACGTTTCGGAGCTTTCCTCGCTTGTTTCTTCATCGGGTTTGGGTATCTCGTTGACCGACAAGAGTATAGCGCCTGCGTTTGCGTTGCCGTATGCACCTACCGCATAGGCGTACAGAGTATAAGCGGTCATAGCCACGTCAGCGTTGGTGATGGTAAGGGTTGCTACGCCGTCATTAAGACCTGTTTCGAAGGTAGACTCGGGGAACGCCGCCTTCAGATCATCAAGGTCATACATTATACCGTTACCGTCCTCGTCATAGCTTTCAAAGCCCCAATCGGCTTCAATCATATCGGGGGAGGTAAAGGTGAAGCTAAGGGCTTCGCCCTCGGTGCAGCTATCGCCTTTAAGCATCTCGGTTACAGCGGGGATTTCGACCAGCAGCGTGAAGGGCACTGTGTTGTCCATACTGAAGGCTACATTGCCCAGTGCATTTTCTACGGAATAGCCTACGCTGTAACCACGGCTGACACTTTCGGGCACGTTTTTAAATGTTACTACCGCACGGTAGGAGCCGCCGAAAAGCTTAAAGCTAGTGTCGTAGTCAATACCCGTTGCTGCCTTGAACTCTTCAAGGGTGTAGAACTCGGTGGTACTGCCGCCTCTGTGCATAACCGTCCAGGTAACTCTCTCGAATATATCGCCCTTGAGGTAGAACTTGGCGTCGCCTCCCTCATAGTATCCGTTTGAATAGAAGCTCTTAACCTGAGGAACGTCACCAAAGGTGAAGGTTGCCACAGCGGTCTTGGTGGTTGAATCATCGGTGCCCGTAAGCAGACAACGTGCCTTGATTTCGCCAAGCCCTTCAGAAGAAACGGAGAACCAAGGGGACCTATAGCCATACATACGAACGCCGTGAAACATAGTCGCTACGGTGTCGTCAACGTCTACCCAGGAGTCGCCAATCTGCACTTGCCACTGATAACCGTCCACGTGGCTTGCTTCCACAGCCGTGCTTGCCATCTCGCCCAAGCCGACCTTTATACTTTCGGGCTGGGTTATGATGTTTGCGGGGGCGGAAGCCTCGGTAACGTTGACGGTGTAATGTCTGGTAAATTTAAACTCTTGTCTTGCAACGAATATCTTATACTCTGCCAAGACTTCAAACCCGTTGGGGTAGTCTTCGGCTTTAACGGTCTTTTCGTAGCTTTGTTTGCCTTCCAGATTGCATCTGTAATCTGTCCACTCGGTTTCGCCCTTTGCTCTTACGTAAAAAAATCCGATATATGTCGAGTAGTTAACGTGATCCTTAACAAAATCGCTTAATTTGAAACTAACGCCAAAGGTTTCGGACTTGTCGATGGGGCAGTGAAGCACAGTGTTGTAATCTATTTTAGATGCGGGTGAAAACTCAAGACCCAGCATATCCTCGTTCATAACTAAAATCTGTGCGGCGTTGTGCAGGTCCTCAAAGCTAGCCTCTGTAACGTCTATAAACGTATTGTCACGAGTCAAAATAGCGGTAGCGCTTAAGTTTTTTATCATCCTAATAGCTTGGTATTCGGCAAGCTTGCAAAAACCGATTGATGAGATTATCGAAGAATCGGAAACGGGGGGATAATAAGCAAAGGTATGACCGATAAAGCCTATACCGCCAATAAACGAACCGCCGTGAATTTCGGGGATGATCTGGTTATCCAACGTTCCGGTATATTCGTTGATATTGTCTACGCCCTCGTCAAAGTGGTGGACGGAGTAGCCAGGGGAGTTGAAATAACCGCCGTTTATTACCAAGGATAGCCAATCGTCGTAGGTGTTACCGTATCTGGTGGTACCGAAAGCGCTAAGCTCTCTCGTGCAATGGTCAACGCTATCATCAACGTAACCGCTGCCCTTTGCTTCAAAATCGCCGTCGTTTATAACGGTGTGAATATTGTGGGCTATAAAGGTGCCTCTATAGTTAATGCCACGTTTTAAGGTGCTGCCGCCGGATTTTTGGGTTGAAGTTTCAAGGGTGTAGTTACCGCCGTCTATTATAAGCTTGTTGTGGTTTTCGTCAATATATTCCGTGCGGCCGTCAACCTTATAGGCATCCTCGGTCGTTACAAATACGGCAGCAATTTCGGAGTCTTTGTTTCTGGGAGAAACCATACTGATACCGCCGCCGCCTACGGAGTCCGTAAAACGCAGGGTAGAGCCGGTGTTCAGGTCGTAGTTGCTAACTCGAATTTCTATAAAGTTGGAGGTGGTGTTGGAGATATCGTCAACACAGGAGAGGGTGTGGCCGTTAAAGTCAAACTCTACGTTGTTTCCCTTTATCCACACGCTTATCCAAGAGTACCTGTACTGTACGGGTGTACGGTCAACGGTGTTAAGAGCAAGGTCTTCCATCAGCACCATTTTGTAGTTGCCGAAGGCGTATTCGGGCAGGTTTTCAAAAGCCGCCTCAAACTCCGCCCAATTGTTTATCTCGATTATTCCGTCGAGTGCTGTCTCGGGGGTCTCTCCCGCAGATGCAGTCACAAAGGGTATTGCGCTTATGACTGTAAGCACACAAAGCAGTAAGGATATAAATTTTTTCATCCCATAATCCTCCATATCTTATATAAATACGTATGCATTATAACACATTTTTTTAATAATGTCACTACCCTTTTGCAAATAAAAGGGTGGGTATACTGCCGAAAAGGGGTGGGGTAAAGTGTGGGAAAAAACAAAGTATAAAAAGTTCTCAAGAAAGTAACGGGTTCCTTGGGAACTTAAACAATACCCCACCCGCCTATGTAGGTAAGCGGGTGGGGAAAAGTTTCGTGTTTTTGTATTAACTTAGTCGGTAAAGTTATCAAAGTAGCCCTGTACAAGAACAACGGGTGTGCCCTTGTCGCCGCTGCCGGAGGTCAGGTCGCAAAGGGAACCGATAAGGTCGGTAAGCTGTCTGGGCGTGGTACCCTGAGATACCATATTGCCCACAAGGTTTGCATTCTTTGCCTTTATGCTTTCGGAAATAGCGTTCTTCAGTGCCTCGCCGCTAAGGTCTTTATAGTCGTTATCTGCAAGGTACTTAAGCTTAAGCTCGTTGGGTGTGCCCACAAGCCCGCTTGTAAAGGCGGGGGAAACAACGGGGTCAGCCAGCTCCCAAATCTTGCCCTGAGGGTCTTTGAACGCACCGTCGCCGTAAACCATAACTTCAACATGCTTATCCGTGGCTTTAAGGATTCTCGCCTGAATATCCTCAACCAAATCGGTACATTCCTTGGGGAACAGCTTTATCGTGTCTTCGGTAGCCTTGTTGGAGCCAAGCAGGCCGTATTTTTCGTTATATCCGCTGCCGTTAACGGATGCATTAAGAATACCGTCAAGACTGCAAACAACCTTCGCGCCCTTTTCAAGGAGTATACGCTTTGTTCTTACGCGTGTATGTATATCACAGTTGATAACGCAATCCGCACAGTCGAGAATAGCGGCAGGGCGGTTGGCAAAAATAACTTCAACCTCTGCACCTGCATCCTTAACGATGCTTGCGTAATAGTCTACATAGTCAATACCCGTAAACTCGTGTACAGGGTTACCAAACAGTTCGCGATACTTTTCAAGAGAAAGCACATCGCTGTAAGGGTTAACGCCTGCTTCGTCCAACGCATCATAGCTGAGAAGCGCGTTGCCAACCTCGTCACTGGGGTAACTGAGCATAAGAACAACCTTCTTACAGCCCATTGCTATACCTCTGAGGCATATTGCAAAACGGTTACGGGACAAAATAGGGAATATAACGCCAACGGTGCCACCGCCAAGCTTTACCTTAACGTCCTCTGCAATTGCTTCAACGCCTGCGTAGTTACCCTGCGCTCTTGCAACAATGGATTCGGTTATGGAAATAACATCTCTGTCACGAATAGCAAAGCCTTCACATTCAGCGGCTTCAAGCACGCTGTTTACAACAATCTCTGCCAAGTTGTCGCCCGCTCTTATAATAGGGCAACGGATACCTCTTGAACAAGTGCCTACTTTTCTTTCCATAAAAAACACCTTTATCCTTAAAATGTTATCGGGAAACAACCTATCCCCAATACAGTATTATTATACATTCAACGCCTGCTCCTTGCAAGTAAAATTTTACGTAAATTATCATAAAATTTTGCGCTTTAAGCAGGCGTTTTTTGTTTTTTTGGTATATTTACAGGCTGTTTTCGCCTATCAGACGTAAAAACTCCGCCTCATCAATTACGGGTATCCCCAAGCTTTGCGCTTTTGCAAGTTTACTGCCTGCATCCGTACCGCAAAGCACGTAGCTTGTCTTTTTGGATACGGAGGATGCTGCGTTGCCGCCGTGCTTGCGTATAAGCGCCTCTGCTTCGCTACGTTTAAGAGAGGGGAGTGTGCCCGTAACAACTACGGTCATCCCTTCAAGCGCCGTGCCCTTTTCCTCTTGCTGTTCTTCTACTTTAAGCCCAAGGGTACTAAGCTTTTCAATAAGCGCAAGGTTTTGCGGTACGGAAAAATAGTCCCTTATGCATTGTGCGGTTACCTGCCCAATGTCGTTAAGCGCAACAAGACTTACTTCGTCAGCTTCGGCTATAGCCTTAAGACTGCCAAAATGCTCGGCAAGCGCAATGGCACCCTTTTCGCCAATCTGTCTTATGCCCAGTGCGCTTATAAGACTTGCAAGAGGGGCGGACTTGGATTTATTTATGGAATCAAGCAGTCTCTTTGCGCTTTTTTCTCCAAAACGCTCAAGTGTGGCTATCTGTTCTTCCTCAAGTGTGTACAGGTCAGCGGCACTCTTAACAAAACCCTGCTCTATAAAAGTCCTAAGTACACTCTCTCCCAAATTGTCTATTCCCATACAGCTTGCAAAATGAAGCAAAGTACGGTGTAGCTGTGCCGGACAATCCGTATTGGTACAACGTATCGCAACGCCGCCTTCGTCTCTGCTTACGGGGCCTCCGCAGGAAGGGCAGGCGGCGGGCATATTATACGGCGCGCTGTCAGCGGGGCGTTTTTCCGGCAGTATACGCACTACCTCGGGAATAATGTCACCCGCCTTGCGTATTATTACGCTGTCGCCTATGCGTATATCCTTGGCTGTAATATTGTCTATGTTGTGAAGTGTAGCGCGGGATACTGTAGAGCCTGCAACTTTAACGCTTTTAAGCACCGCGTTGGGGGTAAGCACCCCTGTGCGCCCTACTTGTATAACAATGTCTTCAAGCAGGGTTTCCACCTCTTCCGGCGGATATTTGTACGCCGCAGCCCATTTTGGCAGGTTGGAAAGCTCACCTATCTCCTCTCTTAAAGGTATGCTGTCAATCTTTATTGCCGCCCCGTCAATATCGTAGGGCAGGGTCGGTCTGAGCTCTGATATATGCTCCACCGCCTTTATAACCTCGGCGCTTCCGCGGCAAAGCTCCCTTACGGGGCTTACCTTAAAGCCAAGTGTCTGCAAAAAGTTCAACCTTTCTTTGTGACTGATTGGAAGTTCTTCACTACACTCTTCAAGGCTAAATACAAATATGCTAAGCTTTCGCGCTGCACAAAGAGCACTGTCTAATTGACGCAAAGAGCCTGCCGCCGCGTTGCGGGGATTTGCAAAGGGCGTTTCACCCTTTTCCTCACGCTCTTCATTGAGGGCGGCAAACACCGCCTTAGGCATATATACCTCGCCGCGTACCAAAAGTCGCTTAATGGGACGGCTAAGCTTTAGCGGCAGGTCTTTTATGGTGCGTACATTGAATGTAACGTCCTCACCGTAGCTTCCGTCGCCTCTTGTTGCGCCAAGCACAAGTACCCCGTCCTCGTAGGTTAGCAGTACGCTAAGCCCGTCTATCTTGCATTCCACCACGTATTCCGCATCCGGTGCGGTCTTGTCAACAAATGCTTCAAGTTCGGGTATAGAAAACACGTCGGAAAGGCTACCCATGGTTACGGGATGACGCACCTTTTCAAACCTCTCTGCTACCGCACCGCCCACACGTCCCGTAGGGGAGGCGGGGGAGACAAGGGCGGGGTTTTCCTCCTCAAGTCGCTTCAGCTCCGCAAACAGCATATCATACTCACGGTCACTTATTTCGGGGCTGTCTTCTTCGTAATATCTTTTAGAGTGGTACTCAAGCTGTTTCTCCAGCTCTCGCATCCGTTTCTCTACCTCGTGCATTTAATCGCCACCCAATCGTTTTCTTCGTCTGTGCCCAAAAGCTTAAAGCCTGTTTTTTCAAGCAAGGCCTCAACCTCTGCTCTTCTGCTGCCTATAACGCCGCTGCACACAAGGATGCCGCCCTCAGCCAAAGAGCTGTAAAACATATCTGCCATACACTTTATAACATCCGCAACTATGTTTGCCAGTATCAAAGAGTATTCCCCGTCAAACACGGTTTTAGCCAGCTTTTCGTCGGTAATTACGTTGCCGCAGTATACCTTGCAACGGTCGTCAACGTTATTAACGCCAAGGTTTTCCTTGGCAATTGTTGCCGCAACGCTGTCAATATCTACAAGCACCGTTTCGGCAGCGCCGCATTTCGCCGCCGCTATACCAAGTATGCCGCTGCCGCAACCCATATCCAAAACGCGTTTGCCTTCAATATTTATATGCTCCAATGCTCTCAGACAAAGCGCTGTGGTTTCGTGCTGACCCGTTCCAAAGGAGGAGGCAGGGTCTATCTCAAGTACTATTCTGCCTTCAGGTTCACATTCTTCCCAAGTGGGCTTAACAATAAATTTTTCACCAATGGGCAGTGGATGAAAGTACTGACGCCAACCGTCAGCCCAGTCACCGTCGTCAACCGTGGTTTCTTCCACGTGCAACCTGCCAAAGCAGTCACCTTCAATGGATTCAATACCTTGCTTAATGCGTGCAAGCTGTGCTGTGCCCTGCTCGTCCTGAGAGATATAAACCTTAACCAATGTCTCGCCTTCGGTCTTGTTTAGCAGACCTTCTTCTATATAATCATAGGGTACGGTGTTGTCGTTAAGCAAAGCTTCAAGGTCTGCCGGGTCTTCTACGGAATAACAGCTTATGCCTGCGGCGGTTATAATTCCGCCTATTATCTCACTGCCTATAGTGTTTGTGTATACTGTAAGCTCGGTAAACTTCATACTTCTTTCACCTTTCTTTTGTACCGTCTTATAAATGGCTTTTCGCCTATGCGCTTAAGTTTAAAAAATAAGGTTTCCTTGGGTTGTATCGGCTCCACTAAAAAGCAGGGCATTTTCATGCGGCGCGCCGCAAGACAATCTGTAAATATCTGGTCGCCCACAAATGCCGCCTTCCCCTTGTTTTTGGACTGTGCAAGACAGGCCTCTATCCCCTTGGTGCCCGGTTTGCCTGCCTTATGTACGGCAAACAGCCCCAAATCTTTGTTAAACAGCTCCACACGCTCCTTCTCGTTGTTGGAAACAAACATTACCTCTATCCCTGCTGCTTGTAGGCTTTGTATGTAATTTACCGCCTTTTCATCGGGAGAAGGCTTGTCATAGGGCGCAATGGTGTTATCTATGTCAAACACTACTCTGTCAATCCCTCTCCTTGTAAAAAACTCTGCGGGGTAGGCGCTTATATCTTTTTCCATTCTGTCGGGTGTGAATTTATCAAGCCAGCTGATATTAACCTACCTCCGCTTCCGTAGCCAAGTATTCTTCAAGTGTAAGTCCGCTTTCGTATATTGCGGTGGCGTGCTTTATGCCAACAAATCGGAAATGCCAAGGCTCCCACATATAGCCGGTGATATCCTGCTTGCCTTGAGGGAAACGCAGTATAAATCCAAACCTGTGTGCGTTTGCTGCCATCCATTTTGCCGCCTCTGTACTGCCAAAGTTTTGGCTTGCCGCAGGCAGGTTATGCATATCTGCACAAAGCCCCGTGTGGTGCTCGCTTGTGCCGGGGTATGCAGAATAGACCGATGCCGCCGCCTCTGCACTTGCCTTATCCTTACCGGATGCCATCTCTTGGGATACGTAGTAGTTAAAAAGTGATTCCTGCTTTGCAATACTGCGGTATCCGCTGGTAATGGTAACGTCACCGTGACCGTAGTAGGTAGCCTCTTTCAAAAAGGCGTTAAGTGCCGTTTCTGCGGTATAAACCATCTTTTCGGGTGCGCGGTCGCCGCGGGTCTTTCTTATGTCAACTAAGTTTTCGGGAACAAAATCCTTGGGCAACTTATTCTCTTTGTTTACAAGAATTAAATACTCCCCGTTTGCCCCTGCGTTGATACACTTAATTTCTTCATCGCTCAGCTCTATGGCATAGTTGGTGTCAATAATAATTTCGCTTTCGGGGGTAGAGCTTACGGGCGGTTGAGTAATAACCTCACTTTCCTTTTCGGACTCGGCAGCGCTCTCACTTTCAGATACAGAACTCTCAGTTTCGGAAACGACCTCGCTTGTATCATCGGGCTTTTCGCTTGTGCTTTCCTGTACGGAAGTGTTGTTTTCCGGCTGAGATATTACGCTTTCGTCTGCTATGCTTGTTGTGCTTTCCGTTTTAGATGCTTCGCTTTCCTCACCGTCCATAGGGATATCTCCGCAAGCGGTGCAGGCAAGCAACGATAAGGTTATTAACATAAGTAATATCTTTTTCATATCTTTCCCCTTATAGATTATATAACATGTTATTATATCATACTTCGAAGCAAATTACAACATCAAAATAAAAGAGTGGGGCTGTTTCTTCCCCTCACAAAGAAAAAACAGCCCCACACTTTAAAATATGTGTTTAGTTGCAGCAGCAGCAAACAATTACTATTGCAATCAGAATAATAATCCAACAACTCTGATTACCGAAAAAAGAGTCAAAGCAGCTCATTGTCTTTCCTCCCTTCTGCTACAGTTTATGTAGCCCCGTGTTGCCTTGTTACACAAATAAAGGGAGTGAGTTTTTATCTATTCAAAAAAATTGCGCCACTTTAATCCGTCTTTGAATTCAAAGAATTTACCTATGATCTTGTCAATCATGCCAATAAGCCAGCCGTTAACCAGAGCGCAAAAGAATGTGCCCCAGCCTATGCCTTCAAAATGCCACAGCCCGAAAAAAGCAAAGGAGAATATTACGCTTACAGCAAGACTGCCGCAGTCATAAAACGTTTTAAACTTGCTGAGAGGAATACGGATTTTAGCCGAAACTTCTTTTACGGCAAGCTCGTAAACCTCGGGGGAAATATACGTGCGGAAGAAAAACGCCACACCGATTGCAGTAAGCAACAATCCGATGAAATACGCCGTAAGTCGCATATAAAGCGGCTCCCAGCATATTCCGTCAAGCACAGCAATATATCCGTCCAGCAAAAGCCCGTAAAAGAATGCCGTAACAAAAGACAACAGATAAGACAGCCTGAATTTTCTTATAACCGCTATCATCGCAATAAGCAATACAGCCTGCAGGGTATATTCAGCCGTACCGAAGGTGAAGAACGAAAATGTTTGCGACACCTTGGAATGCAAAATATATGCGGGTGCCACTATCATGGAAAGCCCAAAGTCTGCCATTGTCATAAGTGCCGCACCAAAAGGAAGAATAAGCATGCCCAGCACATATGCAAGCTCTGTATAAAGTTTGCGTTTCATAACTGTTACACTCCGTTTCAACAAAAAACAGCCAAAGCCGTTTGATATAGAAACGGCAAAAGCTGAAAGCCGGTAGTATAACACGGCTTTTGACAAAAGTCAACACTGCGTATTGTATTTAGCTTGCGTTATTACGTGTATTTTGGTATAATAACTTCGAGGTGAGCCTATGCGTTACAACAATATTACAAAGGGAATATTTCATAGCCGCCCTAACCGCTTTATTGCAATGGTGTATGTGGACGGCGTTCTTGAAACCGTGCATGTTAAAAACACAGGCAGATGTAAAGAACTGCTGGTGCAGGGCTGTACGGTGTTCTTGGAAGAATCTGATAACCCAAAACGCAAAACACGTTACGACCTGGTGGCGGTCATAAAAGCACAAAACAAAAAAGAAATATATGTAAATATGGACTCACAGGCTCCGAACGAAATGGCGGCGGAATGGCTTCCCAAAAGCGGGCTTTTCCCCGAAGGTACAACCTTTCGCCGAGAGGTGAATTGCGGCGATTCACGCTTTGATTTTTGCGCCTTAACGGGCGAAACGCTTACTTACATAGAGGTAAAGGGCGTAACGCTGGAGAGGGATGGTATAGCATATTTTCCGGATGCGCCTACCGAAAGAGGCGTTAAGCACCTCAAGGAGCTTGCCACATGTGCAGACAACGGCATAGGGGCTATGGTGTTGTTTGTGGTACAGATGAAGGGCGTCAGCCAATTTCGTCCTAACCGTGTGACTCATCCGGAGCTTGCTGATGCTTTGGCAGCGGCAGAGAGGGCAGGGGTAAAGATTTACGCCGTGGACTGCAAAGTTGCAGAGGGCGTGGCAGAAATAGACGGATTTTTACCTGTAAGAATATAAAAAGAACAGTTTAAGCGGCGTTTTGTTGCTTAAACTGTTCTTTTGTTAAATCCCCAATATTCTTTTTGCGTTTCTGCCCAAAATGTCGGTTTTCTCTTCCTCACTCAACGGCAGTGTGGAAATATGCTTTAATTCTTCGCCCGCATTGCTCCACGGTGCATCGGAGCCAAACAGGATGTTTTTACTGCCGATAGCCTTAACCAAACGCATAAAGCATTCATCGCTGTATTCGTTAAAGCCCATAGAGGTGTCAAGATATATTCCCGTGCCTGCTAAAAGCTCTTCGGTGGCATCCCACTCATACATACCGCCCATGTGTGCCGCAACGACCACCCCGCCGCCAAGCTCGTCCATTATGTGCCTGAACGCCTTGGGACTGCTTCTGAAAGGCGGCTGATAAGCTATATCAAAACCGGCGTGGAACAAAAGTATAAGCCCTTTGCTCAAAGCATAATCGTAAATCTTAAGCATTTCGGGGGTATCCACGGTGAAATCCTGATATTCGGGGTGAAACTTAAGCCCCTTTAACCCCAAAGAGCATACAAAATCTATATCAGCCTTTGGGTTATCGCTGTGGGGATAAATTCCACCGAAGGATATAATATTACCTTCGTTTACGCTTTGTGCCCACTTGTTAAGACTTTCTGTTTGTTTGTGCTTGGTAATAACGGGCTGAAGTACCGATATATCCACGCCGAATTTTTCCATATTGGTTTTTATGCCGCCAATAGTGCCGTCGTGGCAAGGGGGTATTTGCCGCCCGCGCTTTCGGCAAGTCCTGCGATAGCTCTCGGTGCCAAACTATCGGGGAAAGCGTGGGTATGAAAATCTATAACCATAACAGTGCCTCTTCCATATTTTGTTACATAGCCATTTTACACCTGCGAAAAGTGCTTGTCAAACTTTTTTTAAAAATTTTAATTTTAGGTATTGACAAATGAAAAAAAACAAGTATAATGTAAATGTTCGCTGTTGCGGACAACAAAAACAGATATGCGGCTGTGGCGGAACAGGCAGACGCGCACGTTTGAGGGGCGTGTGGGAGACCGTATGGGTTCAAGTCCCATCAGCCGCACCAACAAAGAGGACTTTCTTAATTGAGAGTCCTTTTTTGGCTCTATATCATTTTTAGGAGTGTTACAATGAGCTTTAAAACAAAAAGAAGAATACTGACGGCATTTACTGTTTTGCTTATAATCGCCCTTGTATTCTTCCACGAATTTTTCTTCGGTACCCATGCGGGTATTACGGCTTTTATAGCCATAATGCTTGTGTTTACCGTTACCACCCTGTTGTGGTGGCGCTGTCCTCATTGCCGCACAGGCTTGGGCAGGCGCGTTTTGTGGGTAAAGTATTGCCCAAGTTGCGGCAAAGAGCTTAACGATTAAATTAAGTTTTTTGTTGAAGACTCAATAAAGCTTATCGGCTTTGTTGGGTCATTTTTTTATAAGTTTTTCAAACAAAGCTTTCCATTTGTTGCCCACTTCATCTATACTGTATTTTTGGCTTATAGTAAACGCTTCTTCTGATAAACGCAACAACGATTCTTGAGATCCGAAAAGCGTTTTTAGGTGCTTAGCGTAGGTATTTATATCATTTTGGGGAGCTATTAGCGCAGCTTTGCCTTCACATATTTCTTTTAAACACGGAAGATCAAAGGCAACAACGGGCAAACCGCAAGACAAAGCTTCAACAACAACTAAGGGGAAGGCTTCGTAATGAGAGGATAAGGCAAATACAGATGCCTTGGAATAATACTCACTCATTTTTACCGTGCCCGGCAGGATAAGCTTGTCTTTTATTCCCAAACTTTGAGCCTGCTTTTTTAGGCTGTCTGCACAGGAGCCATCACCGCAAAGGCAAAGTTTCCAATTCGGATAGCCCTCAGAAGCTATAGCAAACGCTGCAAGCAAGCGGTCATAACCTTTTACTTCTTCAAATCTGCCTGCGCTGATTACAACTTTTTCGGTAAGGGAAGAACGGGACAAACCACTGCACAACATAGCATTAGGGATAACAATTGAGTTGCATAGATGTTTTTTGTATACGGAACGACTATGCTCTGTTAGATTGACAAAGGCATCGGCAAAGCGATAAAACAAAGAATTTAAAGCAAGGCGTTTTTTTGTATAAGATAAAGGATTACAATGTTCGGTAATAATAAGTTTTCCTCTAAGCTTTCTTTTGTGAATGGCACAAATGTTGCTTATTCCGGGATGGCAAGTTACCAAAATATCTGTGTCAAGTTCGGAAAGCAACTTTTTAATTAAGTTGTTTGTGCTTTTTTTGGTTCTGGTGCGGTAATCCTGCTTGCAATGCTCAATCGTTACCTTTTCGTCAAGGGGGAAAAGGACATTAGTTTCATACGTTATAATCGAAATGATTTTTACATTATATCCAAATTTGTTTACAAAGTGGTTTGAAAGACCGCAAATAACCTGTTCTACTCCGCCTAACTGATTGATGTTATATACAAGCCACGTAATTGTCATAATAAACTATCTCCTTTTTTGTTAAAGGAAGCTCTCAATACAAATTTTAAGACCTATAATTATAAGAATACCGCCGCCCAGTATGGATGCCTTGCAGGCAAGCCCCGTGCCGAAGCGTTTTCCTATTGCAACACCGGGCAGACAAATGGCAAATGTAACTATCCCGATGATAAGCGTTGCAATTAAAGCCTCGCCCGGTGTGTGACTTGCGATGGTGAAACCAACGGAAAGCGCATCAATAGAAGTCGCTACACCTTGCAAAAGCACAGCGGAGATGCCCACTTTGGTAAGCGCACACCCGTTTTCATTGTTCTTTATACCCTCGGCAATCGACTTTGCACCAATAGCAAAAAGCAAAAGAAAGGCAATCCAAGGTATAAAAGGTTCTATAACCTTAAAAAGGCTTGCGGCGGTGTGTACGCACAACCAGCCCAGCATAGGCATAAGCCATTGAAAAAAGGAAAAGCAAAGGGCAATACCCACCATTTTCCCCTTTTTCATTCGCGGCTCGCTAAGTCCGTCTGCCAAGGAGGCAGAAAAAGCATCCATTGCTAAGCCCGCGCCTATAAGTGCACTGTCTATAATAAATTCCGTCAAAAATATCAATCCTCTTCAATACTAACTGTGGTATTATAGCAATAATTACGGTGTATGTCAAGTTTATGCTAAATGGACAAGTAAATTTATCAAATAAAAATAAAATTTTTTAAAAAACCCTATTGCAAAAAGGAAAAAGATGTGTTATTATAGCTGAGTTAAAAGATTTAAATCAATTTTAGGAGGTGAGTCGCTTGCCTAACATTAAGTCCGCTAAAAAGAGAGTTAAGGTAACCGCTACCAAGACTTTGCGTAACAAGATGGTTAAATCTGCCCTCAAGACTTCTATCAAAAAGTATGAGGCTGCTCTCGCAGACGGTAACAAAGAACTTGCCGCTGCTACCTATAAGGAAGCTGTTGCTATGATCGA
The DNA here is from genome assembly GCA_017397955.1 of Clostridia bacterium. Taxonomy (GTDB): domain Bacteria; phylum Bacillota; class Clostridia; order Oscillospirales; family CAG-382; genus SIG636. The sequence continues at coordinate 15,939 of JAFQHL010000002.1, forward strand.
CAAGTCCGTTACCAAGGGCGTTATGCACAAGAATACTGCTGCAAGACGTAAGAGCCGTTATACTCGTTTGCTTAACGGTATAGCTTAAGTTTGACAAGTAAGCAAAAATCCACGTTTAGACGTGGATTTTTTGTTTGTAACAGCGTTTATGTTTTTTTGTTTAAACCCCTTTACTTTACAGACGTATTGTGGTATCATCCTTTTAAACAACTAAAGTGATAGAAGGTTATATATGAAATATTGCAGAATTATTTGTTTTGTTTTGACCTTGTTTGTTATTACCAGCCTTTGCCCCTGCGTTTTTGCAGAGGAAAGCGCAGAGCTGTCTGAGGAAAGTGCTTCCGTAGGTGGCGGCGGATTTGCCATATCCTACGGATACAAGCCGTTGCAGGCACCTAACGGCGTAAACGCCGCAAACTATGTTAAGGGTCCCACCCCGCCTACGGAATACGTAAGCGCGGGCGGTAGTCATACCGTGGCGGAAAACGACTATACTTTCCGTGACTATGTGTTTGTGGGCTGGTCCTGTAACGGAAAGCTGTACAAGCCGGGCGAGGTTATTTATAACGTTCAAAGCAGTATGTCGCTTATTGCCACTTGGGGACGTTGTGCAGTTGACGGAATAACGGTTATCGGTGTGCTTAGCTATGCGGATGACGAAGCGATAAACGTTGCGGTGGGCAGTACCGTAGACCTTAAAAGCGGAACCTGGCAAACCGAGGACGGTAAAATTATAAAGGGCGAAAATCGTTTTCTTATGTCCTTTACCAACGTAAGCCTTAAAAGCTATTCTGCCGAGGCTGAAAGTTTTAAGATAAGCTATAACGGCAACGGGGCAAACGATGGCGTGCAGTGCGATTTTCGCGTTGAGGCAGGAGGCAGCTTTACGGTTGATAATTGCTTTGGCAATCGGGACGGTTACAGCTTTATCGGCTGGGAGGATTCACAAGGGCGCATATATCTTGCAGGTGATACTTGCACCGTTAACGGTGATACGGTGCTTACCGCAAAGTGGCAGGAAAGCAGCAAGCCTGCCCCTGATTATTGCTCTGTAAGCCTTTCTTCAGGCGAGGGCGGCAGTATAAGCCCTGCAGGTAAAACCACGGTTTTAAAGGGCGATGTGTTGGAGTTTGCGGTTGCCGCGGAAAAGGGTTATGAGCTGTCATCGGTTATCTGTGACGGTGAGGAGCTGGGTACGGGCGGCACCTATAAAAAGACCGTTAATGCGGATATGATTATAAAGGCATCATTTGTGTTTGTGGGCGTTGAGGATTCTTCTGAGGTGCCTGTTGTTTCCGCGCCCGAAGAAACAAGTGAAGATGGTCAACAGACTGAAGAGGAAATCTCTGACATAATCGAAAGCGCAGAGGAAAGCGAAAGCAAGGCTCCTTCCGATGTGAAATCGAACGATGACGGCAAGGGCAAGACTTACGTTTTGCTGTTGTGCATACTGTTCATAGTTGCAGGAGGTTGGTTTGTTGCTATTTCCATAATGAATAAATCCAAAAAGAAAAAACGCAAGATGCGTAAATAATGCAAAATGGAGGCTGTCCGGTTAGGACAGCCTCAGACCGCTGACAAAGGCACAGAACACGAAAAAAGAAAATGCGGTTACTATAAAGTAAAAATTTCGGAGAAAAGTTCTCCGAAATTTTTGTATATTTTTATATTTTTTCGTTTGGAACGAACCTCGGCTCGCAGTACTTAGTACAGCTATCGCCTCGGTTCGTCCCATCTGCACTCTTTCTCAGCAGTCTGCCAAGCTGATGACAAGGTTTGTCATCAGCTTGAGGCTGTCCGGTTAGGACAGCCTCTGCTTTTATGTTCACTTAGGTGCTTTTTGATATAAATAATAAGTGTGGTTCTTGCCTTGAAAATAATGAACCGCTGTGTCTACGCAAACGTAGTCGATTAAATCGCCGTAATCTGCTTCCAAAGTTTTGTCACAACACACAATAAAATCTACCTTCCCTTGCAATACGCACGCATCAGTCTCGTCATTCATCTCCACGCTTTCAAAATTCAGCTTGCAAAAATATTTGTTGCTTGGCAAAATGTCTGCCGCAAAGTAAAAGCCTCCATCCAAAAATCCGTAATTAAACAGGGTAGGGGAATCTACTTTGTTAATGGTCTCTGCAAATTTATACTGGGGCATATCGCTTTTTTCATATCCTATAAGATAAGTGTTGTGACCGAGCAAGTAACTAAACATAGGTAACACAGCTAACACAAACGCAAATAATTTAGCTTTTAGCTTGTTGTGCTTGTGCATCCACTCTGCCGCTGCGTATAACCCGAATATTGCAAATACGCAAAGTGGCAAACCGTAATATTTGTAATTAACACCGCCAAAGTATATAAAGAATGCACTGAATCCTGCCATAAACGCTACAAGTTTTGCTTCCTTAGTCCTGCTGCGGAACAGCCATAAAATACCTAAAACAGCAAACACGGAATAAGGAAAGTTTAAAGCCAAGGATACCGCCGTGTAAGCTAGCGTAAGCGCAAGCTTAACCAAGATAAAACGGCTGTCTGAATACACAAATATATTGTTGTAAAAATATCCCTGCCAAAGCCATTTCAAACTGTCTGTGTGTAAAAAATACGCAAGTACAGGCAGGGATATAAAGACAAATCCCAATAAATTATAAAGGCAAATTCTGCCTATGTTGCCGTATTTTTTCTTCCTTATAAGACGGTAGAATATATAAACAAATCCGCCCACAAACAGCCCAAGCACCGTGTACTTAATCCAAAATACAAAGCCTATGGCAACTCCGCACAAAAAGTGCATCCCTTTACTTACCTCAAGCTCTTTTTCCATACGCAAAAACAGGTACATACCGTAAGTAAGGCAAAACAAGCTAAGCTCTTCCACACTGCCGCCGTGGTAAAAAGCTACAGAAAGACTTACTGTAAAAGCAAGCAAAGGCAAAAGTCCCAAATGCAGTATCTTTTTTTGTGTATACAATCGTAAACATCTGTTGGCGGTATATAGAAACGCGCTAAAACTTAAAGTCTCCGTAATATACGCGCCTAAAAAGGATGATGGTGAAATTTTGTACGCCAATGCGTATAAAAAATACAGCATAGGTCCTTTTTGCTCAAAAATGTCTTTGTATAAAACCTTCCCCTTGGTAATAGCTTTGCCAACGGTAAAAAAGCAGTTTGCATCGCCCCAGTCGTTCATGGGGTACAAAAAAGAATTTTTGCTGCAAATCGTTATGAATACCGCCGCGGTCAAAAAGCATATAGCAATTACACCAAGCTCTTGCCGCAGTCCGATAAAGCGTTTTTTAGTCATTATTCAATGCCGTATAAAAGCTGAGAATAGGAGGGGTAGGGCCACGCAGACCTGTCTGTTACCGTTTCTGCCTCGTCAACGGCTTTACGCAATTCCTTCATAATGGGAATAACGTTATCCCTGTAATACTCTGCCGCCGCTTGACGGTCTGTAATCTGCTTTACGTTGCCAAGCTCTGTTTCCAAGGCTTTTCCGTTGGCGGAAATAAGCCCAAGCAGATTGCACAGCTTTTTTAGTATATCCTTCTCATATTCAACGCAAAGGTCGCTGTTTACGGCAAGCTTTGCATTAAGTCCGTCTGCCAGCTTTCTTGTGTATGCACTTACTGCGGGCAATATGTCTTTATTAACCATATCAAGCATAGTGCGCCCTTCAATACGCATAACCTTGCAGTAGTTGCTTACAAGTATCTCGTAGCGAGATCGTATCTCCGTTTCAGAGAAAACGCCGTGCCTGCCAAACAACTCTATGTTGTTGGGGGCAAGATAGCAAAGCAAAGCCTCGGGGGTGGAGGGCAGGTTAAGCAAGCCTCTGTTTTCGGTGGCTTCCTTCACCCAAGCATCGTCGTATCCGTTACCGTTGAATATAATGCGCTTATGCTCTTTTACAGTTTCTTTTATTAAATTGTGCAACTCTGTTTCAAAGTCGCCTGCTTGCTCCAATCGGCTTGCGAAGCGGGAAAGTACATCTGCAACCGCAGTATTAAGCACTATGTTGGGCCCTGCTACGGAAAGACTGCTGCCGGGCATACGGAACTCAAATTTATTACCTGTAAAAGCAAATGGGGATGTTCTGTTTCTGTCTGTGGTGTCCTTGGGGAATCGGGGCAGTACGTGTACGCCTATCTTCATCTGCACTTTCTCACGCGCGTCGTATGCCTTGTCTTGCTCTATACTGTCAAGAAGTGCGGTAAGCTCATCACCCAAAAACATAGAGATAACCGCAGGGGGCGCTTCGTGAGAGCCTAAACGGTGGTCGTTGCCTGCGGTGGCAACGGAAAGCCTAAGCATACCCTGATATTCGTCTACCGCCTTTATAACCGCACAAAGGAACAAAAGAAATTGTGCGTTTTCGTGGGGGGTATCGCCCGGCTCCAAAAGATTAACGCCGTCACTGGTGGAAATAGACCAGTTGTTATGTTTACCGGAGCCGTTAACACCCTCAAAGGGCTTTTCGTGTAACAGGCAAACCAAGCCGTGACGTGCCGCAATACGCTTCATTATCTCCATGGTAAGCTGATTGTGGTCTGTGGCTATATTGGTAGTGGTAAATATGGGTGCAAGCTCATACTGTGCAGGCGCACCTTCGTTGTGGCGCGTCTTTGCAAGTACGCCCAGACGCCAAAGCTCTCTGTCCAGTTCCTTCATAAACGCAACAACCCTTGTGGGGATGGTGCCGAAATAGTGGTCATCCAACTCCTGCCCTTTAGGAGGTTTTGCGCCAAAAAGGGTTCTGCCGGTAAAAAGCAGGTCGGGTCGTTTTTCATAAAGCGATCTGTCTACAAGGAAATATTCCTGTTCAGGTCCTACGGTGGTCTTAACGGAGGTTACCGTGGTGTTGCCAAACAGTCTAAGCACACGCATAGTCTGCTTGTTTATGGCTTCCATTGACCTAAGCAAAGGGGTCTTTTTATCCAATGCCTCACCACCGTAAGAGCAAAATGCGGTGGGTATGCAAAGGGTGCTGTCTTTTATAAAGGCAAAGGAAGTAGGGTCCCAAGCGGTATAGCCGCGCGCCTCAAAGGTTGCGCGAAGACCGCCGGAGGGGAAACTGGATGCATCAGGCTCACCCCTTACAAGCTCTTTGCCGGAAAACTCCATAATAACACCGCCGTCTTTTGCGGGCGTAATAAAGCTGTCATGCTTTTCTGCGGTTATACCTGTCATAGGCTGGAACCAATGGGTGTAATGGGTCGCGCCCTTTTCAACCGCCCAGTCACGCATTGCCTTTGCCACAACATCAGCCAACTCGGGGTCAAGCCGTTTACCGTCACCCATGGCCTTCTTCATCGCTTTAAAGGTATCTGCGGGCAGGCGCGCTTCCATAACAGATTCATTAAACACCAGTTCGCCAAACAAAGAGGGTACGTCTTTTATCATAACCACAGCTCCTTATCGTAATATACGAGTTTGTAAAGTAACCTTTCAAATCGTGGCGACACTCCACCACTATAATATAAAATCGTAAAAATTATACATTAACGCGTCATCTTTGTCAACCGCTTTTTTCGTTTTTCGTTGACAATAAAGCCCTGCGGTGCTATAATTTCTGTGTACCTTGCAATAATATAAAAAAGGAGCGATGTTGCGTGTCAAAAAGATTGACAGCTCTTGCACTCACACTTCTTATGCTGTTATCCGCCCTTGCTTGTAATGCAAGCGCGGCAGAAAACATATCAAACAAATCGGTGGCACTTTCGTTAAATTCACTTTTGGGTGATGATGCCGTACTGCGTGCCATAGTGGTTTATAAGGGCGGTAGCGATATAGCCGTTGACCAAAGCTTCGGGGCACCGTTTGCCAAAACCGCTAAAAAGCTGTTTTCTTCCCAAAGAAGCCGGCTTACAAGCACCATAACCGAAAATTACGGCGCAAGTATTGTGTTTAATTACGGTGCACTTATAAATGGCGTCGCTTTGGATGTAAGCTACGGTCAGCTTAATGAGATAGAAAAGCTTGAAGGGGTAGAGAAGGTTTATATAGCCAACATTTATTCCGCCCCCGCTGTGGAAAATGTCATAAGCCCCGCCGCGGTTTCCTCGGGCGGCACTTTGGGCTTTACAGCCGGTATGGGCGGCGGCAAAGGGACTGTTATAGCCGTGCTGGATACGGGTATAAACATTAACCACAAATCCTTTGACCCTGCAAATATATCGGAATCTGCAGTGATTGATCAAAACAGCGTAAACGCAAAAAAATCTGCCAACGGCCTGCTTGGCAGATATCATAATAGCAAAATCCCTTATGTTTATGACTATGCTAACGGGGATACGGATATTTCTTCCTCAGATTCTCACGGCACTGCGGTGGCAAGCATTGCCGCAGGTGATGATGGTAGCGGCTTTAGCGGCATTGCACCGGATGCACAGATATTAGGTATGAAGATTTTTGGTGATAACGGGTATACCGATTCTTCCGTATATTTTGCAGCAATGGAAGATGCGTATGTTTTGGGCGCCGATGTTATAAATCTGTCTTTAGGCTCTCAAAACGGCTTTTCTTTTGATTACGAGTTGGAAACAGAGTTGTACGGCAATATTTTTAAGCGACTTGAGGAAGCAGGCGTATTTGTTTGCTGTGCGGCAGGTAACGAGTTTTCGCAGGGCTACGGGCAGTATGCTTACAATCACGCCTCCCTTAGTAATTACGAAGATGCGGTGACTATTGATTATGCTGACTACGGAGTTATAGGGAATCCTGCAAGCTACGTCAATGCCATTGCCGTTGCCAGCGGCGAAAATTCAGGCTACACGCCTTACACAATAACAGTAGGCGGCAAACAGATAGAGTATACCGATGCGGCTGACGGTGCTTTTATGTATGCTTTTTCAGGTCAAAATCTGGAGTATGTTATAGTTCCCTCTATAGGACGTCAGCAGGATTACGTGGGGATTGACGTACAGGGTAAGGTTGCGGTTGTTGCAAGAGGTGAGATTACATTTGAAGAAAAATGCAATGCCGCCGCCGCGGCAGGGGCTGTGGCCTTGCTGTGCTACAATAACGAACACGGCATTGTGTATATGCAAATAGAAAATCCCGCCATACCCTGTATTTCTGTGGCAAGCAACGCTTATGCGGCTCTTGCGGAAAACAACCGTTTTACGGTAGACATCGCACCATCCCAAACATACAGTCCTTACGGAGTATTGATTTCCGATTTTTCCAGTTGGGGCGTAACGCCCGACCTTAAGCTTAAACCGCAGATAACGGCTATAGGCGGTAGCGTGCGTTGTGCAAGCAACAGCACTTCAGGTTATCAAATATTAAGTGGCACATCTATGGCAACCCCTGTAATGTCAGGTATATTCGCCTGTGCCAAAAGCTATCTAAAAGCTAAAAATTTGTCGGGATCTTCAAGCAACAAACAGCTTTACGAAATGGTTTATGACACGGTACTCAGCAGTGCGGAGCTGTTGGTAAACGAAAGCGCCATTCCGTATTCCCCAAGAAGACAGGGCGCAGGTTTACCGCTGTTTGATAATTTTGTTAATACTCCTGCCGCCTTTGAAGAGCCTGTTGTAAATTTGGGTGATGACCCGCAAAAAAGCGGCGTTTACACGTTTACAGCCAAGGTGAAAAATCTGTACGGTGAAGAATTTACCCTTTCTGCTGAAAAATCCTATGTGTTGTGTGATGAATATATAAAACGTGACGGTGTGCTTTACAACAGCCTAAGCCCTCATTTGCTTGATGCTGAGATAAGTGTAAAGCCTGTGACGGGTGACTTTGCGGACGGCGTGTATACAGTTGCGGCAGACAACCTTTATACAGAGCTTGACATTACAGTAAAGCTTAGCACCGCGGACAGGGAATATCTTTCAGTTTATACAAACGGTGCCTATGTGGAAGGGTATATATACCTTTCCGTAAATGGCGGCATATCTCATATAAAACAAAGCTTTATGGGCTTTTACGGCGACTGGACTGCTGCTCCCGCTTTTGAAGCCTATGATTGGGGCGCAGTTGTGGATGCAGAGGCGGCATTGGTAAACGAGGGATATGAAAGCCCGGACTATAAAACTGTGCTTAACACAAATGTTGGGTATAACGAGGCATATTTAACTGAGGGTACGGATATTGTAGGCGTGTTGGGCGATAATATTTACGGTTATGTAGGCTATAATTATGACCGTATGGCGTTCCCTACGGAAGAAAGTACTTCATACAATTCAGCAAATTCCTTCACCTTCTACCCTTCGCTGTTAAGAAACGTACGCCATATAATTATGACCGTTTCCAACGCGGAAACAGGGGATATATATTATGTAGACGATACCGAATACGCCATGAAAAATTTTTACAACACACAAAGCGGTCGCTTTGACCAAGGCACCTATTTTACATGGGACGGCACTTATTACAAAAACGGAAGCTTTGCGTATGTAAAGGACGGCACAAAACTTAAAGTTACCTTCCAAACCCAGCTTGATTATGAAGGCGCAGTGCTTGTTACGGAGCGGGAGTATTTCATATATGTAGATAATTGCGCCCCCGAGTTTGAGTGTTATTGGGATGCGGAAAACAAGCTTCTTACCGTTCGTGCTACCGATAAACGCTATATATCCAACATCTTTGTATACGGAGATGACGGTATTACAGAGATAAGCCGTTTGGATATTACGGATTCCGTTCCAAATGAATACGGTGAATGGACCATTGACCTTTCACAAAGCTCTATAGGTGATTACCGCGAAGCGTGCGTAAAGCTTATGGATTACGCAAGCAACTATAAAAGTATGCGCTTTGACGTAGGTATCAGCACAGAGCCTCCGTCATCAAGTGATGGACTGAAAGGTGACGTAAACAGTGACGGCACGGCGGATAACTTGGATGCTGCATACGTGCTTCGATATGATGCAGAGATAATCACATTTACCGCTAAGCAATTGGAAGTAGGCGACACAAACGGTGACGGAACCGTGGATAGTCTTGATGCCGCTGCAATTTTAAGGTATGATGTTTTTGGTACTTGGTGAAAAATAAAGCGCAGAAGCACACGCTTCTGCGTTCAGACCGCTGACAAAGGCACAGAGCACGAAAAATACTGTAGAGAAGTTGAAAATTCAGGGATAAACTCCCTGAATTTTCTGTGTATTATTGTATTTTTTCTTTGTAACGAACCCCTACTTACATTGCTCATTGGGGGCACCGCATAAGAACAAATTTTTTAATCTGAGCGAATAAGTGGGACTAAAGCCTTTTAAGCTCCTCATAGATTTTACAAATGGGCAGTCCGAGAACATTAAGGTAATCCCCTTCAATGCGGCGCACAAAAATCCCCGCTTTTTCCTGAATTCCGTAAGCACCTGCCTTGTCCATAGGTTCTTTTGTGGCTATGTAGGCGTGTATTTCTTCATCCTCCAAGGGGCGGAAATATACCTCGGTACATTCGTAGCCGCAAATTTGTTTTTCACCCTGTAAAATAGCGTAGCCGGTGTACACCTGATGATTAGTACCGGAAAGCGCCTTGAGCATACGGAAAGCATCAGCTTCGTCCGCAGGTTTGCCCAACAGTTCGCCGTTCAGTGCAACCAAGGTATCCGCCGCAAGTATGATGTTGCCGTCGTCGGGGTGACGTTCTTTTACCCACAAAGCTTTTCTCAGCGCCAGCTCCGTTACCGCATCCTGCGGTGCATATTTTTCTACACCGCTTTCGTCCGCGTGGGAACTGCATGTCTCAAAATCAAATCCGAAGCTTTCAAGAATCTCCCTGCGGCGTGGAGATGCGCTGGCTAAAATTATATGTTTGTTAATCATATTTCTACCTCTTTGGTATTTAGTAATTGACAAATGCGGTTATATTATAGTATAATATTTGGAAAATATAAAGTACTTTTTTAAAAAACGGTGATTTTTATGAATATTGAAAGAATAAGGAGCGCAAATCTTATTGTTGTAAAGGTGGGCACATCTACCCTTACATACCCTTCGGGGTATATAAATCTGCGTAGAATAGAAGGCTTGGTTAAATGCCTTTCCGACCTGCAAAACAGCGGCAAGCACATAGTTCTTGTTTCTTCGGGTGCAATAAGCTGCGGTGTGGGCAAAATCGGCTTGCGCCACGGCGGGCTTTCTACCGAGGAAAAGCAGGCGGCGGCGGCAGTAGGGCAGTGCGAGCTGATAGATATGTACAACCGCCTGTTTGCGGATTACGGTCATAAGGTTGCACAGCTGTTGCTTACAAGAGATGTTACCGATGATGCAGTGCGCCGTCACCATGCGGAAAGCACACTAAGGGTGCTTATAGAGCTTGGCTGTATCCCAGTTATCAACGAAAACGATACCATCTCCTCAGAGGAAATCCGTTACGGCGGTAACGACACGCTGGGTGCCGTTGTTGCTTTGCTTTGCAAGGCGGATTTGATAATAAATCTTACGGATATCGACGGCTTCTATACAGACAACCCCAAGACCAACCCTGATGCGATGCTTATACCTTATGTTTCCCGTATAACCGAGGAACTTGAGGCAAAGGCAGGCGGTGCAGGCACCGCAAGAGGTACGGGCGGTATGGCGGCAAAGCTGAAGGCGGCAAAGATGTGTACCGAAAAGGGTATCCCCATGATAATTGCCAACGGCGGCAACCCCGATATTCTTTACGATATTATGGATGGCACCTTCAGAGGCACTTTGTTTGATACGGAGGAGTAAACTATGGCTGATATATTGATGGAAAAATGCAGTGCGGCAAAGTCGGCGTTCCCTGTTCTTGCTACTTCCAAAGGCGAACAGCGCAACAAGGCAATAAACCTTATGGCGGACGCCCTTGTAAGAGATGCGGCGCTGATACTTGAAGCAAACGCCAAGGATTTGGAAAACGCCAAGGCGGCAGGTATCCGTACAAGCCTCATTGACAGATTGGTGCTTACGGAAGCACGCATAAACGGTATAGCCGCATCCCTGCGTAAGGTTGCCGCGTTGCCGGACCCTTTGGGCGGCGGCGAAGTTTGGGACAGACCCAACGGAATGCGCATTAAAAAAGTGCGTGTGCCTATCGGTCTTATCGCTATAATATACGAGGCACGCCCCAATGTAACCGCAGACGCGGCGGCTTTGTGCGTAAAGTCCGGTAACGCATGCGTGCTTCGCGGCGGCAAGGAAGCGGTGCTTTCCAGCGTCGCAATTGTTAACTCCGTTCGCGGTGCACTTAAAGAAGCGGGACTCCCCGAGGACTGCGTGCAGGTGGTTGAGGACACCACCCGCGAAAGCAGTAACCGTCTTATGACGCTTAACGGCGTGGTGGATTTGCTTATCCCTCGCGGCGGCCGTTCCCTTATCCGTGCCGTTGTGGATAATGCTACCGTGCCCGTAATAGAAACAGGTGCGGGCAACTGCCATGTTTATGTGGAAAAACACGCAGATATGGATATGGCGCTGGAGCTTGTTTACAACTCCAAGACCTCACGCCCTTCCGTTTGCAACGCAACGGAAACCCTGCTTGTGGATAGCGCGGTAGCGGCAGATTTCCTGCCTAAGATAAAAGCGCGTATGCCGGAGGTAGAGCTTCGCGGTTGCGAAAAAACTCTTAAAATCCTGCCCGATATTACCCCCGCCACGGAAGAGGATTTTTATACCGAGTACAACGATTATATAATGGCGGTTAAGGTGGTAGAGGATATAGAGGAAGCCATAGCTCATATAAACGCTCACAACACCAAGCACAGCGAGCTTATCGTTACCGACAGCGTTGCGGCGGCTGACCGCTTTACTGCGGCAGTGGATGCGGCGGCGGTGTATGTTAATGTTTCCACTCGCTTTACCGACGGTGAGGAGTTTGGCTTTGGTGCGGAGATAGGCATCTCCACCCAAAAATTCCACGCCAGAGGCCCCATGGGCCCCGAAGCACTTACAACCTGTAAGTACCTTATAAACGGCAACGGACAGATAAGATAAATAAGTTAACATAATTCGCTAAAGCAAAGGAGCAGGCGCAACGCCCGCTCCTTTTTGAATTGCTTTCTTATCTGATTTTTTCGTATTCTTCAAGCACGTCAATTAGGGTAATATTTTCAAGTACGTAGGGTAAATCATCCTCGTTCCACAGAGCGATGCTTATTATTCTCTCGTTATGCATGAACAGGTATTTTTTGCCTTTTTTTACTATTTCTTTTTCCACAAATTCATTATTTGTTGCATCGTAGATGTATGCCTTTATCAGGTTTTCTTCGGCGTTAAACGGCTCTCCGTTTAATGTGTTGTCGTAATTATTGCAGTAATCAACTATACTTTTATTTTCGGCAAAATAATATTCATGTTCCTTGGATAAGTGTTTAACGGTTAAAAAGGCCGGGCGCTCGTCGGCGTATTCGTAGTGAATATTTATATCCACGCTTGCATCTGTACTGCCGGGGTATAATATATATTCACCATATTCACCATTTGAAACTATGTCACAGTGGACTTCGGTGTGAACATATAAATTCTTATAGCGCAAATCCCAGCCGTCGATCCACAAACCGTATACAGTTGAATCTTTACAGGGGCTTCTCATCCACTCCAAAAGATTGTGTTCATAAACACTTATCCACTTATCTTCATCTTCATCATTGAATGAAATTTTTTTTATTTTGTGCTTGCTTTTCCCGTCCAACCATTTTTGCATATATTCTATCGGTATGCATATCTCCGCCATTTCACCCATTCCGTTATTTATATACACGGTTTCCTCTTCATCATAGCTTGGCACATATTTGTGGGCAAAGTAATAATTTAAATCCTCATTTGTTATAATAGGGGGAATATTTTCTGCAACCTCCACCGAGCTTTCAAAGCTTAGCTGTTCCTCCAAGCTATCTTCTGCTGTACTCTCTCCATCGGAATAAACGCTGTCTTCGCTTTGCACGGGCTGTTTGCTTTGCTCGTTATCATTAGAAGCCTCATCTTCACAAGCAGAAAAGTTTGATAAGCAAAGGCATAATGAAATAATTAAAAACAAATATTTATTCATAACACTTTACCTTTCTGAAAAATTAACTTTATATTAAGCAATGCCAATATATTTAAAAATATCTCTAATGCAAATTCCGCAAATGTTTTCTTTACACCCCTGAAGAATGGGGCTGAACATAATGCAGATATCGTTGATATAATTGATATCGTAGAATTTGTAAGTTGAATAGCTATACCCAAATTCGTTAACCCCGTCAGTATCCTCTTCGTTGTTAACCAAGGTATGATAATAGCAATATAGATTTTCACAGGTATCGGTATTAATATTGCTATAACATCTATGGTCGTGTGCTCCAAACGTGTGCAAAGTTTCGTGCCAAGCAGAATATTTAATATAATCAAGACGCTCTTGCCTTGTAATCATTATTAATTTATGCTCGCTGTAAGCACAATCCATAGCGGCAGGATTATGAGATATTAAAGCGGCTGATTGGGCATCGCTTGCTGTCAGGCTACTCCCGGTAAACACGTATATATATTCATTTTCATATGAATTTCTTAGAGCAAAAGAGTCTTGATAAAATGCGTAGAATGTGTTGTTGCCACTATTGGTCTGAAAACTGTATAAATTCGCAAAATCAGAATCATATGTCATTTCTATGTTAAGATATTTTTTCATATATGTTTTAACATGATCAAAATAACCTTTTATAACGTTTTTTGCGGCTTGCGTCGAGCCGTATCTATCCCTGAAACCGTTGTCGAAAAACGCTATCATTTTGCCCGTGGCGAAATTACCGCTTTGACCTGTGTAATCCCTCGAAATCAAAAAACTCCCGCTTGTTGTACTGGCATTTTCGCTTACTATTTGTATATAAAACACGCAATTGCTTGCGCTTTTAAACTCCAAAGAAGGTACCCAGTCGGATGTTGCAAAAACTTGTCCTGCGGCATTGTATATACGAACGCCGGTGTTTGCAGACCATTGACCGACTGATTCAAAATAATATGTTATGTTAGCGGTTGCATTGAATTTGTAATATACATTTGTACCTTTTGCTACACTAACTTCTTCACAGGCTTTTTCTTCCTCGTATAATTTTATTTCAGATGCATTTTGCGGTACGCACATACCGTTGTAAGTAACTACTAACGCCGGCCTTAGCGATGTGTTGCCCAAATATCCGGAGCCTGCAAGAGTGTGTACGGCTTTTGCTTCGTTAGTTGCATCGGTTGCTTTCAACATAAAGCCAAAAGCGTATCCGTTGTTGAGTACATTTTTGACATATTCAGCTATATCAAAGTAATACCAATGACCTACACTGTCTCCCCGCATATCGCCTATGGCTTCTACCCCTCTGTGCCAAGCTAATCGTTTGCCTGTCCCATATTGTTTTGACGAATAATAATTCCACGCAGTTCCGGTAACGGTATTGACATTCCAAGTATAATTCACGCCATATAGGCCGACAATCATCTCAGAAATGGCGGGGAAGAGGTCGCGAACATATAAATATGCAGAGGTTATGTTCTTACCAATAAGAGGGTTTTTAGAAGGATTTGAATAGGAGAGCCATTCAAAATTTATAAGAGAGCGTGAAGCAGGACTATCCTCTATTCCGCCGCCCACTTTCATTACGGTAGAGCCGTAATTTGTCTGAACATTATTTTGTATATAGGTAGTTTGAATGTAATTTGAGCCATTTTGGTAATTGCCTGAATTGGGATTGCCTGATATGGTTGTATACCATACTGTTAAGGTGGGATCTACGTAAACGGGGTATACCGTATCTTCTGCCTTTAAATAATCTTCGTCAACATGTACGGTAACCAAGTATTCGTTGTTAGCTGTCAATTCTGAAACAATATAATAGTGATTATACAAAGAGGCTTTAGAGTATTTATCCATGCCGTTACCGTCAACGGAACTGTCATAAATCATCAAACTGCCCAAGCTTGCTACCATAACACTTGTATTTGGGTCAATTAAAATTATATTGCCATCATTGCGCTTAACTAAGCTTAGACCGTTAGTTTTTACATTAAAAACAAATTCGTTTGTGCCGTTATAGTCGGCTAAAATGATATCTTCCTTGTAGCCGTCAAATTGGGCTGTATATCTTATAGAAGTGCCTGTACCGAAAACACCGTCAAAAAGCACAGAGTCGCAGGTTACTCCCTCGTCGGTGTTATATGATGATTTTTTCGCAAAAGAGCTTTTTGCATTTTGTGCAGATGTCTTTTTTGTCAGCGAAGCGTTGCTTGAAGAAACAGGATGCATTTCTATTTTTATGCTGCCTGACTCAAGCAAAACGCCGTTTTCGTGATTTAAGTTTTTAGGGAAATATGTTCTTATGTTGTTATCACCATTTGTAAATCCGTAATCTTCTGCAAGAGATTTTTTATCAATTGTAGATGTTATATTTGTTTTCTTGTCTTTTACAGTTCCGGTGCTGTCTATATATTTAACAGGGTATGTAAAGCTGTACAGCGTTTTTGTACCGTCTCTGTTTTGAAAGACGATGTCATTCAAGCTGGGTTCCTGTTCCCATAATCTATTTACGTGTCCGTTGTTGATAATATTCTTTTCGGATATTGCCTCGGGCTTGTCTTTCTCCGGCAGTTGTCGGTTTTTGAGTTCGGAAAGCGGCAAATCCCCTTTGTTTAAGCCTATTGTATCGCTTTCTTTTTGATTTGTCAATGTGGTCGATGGGGATAAGGGTGTTTTATCGATGTCAGATTCCGCAAATGCGATGCTGTTAGAAACGTTGAAAACCAAAAGAGTGCACATGAAAATTAAGAAAAATTTTTTAGTCAATTGCATTGGAAGTCCTCCATACTTTTTATTAGAAGCGTAGGTTGATATGCGTTCTCCTTTCAAAACGCACTAATTTTTATGCTTCTGTTGATATATGACAAAACGAGCCAATATTCCCAAAAAATCTTTGTGGTTTTGCGGTATTCTGCTTATTACACAAATTCAGTGCTTGTATTTTGGTTACATTCACAACACAAAATATAAAAGGAGCAGGCGAAACGCCTGCTCCTTTTTGAATTGCTTTCTTATTTGATTTTTTCGTATTCTTCAAGCAAATCCATTATTATAAGTTCGTCTGTAAGTGTGCTTAGGTCAAGAGTTTCGGGGTTAGCGGTTATGGAAAAAATCTGTTTGTCGTAAATAAATTTGTATTCGAATGCACCAACATCGTTTTCTCCCACCGCCATAAGCTCAATTTCAACATACTCGCCCTTTGATTGGTCGTATATTTTGGCTTTGTGCAAACTTTCTTCGGGTACGGTATTTCCTGTTGTTTCCTTTATGTAATCGGAAATGTCACCGTCAAGGGCGTATGCAAATTTGTAAAAATCCTCCAAAAAGACGGTAACCGTCATACTTATGCCCAAATCGGAAAAATCAAGATAACTGATTCTGTATGTTATTTCCGCCCACGAATCAAGAAATATCATAAATTTTTGTGATTCGGGCGGGGCAATAGCATAGCTGTGCAGCTGCTTAAGATTATTTGTATAGCAACGAAGAACTCTGAAAATACTTATGTTTTTGTTTTTCAACCTGAGGGTATAAAACTTCATGTCGTTACAAAAGAAACGCATTTGTTCTGCCTCTTCGCTTTTGTATATGCTTTCCCCTATTATATGGTCGTGTGGGTCGCCTGTACCATCATAGTTTGGGTCCAAGGTAGGATAGAGTAAGTCCGAGCTGCCGTCCAACCATTTGGAAAAATCAGCTATACCCATACAAATACCATCTTGGGATACAGGAAGCTCATCTGTGCGGCTGTCTTTAAAATACGCTACGGCATCCTCGTATGTAAAACTCAGCTTTTCTTCTGTTAAAACATTTGAATCTTCTTTTTTTATGCTCTCCTCGGAGGAATAAACGCTGTCTTCGCTTTGCACGGGCTGTTTGCTTTTCTCGTCGTTCACAGCTTCCTTACCCTCGCAGGAATAAAAGCTTGAT
This sequence comes from Clostridia bacterium, assembly GCA_017397955.1. Taxonomy (GTDB): domain Bacteria; phylum Bacillota; class Clostridia; order Oscillospirales; family CAG-382; genus SIG636. The sequence continues at coordinate 32,833 of JAFQHL010000002.1, forward strand.
AAGCAAACGCATAAGGAAATAATTAAAAACAATACTTCTTTCATATGTTGTACCGCCTTTTTGTGCTTCTGTTAATATACCACGGTTTCCGCGAGTGCCGAGTACAAATTACGAGGCGCGAAGGCGCGAGTAAACGGAAATGGTGATTTGTTTTGTTCGGGGTCCCCGTTGCGAACAAAGTGAGCAATGGGGTGTTTCTTCGGGGTCCCCGGCACGAATGTAATGAGTGTTGGGGTGTAATTTTATACTGCAAACATCTCAAATTTAAGGAAGTCCATATAATCCTTGCACTTAAATCCAACGGTGTTGGCATCTATCTGATAAGCGCCGGGGTAGAAGGATGCGCGGTATGCGGACTGATGACGCTTGAACGCCACTTCCACTTCAAACTCTTTAGGGAGCGTTATGTGGCAGTCCTTAAGGTCGCCGTTTAGTGCCTTTTCTGCCGCTTCTTCCATCAGCTCGCAGGCTTTTTGAGGATGGATAGACAGGGAGCAGTTACCTCTGCCTTCGCTAACGGGTACGGTTGTAAGCCCGCTTATATGCTCCTTAGCTGCAAGGCAAAGCCCTTTGTCGCCCGTAAGCATTGCTACGGGAACACCGAAATACTCGGCAATATAAGAGTTCATAAGAAACTCGCTGGTGGTAAGCCCGTTTATTTTGTAGGAATAGATATTGCCCGTCATGGTGTGGGACAGGGGATTACTGCCCGTGCCTGCGGCATTGTGGTATCCCGTGAAGATAACCGCATCAAAGCTTTCGTCAATACCCGTCATCATGGAGAAGGGGTCACGGCTCCAGGAACGGATAATCTTAACCTCTTTGGGGAGCTTGTCGGGGTAAAGGTTGCGTGCGCTGTCGTGAGCATCCTTTATAACTATCTCATCAAAGCCTGCCTTTAAAGCACCTCTGCAAACCGCGGCAACCTCTGCCGTCATCTGGTTGCGGAAATAATCACTGTAGGCGTTGCCAACCTCTGTTTCCTGCCAATCAACTATGCCGCAGGTACCTTCAATATCCGCACTTATAAAAAGCTTTTTCATTGACCGTAGCCCTCCTCGGTAAGTCTCTTGTACTGCAATTCAACCTGACTCATAAGATATACCCACATATCGCCGTCGTGAACAAAGCTGTCGCTTGCGCTGGAGTAACGCATCTGCATGGGGCAGTTCTTCTTGTCGGGTGCAAAGTCCCAATGTTGCTTGATGCCGTCCATACCGATATCGTTTTCTATCATAAGTTTTGCAACAAGGTATGCAAGGTTCTTAATGGTAACGGTGTAATCCTTCAGCCATTCTTCATAAGCCTCGCCCTGATATACATTGGGGAAACCGTTAACGCAGGTTTCAATACCGATACCGTACTTATTACCTTCGCCGTGGGTGCCGTCGCTGGCGTGCCATGCGCTTTCGTTATCGGGCAGGTGGTGGTAGATTTCCTTGCTGTCTACTGTATAGTGCCAGGAAACACTTCTGTCAGGCTGGTCTGCCAAGCCGTGCAGATAGGTAGCGTGCGCGGCGGCGGTAGAGCCGGGTGCATAGTTGCCCGTGTTGTGGATTACTATATACTTCTTTTTATCCACTACAATACCGGGGCGTACCGCAGAGTCCTCTGCAATGATGTCGTCAATGATTTGGGGTGTGTTAAGTGCACTGTCCACAATTATTACCTCCGTTAATACTGATATATCCTCAAAAGCAGTAACGGTTCTTGCGCCGCTTATTGGGTTGATAACCGTTATGCCTTCTTCGCTGTAGCCTGCGGCGATAAGATATTCATCGCCTTCTTTTACTATTATGGGCTGACCTTTATAAATTGCTGTCATTAGTTCGGTAAGACTATATGCATCAATATAGGCGTTAACGCCGCTCTCGCAGGAGTAACGGGCGATTGCCGCAGCACCGCCTGCATTGATGTAGGCTGCCGCCTTTTCAAAGTCGGGCTGTCTGGTAAGAGCTTTGGCTATAAGGGTTTCAACAGCCGCAACACCGCTGTCCGTAAGCTCACCACTTTGACCTATCTCCACAAACACGTCAACTGCTTCTTCAAATTCCGGAACATTTTCTGCCGATTCGGGTGTCAACGCGGGTGTAAGGTTAAGTGCAGAGATGCGGGGCTTGTTTTCGCCTTCGCCGGTAAGCTCTAACTTAACGCGGAAGCTCTTTGCTTTGTAGTCGTTTTCGCTTTCCACAGCTGCAAAACCTTCGCCTTCTACATAGCCCGATTTGTCATAGTTATCTATTAGAATCCAAGGGGTGTTAACACCATTTTCCGCAACATAGGAGGCGTAAACACTAATACCGCCGTCACCAATGTCGGAAACAGGGGTAACGTAAAGCTTTTCAAATTCACCAAGGGAGATTTCCTCGGTTACAAGGTAGCCGTAGCTCTTGTCTTTTGCCAGGGTAATTACGCCGTTGTCAAGGGTTAAGCCCTCCCAGATACCGGAGAGTACGCTTGCGGCATAGTTAACATTGTAATTGCTAAGGTAGTTTATGTGCCATACCATTGTACCGCCTGCGCTTTCTTCGTCATCAACGCTAAGTACAAGCATACGTCTGCTGGGCAGAGTCTCATAAAATTCGGCAAGGCTCTTTTCGCCGCCGAAGAATCCGCTGTTCACTGCGTGCTCACATTCATTGATGGTCTCAAGCACAAATTTGTAATGGTCTTTAAATGACCTTGCAGAAAGTTCACGCATAGTAGCCTTTTCATACGCACTGGCGGTGTTACTGCTTTTGGCATAGTACGCCGTATCGGTAACGAAGGTGCCTCTCACGTATTCGCCTTGTGGCGCGAAAAACCTAAAGTCTTCAAGGTCCGCCGGCTCTTCGGATACAGGAGCCGCCTCATAAACGCAAACCTCAGTAATGCTCATATATCCCACGTCGCCAATGAAAACAAAACGTACGTATCTTGCAGAAACACCGTCCTCAAAGGATTTTGTATAGCTTTGGTAAACGCCTGTGTCTGCCTTTTTGACAACTGTACTGCCGCTTGCTTCAGTATAGTTTTCGCCGTCCGCGCTGATATAGAGCTTGAAATCATCGCCGCTCAGTCCCTTGTGGGTGGTTCCGTTATATGCGATACCCTCCATAGCAACACGGTCAAACTCTTTTTCCTCACCTAAATCCACGGTTATGTAATGCTCTCTGTTGCAAGCACTTAAGACAATGCCAATCTCACTTTCCGCCGCGCCTTTGCCGTCATCGTTAACGCCGTCGGTCAACTTAACGCCGTCATCTTTAAAAGAAGAGAACATATAGGAAGGTGCGTTGCCGTCTGCAAGGCTTACGCTGTATTCTTTGTTAAGTGCTATGTTAGGTGCAACCTCTACTTCCGTACTTCCTGCGGGAAGCTTGCTGTTATTATAAAGGTTTTCACCGGCAACAAGCATTTTGTCACCGTTAAAGCCGTAAAGAGCCGCAAGGGTAGGGAATATGTCATATATTGTGGCAAAACTCTTAACCTCGCCGGCAGCAATCCCCTTACCGCGTATGATAAAGGGAGTTCTGTATGCCTGGTCGTAACTGAAACTTACGGGGAACAATTCGGGATATTCTTTTGCAAAGGCGGCAAACTTGCCGTCAAGCTTGGGCGCGGTACCGTATATAACCACGGTAGGTGCTTTGTCACCCAGCTTGTCTATCTCATCAAGCATCGCGCCGATGGTGCTGTCAAGGCTTGCCGCACAGCAAATATAGCTGTTAAGACTGCGATTGCCTTCAATAGCAACACCTTCCGTGCTGAGGGGAATGTAGGGATACTCTATCCCTCCCACTTCCATAAAGATGAAGTCTTTCTTGCCGTTATCTGCGGAAAAACCGAAAAGTTCGGGGAGAATTTGTGCATCAAACATGGAAGAACTAAGCTTTTGCTCATCATAGCTCTCCTCACTTTCGGGCAAACCGTATATATCGGTAAGTCCCTTGCTTATACCCAAAGCGGAGGCAAGCTCCTTTGAGCAGCTTGTTTCGGCACGTTCTGTACCGCCTGCGTAAACGTCATAGCCGTTTTCGGCAAACATATTAGCAAGGCTGTAATAGTGGACCTCTGACTTTATGCCTTCAATAGGTGCGTAAAGGGACGTCAATGCGGAATATACGCCTTCTTCCGTGCCCTGCTGTGCATAGAAATTACTGTAATATGCGCCCTTTTCCGCAAAGGCGCTCAGCTTGGGCATAGCACCTGCCGCCATGGCAAATGCTGCGGTGTTGTTAAGCTGAATCAGCACAACGTCACCTTCAAGCACAGGTGCGCCTTCGTCAATGTCGTAGCCTGTGTTAAGTTTTTTTACATACCCGTCGCTTGTTGTGTTATTATCCGTGCTTTCCTCGGCGCTGTCACCGCTGTCGGCACTGTTGGCAGGTGCTTTGGAGTTATCTTTGCCGTCATCGTTACTGCAAGCAACGGTTAAAAGGAACAGGGAAGCCAACAGCAAAGCCAAAAGTCTTTTTGCAAGCGTTTTCATAGGATGCTACCTCCGTAATTTTATTTTTCCGTAATAAGTAAAGCGGGACCAACCGCAATGTTTGTGCCGTACATATTATTTTCGCACAGTAAGCCAAGCTCGCTACCACTGTCAAAACTGACACCTACGCTGCAACCGCTGCCTATTAACAGCTTGCTAAGCTGGTCTGTATCAATATTCTCGCCGTAAACTATGCAAAGCTTACTGCCGTCTGCATAAAAGCCGCCGCCTGTACGTGTGGTCTTTTCCGTGTGTATAGAGCCTGCAACGGAAACAGCCTTGCCGTTAAGCGCTATTATGTGTGCGGCAGAAACCATTTCGCTAACATTGTTGCGATATATTTCGGTATATTCGCTGTAGGTGCAGGCAAAAGGTGTTCCGTCCTCATAAAGACCAAAAAATACACTGCCGTCGTTACCTTTTGCTGTGTACAAAAGCTTACCACCCGTTATAAGCATACCCTTTGGTATGTTGGTTGCCTTGTTGACCTCATTAGTGGCAATGGCGGCAACAGCTTTTATACCGTTCTTTTCCGCCAGCTGTTTTTGCCCTAAAAGGCTTTGAAGTGTGCCGTCAGGCGCAAGACCGTAGGGGGTAGAGGTTTTAATACTGAACTTATCAAGCTCTGCCGTGAGTATATAAACGTTGCTTTCGCCAAAACTAAGACTTCTAAGCTTAAGACCTTCTTTTATTGTTTCCGTGCTGTCGCTGTCAAAACCGTCACATACAGCTTCCATTGCCGCTTTGGCATCCTTTTCACTTACCGCTGTGTAATGAGGAAGCTTACCGTTGCCGTCTGCCTCCGATGTTATTTCACCGCCAAGCTGTGGTAACATATCTGTGTTCCCGCCCTCGGTGCCGCTTTCGCCGTTATTGCCTTTACCGCAGGCGCAAAGCAATAAAGCACCGACCGTAAAAAATATAAGTAATGTTTTTTTCATCCTTGTTCTGTAACCTTTCACATTTAGTTTTCAGTATTTACTACCAATCTTCGTTGTCCAAATCAGGGAACTCAATTATATTGGTATATTCTTTAAATCCGGCGGGAATTTCAAAATAAAGCACCGCATCTTCGGGAAATTCGCTGGTAAAGGCTTCGTAGCTTGTTATTTCAACAATCTCGTTGGTTGCTGTATCATATCTTTCATATCCTGCAAGACTTTCATCCTCGTAAAAATAATATCGTATCCATTCGGTATCGTTCTCTGTGTAATCTTCATAGTCAAGCTCTTTGCCCAAAAATTTGTCTTTACCAGTGCTGGAGCATTTGGTGTAATTCCCCAAATACAAAATTTCATCCGCTGTATATGTGTGAGGTGCAAGTAGGGTATAGGTCTGCTCCTCAAAATCAAAACCGTAAAGTTGTTTACCGTCGCTGTAATAATGCAAATGCTCTCCGTTAACCTCTTGATGCAGATATATCTTCAGGCCGTTAAAAGCATATTCAATTACGTGGGTAGTATAACCTTGGGGCGAAAGCGTGTGTTGCTTTGTGCGTATGTACAAGTGATATTTGTCCACATAATCAAAAACGCGGTAAAGCTTTGTTTCTTCGTAGGGTATCTCCACATTTTCTTCAGGTCTGCTCTGCGCTTCGTACCCCGGCACTGTATCAGATTCGGTATTATCTTTTCCACCGCCGTGAATACTGCCGCCGTTGTCTATGATACCGCCCCATTGTGAGCTGTTTCCTTCGGGGGAAGAGGCAGGGTCGTTATTAGCATTATCTTGGCTTTGGTCAGCGGCACTGCTGTAGGTATCTTCGTTACGACCATCCGCTGTGCTTTCATTGTCCTTGCCATCCTTGGAGCAACCCGTTAAAAGGGTCGCAAAAACAAGCAAAGCACAAGTAGCTTTAAGAATTGTTCTTGTGTTTTTATTGGTTTTAAAAAGATTTTGTTTCATTTGTGTTACTCCTTAACATATCTACCTATGTATTTTAATATTATTTAATGCTTTTGTCAATACGCCCACTATTAAAACTAATAGCATTTTGTTATTTTGGGTATACTTCAGTAAAGCGTTTTAGTGCGTTAGCAATCATAATAAACAAATATGCACCGTTACTTTGCCCTAAAAAACCATTTTTACCAAAACTTAAAAAAAGGACTTGACAAAGCAAATAACCGTGAGTATAATGTTTACAGAAAATATTTTTTATACAAGGAGAAAAAACATGAAAAAGCTTTTAGTTATGCTTCTGGCAGTGTCTATGGTTCTTACCATGGCATTCTCTTTCGCAGCTTGTGGTGGCGAAGAAGAAGGTACTTCTTCCGAAGCTTCCTCTCAGGCTCCCGCTGAATCTTCTAAGGAAGACGTTTCTGTTGAATCTTCTGAAGTAGTTGAATCTTCTGACGCTTCTGTTGAAACCTCCGAAGTTGATGAATCCTCTGATGCTTCTGCTGAAACCTCTGAAGTATCTGAATCTTCTGATGAATCCGCTGAATCTTCTGAAGCTTCCGCTGAATCTTCTGAAGTTTCCGCTGAATCCTCTGAAGCTCCCGTTGAATCTTCTGAAGCTCCCGTTGAATCTTCTGAAGAAGTTCCCAGCGAATCTGAAACCGAATCCGAACCCGAAGAAGACAACAATAATAACGGTACCGGTTCTCCCGTAGTAGTTCCCGCTGGCAAGACCAACTATGCTGCAGGCGCTTCCTACACCATCTCCAAGAACCTTATCCCCGTTGACCCCGCTGTTGACGCTGCATCTCTCTTCCTCGCAGATGCTTCCGGCGCTACCACCTATGAACTTTGGGGCGATGTTGCTCTTAAGAAGCTCACTGACGGTATCACCGCAGCTGGTAAGGATATGGGCTCTAACGGCTCTCTCGAAGGCGTTACCGTTACCTTCGTTGGTACCAACGCAATCTTCGAATATATCATCGACCTTGGCGAAACCAAGACTGACATCGGTTCCGTTGTATTCTGCGGTGTCCGTGATGGTTTTGTAAACGAAAACAACCGTGGCTTCGCAGTTGAAACCACTATGATTTATGTAAGCGATACTCTCGGTACTTGGGGTTCCAAGCTCGACGCTACCTTCTCCAAGGAAGAATTGGCTGACGCTCCCCTCATCAAGCACCAGAAGAACGAAGACAGTGAAAATGTAGAAAACTACACTTACACCTTCTCTCTCGCTTCCGCAGCTTCCGGCAGATACGTAAGAATTCTTACTTCTTCTCCCGTATATTGCCTCCAGTTCGACGAAATCATGGTTCTCAACTAATTAAAGTTAGTTTAAGTTAAAGAATCAAACACAAAGCCCGACCATAACGGTCGGGCTTCTTTTTGTATACGAAAACCCCGCCATAGTGGCGGGGTTCAAAAGCGGTTAACCTGTGAGGGGATACGATATATGTGAAATGCTGCGTCCGTGAAGATGGGTGACGATGTGCTCGTAGGGCGGGGGTTTATCTCCCGCCGTCACATAGCAATTTGGTAAAACACCTCGTTTTGTAGATAAATCGTAACAATCTTTGTCGTAAAATATTTTACACGACATCAGGTTTCATGTATGCGCCGCGTGGCGGCGGGAGATAAACTGTTTGCCCTACAGTAGTGTGTTCCGTTGCCGCATAGACGGCTGCGTTGGTGCATTCCGTTTCCGCACCGACGGTTGCGCGGTTGCGGTATGTTACGTGGCGGCGGGAGATAAACTGTTTGCCCTACAGTAGTGTGTTCCGTTTTTGCATAGACGTCTGGTGGTGCGGTTGTTGGTTGAATTTTTTGTGCTAACGCCTATAACATGACGGAAAATTTATGAAAACCCATTTATGGGTAGCAGGTAACAAATACATGGCCGGCAGGCCAATACAGAGCGCACTTGTGCGTAGCCAGTAGTTTTTAGGGCTATGCCCGAAGATGAAAAACCGCCCGCTATGCGGGCGGATTGTTATTTGTTTTTAATATATTTGATTCTTGTGGGCAATCCAAATATTCTTGCATATCTTATCATTGAGCTGGTCCCTGTGCTTTTACCGTCCCAAAAACAAATCAAATAATCACTTATTTGTGCCATTTCCTTGTTGCGAACAGGCCCCGCCCGTTTTCCGTATTTATCCCAATTTGCAGGGTGCTTTTCAACTTTTATGTTGTTTTCTGCGGCATATCTTTCCCCCAAGGTGTCTGCACCTGTACATCCGCCGGAAACAATAATAATATCGCAATTCTTTTTTAATTCTTTTAAATACAAATCAATAAATTTTTTTGCTTCTGCATAATTGTTATAATTACGGCATCCGGCTATGATAACTCTTTTTGTCAATATACCGCCTCTTTTTCTTTTAATAACACACGTATTTTAACCTAGTTCAGGTTAAAAGTCAATACCCTGTTTCAGATTAAACTAATATTGTACATAAAGCAAGGGCGGAGGCATAGATATGTACAAACGGATAAGAGATTTAAGGGAAGATCGTGACCTTTCACAGGTGCAAATATCTAAAGTCTTGGGGATGTCACAAACCGGCTATTCCAAATACGAAACGGGAGAGAATGATATACCCACGGCTGTTCTTATAAAGCTTGCCCGTTTTTACGGAACAAGCATTGATTATTTGCTTGGCGAAACGGATTGTCCCGACAGATATAAGGGGTAACGGTGCCTGCAGAGGGCGGCGTTTCCAACCGTTCAGCCATAGAACAACATTATAAAACCAAACGGCAGGGGATGTTTTTTGTAACAAATCCTGCCGTTTATTTGTATCTCTACTTACCTGTGGACGTCCAATATACACATCCCTTGGGATGCAATTGGTGTTTTTTGCCTGTAACCGCCGATTAAAAGCTTATCTTAATAGCATCGGTATCAAAAACGCCTTCCCATGTTTCAACGTCGTAAGCGTGGAAACAAAGCTCCAGCTTTTCAACAGCGGTAATTTTGTTATTGTCCAAATCATCATCGGAAAAAGCAAGCTTTGTAACTGTGCGTGTTCCTGCAGGAAGCTCACAACTCAAGTAGCAGTCAACCATATAATCGTTTACGGATTCATCCTTTGTCTGCACGCCCAATGCTTTATCGCTGCTGTTCTCAATATACAGCAGAACGGCGGGAGCACCGAAAGAATCTGTTGTAAGTCCTTTGGAAATTATCTTTACATTGTTGCCTTCATAAAGCACGTCACCGCTGTCGTCATAGCTTTGCGTATAACTGCCTGCGGCAGAGGTTTGAATTTTTATAGTGTCGGTAGTAAAAAGGTCGTCCCAAGAGCTGGGGTCGTAAACATTAAAACGCAGCTCTATATCTGTTACGGTTTCTATCCCGCAAGCAAGCAAATCTTCTACCTCAAAGGAAATATTGGCGTTAACCTTTTTGCCTGCCGCTACAGTTTCGTTACCGTAAGAGTCTATTACATAGCCGTTTATACAGGTGTTTATGGTGCCTGCGGCGTATTCCTTGTCGGAGTTATTCTCTATAAGCACTTTAAGCAAAAACTCGTCACCAAAAATGCCTTCTTCAACAGCTACGCTTTGGGCGGTAACCTTTATCCCGTCTTGGTCAACGATTACGGCTTCTTCTATGCTTACGTCGCCGTTAAATTTAGAATCTGCTTCCTCGGACACCTCAGAGCTTTCGCCGGGTAAGGGCTTGGGCGTGCCGCTGTTTTCCAGCTCTGTGCTTGTGTTGTTCCCCTTACTTTCGGTGGGGTTTTTTGCATCCTCCTTATCACCGCAGGCCATAAAAGAAAGGCACAGAGTAAGGGCAAGCATTAACGCAAATATTTTTTTCATAGTTTGCATCTCCTTAAATTATTTTTGTTCATAATACCATAAAATACGGTGTTTGTCAATGAAAACGGTCGGGTTTGATTGTCAAACAGAGAGAATCTAAGCAAAAAAACAACCTTTGCCTACCGGACAAAGGTTGTTCCAGACCGCTGACAAAGGCACAGACCACAAAAAAGAAAATACGGTTACTATAAAGTGAAAATTTCGGGGAAAATTCCCCCGAAATTTTTGTATATTTTTATATTTTTTCGTTTGGAACGAACCTCAGCTCACAGTACTCAGTACAGTTCTCGCCTCGGTTCGTCCCATCTGTACTCTTTCTCAGCAGTCTGCCAAGCTGATGACAAAGTTTGTCATCAGCTTGAAACAACCTTTGCCCGGTAGGCAAAGGTTGTTTCTTTTCTGTGCAAGGGCTACAAAATAGATGCCAACAGTAAATCCACTGTACAGAACCGAACTTGTGTATAGCAATGGTAAACGAACATTAAAAAATACCGCCGATAAAACACCGGCAGTAAGTTTATTTTTCGTTTGCGCTTTGAAGACTAAGACGTATCTTTCGTACTTCTTCTTTTAATTCATCCAAATCTTTGTCATTATTTGGATCGTTTAACAACTTGTCAATATAAGCTTTCTCCAAATTGTCGCATTGAATTTTTCTACAACTATACTTTTCCAGCAGAAAAAATGTGTTTGATAACATTATTGTACTAAGTTGCCTGCTCTTCGTATAATGTAAACATATACACAAATCCAACAAATAATCGTCATCAGACTCAGGGAACGGATTTGGCAACAACAAAGCGTGTCGCAAGCGTTCTTTACCATCTTCAATCAAGATAAAACCATCAACAATGCTAGTAGCTACCGACCAAGCAACATATTCGTTTGCACAAATAAAATATTTGTAATCCTTTTCAGTGAATTTTGTATCTATGAATTCGTATAATTTCTTTTCTTTGCTAAAAATGAATTTAAGCTTTGCTTTCCAAGGAATATAAACAGGTTTAACTATCATTATGGCTTTTAAGGCACACGCAGCAATTTTATGCCTATCTATATCGGGAGAGTCGACAGACATATAAGTGTCTATTAAATTACGCTTGAGGTCATTGTAAACATTTTTTATCTTTCTTTCAAGATAATTTAGGTTTTTATGCTTCAATCCTAAACTTTGTGAAATTTCGATGATAGTACTTTTTATACATTCATCCCATAATTTGTTGATTTCATTAATATAGAGTCTAGAAGCACCATTATTTTGTGTATTCATTTGATGAGTTTTCTTCCTCGATTAAATTTCTTGTTTTGAATTGACCTTTATTATAATCAAATTCTGTGTTATGTGATGTAAGCAAAGGTAATTTTAGGTGGTATATACAATACAGAGGTAAATATAAAACTAAAAAAGCTACTGCGACCACAAATAAAATTTCTAATGTTTTCATAATTTTCTTTCTTTCTAAGTTGTTTTTGGATGGATAAGGTTTTGAGGGTGCACCAATTAAATTTGACTAGGGCAACTCGTTTAGGCGATTCTGTTTTCTTGTGTTTGAACATTTATGAATTAGATTTGCAGAAAGTTGCAAAACGACCAATAGAATATATAACATAATGAGCAATCTTAATGAGATATAAATTCCATATTCAAAGAGATATTCGTTTATCGGCTCTAAATTTCCTACGAATTTAAACACCAATTCATTACCCTGGTTTTCCAAAATTTCCATCTTAATGAAGTCAAGGTATTCGAACAACAAAACACTTAACAACAAAACACAACCACCAATTGCAAGCCAAGATAGACCTCTTACGCATTTATCTATAGGTCTGCTTTTATTCACGGTGAGAAGTTTTTCTATTCCAGTAAGGAATAGTGTAGCTATTGGTAAAAAAATAACAGAATAGTCATCTCTTGGATTAGCAAAATCCATATTCTGAAAAATCACTATCGCTGAAAGAAACGACAAGATAACCATTGCAACATTTAAAAAAAGAGAATTTACGGGTTTGCTTGAATTGTCCATGATATATGTCAAGAGTTCACGCAGTTTTTATTAACTTGCGATACATCTAATCACCTTTCAAACTTCTTTTTCACACTCGTAATAAGATGATATGTTATATCACATTAAATGCCGCTGTGCAATAGTTTTTTTTTGAAAAAAGCAGGTTTTTCGACCGATTTTGACTAAAATTTGTCGTGCGGTTTAATTATAGACATAAAACAATATGTTAGCTTTTTCTCCTTTGCCTATTATGTTCAATGCATTTTATTGTATGCAACAATGGATTAGGTGTGAATAACGCTTTTAAAGAAGGGAAGGTTATCTGCTTGTGTTATTGGTTGCTTTTTGGGAATAATTTTCCATTTTGGCATTTATTTCAGTTTTGAATTCTGCTTTATATATACATATTTGCACATTATAAGGTTTTTATTATGACAATTCTTGTTGGATTTCAAATCCACCATTAAATAATATCAGTATTTGGGTTTTACTTGTCACAGCTACTTTTTCAAGCAATTGCCGTATTAGTTGTTCATCATATCTCAGCAGTCGTTTTCTCAATGCAGCTACCATTGTAAAGATGTCTTCCGTTCGAGAGTTTGCACTTTTGCGTTTTTGTTCCGCCTCTGTTATGGTGGCTAATTGACACAGAAGGTCTTGCCTTTCTAACATAAGCATGTTCAATTTTGCCTCGTCAAAAGAATCCTCGTTATCCGAAGATACTTCGGCTAGCATTTTTTGAAATGCTGCATTTATTTCTGATATTCGTGCTTCTATAGCAATTATGTCCATATCGGTATCCGGAACCTCTAAATTCGTGCTTATATGCACTCTTAGTGTTTCAAATAATTTATTGTTTTGTAAAGCTACACTTTGAATGGCACACATTATTGCCTCGTGAAGAACACTTTCTTCTATAGAAGGTGCATGACAATATTTTTTTCCATTTTCCAAGCGGTTTATGCATCGCCAGACAATCTTCTTCTTTCCATTTTTTGACCAGGTGCATCTACGGTATGGCGTTCCGCATTCTCCGCAAACAAGGCGTTCTGTCAATGCGTACTTGCTTGAATATTTACTCAACTCGGTCTTTGTTCCAACTTGTTTGATCTTTTGTTTGCTTACACGCCTAGCAAGCTCTTCTTGCACTCTCGAAAAGGTTATTGCGTCTATGATTGCAGGATGACTGTTTTCAACATAGTATTTTGGGCGAGCTATACCGTCATTAATCTTAACTTTTTTGCTGATACAATCAGTTATATATGTTTTGTTAAGAATGGCATCCCCTTTATATTTCTCGTTTTTTAGTATCGACTGAATTGTTGAGCTCTTCCATTCTTTGTTCCCACTTGGTGAAAGTATGCCTCGCTCTTCTAACAGCTTTGCAATACCTGCATAACTATATCCGGCGAGGAAACAACTATATATCAATTTGATAACTTCTGCTTCTTCTGGAATAATTTCGGGAGTTCCGTCTGCACTTTTGCGGTACCCCATGAAGTTTTTGTAGTTAAAAGTAACTTTGCCTTGTTTTGCACTCTGCAATTTTCCCCAGCGTATATTAGCACTCATGTTTTCGGATTCGCTTTGAGCGATGCATCCGTATATGGTAATATAAAACTCTGCTCCTTCATGTGTGCTGTGAATTCCTTGTTCTTCAAAGTATATGTCGACCCCTAGCTCTTTCAGTACACGCACATATTTTAAACAGTCAGCCGTATTACGGGCAAAGCGGCTTATGGATTTCACTATTATCATATCTACACCGCCACGCTTGCATAGTCTGATTAATTTGTTAAATTCATCACGCTTTTTTGTACTTGTTCCTGTGATACCTTTGTCTGCGAAGATGCCTACGAGTGTCCAATTTGGCTCACTATTTACCTTATCAGTATAGTATAAAACCTGATTTTCGTAACTATGTAATTGCTCTTCTTGTTTTGTGGAAACACGACAATAGGCAGCTACTCGGATTCGTTTTTGTACGGTTTTTGAGTTATCAACAGCATTGATCTTCGCAGGTAATAAACGCACTGTTTTGGTTGTATTTGCTGCCATTTTTATCTCTCCTTTTTCACCACTTGACCATTGCGTAACACTAGTTGAACCGTTTTGTTATTTGAAAGACGTATGGCGGCAACCGTTTTGTTTACAAGGTGTATTGAAAAGGCTACAAGCGGACTTGTTGATTCAAAGTCTGCTTGCAGCCGTTCTGCTGTATTTTGTTCCGAAGGAAGGCTTTTATACTTTAAAGAAACGCATTTTTTTATTTTGTGTATTAATGTATTGATATCTGTTGTTGCGCTATCTATCCCCTTATTTATTTCGCCTTCAAGGTTCAGAATTTCAAGAGTAGGGTGATAAGTATACTGCTTTGTGTCTTTTATAAATTTTGGCTGAAGGATTAATTGGTTTAGCAACTCTTTAACGCTGTCTAACAAATCACTATCCTCTATTTTTATGATAGTGCGACACTTTGTGTTTTTGCATGTCCAATAAACTTTGCACTTGAATCTGCTATCATGATGTCTAACCATCTCGGTATTACAATTTGAACACAGCACGGGCATGGCAAGCTTGAAAATGTCGCTTTGCCTATCTACTTCTTTTTGATTGTTTTTTTCGTTTTTTATAAGTTGTAGTTTAGAATAGGTTGTTATATCTATAATAGAGGGATATCCGTTCTTGCCAACATATCTCTCATCTGCTATTATTCGCATTATTCGTGCTTTGTTCCAACTAATTAAACCGGGCATGTATTCGACTTGAGCAGCATTTAAATGTATAGAGATTGTCAACATGGATTGGCCTTCGAGGTATGATTGAAAAATACGCTTTAACACTTGTGCTTCAGAAGTGTTTATAACAATGCATCCGTTCTCGTATTTGTACCCGTAGGGTATGTTGCGCTTTTTCATGCCACATTGCACCTTCCTCTCTTAGCGATTGTTTCGGTAAATTCTAAACCACATGTCAATTTGAAAGTGATTTGTGTGCTGTCATCCACCTGTATCGATTCTACAATCTCTTCAAACAACACCTCATCGAAGTTTGTGCTTAATTCATATTCAGATATCAACTCATTAAAATATTTTAATGTTTCTATCAATGCTTCGGTTTCGTCATCATCGAGGATTCTTTTGCGTTCTACTCTAAGGTCGTAAATCTTCATGTTAATCGCATCTGTTTGCGTTGTATAATCGGTGTTTTCGAGTATGCCCTTTGTATACAATCTTGTCACGACAAGATTTTGTGCTGCAAAATCGGCTATTTTTTTATCAATGAGTCTTATTTTGCTTTGCGTTATACTGTTATGGTTTTGTATTGCTTCGAGCTGATGTATAAATTTATCAATTAATTCTTCTCGGTAGCGTTTTAACTTGCATGTCATTTCGCAGAAAGCTTCATATATTGATGTTTCTTTTAATCGTCTGCTTTGACAGTTGGTTTCGCCGGAAGTTCTGCCACTACATTGCCAATATATTACGCCATGTGATATCTGTCTGCGGAACGCTCTGCCACATTCCGGACAATACAATTTTTTTGATAAAGGATAATCTGTTCGCTTTAATCCATCGTTAGTTTTTCGTTTTTCCTTTAAATTCTTTGCAGCCTCAAAAATTTCTCGGCTTATTATTGCCGGATGACTGTTTTCTATGTAATATTGATCATGCTCTCCACGATTTTTCTTTTGTTTAAACGGAATGATACCGGTTGCATATGTTTTTTGAAGAAGCGAGTCGCCCATATATCTTTCGTTGCCGAGAATATACTTAATAGTGGTAGGATGCCATCTGCGATTGGCATTGCGGCGTTGTATGCCCATATCTTCCAATGTTTTTGCTATTTTCGTTATGCCAAGTCCTTGTAAATACAAGTTGTATATAAGTTTTATTATCTCGCTTTCTGCCTCATTAATTTCCAGGTTTCCATTTACCAAGTTATATCCGTATGCAGGACAAGTACAATTGAATTCACCTGCTTCCATTCGCTTTTTATAACTCCACCTTAAATTTTCCGATATTGACATTGATTCTTGTTGCGCCGCCATACCGGGGAATGTTACTATCATTTCCGTATTCATTTGGTCTGTGTCAATGCCTTGTTCCTCAAAGTATACACTAACTCCGAGTTCCTTTAGCAATCGCAGGGTTACGAGCATTTCTTCTGTATTTCTTGCAAAGCGTGATACCGACTTTACGATGATTCGGTCTATCTTGTTCTTTTTACAGTCACGAATCATTCTGTTGAATTCGTCTCGCTTTTTCATGCAGGTGCCTGTGATTCCTTCGTCTGCGTAGATATCAACCAATGTATATTCGGGATTGTTCTTCTCGAATTCCTTATAATACTTTATCTGTGTTGCAAAGGAATGTAGTTGGTCAGCCGAATCGCTTGATACTCTGCAGTATGCCGCCAAGCGTATAAGTTCTTTTTGCTCTGGGATCTTGGCGGTTATTTCTGTTACTTTCATATTTGACTCCTTTCTCATAATTTGTTTTTGCCTTTTGGCAACACAGACAATACCACATTAGTACGGATACATCCAGCGAAAAAACAAAAGTTATCACTTTAGACACAAAAAACCTCTGTGCCGTAATATTCGGCGCTCACAGCAACGATCTTGTTGTATTCTTGCTCAGATATAAGTTTCATTTCCAATAGCATACGCAGCATATTTACGATGTAAACAAAAGATGCACTATTTATTGCCACTTGTTTTTTGTCCATCTATCAAATCCTCCAAATAACCTATTCCAAAACTTTTTACAATAGCTATGTCTACTTGATTCATCTCTGAACTGCTTAACTTACCTATGTAACCTCCAAGTCGTGATTTATCAATGGTTCGTATTTGTTCCAGCAAAACAAGTGAAGGGCCGTTAAGCCCACAATTATCAATATTTATATGGCTTATCATAGCTTTCTTTTCTTTGCTTGTGATTGCAGCTACTATGGTTGTATTACTATGTAAATTGCCTGTATCGTTTTGTATTATTAGAACAGGACGATTTCCACTTTGTTCGCTTCCAATAGTTGAATCAAGGTTTGTATAATATATCTCGCCACGCTTTATGTGTTTCATTTTTGCACCTCCTAAGTGTAAAAGCGGTCATTTGCATTTTTCACAAACGACCGCTTTAGATTTTGTATCAATCGTTTTGTTGCTTATCCGATATTTGTCCTCGACACCCTCGGATTCGGGAACACATTTTCCGGCTATGCCTTTAGCCCCATTGGAATCTCACCACCCCGTGGTTCTCACCGGGCCGCCCTCATTGCCTGCGACGGCTCACGGCTTTCGCCGCTTCAACGCTCGGACTGTGACTGGACGGAAGTATCATTATAATTCTCTGCCTGTTATCGCCTTCGGTTTGGATTGCACCGCACCGTCAGAGTCTGTTTTGCTCTTGTAGCTCGCCGCCTGTTAAGCGACAGCAGAGAGAAGGTAAAAAATGTGCTGAACTATTAAATTGTCAAGGTACACGAAAGGCACAAAATCCCTTCACTTATATCCTCACTCAAAAGCGTTTTTTAGCCCCTGTTTTGAAAAATACTTTTGATTTTTTTTAACGCTCGGTCAATCGAACGCTTTACGGGCATAACTGTACATCCTTCTCGTTTTGCAATTTCCTCGTATGTAAAACCGTAGAAATAGTGCAGAATGACTCGTCTGCGTTGTACACCGGGGAGCTTGTCCAACTCTTGGTGAAGATGTTCACTACGCATATTTCTTAATGCAATATCTTCCGTTAACTCCGGCTGCTCGGCGGATCTCATCGTTATTTCTTCATCGGTAATCTCGAACTGTTCGATATGCCTGTCAACCTCATTAAGGTATGCAAGATCCTCACGCTCGAAAGAGTCCATAACCGTATACAGTTCTTTGTTAATTTCAATCCTTTGATATACGCCTTGCCCATCTTTGAATGAGATGTAATATGTACCGTTATGGATTACCAACTTATATGGGTTATATTTATCTTTCCGTCTTTTCGGATGTTTTCCATCCATTGTATGTTCTCCTTTCGTGATTTGAATCGATGAGTTTGAATCGCGAAAGGAGGGCTACGACAGCCGACACAAAGGGACTTATTTGTTCTTATTTGGGGAACACATGAGAAAAAGCCAAACTCACCCCTCGAAAAATCAAGGGTGAATTTGGCTTTTTGGTTAAAATTTATATGTTTTTGTCTACACGATGTGTAAAAAGAACAAACCTCGATGATTTCGAGGATGATTTCGAGGATGATATGCAAAGCATATCTAAAAATAATTATCTTTCATAATAGGTTTGATATGAAGTGGTGACATTTACATTTTTTAAGGCCAAATCTTTTGATAAAAAATAAAATTTGACATTTTTTACAAGACATAATAAAAGACTTCCAACTATATAAATTGGAAGCCTCTTATTCAATAAAATTATTTTTTATCAAGCATATTAAGGATGAGTACATTTTCTCCTCCGATTAGTTATAGTTCGAGTTAATTATTATATTATCTTTTAGGTTGAACAAATTTTAACAAATTCTTTCTGCGATTTTTGTCATGTATTGTAATTAAACTAATATTTTTGAAAAATAAAAACAAAAAGTGAGTCCTATAGCAACCCACTTTTGACGGCACTATTATACCATCATTCATATTTACTTGTCATCGGCTTTTAATCGTAAAAATATAGGCACAAAATTGACACAAATATATGTTTTTATACTTTTCTCATCTTTGGAACATTCCACACAATAATATCCAGAAAACTTTACTATTCTGCTGTATCTACTCTTAAAGTGGGATTTTCAAGGCGGCACACGGTGGACCGGTACTCAGTCCACCGTGTTTGCATAGATCACCCTTTTGAGTGCAAATAAAAAATTACAACAAGTAATACCGATTTGAGGTCGCACTACCGTTCTCACGATAGTGCGGCTCTTTTCGTATTAGGCTTGCTTTCTCCAAGTCGTGAATTGCTCGTTTCACAGTACTTCGTGAGATTGACAAGCTCTCAGCAATAGTCTTTATACTTGGCCAAGCCTTTTTCTCTTTGTCCATGCGGTCGTATAGATAAAGATAAACAAGCTTGGCTCTTTTGGGTAGTTCGGTTTGATAGAGATAATCAAGTCTGCCCATCACCTTTCACCTCCGTCTGAGAAGGTTCGACTATGGGTACAGTCCTTTTCTTCTTCGGTGCTATTTGTAAAGCCGTGCCGCCACCCTTGCCTTTTGCTTTGCCCTTCTCTCCATCTGTATTTTCATCACTTTCGATTGTGGAGCTATTCGGAGCAACAATGCCACTTTGATTTCCATTCTGATAGTCAAGTTCTTTTACGGTTATACCATTGTCAGAAGACCTATCTTTAGGCAGTATTTTGGTACGGTCAAAATTATCTCTGTCGGACATCCCTTGGTACACACTTCCCGAAGGAGAAGCATTGCCATCGGTTATGTCGAAAGCTGTTTCGTGATGGTATTTTGCTATAATTCCATCCAGTATCTCCTTCTTCTCGGCATATTCAACCTTTCTGCCACCATTGTCGGGTACGGTATACGGATTCTTATCGTCAAACTTTATACCCCATTTAAAGAATAGTTTCAGTTTTACTTTCATCGGGTGTACACCTGTTTTCATTACTACGAACTCACCCTTGGGTAGTGACTTTAACTCATCGGGTGTGAGTAGCGGTCGTTCTATCATTTGTAATGACTGCGAAGGATCGTTCTTGCTTCGGCTTACGGAGCCGGACATGACGGTTCTGCTGCCAAGTGCCTTTGACAGCACCTCTGCCGAGCTGCTGTTGGGGGCAAATCCACCAAACAGCGTGAGCTGGGTGTTATCCACGATGATTTCCGCACCTTCCTTGCCGTAGTTCTTGTCAAGCTGCGAGAAGGACTGAATGATAGGCACAATCTGCAAGCGTCTGCTTCGTGATGCGGAGAACATCATTTCCGCAGATTCTATCTTGGGGAGCGTACCGAACTCATCGCAGAAGAATACACAGCGGTTCTTCAGCTTGCCGCCCTGCTCATCGGCTACCGCCAATATCTCTCGGTAGAGCTGTTGGATGATGAGGGATATCATGAAGAAGGTGTTGGGGTTTTCCTCCGGCATGATTACGAAGATAGCGGATTTCTCGGAGCAGAACTTTTCGGCATCTATCTCGGTGTCAAAGCACAGGAGCTGTTCCAGTTCCGAATCGAGGAAGGAGTTCAGTCGGGATAGGGCTGTGGACATGACCGATGCCATCGACTGCTCGGCGGTGTTGAGGGCTGCACCTGCAAACCACTTCGCCTTATGGTCATTGGGTAGCATTTCCATGAGCTGTTGGAACTGATTCTTTCCTTTTTTCTGCGAGGGAGCAAGCAATTCCTGAATGATTTTGAATACCGACACGATGTGCCGTTTCTTGGGTTCGCAGAATTCTGCCACGAGGAGGATGGTTGCAGTTAGCAAGCCTTCGGCTGCATCGTAGAAGTAGGCGTTCTGTCCGAAGGATGCAGCGTCCATGCCGGACAGGATGATGGTTTTGGATATGATCTTGGCATACTTTTCTGCCTTGGCCTTGTACACCAAAGTTTCGGGGTGTTCGCTATATAAGTCCATATACTTATTTACCAAGTGCAATAAGTTATTGCCGTTGGAGCGTGTGGGATTTCGCAGGTCGATAACCGAAACCTTGTAGCCGTACTCCTTGGCGATGTTGCCGTAGTTACGCATAACATCGCCCTTGGTATCGGTGGAGAGAAACGACATCCCCGAAGCACAGGCATATTCAATGCAGGGATATAACCAAAAGGCTGTTTTACCAACACCTGCCGCACCTATCATAAGGACATGGACATCTCCTGTATCAACCATTGCGGTGGTGTTGCCGGTACAGCCGACCACGATACCTTGAGGAAGCGGTTCGCCATCGGCAGTCGGTGTCTGTCCTTTGGCTGCCTGCTTACGCCATTTCTCCGGGGTGAACGGAATGTGACGGTATATTTTCTTGATCTCGGATTTGTTAGCCCATCGAGCTGTTCCATGCTGTCCTTGTCCGACTGTTTTTGATTTTATTCCGTTGAGACTGTAAACATGGGATAATAAAGTGACACCGCCGAGGACAGCAAACATAACGGCGGCAACAAATATTAATAACATAGGATTTCCGGTCATAGGCTACTCCTTTCTCGGAGGATTTGACTCCGTACTTTTATAGAGGGTTAAAAGTGTATCATTGGCTGTGTGCATACGGCTTCCTCCGCTTCATCGGGGTGCATTCGCATATCGCTCCAATCCTTTAGAACGGGTATCAGCCACTCATGAGCGATTCCTTTTTCGTTAAGCTCGGCGGCTATTCTTATCACAGCTTTCTTGCCGCCTTCATCATTGTCATGACCGAAATACACTTTTTTGATTCCGGGGATGTCTTTAAGCATTTGATGCATTACTATGGATGATACACCACAGCTTGCCGCATAGCTATGCTGTTGCCAGCCCTTTTTGTTAATCGATATATACGACAGCATATCTATCGGTGCTTCAAAGAGATACAGTTCGCTGCTTGTTCCATTCCAATGGAAGCTGTATTCCGGCATACAACTATCGACATTACCACGATAATTACTACCGCTTGTCGTTGCCCGTTTGTGAGCATGACGAGCTATACCATCGTTATCGTATCCTACGAATACGGCGTTATGGTAGTCAGCGGATTCGTATATCATCTTCTTTGCCACAAACGCATCCACCACATCTTTATCCAAGCAACGAGCATTCAAAAGATAACCGTATACTCGCCGCATATTATCATTAGGCTTGGGAAGCTCGAATGGCTTACAGCTTTTTTCCACCTGTTCTGACACTATGATGGTGCCGCCGCCTTCGCCAAGCAGATATTCTACGGCTTCGGGATAACTTTTGCCGTAAAACCTTTTGACAAAGTCAACGGCATCACCGCCAACTCTTTCGTATTGATGAAACCAAAGATTGCCTCGTATCGTAACCTTTTGAGAGCCGTCTTTCCATTCAAATTCCTTGCCGGAGCGTTTAAGACTCTCACCTTGAGAACGAAGAAAAGAGGCAAGGTCACATCGCCTTGCCTGTTCTCTCTGTTCTTCTGTAAAATGAATATATTGGGACATAGATTCTCCTTTCTGCTTTTTTGTGCGTTAGCATTTTTTGCAAACTTGCTTTTTCGTGCTTATATGTTGTTTTGCTACTTGCTTTTTCGTGACTTTCGTGGTATAATCATGACATTAAGGCATAAACTAATACTTACAGGAGGATTAAATATGCTGAAACGAAAGATTTACGATCGGCTGCATGAATGGAAACGAAAAAGCAATGGGCAAACTGCTCTTTTGATTGACGGTGCTCGCCGTGTCGGTAAGAGCTATATAACCAAAGCCTTTGCTGAGCAAGAATATAAAAGTCATATCATCATTGACTTCGGTAATGCACCGAAGGATATTTTAGACCTGTTTATCAATGAAAGTTATGATCTTGATTTGTTCTTTGCCAAGCTATCGGCTTTTTACTCAACATTGCTATATAAACGAGAGTCGTTAATCGTATTTGACGAGGTTCAGCAGTTTCCGATGGCCAGACAGCTTATCAAGTATTTGGTAGCAGACGGTCGCTTCGACTATCTCGAAACCGGCTCATTGATTCGTTTGAAAAAGAACACCGAAAATATTATCATCCCCTCAGAGGAGGAGCATATTGAGATGTTCCCCATGGACTTTGAGGAGTTCCTGTGGGCTATGGGAGACGAAGCGACAGTGCCGCTTATTCGCCGTTGTTTTGAGGAAAAGATTCCACTTGGGCAAACACTTCACCGCAAGATTATGAATGACTTTCGGCAATATCTGCTTGTAGGCGGTATGCCGCAAGCGATTCTTGCCTATCGAAACGGCAAAGATTTTGAAGCTGCGGATGAAGCAAAGCGTCGCATTCTCCGTCTTTACAGAGACGATGTTTCCAAGTTTGCTTCCGGATATGAGGAAAAGGTCTATGCTGTATTTGACGGTATTCCCGGACAGCTTTCCAAAAAAGAAAAAAAATACACGCTTTCCTCCGTTGACAAAAATGCCCGTTTCAGAACTTATGAAGATTCTTTTATTTGGCTAAATGAAGCCATGGTAGTAAATACCTGCTTTAATGCTACCGATCCGAATGTGGGATTGGCACTAAGCGAGGATGATAGAACACAAAAATGCTATATGGCAGATACCGGTCTACTCGTTACGCATACTTTTATGGATACTCCGTTCACCGACAACGAGCTGTACCGTGCGATTCTATTTGATAAATTGGATATCAACGAAGGGATGATTATGGAAAATGCAGTAGCGCAGATGCTTCGCTACAATGGACACAAGCTGTATTTCTATTCTCGCAACGATAACTTGGTCAGAGAGAATCACATGGAAATTGATTTCCTTATCACGCAGAAGAAAAAGGTTTGTCCCATTGAGGTAAAATCTGCAAATTATCGAAAGCATTCCTCTCTTGATAAATTCCGCAAAAAGTTTTCATCAAAAATCGGAACACCGTATATTCTGTATCCAAAAGATGTTATGGAGAAGGACGGTGTTTGGCATCTACCTCTCTATATGGCAATGTTCCTGTAAAATTCCGACAAGCAAGCCCACGGTTATCATTGTTTGAGACCGTGGGCTTGTTTCTTTTCATCAATTTTCCGTCTGAGCTTTCTGTCAATGGCACCGGCCTTATCCTTTTGTTCATCTTCCAAGTGGTTTTGGATTATTCTGCTGATGTGGTTCAGTAGCCGTATAATGCCCATAGCAGCGAATGGATTTCTGTTGTTTTTCAAGCTGTTAAGCAGTTGCTTTGCATATTGATTCCCATGGTCTGCCGATGCTGTTAGATATTCTAACGCTTTGTCATAATCTTGCTGTATCTCTTTGCCGAAGAGATACAACTTGCCGAGCAGATATTCTGCGTGAGCGTTACCACTCTCGGCTGCTATTTCCAAATTCTTTATCGCACGAAGGATATCCTTTACAGTTTCTTCCGTCAGTAGTATCTTACCAAGTAAATACGCGGCGTTGGGTATATCTTCTCCGGCTGCCATCTCTAAATATCTAACTGCACTTTCTAAATCTTGCGGAACAAGTTCGCCTTGATACAGCAGTTTCCCAAAAAGATACTGTGCAGGAGCGAATCCACAGATCGCAGATTGAGTCAGTAGTTCAATTACCTCATCGATGTCAATTGGCAAAGTTCCATCAAGCATAGCTTTGCCGAGCGTGTATTTTGCATAACGATTATTTTTCTCAGACGAGTGCTTCAGTAAATCTTCCGCACGAGGCAAGTCTTGTTCAACATCTTCACCTTTTAGGTACAGCTTACCGAGCAGATATTCTGCATAAGGATTTTCTTCGTCTGCTGACTCTTCAAGCCATCGTAAAGCATAATCCACATCTTTTTCTACATCTTCACCGTCAAGGAACAACTTTCCGAGACGGTATTTTGCCACACCGCAACCCAGCTTTGCAGACTGTATTAAATTTCGTACTGCTTCGCTTGGATTGTATCCATCACCGTTACGGTCAAGCTGTATCTTTGCTGTCTGATAATACTCCCACATTGCCGACTCATCATCAGCGTATGTGTATTCACCATAATCATCGCCGTCATCCGGCTCTGTATCATCTGCATCGTATATCGGTTTTGTTTCATCGTCAGCCAAGCGGTTGAGGACTATATTCATAGCTTCACTTATGACAGCGTTCTTTATGGATTTGAATTCGGGATTATCAACAAGCGGAATACGCTGTGGCAATTCCTCGGTATAAGTGCGTATGACTTCTTCCTTTTGTTCGTACCATAACTCATAGAGGGTGGCGATGCGATCATCGGCTGCAAGCGCTGACACAATATTGTTGACGATAGCCTTCACATCAGCTTTGAGATAGCCGTACTGTTTTTTGCCTGAGGTCTTTGACAGACGATCTGCAAGCTCTGTCAGCATAGCTTCGAGCTTTGGATTGTCGTAGGTGCCGCTATTGATTTTCTCAACGATTTGCTCAATCAATTCACGGCTGTGCATTCGCAAGCTGTCACGATGTTCGGTCTGCTTTTCATACACACACAAAAGATCTTGTGCAAATATATCCTTTGCAAAAGCCGAGCGTAAATTGTTCACGCCTTGCTTTGAAAGATATGGCGTGACTCCTTCGTCAGCATAGACCATCAAGTGTATATGAGGATGATGCGACTCGTTATGGAATGCACCGTACCATTTGAGATTCTTTAACGGTATTTTGAAATTCTTTGACAGAGCTTCCGTCTGAGTGCGTAACATATCTCGCCAGCGTTCACCTGTGTTGAAGCCAAGCCGTTCCGCATCTTCTCGGCGTAATGAAATGATAACCGTCCACACATTGCCACCGTAATGATTGAGGTCCTCCGACACCTCACCGAGCTTGACTGCGACACCGTCATCTGTGAAGAGTCCGTGTGTTCCGAATCGCTCGGCTCTCGGTCGAGTAGCGATATAGTCTGCATAGGTTTTTGTTCTCATAACCTCGTAAGCATTATCCTCTAATGCACGAGTGATAAACTCTGAGGCATTGCCTTTATTCGGAGTTGACTTGTAATCCTCATATTCAAGCATTGTTTTACTGTCGGGAAAATCCTTTAGTATTCGTGCTATCAATTGCTGTTGCTTTTGTGATGCAAGTTCTAACTTGAAGGACTCGTCTATCTTTTCGACACCTTCACGAGTTGCAATATACTTTGCGTAGCCACCAACACTTTGCCGAGTATTAGGCTTAAGGAATTTGAATTTCGTTATAAGCTTTGCCATAGCTTATCCATTCTGCCAGTTGACGGCATCCTCAAAACGAAAAGTACCGTTCAGTCGTTTCACTTCTTTTACACACTCACCACGCAAGCGTTCCAACGATAGAATGTCAATTTCTTGCTCGGAGGCTATAATGTTTTGGAGCATTGCTATCTCCACCGCCAGCTTAAACAGCATTCTATTCTGTCGGTTATCGCTCTCGGCTATGATGCTTTTGAGTGTGGAGGTCACCACGCTCGGCAGGTAGCTGTCCTGTTCCTCGGCTGTGAGGTATCCGCAGTAGAAGCGGATTGCCTTTTCTATGAATTCGGATTTACTGCGGCAGTCATCCTCACGGTATAGTTTATCTACGCTACTCATGGTTTCGGGTGTCACCCACAGGGCAAACTTCTTCTTGTTTTCGATAGCGGTGTCCTCCTCTCTTTTTCATGTTGTAACACCTACTACGACACCTGTGCTTTTGGCTGACGGTAGGCGGTTTCGTACAGTTATGACTCCTATTGCAGTCCATCAGGCGGTTTTACAACCCCTATCCGCAAAAAAACGAAAAGGGGCTGAAAACTCCCACGCAGTCGGCGTTGCCGTCTGCTGTGAGAAGAGTCGGGGATGCTTTACAACCCCGACTCTTTCA
The DNA here is from genome assembly GCA_017397955.1 of Clostridia bacterium. Lineage (GTDB taxonomy): Bacteria > Bacillota > Clostridia > Oscillospirales > CAG-382 > SIG636. The sequence goes on from JAFQHL010000002.1 coordinate 59,485, forward strand.
CCTGCTTGATTTTCGACCGTGTGCTGTATGCGTACTATCTTACACAAGCCTCGCTCGAAAATCGTTCAAATTGGCTCAATAATACTCTGTGGCACCCTTGCCTCGCCATCTGCAAAAAAGCGTATACGGCGGCAAACATGCACTCACATCCGCATTGTCGGTGCTTCGCTTTCACCGTCATCTTCTGTGGGGGTTTCCGTGCCGGCACTTAGGTCTATTTCTTTGCCGAGAATATCTCCGTAGAAAATCTCGCACCGCCTTTCGTAAGATGCATCGGATTGTTCGTAGGCTTTCTCGGCAGCTTTGGAAAAGCTATTGAGCGAATAAGTTTTCCATGAGTGATCGCTTACATCGCAGATGCTTATCACGCCGCTATCAATATCGAATTCATATATTGCTGACAGGCGTTGGTCATAATCAGTACCATCACAAGCTGCAGAATATTTTTTCAGAGATATTTTCTCTGCACCTATAATGGCATCTGCGAAAGTTGCAGAGTGGTCTGTCAACTCACCGTTCTTATATAGGCGATATCGGTTTGCTGCCATTAAGGTGTTTACAAAAATATCACTGCGGAATAGTGAGTCATTACCGTTTTCGTGAATATGGTATACGGCAAATTCACCTGTTTGCTGTTTACTCATCAGTTTTTACCCTCCTGTTATTCGACAGCAACGCCGACAGCAGAAGGAGGAAACGGTTTTGGCTTTTTCGGCTTTGATACGGTCTGTGATACGCCGGAACGCATATCGATAAACTCTCTTACACCTATCGGGACCGTTTTGTTGTAGAGAGCTTCAAGTGCTCGTTCCAATTCACTCTCCGGTTGAGAGTCACGCTGTTTCAGATACAGCCTTAATGCATTCAGTTTTTCTTCATCGTATGAAACTGTGATAGTTGCATTTTTCATATTTGCGTTCTCCTTACATCGTTTGGACTGCGTTCGGAACTTCATCCTCGCTGCTTTTTTCGTGTTCGTCATAGATGTTGCATCCTACAAGCGACATTAAGTCTGTCGTACCTTCAATGCCACCCTCTTGACAGTTCTCACAGTATTCGAGGTGATATGCTATCTCGATGCAGTCCTCTGTCATTATGAGTTCGGCAACTTCAGCTCTGCGTTGCAGTTCTTCCTTGAGCAGACGACCGTTACCGTTGGTATCGGAAATATTCGCACCGAAATGGTTATACAATTCCTCATAAGAATTTGACCATCGTCCGTTTTCGGAATGCATCGTTCCTTCGGATATGCAGTAGTCGGCAAGCTGCTTAATGTGACTTTTTACTATCGCACGTGCTTGCGATATAAAGGCACTATATATCGGAGAGTCACAACCATTGGATTGAACGAGTATACCATCTGCCTGACCGACACCGAGTATTAGGATGCAATGCTCTGTGTCGGTCTTACTGTCATGTTTCATCAAGCCTATGCGTTCTGTTATATAATCTCTGTCTGCAAGCAGGTTTTGGTACAGCGAGGCATATTCTGACTCGTTCAGTTCTATGATATCTTCAACGATGCAATAGTCGGTTTTTACTGAGGGTTGCTTTCGTATAAGTTTTGCGTTTATATTCATCGTGCTTTCTCCTTTCACATTTGCACAAAAAGCCCTTGCAATTCATCATCACAAGGGCTTTCTTCGGTTTCAACCGACAATAAAGACGGATGCATATCTGCGGTTACTATCCCAACATTAGGCAGGCATTGTACAAGGCAACCAAATGCAGAGCATTCCTTATCCATGTTAAACATATTCAGCATATATGTGCCGATGACATCTCGTCCGAATGGGTATATGCGAGAATCGGTCAGCGACTCTACATCGAGAATTATTCCGGCTGTAACGCCTACTTCTTTTGATTTGTCGAATACCTGCTCAATCTTATCCTTCATCTCATCTATGGAAAATCCATGGCACAAAAATACGGAGCTATCCGTACCTGCACAATGAACAAGGGAGAGCGTACCTTTTTCATCAAAGGTTTTGGGGATATATCCGCATTCGATTCTGCCTCTTTCGGCATAGCCTTTTACAACCTCAAGCGGCTGATTTGCTCGGAACAGCACCGCACAGCTTATTACTTCGTTTGCAAGTGTCGGATATGTCAGAGTTGTTTTCAAGGTTTGTTTGTCAAAATTGTTTTTGACATAACACAACGCCCTTGCAGTATCGTCTAGCTCGGCTTCAAGCTCTCTTTCACTACCTTTTCCCAACGATGCATTGAGTTCAAGCCATTGCAGAATAATGTCATCATATTCGCAATCAAACTCGTTTCTCATTAGGGATATAAAGTCAATTACTTTCATTGACTCACCTCGCTTTCATTAATCGTTTCACTTTCTTCGCTTATTTCACTTTCGTCTATATAGCTGATATACGGTATCTTCGCCCAATGCGTCCAAGTGTTATCGCCAAGAGGTGTCTTTATAACGCCTCTTTCCGTGTTGTACGCATGAATGACTTCGCCGTTCCCTACATAGATACCGATGTGGCCTTCGTGCCATACGGCAAGACCGGGAATATCGGGGATAGTTTCTATCTCGCCTTTTTCGGTTGCGTTTTCAAACATAACATTTGCACCGATGTCCGGCATACCGTTTGAAGCATATATGATTTTACCGCTTTCGGGATCAAACCAACCGTATCCTTTTATGAGACCGTTGCAATCCGAAGTTCTGCCGCCAAGCCAATGGCTTTCTATGAACTCGGCTTTCTCACCGACCATATCGGGATACTGCTCTTTCTTATACTCGAACAGTTCTTCGTCAAGCACATCACCAAATGTTCCCCATACATACCCCCATCCGCTTTCGTAAGCATAGATTGCCCATTTTGCCAAGTCGAGGTTGTTTTTAGTTGTTGGATCACTATAGTCGCCCCATTCTATATAATTTGCACGTATACTCATCATGATATCTGAAAACTCGTTGACGGCGATGTCTGTACCGAATTCGGCGTTCACAGCAGAGACGAGTTCATCGTCTGTCTGTTCTGCCGTAAAGCAACCGACAAGCCTGTCGGCAAAGTTTTCTTCGCCGTATCTGTTGAACAAAGCAAACTCAAACAGCACCTCTGCTTCTTTGATACGCAAGGTTGTGTATCCGTCATCGGTCATCGTTGTTTCTACTTCTTCCCATACCGCCGTGGCATTCTGTTGGTGTTCTTTGAGCATCTCTTGGAGTTTTTCTGTATCCAAATCCATATCACCACTGAATATGCCTTCGAGTGCAATTATCGGCATGATGATAATGATAATAATGCCGAGAACGATACCGCCAACAATTTTCAGCCCTTTGCGGTTAGTCAGTAAGGCAACCGCTATTTTTTTGAGAGCTGCCGCTACTGTTGCACCCATTATTTGACTACCTTGATTACAGGCTTGCCGTCAGAAACGCTTATTTCAAACTCTGTGCCTTCTGCATCGGCTTCTGCTGCGTATTGCTCGGAACGATTTGACACTTCAGCAACGGCTTTGCAAGCTGCTATGGGAATATCCGATATGAGAGTGAATTTTGTTTCTTTCCATTCGAGATTTATATTTCCGCTTTCGGCAAGGTTGCCTGATACGGTAATAATAGACTCATCGAACTGTAAGGGGCAATCGTCTGAAAATACATATACAAAGATTTCAAAGTCACTTGTAACACCTTTCATTTCTACACTCTCACCATAGGTCACCAAGATGTAGTCACAGTTGAGAGCTGACCCTTGTAATATATGGTCATAGTAGTTAACACTACAAGCTATAGGTTGTCTTATCTGCTCTTTGAGTTCAAAGCAGAATGTTGCATCTTCAAGGTGTTCTCCCGATACTTCATAGGTTCCTGAATAAGTGTTTCCGTAGTTAGCACAGGTGTTTACTTTAACTATGCCGCCTTTGTTGTTGCTCATTACATAGGCAGCATTTATTAAGTCTTTCTTACCTTCAAAATCGGGATGGTTTTCTGCGGTGAGAAATATTGGCATTTCCGCATCGTCAAGGTTTATCATACATCTCTTGACATTGCGTTCTTCGTAAACGGTTTTTTCATCGTCTTTAGTTCTGTCCTTGCACGAAGCCAATGCGCTCACACAGAGAATAAGGGTTAATAAAATACAAAATAGTTTTTTCATTATCGTCCACCGGCCTTTCCAAATATTAATGATTTATATTCTGGTGCAATAACCTGCAAGAGATATCTTTCGTTACCGCACCTGTACAAGCAAGTACCTCTTTCGGGGTACTTTATAAGTTCAAATTCGCTTGGTTCAACCTGCAGAGCGTCCATATATTCCTTGGGATTTATCTGCCCTGCGTTAAATAGGAATTGATGCGTTGGTATAGAAAACAGAGGCTTTGTCATCTCTCTTATCGAGGGAATTAAGAAGTCCTCTATGTTCTGCGATGCCAATATAACCGCAGACTCCTTTTTTCGTACTCGTTTAGAAGCGTTACGGATATATTCAATGGCGGTAAGGTTAGTTAAAAACAGATACAGCTCGTCAATAGATGCCGCCGTATTGCCTACACCTAAAAGTTGGTTTGACATATACGACAGGATGTTGAAGAGCATTGCGTCCTTGAGTCGCTTGTTTGTATCCATAAGCCCTTTTACACCGAATACAACAAAGGCATCATCGGTAATGTTACTGTGACCGTTAAAGTATACAGACTCGCTGCCTACGCACATGGAATGGATGCCGAGACATACCTCTTGGAGCGTCTGCTCTGTATAGAGGTATCTGCGTTGTGTATCGTAGGTCATATATTCTTCTTCGCACAGCTTGTAAAAGTCTTGCATAATGGGATAATCTTTTGCTGTCAATCGGCTGTAATCTGTGTAGTCGGTGATACCGAATCGAACGTACAGCTTTGATAGTAATATCTCAATGGTATCGATTTGCACATCGGAAAAATCCTTATAGCTTCTGAAAAAGTCTTTTAAGAATGCTATATGCTGACTGAGCCTTGTTACCTTCTTAAAGGCTTCGGGAGTATTCTCGTCAATATCGTCCGATCCGTCAGCCCATACCTTTGGCTCAAGAGGGTTGATGGTATACTCGCCGGACATAAAGTCTATATAACAACCGCCGAGTTCATCGCATAGTTCACGATATTCGCTTTCGGGGTCCAGACAGATTATCCTTTTACCGGATTCTCGCAGGTTTATGAGAAGCAATTTCAAAAGGAAGCTCTTGCCCTGACCGCTATTACCGAGAATGAGGATATTTGAAGTTGTCTTATCTTCTGCTCTGCGATCAAAATCCGTAAGGATATTCGTACCGTACTTATCACGCCCGATATACAGACCGTGGGGATCTGTCTTACCGGAAAAATTAAACGGATAAAAGTTCGCCACAGAGCTTGCAGGCAAAACTCGTTCATACTGAGTGCCAAAAACATTGTAGCCGAACGGCGACGATGAGATGAAGCCTTCCTTCTGACGAAGCGAGAGACGGTCAACCGACATTTTGGAGCGTGTCAGTTCCATTGATATCTCACTTTGCAGTTCCTTTAAGGCATCCTTGCTCTTTGCCTTGAGTTCAATATATACTACGCAATGCAGAAGCGGTTCTCGGTTTTTACGAAGGTTTGCAAGCAGTTCGATAACATCTTGCAAGTTTCCTTCGGCCTCAATGGTGTCGTTCATGTCGTTGCCGCCGCTTTTTAGCTTGTTCTTTCGGGTGGCGTTTTGGATTATTTTTCTTTGCTCTAAGCTTTCAACCAATCGTGAGTAAAGCCTTAATGTTACGCCGTTTCTGTCAGCAAGCTGAGACATTATTGCTTGTTCCTCTGTGGACGGAGGGTATTCTCGTATTACCCAAGCACTTCGGTAACTGTCACCGACAATGTAATAATCGGTGAAAAACTTGATTGTGCCGGGCAGTATCATATCGAAGAAGTCCTTGGTTTGTGCTTCTTCGACTTGTGCCGGTGTTAATGCTTTTTGTCGTTTTGCCATTGTTTCTCCTTCTTCTGTCGTGATGTGAAAGGCAATGACGGCATAAAAAAACAGCCGTCTTGCTTTTCACAAAATGACAGAGTGTGTTTTTAATTAATTCTGCAACCGTACTTCAGTACAAGTTTTTCTATTGCGTAGGTTTCACCATTGGTATTTGCATATTCTATCCACGCCATCGCTATGCAAAAGATACACAGCGCCGACAGCAGAAAAGCGAGAACAATATATTTATTCCTCAGCTTCTTCATCTGCCACCTCATAGAACTGTTCGCCGTCATAGTCGGGCATGGCATCACCGTTAAGGCTTGCATCAAAGTATATTGCGAGGATACGCTTTATATCAGCTTTTTTCATCCTACGCACCTCGAATCCCTGTTCGGAGATTATCTTCTCCACACGGTTGGCGTGTTGAAATACCTGCTCCGGCTTTAGGGCTTTACACCTTGATACAAACATGAACTGCCTTGCCGTGGCCATCTCCACTTGTATACTGTCAAGGAACTCAATGTCCTTTTTAAGCATTTTTCGCACCTTGGTGTTTTCTTCGACTTCAAGTCTGCTTTGCAGGTACGCTTTGTTCTCGTCAAAGCATTCAGACGAGTCTGTACAGGTAATTTCTATATCGGGCAGAGCCGACATTACCATCATAAGATGCCGAACCTTGACCTCTATATTAACACTTGACAATACCGAGATGTTGGTGGGTGACACAAGAAAAAATAAAAGCTCGCCTTTGTTCGTGGCGAGTCCGTATTTGGTAAAGGTTTTTATTCCGCACAGGTTTTGCACAGACTTTTTTCTCTTTTTCTGCTTTTTAAGCTTATTTGCCATAGATTATCACCTCCATTCAAAGTATTGCTGTGTAGATATAAAATACCGTGTAGCGTATTTTATATAATCCATAACGGTAGTGTCATCCATTCGGATTGTCATAAAGCCGTAGCACAAAGTTACAGCTGCAGGGATAAATATGCCAAACTGCACAAGACATACTATTGACAGCAAGGCGGCTATCCCGATAATTGCAAAATCACGAAGTCCCCACAGCCACAAGTTGGCGGTGGCTTTTAGATTTTGCGGATAAAGATATTGAATCATTTACATTCCTCCAATAGTGACGGTTTTGTCTTCCGATGCTTCTTGTATATCATCTTGTTGCCTTGCGCTTTCGCAGAACTCTATCGGTGTTTGTCCGTAAAGTTGCATTATTCTCTCTGCTATCAAGGCCTTGATGAGCATTGCTTCGCTTGGTGTTACGGTGTAATCAAAACTTTTTGTTTTGGCATCATCGCGGCAAATTTCACACTCTATACGCAAGCTATCTTCGTATGGGTTATATTTGCCGTACATATTTATCCAAGTGTCATCGCCATCCGACAAATCAATACCAAACTTATGGGCTGCATCGCACCATGTTTCGATATAGCAAGTGATTTCTTCACCAATATCACAATCAAGCTGCATATCGTTGTCAATACGCAAGTCATCACGCTCAAACTCTTTGTTCTCTGTCATTCCATAACTCCTTTATTTTGCTCTCGTCAATGAGCGAGTAAGGTTAACAGCCGTAGTTGTTGCGTGTACGACCGACATCATATTGACACGAACTGAGCTGTCAAGTCCGAATTGCTGTGCAATACGAGGAACTTCATTTGCGGCAAGCATAATGCCAAGTCCAAGCAACATGCTTTCGGGAAAAGTCAGAAGCCCCAAGAATAAGAGCGTTGTCTGCATGAACGCCGTAAGGCATAGTGCAATGACTTGCTTGCACCATTGATTAAATCCGTCAGTATATCCTCTCGGAACGGAAAACATATACAAAGAGCCAACTGCAATTTGTACAAGCAAAATTCCTCCACGCTTTATATTTTGGAAGAATATTTTAATTACACAATATGCAAAAGCAATTAGCGCTAAAATATTGAACAAGCTTGCAGTTACCGCAAAGCTGCCAACCAAGACGCTTGTGCTTTGTCCTGAAAGGTCAAGAGATGCACCGCCGACCATTATTCCGGTAAGCTCGTGAGAGAAGGTATTTTGTAAGGTAATGCAAAACTTGTACAGTTCTACAGGGACGACTCCTATCAAGGAGCAAGCAAAAAATCCCTTGAGAATGTTGATGGATGTAGTCTTAATATCTGCTCTGCCATGTTGGTATTCAATTGCTACATCAAAAATAGCAACTACAAGCCCTGCTACAAACAGCGACCATCCGAACAGCGTAAAGAGCTTGACGGTGGCTTGCACCCATGCAAGGTCAAAAATACCTGCACCCATATCTCCCATCATTGTGAAGAAATTTGCAACGGCATTGAAGACGCTTTCATACATCCATTTCATCATAATATCCCAAATCGTATTGGATATCTGCGTTCCCAAGAACTCAAAAGCCGAGCCTATGGCATCTCCGATGCCATCTATAATATCGCCTAACCAGTCGAACATAGGGTTTCACCTCCGATTGCCAGGCTTATACGGCAGTCGCAACTGCCGTATAAGCTATATTGTCTTAATCCCTGCATTATATGATTGTCCAAATATACAGCGGTGCTGTGAGTGTAAAGATTAAGCAGGCAAACAGAATACACGGGGCTGTAAATTCAAACTGTCCGTGTTTTCTGTAATCGAAGTATGCCGTTCCGAGTTTAATAAAGAACATAATGGCAAGCACCATATCTACAACGGGAAACACAACATTGTTTACTACCGCCTGTACCTGCGTCTTTGCCGATGTCCAAGTGTTTTGGATAGCACTTGCTACGTCACCCGCAGCAAAGGCAGGTATTGCGGATATTGAAAAAAGCAGCACACAAACGGCTGCACATAAAAAGATACGGATCGTTTTTTTATTTTTCAAAGCATTATCCTCCTAATACTTTTCGTATTTCGCTATCCCGAATCTTTCGGGTTTTGATATTGAGGTTTTTGCAGAAGCTTATCTCGGAGTTCATCCCCTCTGTGATGATATCTCCGAAAACCCACATTTCATCGCAAAACCACAGAAGGCTTCGCCCTGCTCTCATACCGAGTTCTCTTTGTTCGGGAACTCCGTCATTTAAGCATAAGGCATAAAAATGAGGCACAACCGGAGCTGTACCGCATTTGAGTGCATATTCTGCATATCTAATCGCTTTCTGTAGGTTTTCGTTAACATTTCCACGAAGCGGTGAGCAGATATACACTTTTTTCATTATTCATCCTCGTTCTTCTTTTTAATTATTACAAAAACAAGTGCGACAAGACTACCGAGTGCTACTGCACCAAGACCAATCCAAAAGCCCACATTTGTATTGTTGCTTTCTTTGAGTGTGTCGGGTACAGAATTTTCTTCTGCGGATGTTGTTTCGGCTACCGCAGATCCTTCGCTTTCGTCAACGTTAATCGTTGATACCTCAGATGCTTCTGCTGTCACTGCATCGGTCGTTTCTGTCGCCGAAGCAAATACGGACATAGCAGAGCATAACAACACTACGGCAAATATCGCCGCCATCGTTTTCTTAAAACATACGGTCATTGTAAATTCTCCATTCTGTAAAATTACATAGTTTGAGATACGCCTTCATCTTCGCCTTCTTCGAGGTCTATCTCTTGCTCATAGGCTTCAATTATCGCATCGTTCATTGCCGTCCTTGCGGCTGCCGAGATTGGATGTGCGTTATCGTAATACTTACCGTCCTTTTGGCTTTTTGTAGCAGGACACAAAACTGACAGCTTACCCTCATCGGATTCGCAAACCATAAAGCCGTGGATTGCAAAATGGCCGCCGACGGTAATGCTTGCAAAGGCTTTTACATGGCTGTTTTCGTATTCAACCAAGTTATCTATCCTTGCTTTGATGGACGGAACACTTTGACTTTGTGTGTTTTTCTTCTGCGTTGTTTTTTTGGTTGCCATTTTATCTTTCTCCTTTTAGGTATTTGGTGTTAACTGAGCAGCATTCAAATCATATTTATCATCATTCCTTTCTCTGTTTGTATTTGTTATATTCAGGTCATCGTCATACCTTTGCCTTCATCCTCACCTTCATCGTGAGGAGTAGGTTCTGTGAGGATATCTCTTGCCCATTCGGGCAAGTATTCGTCCTTGAGTATGCCGAGGATTTCGCTTCGTGTATAGTAGGTTTCAATACCGTCCTTGAGGAATGTACCGTAAACCTTTCGTCCACGAGAATTAGGCGAACAGCCGAATCCGCTTTCGGCAAGGAAGAGTTGATGGTCGGGAGTTTTGTATTCATCTTTGAAGATGTTCGGATCTATCACTACCACTTTGCCTCTGTAATCAATTTGTCCGTCTTTTTCGGATATGCAATGGCTGCCGTCAAACAATCCGAGGCTTTTCCATATTCGCCTTGCTTCATCTATGGCGATATTAACAAGTCCAGGATGTGAGCTAACCGAAAACTGCCAATTCGGTTCGTCTGATGCGATGTGAAAACTTCTCGCCCATAAGCGGTTGCTTTCGGAGAACCTGCCGTCATTCGGATTTTGGCAAACTGTATTTGCAAGCACCCAATTTACACGGTTAAAGCCGTATTCTTTAATTAGAGGCTGCATACAAGCGTGTAGCCTATTGTCTTGGTAGTTGTCCCTAATCGCTCTTTCTATGGCTCTTGCACAATCGCAATTTGCTTTATAGCTTTCACGCCATAACGCAAGCTCGCTTAAGCGTACAGCCTCTCCTTGCGAGTAAGGATACAGATCCTCGTGTTCACTCATATAAATTTCTCCATTTGCCTTGGCTTTCAGCCCAATTTACCGTAAGGTGAATAAGGGCTGCTTTTTGTTGTGCCGGAGAGAGGCTGTTAAGAAAATCAAAAAGAGTTACTTTGTCATCCTTTATTGGTATGGTTTCTATATCAATGCAGTCATCACAGATTTTCTCCCTTCTGACAATTACCGTTCTGCCGTCACTCGCTTCTGTAAACGACAGCACATCGTTATATCCGAATCCGACACGCTCCCTAATCTCAAACGGAATCGTTACGCGTCCTCTTTTTCCGAGCACACGGTACATTTTTCTCATATTTGCTCTGCCTCGCTTTCTTCGCATTTGTTGCGGCAAGGGCAGTTATCGCAGTCACAATCGCAATCAGTCGTGCTTACAGGACAGCACTCACAGTCGCCGTTACATACTACATCACTTATGTCATCGACCTTTTCGATGACAAGTTTGCCTTTCTCTGCAAACATCTGCATAGGACAGCCGTCTGTTATACCTGCTTCTTCAAGTAAATCGACCGGCACGGCGAGCATAACAATATCCATACTCATTTCTTTATCTTGCATATAATACACTCCTTCAATATTTTCTCGTAGTCGTAGTTTTCTTCGCCGTATATACTTAACAGCGATAGTTGTTTCGGTCTGTTTCGTTCTCTTTCAAATAGGTCATAGTTGCCGATGAGCAGTTCCTTAAACTCTTTACCGGCTTCGTAGCGTTGTGCCATTGAATGGGTACGGCTGAAGTCGAATATGGCAAAGCCATCGTAGAGTTCTCGGATTTCGGGGCAATCGTTATATGACAACAAAAATTTACCTTTGATACTTTTTAGGGTATCTCTTAGCCGTACATGGTCATCCCATCCGAAGCCCACCGCATACATATCTTCGGTTGACAAATATGGGGGATCTGCGTAAAAAAAGGTATCGGGACGGTCATAGTGCTTTATAAGGGACTCGAAGTCTTGGTTTTCAATCACTACATTTGCCATCCTATCTTCAAGTTCCATTATCATTCCGAAGAGCCTTCGGATATCAAATGGCTGCGAGGAGAAGGATTTGCAACCGCTTGAATAACTGTTTCTTAAGAGCTTCATAAACATAGCTGCTCTGCGGACATCATAATCTTTTGTTATCCTTTTTCTCAGCTCTGACAGTTCTGAGGCTTCAAGTGGTGGCAATATGATTTCCGTCAGTTTCAATTCCTCCGACAGATACTCGTCAGTAAATGTTTCATGCTCAAAGAACTTTTTTATGGCTATGAAATCATCACGAGAGTTAAGGTAACAAAAGCCAAGCTCTCGAATTACAGCCATCGTCCGTTCCTTCATACAGCGAAAAAGATTGACGAGGTTGTGGTCAAAATCGTTATACACCTCAAAGGGACTGACTTCCGGTTTACCAAGCAATACGCTACCGCTACCACCAAATACATCGACAAATCTGCTGTAGTTTAGCGGAAACAGAGCGTATAGAATATGGAGAATGGCACTTTTATTGCCTACTCTTGATACAGGGGATTTTATGGGTATCACCTCACTTTCGCAAGGTATCAATCGCCCATAGGCATAAGTAACGATTCTTAACACGATTTTTATTGATAAAAGCTTTGCCGAACTTCGTTAAAATATAAAAGGATTGACTGCGGTTTTGCCTCGCCCGACTTTGATTTTATCAGTAAAAACTCTTCGACCGAAACGATAGAATTTTGAGTGATTTTTGGTGCGGACGAAGCAGCAAGGCATCTGCCTTGCAATGAGTACAAGCCGAAAAGAACCGAAATTATTTTGTTTTAGGCATGTTCTGAATCGTTTCTTATGCCTAAATAAAAAAGACGGTATCTCTCGTCACCTATGGACGATTGATACTGCCTTTGGTTTTAACTCTGATTGTTACGGAGTTCTGATAGTTTGAGTTCGTTTTTGAGTCGTGTTATTTCCTGCTCATAGTGTCCGATGCGGTTTATTTGCATACAGCAAAGGGCACCGACACCGAGACAGCCGCCTATGAGAAGGCCAACAAGAAGCCATATTAATTCGGTCATAATACTATATCCATCCTTTCTTCAATTTCATTTACCTCCTCTGAAAGAACAGGCATTATTTCTTTAGATATTATTTTCCCATTGAACAGGAAGAAATCATTGGTATTGTCATATCCGTATATATCTGTGGTTAACTCGAATCCGTCTACAACATCATCATTGTAAACTGTTATATTGTTTAGCACTTGATTTTCGGTTAGATCGGGATATTCCTCTTTGTCTATGTCAATATCCATTTCAAGGGTTATTCGTACCTTCATATTCTTTTCTTTCTTAACTCATATTTATTTCTTCATCCTCATCGTAATCGTCATATTCCTCACCTTCATCTTCGCCAACGGAGGTTATATTGACATATTCACCTATGATACACAGGGCTTCATCATAACTGCCGGATTCACGAATACGGTCACACATTTCTTTTGCTTCGTCTGCCATATCGTTTTCACGAAGTGTCCTTGAGGCAATACCCATAAGGTTGAAGATATTGCCGTTTTCGCCAATTAATGGACAGTCTGGCTTGCTTTTAGTTTGCTCTACAGGATGGAAGCCGCCGAGTTCGTGTTCAACATAGTCAGACAGCCAAGTGCCGCCAAATTCAGAATGTGTATTTAAACGCCACATTGCGAGCTTGCCAACATCAAGTTTTACATCATCGTTGAATTCAAACAGCAAACACCCAAGCTCTCCGTTTTTGAAATATGCACAGTCATCTTCTTTGAACTTAGTGCCGGCGAGCAATATCCCATCATCTGTAAGCAGATCGTTGATACCGTCTACCCATTCTGTGAGGTCACCACCACAGCCTTGCAGCACAAGACCTTCTCTGTTTTCGTAATTGCGTAGCTCATTGATTTTAATAGTTTTTACACCCATAGTTATATTCCTTCCATAGTAATGTTATCATCTTCGTGTAGACAAGCGCTTTGATATGCATCTTCTCCGAGTATATCGAGTAAATTATCGAAGTCCTCTGCATCTACACAGTTTCTGATACCGAACTCGGCACAGCCTTGCAAATACTGTGTAATATCCATATCATCGTCAACTAAATGATAATTCAGCGTTAGCCAAGCTTTGCCTTTATCCCAATTTACGCAAAGAGAAGTTGGGAATCCATCTGTTTGGTCGCATTGAAAATCCGGTGAAGTATGGATGTCAATAATTGATGCGTCTTTAATTAGTTCTATTATTTCATCTTCATATTCTTGTATTGTCATCGTTATATACTCCCAAAGGCTTGACCTGGACAATCTTCACATTGTTCTCCCTCATCATCTGTTTGGGTGAAGGCGGTTTGCATAAACTCTTTTGGAGTTAAGTCATAACCAAGGAAGTTCGGTGAGCTGTCCTCGTCCATAACGATGCAATCTGTATCTCCGAACATTAACGGCTCTTTCAATAGTATTGTGCCGCCGTGATTTACCAAGACACTTTTTTCTATCGTGCGAAAGAATTCACCGTTATCGTCTGTCCTTATATCGTAAGCATAAAGCCCTGCCGGTACTTCTTCCGGCAATATTTTGCCGTTGGAAAACAAAGCAACACGGTCAAGCACTTCAATTACATCTAATTTTTCATCTGTCAATGCTTGGGATTCTAGTTCCTTTGTTCCTATCTTGCCGTATGGCACAAGCTTATACAAAGGCTCTCCACGAGCTGATATAACACCGTAATCTGTTATGGTAGCACCGAGTCTGTCGAGTAACCTGCCGCTTTCTATGCGTACCATTATTGCGTCAAGCCATTCGGTGTCAAACTTGCCGTCCAAATGATGAGCAAGATACCTTTTGAAAAAGTCATCACCGTTGTCTACCACTGTATCCATTTCGTAAAGATGAAGGTTACTTGCGATATCGAGTACACCGTCCACATCTAACGGCTTTTCTGCAGATAATACAGCCTTGAATTTTATTTCCTCGGTTGGCGTCATTTCAGCTATCATCGCAGATAATTGATTAAGCTTATTAAAGTCTTGCATACTACCGAACATCTCCGAGTCAATTTGTGGTACTGATGACTCAAAGCCGTAATACACACAGTTTTCAATACAACTTTCACCGTGTAGAGAAGCAATGCGGTTGGCTTCGCTTTTATCCATTGGCAGACTTATCCATTCGGTATTAATATCATCTGTTTCTGTTTTAGGCGCTTTGTCCACAAGCAGACGAAAAGCAAACCACGAAGACGCTTCGATTTCGGGTAAATGTTCACCGTCATACACATTGGGGATTGCGTAATCCAACGGAAAGACACATAAATTGCCTGTGTATACTGTGCCTAATGCTTCTCTGTGCATTCTCCCAATGAGCCTTTTATCAAGCAGATATAACGATGATTCGGGAATTGAAGCGATATCTTCTTGCAGTTCATTGTCTATAACGAACTGACCGAGCTGCTCATCATTGGTTACATTACTTGCGAACATAACCTCATCTAAGCCGTAGGTGCAGTTTATAAGTTCTTTCATCGTAACGATATCATCTTTACGGATATGCGTTTTCACAATAGCACCGTACTTGCGAAGGTCAGTTTCGTCCATATCTCCCAAGCGTTTTGCGAGGAAGTTTAATTCATCCATGGTGGGGCTATCCAACCTCATATCGCTTAAATCAAAGCCTACGGCGTTGCCGATAATACTGATATCTGAATGTTCGCTATCTGTGCCTACAATGCGTGCTTGCTGCATGGCATCACGTATTTGATAATCTTCGGCCGGTAGATTGAGATAAGAATAAAAATACCCGCCTGTAGCGGGATTTTCATGGGCTATTTCCGTACTTATCATTCTTCTTGCCATTGTTTCCTCCGTGTTACATTAGCTGTGTTGTTGTCTGTTCGATTTCGGGAGCCTCATCTGTTTTCATACGAATGAGGTTTTTATCGAACAAATCCGTTTGTCGTTGAATTATCCCTTGGTCGAGCAATTCGTAATCTGCGTAATATACGCCGTCTATCTTTACGGTCGGCATTTTTCCACCAAGGAGTTTCTCGCTCATATCCGGAGTTATACGGATATCACCGCAAGGAGACATGATATCGAAGGTGGCATTCGGGTTAGCCGCAAGCTGACCTCTGACGGTGGACAGCAGTTGTTCTTGTTTTGCCGCCTCACGCATACCTGCCGACACTATCGGTGTAAACGCTTCCGTATCTACACACAGAGCTTTGAAGCGTTTTGCGAAATCTGCAAGGATATCAAGATCGGAGCAATAGCAGAAGAAGCCGGAGCTTTCGCTATCGTACTGTATCTCGCCAATATTGGGTTCATTCTTAAATGCTTCCTTGAATGCCGCTTCCCAATCGTAGCCTGTGCCGTAAATGATATATCCTTGTTCATCGCGCGGATCTACGCCAATCTCGGCGGCGTATGCATCGAAAGCCGCTTGCCCGTATTCATCATCCATCCGGTTTATGATGGCACAAAGTGCAAATTTACCGTCCTCACCGTCTATGAGGTAAAAAGGAGTAATTTCTTGGTTTAAGTCGTGGATTTTCTGTTCGTTAGCTTTGTCATATACAATCATGCTATATCACATCCTCGCATATAGATTTTCTTGATAAATTCGCCTAAATACGAAATGACATTAACGGTTACTGCATTACCTGCCATTTTATAAAGACGACTGTCCGAGAGTCCTGTTTCTAACGCTCTGTTGAATTGTTCATCCTTAAAGCCTTGCAAACGCCAGCATTCACGAGGAGTAAGTTTTCTTATTCGATGTCCACATATAATGCCGTGTCTATCCTGTGCTGTCAGCGTAAACATTGGCTCATTAGGTGTTTTATATCTTCTGCCGTTCTGTCGTGCTTCGTTCTTTTCGGGTGTTAGAATCGGAATTGGTGGAGATGTTTCTATTACCCCCGAATGCTCTCCCTTTCTTTTGCTTATACCGGAGTCTTGCCGAGCCGTAACACAGCGAGCGTATTCGGTCAGTTTTGCATCCTCGTTCATATCTATGAAGCTTTGCTGAGTTTCAAGGTACAGCCCTGTTTTTCCACCTACACCACCTGCACCGCTTGTCAGCGTAATGCCTACTCCTTGGTCGGAGTAGACTCTGTTCCCTTGAGTTCCGGGCAGGACTTGTATAATAGGCGTAGTGTTTGTTCCGTTGTAAGATAGTATTTCTCCGGCACATCTTTCTCTAAAAAATCCGATAATATACACACGATTTCTTGATTGGGGAACACCAAAATCCTTGCTGTTAAGCACCTGCCATGTGACATCGTACCCCAATTCATCCAGCGCATTGAGGATGGTCGCAAAGCTCCGCCCTTGGTCATGCGATAACAAGCCGGGAACATTTTCAAGCAGCAAAAGCGTAGGTCTGCAAACTGCGGCAATCCGAGCGATTTCAAAGAAGAGAGTTCCTCTTGTGTCATCCTCGAATCCGAGCCGTCTGCCGGCAATAGAAAAACTTTGACAAGGAAATCCGCCGCAAATAAGGTCGATATGCGGCAATGTTGACGGGTTGATTGTTCTTGCATCTTCATAGTAATGTTCTCCTTTCGGTTGGTATATGGCGTTGTATGCTTGGTTTGCGTATTTGTCTATCTCGCAATGACCGATACATTCAAATCCGCCTATAGCTTCAAGACCCGAACGGAAACCACCTATTCCTGAAAACATATCGAAAAACTTTATTGACATAGGTCAACAGACCTATCCGCTATTTACTGTTAGTTACATTCCTCCCATCGTGAAGCCGGTGTTTTCGGTTTCATCCATATCTTCTGCAAATGCATCCTCGGATATTTCATCTTCCTCTGTTTCTTCCAATGCATTTTGTTCGCTTCCCATGTTCTCTCTTTCTGCCTGTTCACGGTCAAGCTCTTCTTCTATAAGACCGAGTACAAACTGCTTTTGAGATATGTTGTTGCGTTGCAGATAACCTTTGATTCTTTGGAACATTTCTTCCGGTACCTGAAAAGCCATTGTTCGCATATTGCCCATTTTTTCCTTCTCCTTCTGTTGTATTTTGGGGTGTAACTCGTCAACCAAGGCAAGGGTGACAAATTCTGCCATTGTCATGCCGTTTTGCTCAACAAATTGCCGTACCTCGGCATGAAGGTCGGCATCGATTTTTACTGTTACACCTTTCTTGTCATCAGCCAATATTCTCACTCTTTTCCATATAGTTTTTGATAGCTTCTGTTATGATTTCCTCTGCCGATACTTCACGCTCTGCCGCCTCTTGTAAAACAAGCTCGGAAAGCGGTGGCAATACTGTTATTTCATAGTCCATAGGCGTTCTCCTACATAATAAAAACGGGCGACTCGTTCTCGTCCGTTTCGTTGTCCATAATCATGTTTTATAATCTAATACGGTGCGGTCATATATCACATCACTCCAATCTGCATACCGTTCGTAATATCCTTGTCCGCTGCCTCATCGCAATCGTCGGCGTGACTGATTTCATCATCCGTTATTTGCGGATTTAACGAGGCAAGTGCATCTTCTCTTGTGGGGAAAATTCTTTCGGGCGATACTCTGTGGTAATACGATCCTCGCCTTATACCGTAATACTTACCGTCAAAGTTTTGTATCGTAAACTCAGAAGTATATCCCTTTGCCTTATTGGTAAACATCACGCAGGTGTCGCCTATATTTCATTCTGCCTTTTTCATTGAGTACCTCCTATTATTATTTGTTTTTTTGCTTTTCTTTTAAGAAATGTTATAATTATATAGTTTTTACAATCATATTTTTCACCCCACTTCATATGACAAAAATGAAATAAGCCCTCAGCTTATGTGTATACATAATCAGAGGACTTAAATAAATGCTAATATTTAAGCAGAAAAATTATAACTAAAATTTTTGAATTTTTTTACAAGTATGGCGTTTTTTTGGCTTCTGAATCGTCTATTGTACGGAAGAGACGATAAAGGCCTATTGTTTCAACTAAAGAAAGGAGTATGAGATATGTTTATCAAACGAAAAATCAAGAAAATTTGCAAGAATTTTGAAGTGCCCGATATAAGCCACAGAATACCTGCTTTGGCGGATAGCAACGAGGTGCGAAAGGAAAGAAAAACAATCACCTATAGAAGAGTTGCTATCTGTGCAGGTCTTGCCATTGTATTAATTGCCACATTCGTGATATCGGCATTTTATAACGGAAATAACGGCGGCGAAGACCACGGCAACACCATAGTAGTTGACAACATCACAAGCAAAACAGAGGGAAATGAAGGCAAAGAAAACGAAACCACTGACGATTGGAAAGACCATGTAATCCAAAATAATTCAAGCAAAGAGAACGATTTGTCAAGTTATAAGATCCTATACGGTACTGGCAATTCAATAGACCGTATAGAAGAAATTATCTGTGTTGGAGACTTCGAGATATATGATTTTGAATTGGAGAGTGCTCTAAACGATACAAAATCCGAGGAGAATCTATATGCGGTCGAAACGATTATAGGAGCGGTATATTACGAAGACAAAAATCACAACATCGAGGAATTACGCTCCAAGCACAAAGCACTGCTTCATATGAATGCTTCGATTCATGATTTTTATGATCGCATTGTATATATTATCGACAACAATGTTGAGATAATAATTGAAAATGATGATAAAATAGGGTTTAATAGTTTAAGCGGTTTGAGTGCTCAAGTTAATGAAATAAAAACTAAATTTGAAGAAGTTGAAGAGCTTGGAGGATTTAACGAAAAATATTATGATAAAGAAACAGTAGATGTTCTTTATAAACTGGCAAATTCATCTGAAAAAGATCTTGCCTCTGTCGATTATTTAACTGATTTAGTCATTCTTTTGAAGCCTCTTCTAACCGTGACTGAAGAAGTACAAATAAGCGGTTCAGGCTTCTCTTCACTCACAGTTATTGAACTGAAGAGAATGCGTGCTTATAACGAAGAAATGCAATGGGTGTGTGACAGCGTAGTAGCTTATTTCAAAGAGCATTGCGGTGTGGAGCTTACTCCTTTGAAGTCTGACGAAGCCATATCGAGGGGATATAGCGTATATGAATGCTATACTGCAATTTTGACAAAGGAGCAAATCTATTCTTTGAAAAACGAGAGGTATGGTGTATTTGTTGCATTCCAAGGGAATAGTTCCGCTTTTGACGAATAACTATAACAATTAAGGGTCGGATAGGATATATGTTTTTAATTAATGAGTCGAAAACCTTAAGAGCGATTGCTGCGGGTAACACCGCAGCACTTCGCCAACTTTATGAAAAGTATGGCAAGGAAATGTATAAGTATGCACTATCTATTGTAAAGAATCATCAATCTGCCGAAGATATAGTACATGATTCTTTTGTGTGTATAATGGAAAAAGCAAACACTTACAATGGAGGAAAAGAGAAAAATTGGATAATGCGAATTGTACATAATGTTTCTATTGATTATATAAAATGTGCAAGTCGAGAGATTTCGTCGGAACACATTCCTTCATCCAAAAATAAAGAAGATAGATTCTATGATATAATACATTCTATTCCAGATACAATTGATCGACAAATAATTATCTTAAGAATTGATGCAGGATATAAAATAAAAGAAATTGCCGAATTATTGGAGGTGTCACCAAATGCAGTAAGCAAACGTTATAGACGAATACTAAAAAAACTTGAGAATGTTTTGAAAAATACTTAAAAGGAGAGCATTATGAAAAGAACAGCAAAAAAATTACTATGTGCTATATTATCAATTATGCTTGTTATGTCACTAAATGTTAATTTGACAACATCTGCATCAAATACGATGCGTGATGAGTCGACAGTTAATGTTGACAGCAAAATAAGTTCTGCTTTAATCGCGAAATTAACTAGTGATTCTTCGGTACAAGTAGCAATATGGTTTAAAGATTCTGTAGATACTTTATCTGTTAAAGAAACATCAATGAACAAGGCTGATATTACATTTGAAAAACAAAATGCATTAATAAATAAAAATTTGGATTCGACTGACATTGATAATATAAGCAATGAATGCCTTGATAAATACATTTCCGAAAAGAATAAAAGTTTTGCTTCTTTGTATGAGAAACAAAATATTGAATATGCAAAAAAGCACTTAACGGGAGAAAAGATAATTTATTTGAGTTTCTTTACTCCTATGATAATTGTAGAATTGCCCTCGAAAAACATCACTTCTTTGGTAAAAAGTGGCGATGTAGAATACATCGATGTGTATGATGTAAGTGAAGCAAAAGATGATTGGACATACAGCATACCTTTGGTTCAATCGCCATATGTGAATGATTTATCATATACTGGCAAAAATGTTAAGATAGGACAAGTAGAGAGTGGCGTTCCACATAATACTGCGGTAAATGTTTACGATCGCTTTGGTAGTAATTTTACTTCTCATGCCGATTATGTGGCAGAAACGATTTATCGTGTGGCTCCGGATGCCCAGGTTTATTCTGCGTCACACCTCGCTAGTTATCCCGCTTCTAACTATTATTCAAATACTACTGGACCTATAGCTGCAGCTGAATGGCTTATAAGAACACACAATGTTAATATTATTAATTTCAGTTGTGGTTTTGGAGCTTTTAATCAATATGATAGCTTGTGCCGTTGGGCGGATCATATTGCAGTAGTACATGATGTACATGTTGTAAAGTCTGCTGGGAACGAAGGTGATGACGGTGTTACATCTCCAGGTATGGCATATAATGTTATAACGGTAGGTAATATTAATGAAAAAAACACTGCTTCCAATTTGAATGATGATGTGCTTGATTTTGGAGATGCGACTTACAAGGGATCTTCATTTAATACTCTAACCGGCACTAGTGCCATGAAACCTGATTTGGTTGCTCCTGGATGTATGGAGTTTGGAATTGGGACGAGTATTTCAGCACCGCATGTATCAGGAGCTATAGCATTGCTTTGTGAGCAAAGACCTGCTCTAAAAGTGCTTCAGAATACAGTTAAAGCAATTTTGCTAGCGACCACTAACAATCAATCACCGCACTATTATGAGCCAAGAAATTGGAGCAATACTAACAATAATTACAGCCGTTACGGTGCTGGAATTTTAAATTGCAAAAATGCATATACAACTACAAAGTATTCAAGATATTATAATTCTAGCTTTACCCCAACTCAGATTGCCAATAATACAAAAAAGACATATACATTTACGGTTACTTCTGGAATGACATATGTTAGGGTAGCATTGAACTGGTTAAAGTATGAGACCTCCTGTGGCACGCCAAGCGGATCTAATACATCAATTCCGGATCTAGATATAAAACTATATTATAATGGGTCTTCTACTCCTATTGCGACTTCAATGTGTGGTAGAGGAAATGTAGAAATCATCGGCTTTGATCCTACGCTTTACGGTTCTGGCACATATACTCTCGAAATTATTCCTTATGGTAATTACACAACATCTTCAAACACATATTTTGCAGTTGCTTGGTGGTAATATACAAAACAATTAAAACTCTTTGAATTATTAGTTCTTTTCAATGATTAGTGATAGGGCCTTTGTAAGGTTTATTCATTACAAAGGCTTAACTCCTTGCATAGAGGTGTATTGAATAGAAAGGATAATTATGAAAGAGTAAACAGCTTTTTTGATTAATTAAAATAAATCTTATAATACTAAGTTTTGTCTTATAAACAAAGATATTCCCTAAATAATTTATATCAATATTAAAGTTATCCTGCATTGATTTTAATACACATGAAACGTAGCATAAGGATTTATTATTAATTTCATACCCTTTCCAATTACAACATAATCGTCGTTATGTTGTATTAACAAAAAAATACCTGCCCATGAATTAAGATTAGGGCAGAAAGCAATCAACTAAATTGACGAAATGTGCCATTTGTTTTTCAAATGGCCTTTTGTCATGCCTATAATGTGTTTTTAT
>JAFQHL010000029.1 GCA_017397955.1 Clostridia bacterium
AACCTGTAAAAGCAAGGCGGTATGCACCGTCTGCGAAAAGGAATACGGCTCACTCAATGCGAACAGCCATAAAAACATAACTACCCTTAAGGCAGTAGCTGCCACCTGCACCAGGACAGGCAAGACCGAGGGCAAAAAGTGTTCGGACTGCGGCAAGGTTACCGTAGCGCAGAATACCGTTCCCGCCAAAGGTCATAAGCTTGCCACCCTTAAGGGGGTAGCCGCCACCTGCACAAAAACCGGTAAAACAGAGGGCAAAAAATGCTCTGTCTGCGGCACCGTAACCGTAGCACAGAAAACCGTTGCAAAGAAAGCACACACCTACAAAACTACAACTACCAAGGCAACTCTTAAAAAGAACGGCAAGCAGGTAACAAAATGCTCCGTCTGCGGCGATGTCAAATCAACAAAAACAATTTATTATCCTAAGACTATAAAGCTTTCCGCTACCTCCTATACTTATAACGGCAAAGCGAAAAAGCCCACAGTAACAGTTAAGGACAGCAAGGGCAACACTCTTAAAAAGGATACCGACTACACCGTAAAATATGCAAGCGGAAGAAAAAAACCGGGTAAATACACCGTAACCGTTACCTTTAAAGGAAAATATGAGGGCACAAAGAAGCTGACCTTTACAATCAAGCCTGCAAAGGCGGCTCTTTCAAAGGTAACCGCCGGCAGTAAGCAGGCAACAGTTGCATGGAAGGCGGTAAGCGGTGCAACCGGCTATGAGGTGCAGTATTCAACCTCAAGCAAGCTCAGGAGCTCAAAAACTGCGACAGTCAAAAAAGGCTCAACAAAAAAGACAACAATCAAAAAGCTTACAAAGGGCAAGAAGTATTACTTCAGGGTAAGAGCCTATAAAACAATTGACGGCAAAAAGGTTTACGGTGCATGGAGTGCAGTTAAGAGTGTTAAAATCAAATAATCAGACCTTTGTCTGATAAATAAATCAAGCTACAACAACTAAAAGGAGGAAGCCGGATGAAAAAAATTACGAAGAAAACATTATTTGTATTACTTGTATGCATAATACTGCTGACAAGTGCCGCCTTTGTGTCCTCAGCCACAGAGGTTAATACCGAGCCTCTTGTTATGGATTTAAATGCATCAAGTAGTACAAAGTACACTTTAAATCCCGAGCATTCACACACAGACAGCTTCACTATTACGGGTAGCAATCCCGATGCTGAAATCTATGTTTGGGGAAGCTGTAACATTACTCTCCGAAACGCCAGCTTCAGACGTCTTTATATTGATTATGAAGACTCATACACAGTAAATATAACCCTTGAGGGCGAAAATACCATTAACCAGTATAATTGGGCAAGTCAGGTGGCTACGATTACATAAAGCCCGAGCCCAAAAAGCCTATGAGTTTTAAAGATTTATTAGGCTTTTGATTAAATGAGAATTATTCAAGGAGGAAAACACTATGAAAAAACGCATTTCTATTTTACTTGCGACCCTTTTGCTTTTATGCCTTCTTTCCCTTTCGGCATTTGCGGCAGAGGAAAACGACATTTCACAATTCGAATTGCCCAAGCCGCAGACACCCAACTATTTTATGTATATTGACGGCAACGGTACAGACGGAAGTGCCGACGAACTGAGAATGATTATGGTTGCCGACAGAAGCGTAATAGACCTTACCTCGGAGTGGGACAGCGACAGTGATGCCTTTTACGAAAAATACGGGCTTTATCACTTCAATGCATGTATGCAGTACGATGTATCCCTTGACGGTGAGGACAACTGGCAGTATACAAGCGAATGGGACAGTACTCCCTATACCGGAAGCTACGGCGAA
>JAFQHL010000030.1 GCA_017397955.1 Clostridia bacterium
CAATTTTGAAAGGTATGA
This sequence comes from Clostridia bacterium, assembly GCA_017397955.1. Classification (GTDB taxonomy): domain Bacteria; phylum Bacillota; class Clostridia; order Oscillospirales; family CAG-382; genus SIG636. The sequence continues at coordinate 19 of JAFQHL010000030.1, forward strand.
ACCTACAAGAAGGTGCAACTGCAAAAGACCGTAACGAGCAGATCGGCGGTCACAAGGCATAAGACAGATAAATAAGAATTAAACATACAATCTCTCTAAAAACCCTTGATATTACTGGGTTTTTCGGTAGTTTTCAACTCAACTGTTATGTATTTTCCCTTGTTTTTGCCCTTATGAGCGAAGACAAGGGAAACTTTTTATATTCAACCACTGCTTACCTTATCGAGCAGTCTTGCGGAAGTGCGCTTTGCCTCCCTGGTTGAATGCGCATAAATAGACATCGTGGTATTGGCATCAGCATGACCTAAGAGCTCTTGCACGTCCTTGATCGCCGCACCGTTTGAGATCAGATTGGTCGTGAACGTGTGGCGCAGTTGGTGGAAATGAAACCCTTCGAGACCTTCCAGCTTTTTGCTTGCCCGCTTGCACATAATACCGATAGTGCTTACACTTTCGTAAGCACCGTCCGGTCTGAGACATACAAAGGACAACTCCTTGTAGTCCTCAGGAACCTTGTCGGATCTAGGTAGGCTGTAAACCTCGTAATAGTTGCGACCTTTGTCTTTGACGGTTTTGTAATAGTTCAGCTTATAAAGCGTGCCGTATTGCAGGCGGTTTTTGTGCTGTTCCATTTTCGCCGTTTTCAAGATCGCTGCCAAGGTGTCACAGAAGTCCACTGTACGGACTTTGCTTCGCTTGGTCGTTCCTATCTCGGTCTTGTGCCTCGTGCCGTTGTAGCGCATACTGCGGCGCACCGTAAGGTACTGCTCGTCAAGATTGATGTCTTGCCAAGTTAGCCCACAGACCTCACCAATGCGAAGCCCTGTATAGTATGCGATCTGCACTGGCAACAGTGCGGGGTTTTCCTTGCCTTTCAGCCAATCGGTCAGCTTTGTGTATTGCTCGTAAGTAAGGGTGGGTGTAGAAACGGCATTGGACTCGCCCTCAGAAAAGATATCCACATCATCCTTTCGTCCACGCAGTTTTACATACTGCATCGGATTAAAGGTGATGAACCGTTTAGGAAACACCGCAAATCGAAACGCGCCTTGCAGTACCGCCGAAAATTGGAGCATATATCCCTTGCTCATGGGTGGGGATTTTGTTCCATCGTAGGCTGTACCGCCGTAGCTCATAAAGTCAATGAATGATTGCAGATGATCGGATGTGACGGTTTTCAGCTTGCGCTTACCGAGGGGATGCTTCTTGATACGTCCCACGGCTGCCGTGTACGCCATCACTGTGCCGTTGCTTAAACTGCTTGGCTTCAGATCTTCTTCGATCCACATATCCAGCATTTCGCCTACGGTGATATGATCTGCCTTGCCTACGAGTTTCTTTGCTTCGTAGTCTTCCATTGCTTTACGGAGCAGAGCTTCGGTTTCGCTCTTGCTTTCCGTACCTGCGAACTCTCGCTGTACCTGTCTGCCGCTTTCATCTTCAACGTAAAAGCTGTAGTACCACTTCTTGCCTTTTTTTCTTACAGAACCTTTTGCCATATAAAACTCCTTTCCTTTGGCAAACGGAACTGTTGCAATTGTGTACTTATATTATACCATTTTTCGGGCAAAATTGCAACAGTTCCGCCTCATATTTCAACTTTAGTTTACAGATTTTACGCTGTCTATATCTCTAAGGTCGATACCCTCGTTCAGCTTCAAAAACTCGTTCAGCGCGTCAATTCGGATAAGGTGCTTTGTGCC
>JAFQHL010000031.1 GCA_017397955.1 Clostridia bacterium
CCGGTTGGTATTACGATGCACCTGTAGCCATATTAACGATGGATAAGCTGTATGGCAGTGATGCCCAATACCAAAACTAAAAACAAAATAGATAATCAAAGCAACTTACAAAAAGTAGGTTGCTTTTTTTATACCCAAAAATATTTTATGAAAGGAGTTTTTCTTATGAGGAAAAACACAACACGCGCCTCAAGCATATTGCTTGTGCTGCTATTGCTGTTCGGGTCCTTACCGCTTTCTGCATTAAGTGCAACGGCAAAAACATTGGAGACGATTACGGCAGGGGGCTCAGAGCGAAAGTCTATACGAAAAATGTGCTCACGTGAGCACAAAAGGGAAAAGCTTGACAAAAAAGGTCAAGCGGATATAATGGTAGTTAGGGTGTTACCTAAACGGTAGGCGGTTTAATCCTGCCCCCGAAAGGGGGAGTTGCTTATGGATTACTTAATAGCACTGATAATTATATTGGTTTTATTAAACGAGTTTCAAGGCAAAAAGAAATAACCGCCCGACGTCCAATCTAAGCGGTTATCTCTTTTAACTTCTTAACATTGGGGCAAACCGTCTATCGGTAACACCCTTTCTATATACATTATAGCCCCACAGAGGGGCAATGTCAAGAGTTTTTTGGGAAAAGCCAAATGTGCTCACGTGAGAACAAAAGGGAAAAGCTTGACAAAAAAGGTCAAGCGGATATAATGGAAGTTAGGGTGTTACCTAAACGGTAGGCGGTTTAATCCTGCCCCCGAAAGGGGGAGCTGCTTATGGATTACTTAATAGCACTGATAATTATATTGGTTTTATTAAACGAGTTTCAAGGCAAAAAGAAATAACCGCCCAGTCTCCAAACTAAGTGCGGTTATTCTTTAACTGTTCTTTTGGGGCAAACCGTCTATCGGTAGCACCCTTTCTATATACATTATAGCCCCGTATAGGGGCAATGTCAAGTGTTTTTTATGAAAAAGCCAAATGTGCTCACGTGAGCACAAAAAACGGCAAAACAAAAAATGTGCTCACGTGAGCACATTTAGGGTTGATTTGGTAAATATGCAATGTTTTCAACACACAAATTTGTAATATTTACTAAATTTCCAAAATTTTTCTTGACAAACTAAAAAAACGATGCTATTCTAAGAACGAAAATACAATATAAAACAACTTGTCCCTTAAAAGTTTGGCGACTTCTAAGGGACAACGAGAGCAAACAATGACGGTGTTTGCCTGTCTTTTAAGTTGTTGTTTTTTCTGTTGATTTACGTATCGTATTTTAACAGATTACATACTAAAAGTCAAGCCTTTACTGCGTATTTTGTTTGCGACAAGTACAGTAAGCTTGGCTTTTTTATTTGCCGAACTGCATTGTTATAACCGATACCGAAAAAAAGACAAACTTACCAATAACACCCAAAGGTGCTATCGGTAAGTGTCTGGCAGCGGGTGAAGGATTCGAACCCTCACAAACAGAGTCAGAGTCTGTCGTGCTACCTTTACACAAACCCGCTATTTATAGGGCGCATTTTGGGGCATCCCCCTCCGCGCAAGATGTATTCTAACACAGTTTTGCGCCCTTGTCAATAGTTTTTTATTCTTTTTTTAACTTTTTAAGCCGGCTATTCCGTACCTGTAAGCGTAGTCCTCATATTAAGCAGATCTGCGGTACTGACAACTCCGTCACAGTTAAAGTCCGTAGCTGCCGCGTATGCTTTGGAAAGGGATATGGCACCGCACAAATAAGCACGCAGGCTTAGATAGTCTACGGTATTTACAAGAGAATCACCGTTTGTGTCGCCCCTGACCACCGTGTAATATTTGTTGCCGTTACAGCTTACGGTGCATCCGCTGCCGATATATCCGTAGTTTTCCTTTATGCTTGCGTGCTTGCCCAAGCGTTGGGCAAATTCCGCCGCCGCGTAACGTCTGTTTAGGTATATCAGCTGCCCGTTAATTTCTATATCCCCTTTAAGAATTTGGGGCAGTATATAGGCTGTTCCCCCTTGCACGCCGTATTCCATTTCAATATAGTAATTGTCAAACATACCGTATTCCGTAACCAGCGGTGTTATTTCTGTGGTTCCGTTAGTGCCGGATTTTACTTTAAAGGTTATATGGGCAAGAGTTACACTGCCCAAAAAGTTGTTGCGGCTGTCGGTAAAGCTAAGGCGCAGTATTCCGTTGCTTACGGGACTTACCGTGCAGTATTCTGTGTTAAAGCCATCACCCTTGCGATATGAAAGAAAGCTTAGCTTTGTGCTGTCATAGCTTATCTCAAATCCGCCGGCAGAAACAAGCCGGTCGCTGTTAAGACACACGGCAACGGTAAGCGTATCACCCTCAATACCCAAGGCGGGTGCAATGTATACTGTGCTTGCCGCGGCGGTTACTGTGCCGCAAAGTAAAAAAAGGGCGGTTAGTGTTGCAATAAGCTTTTTCATTTTATATTCTCCCGCAGAAAATCGCATATCCGCTGTGCGGTTTCTTCATTTATCCCCTTAACGGCGGCAATTTCTGTTGCTGTGGCTTTTCTAAGTTCCGAAAGACCGCCAAACGCTCTTAGCAGCTCTTCTGCTTTGGCACTGCCAACCCCTTTTATTTGAGTGAGTATGCTTTTTTTTGCAACATTTCTGCGCCGTTTGTCCATACGCGACAAAGCAAAACGGTGCACTTCCTCTTGCAGTTTGTAAATGAAAACAAATATGTCCTGCCGCTTGTTTAAAGAAAGCTCGTTTTCCCCGTCGGTAAGGGTGCGGGTCTTGTGATGCTCATCCTTTACCATACCGAAAACAGGAATGTCAAGCCCGTATTCATCAAGCGCCTGCCGTATGGCGTTTATCTGTCCCGCGCCGCCGTCTGCCAGTATAAGGTCGGGCAAGGTCCAGGACTCCCCCTCGTCTGCGTGAGCAAGTCTACGGCGCAATACTTCGGTAGTGGCGGCAAAATCATCTTGTCCTTCCAACTCTTTAAGGTTGAAAGACTTGTAGTGCTTTTTGCAGAATTTCCCGTTTTCCAGTACCACCATCCCTGCGGTAATGAACTCGTCACCGCTGTTAGATATATCATAGCTCTCAATGCGCTCCGGCACGACCTCAAGCCCCAAAAATGCCGCAAATGAGGCAAGGAACCCTGTTTGCCTTTGGTTTTCCGCGCGCCTGTGTAAAAGCTGTTCCTTGGCGTTGCTTTCTGCAAGCTCGGTCAGTGCCCTTTTGTCGCCGCGCTTGGGCAAAACAAGGCGGCTTTTGCTTAGCGCTTCTCTAAGTAGCTCCTCCTCTTCACCCAGCTCAAATCCGCACCATACTTCCTTTGGTATAAAGCCCTTGTTGCGATAATAACTGCTTATAAGGGAAACCATTGCCGCAGGGCTTATTATCTCGTCACTGCCAAAAAAGAAGTTCTCGCGGTCGCATATAGCACCGCCGCGGATTATAAGCACGGTTACGGCACTGCCGGCGTCGTCTGCATATATACCAAACACATCTGCTTCCACCTGCGGTGCGGCAACAATATGCTGTTTGTCCCGTATCTTTGCCACGGCACGCATACTGTCACGGTATACTGCTGCTTGTTCGTATTCCATAGCTTCACAGGCGGTGTTCATCTTAGCTTCTAAATCTTTAATAAGTGCACTGCAATCACCGCCCAGCAAACGCTTTGCGGCTGCAATCCTCTCGCCGTATTCATCCTTGCTTAGCTTGCCCGCACACAATCCGCCGCAACGTCCTATATGGAAGTTAAGGCAGGGGCGTCCTTTGCCGATATCTGCGGGAAAGCGTTTGTTGCAGGAGGGTAGGGCAAAGGCGTTTTTTACCGTGGATACAATATTCTTTGCGGTGGTGTGGGATGCGTAGGGACCATAATAGCTACCATCGCCGTCTCGCTTGTTTGTAATGCTTATACGGGGGTATGCTTCGGCAGATACCTTTATATAAGGGTATGTGCTGCTGTCCTTAAGCTTTATATTGTAACGGGGCATAAATTGTTTAATAAAGCGGTCTTCCAGCACAAGTGCCTCCAGCTCTGTAGCGGTATGATACACCTCAAAGCGGGCAACGGAGTTTACCATGTGCACCGTTTTGCCCCTGTGGTTTGCATAGGGGGCAAAATAACTGCTCACCCTGTTTCTAAGGGCTTTGGATTTGCCTACATATATAACTTTATCGGCAGCGTTACGCATAATGTATACGCCGGGTGTTGCGGGCAAATCCCGCGCCGCCAAAAAAAGCTCATCCTTTGTCAATTCCGCCGCCTCCTTACTGTGGTTAATATATCCAAAACTCAAAAAACAAAAAGCGGTGCTTGTATAAAAGCACCGCTGCAAAAAGACACAATTAGTCGTTAAAGCCGTTCAAAAGCAAATCGGCAAGACCTTCTACTGCCTCTGCCTCGTCAATACCCTCGGCACGTATGGTAATATCGTGACCCTTTTCTATACCCAAAGAAAGCACACCTAAAAGGCTTTTTGCATTAGCGCGTCTGGTGCCTTTTTCTATCATAATGGTGCTCTTATAGAAGTTAGCTTTCTGAATAAAGAACGTTGCAGGTCTTGCGTGCAGACCAACGGTATTCTGTATGGTAACTGTTTTTGTTGTCATAGGTATACTTCCTCCAACACTATCCATCTTACAACTATTATATCAATTTTACAGGTAAAATGTCAAGAACAATGTTATAGTCAATTCTTTCAAACCTTACACCCTGTTGCCTGCGGTTTTTGAAAGGTATGCACAACTGTTGTAACTTTTTAGTCAAAAATCTGCTCTATCCGCACCGTAAACTCATAAAGGTCTGTGTAAAAGGTATACACTTCACCCTGCAGAATTTTTGTGCCGTTTATATAATAGCCGCTGTCTTCCTCCACAGCCGAAAAGCTTATGGCAACGGTGCGTGTTCCTGCCGCTTTGTCCTCCTCCGATTCTTCATCAGTGACTACAGAGGGGACAATAACCCCAACCTTTTCGCCGTCATAGTATATATCGGTTATCTCGCTTGGCATTTGAAGCTTGGTGCCGTCATCAAAGTCTACCACTGTACAAGTGCAGGATACAGAAACAGTATTTTCCTTTGCGTGCTGTTCAACCAATGCGGTAAGCTCTTCTCTCCAAAAGATGCCTGCTATAAGACAAAGGACAGCCAAAACAATAAGCACATCCAGCAAATTAAAGCTCTTCTTTGTTTTTGCCACGGCTTAGCCCTCCTTCTGTATGTCTACTATACGCCCGCATATTTTATCAAGCTTTGTTTCCAGCACAAAACTGCCGTTTATCCTCAGCGGAGCACCGTTATAATAATATATGCCGTCCTCGTACACAAGGCTCATATCCGCATACACAGTCAAATTGTCGGGGGTTCTTCTTACCATGGTGCCTATTTCTTCGTCGCCGCTAAAAACGGGAATATTGTCGTTAAGAGAGGCAATTTTTCCCTGATATTCCTGCTCAAAATTTATTTGCAACGTAACCTTTACTTTGTTGGTTTCGTTCTTTTCCAAATTGGGCATCAAAAACAACAGTGCCGCACCTACCAGTAAAAGCAGAGCTACTACTATTATAAGCGCATCCGCTACGGTAAACCAACGCGACCTTTTATTTTCTGTAAAATTCATCGTTCATCTCCCTCTTTTCCGCCGTTCTTATGCGGCATGCCGCCGATGCAATCCCCAAGCTAAGCCACAGCACTGTGCAAACGCTGTCCTCTTGCCAAAGATTGTTGCCCGCCGCCAGCATTAAGCCTATTATCGCGCTTGCACCCGCCGCTGCCGCAACACGTCTTCCGTCGGTAACTACCTTGGGTAGGGTGGTGTAAAGTCGCTGTGTGGAAAACACCACCGCGAACACCAACAGTAAAAAGCCCGCTATGCCGCATTCCGCCAGTATTTGCAGGTACATACTGCAACTGTCCCCCAATGCTGAAACAGCCAACGTCTCGGCAGACATACCCAAACCAAGCACCGGCGCACCGGCGCTGACCTTAAGTGCGTTGACCCATCCGGAAATCATATTATATGCGCCCATATTGCCTAAATCTATGGATATGCCCGAAAAGTACAGTGCAAGCAAGGGCGCACCTACGCATAGAAGTAAGGGGGTAATAACCTGCCTTGTGCTTACCGTAAGATACAGTGCAACCGCAATGGCGGTCGCCACGGCAAAAAATACGTGACCGGTATATACGGAATAGCACATAAGCCCCGCCGCCATAACATAGCAGATAAGTCGGCTGAAGGGGACGGAACGCATGGATTTACAAAATCTAAACGGTAAAAGCACTAAACAATATTTTATAAGCTGACCGCTGTTTTCAAAAACGGCAAAACTTTCATTTAAGGTTTTCGAAAGCGGTGCGTGGACATAAGCGGCAGTAAAAAGCTGAAAAATAAAGATAACTATAACGCCGCTAAAGCCCAAGCACAAAGCCTGTATACATTTTTTAAGCAATGTTTCCGTAGCAAGCATATTAGCCGCCATAATGTATACCGCCGTGGCAGAAAAAGCAAACCAAGCATTAAGTCCGCCGCCCTTAATTGCGGTAAATCCAAAGCAGGCAAGCAAAAACAAAACAAATATACTGCTTGCATTTATGTGTATATTCCGCTTACCTCTAAGCACTTTTATAAGGTAGCAGCCAAAAGTGTAGCAAACTAACGTAACCAAATACTTGCGCCCTAAAAACGGCAAACATAACGCGGCGGTACACAGACCCAGCTCCGGCGCGTAAAACACTACTGCCGCAAGTATTATGACAAATATAAACAAAAGCACCCGTATCTCACTAAAGAAAAACGTAAGCACACCAAAGAAAGAACCGATAATTACAGCGGTGCCCAAAGAGGAGGAGCCCTTTTTGTTGTCATAGGCGTTAAAGGCAATACATCCGCCCAACGCCGCCCTTATAAAGGCACTGCTTTCCAAATATTTTATAAGGCTTTTGCGGGAGAAGAGAAGGGGAAATGACACCAAAATTACAGTGCATCCGTTTATAAGACTGTAAAGCTCCAAGTTCTCATCACCCAAAGCATACAGCTTAAGGCAATATATAAGCCCTATATACACGCCAAAGGTTACAAAAAACGCGCCAAAGGTGCTTACGGGTGTATGTATCATACAGTTTATAAGTCTTTTGTAGGCCTTTGTTACGGGACTGCTCTCTATGGCACGGGCACAAACACCCTTTACTTTTCGCAAATATTTCTTTTTAAAGTCTATCTGTTTAAGTCCTTGGTTTGCGGCACTTTCCTCCACCAGCCTGTCCGAACGGTCGCTTCCGCTGAATAAAAAGGATAAAATACTAAGCTTTAAAAAATAAATAAGCTTGGAGGACAAACCGCCAAGGCATAACAATATAAGGCTTCCGTTTTTAAGCCTTTCAAAATATCCTGTGTTGTTTTTACTGTTACCGTTTTTCACTGTTTTGTTCCTTGTTTAACAGCTCCGGACGCTTTCTCAACGTGCGCTCGTAGGACTGCGCCCTGCGCCACTTTTCAATCTCGGCGTGGTTCCCGTTAAGCAACACCTCAGGCACGGCAAGCCCCTCAAACTCACGAGGGCGCGTGTACTGGGGATACTCCAAAAGCCCGCCCTCCAAGCTCTCGTCCTCAGAGCACTCGGCGGCAGGCAAAACACCTTCCAAACGGCGGGAAACCGCATCAACCACTATGGCGGCAGGCAACTCGCCCCCCGTAAGCACATAGTTGCCCACAGAAAGCTCCTCATCTACCTCAAGCTCTATAATTCGCTCGTCTATTCCTTCATAGTGACCGCAAAGAAGTATAAGGTTATCGTAGGCGGCATATTCCTTTGCCACCTCGTTATTAAAAAGCCGCCCTTGCGGCGACATATATACCACACGCACGCTGCCTTTCGTACGGGACTTAACATCCCTTATGCAGTCAATAACCGGTTGGCATTGCATAACCATACCGTAGCCGCCGCCGTAGGGCGTATCGTCCACACGGCGGTGCTTATCCTTGGTATAGCTTCGTATGTCGGTACAGGTAACGCTTATAAGGCCCGCCTGTGCGGCGCGCCCAATAATGCTGGCATCAAATACAGGGCGCAACATATCGGGGAATAGGGTAAGCACCTCAAAATGCATACTCATCCAACCTCCAGACCCTCTATAAGACTAACAGCTATCCCTTTTTTCGGGTCAACGGACTTAACAAACGCATCTACTGCCGGCACAAGATACTCCTTATCGCCCTTAATGCGATACAAAAAGTTACGGCTGCCCTCTTCAATAGCGGAAAGCACACCTATAACTTCGCCGCTTTCCGCATCATATACCGCAAGGCCTATAAGATCGTCGTTAAAATAAACGCCGTCCGGTAAGCTAACGTCATCTCTGTCAAACCAAAGCTTGCGCCCTGTAAGCAGGGCGGCGGTCTGCCTATCCTCTTTGCCCTCAAAAACAATAGAGGGAATAGAGGGGTGATAACGCTTTACTGCCAAGGATTTTGTTCCCTCGGCATCAAAATACAAGCGGTCTACGCCACGCAAAAAGTCCGGACTGTCGCACCAACAGTCAAAGCGCAATTCGCCCTTAACCCCGCGAGGGGCACCAAGTACCCCTGCTTCCAAAAACTTTTTCATAAGTTACTGCACTATGTCTACTATAACGCGCTTGTTTTGCTTTGCCGCGGCGGCACGCATAACCACGCGTATGCACTTGGCTATTTTGCCTTGTCTGCCTATAACCTTGCCCATATCGTCCTTGGCAACAGTAAGCTCAAGCACGCAGGTATCGCCGCTTACCTTTTCAGATACGCTGACTTCATCGGGGTTATCAACAATAGCCTTGGCAATATCCAATAAAACTTGCTTCATAATATTCGGCACCTCTGATTATATAGCGCCGTTCTTCTTAAGCAAAGTCTTAACAGTGTCGGTAGGCTGTGCGCCGTTAGCAATCCACTTCTTAGCCTTTTCGTTGTCAATAACGATTTCAGAGGGCTCCTTCATGGGATTGTAGTAACCGATTTCTTCAATAAATCTGCCGTCTCTGGGGAAACGGGAATCAGCAACAACTACTCTGTAAAAAGGTGCCTTTTTTGCGCCCATTCTCTTAAGTCTAATCTTAACTGCCATTTTCTTTTTCCTCCGAAAAAATATAATATTATTTTATGCCAAAAGGCAGTCTCATTCTGCCCTTTTTGCCTTTTTTGGTGAACTTCTTCATAATTTCCTTGGTCTGCTCAAACTGCTTAAGAAGTCTGTTAACTTCTTCCACAGACCTGCCGCTGCCTGCGGCAATACGCTTCTTGCGCGAAGAGTTCAAAACTTCGGGATGTACCCTTTCGTACTTGGTCATCGAAAGTATTATAGCTTCCAGATGGTCCATAGCCTTTTCATCAATCTTAGCATCTTTCAGCTTAGAGGCGTTAACGCCGGGTATCATCCCCATAAGCTGCTCCAAAGAGCCCATATTTCTAAGCTGACCAAACTGCTCCAGATAATCCTCCAGAGTAAAGCTGGATTCCCTGAATTTACGCTCCAGCTCTTCCGCCTGCTTGTCGTCATAAGCGTTTTGCGCCTTTTCTATAAGCGAAAGCACATCACCCATACCAAGTATACGGGATGCCATACGGTCGGGGTAAAATGCTTCAAGATTGTCAAGCTTTTCGCCCGTACCGATGAACTTGATGGGTTTTCCGGTTATGTGGCGTACGGAAAGTGCCGCGCCGCCGCGGGTATCGCCATCCATTTTTGTAAGGATAACGCCCGTTATGTCAAGCAGATCATTAAAGCTTTGGGCAACGTTAACTGCGTCCTGACCTGTCATTGCGTCAACAACCAATAAGGTTTCGGTGGGCTGTGCCGCTTCTTTAACTCTGCGTAGCTCCTCCATAAGAGCCTCGTCTATATGCAAACGACCCGCGGTATCCACAATAACCAAATCGTGGCCGTATTCCTTGGCATATCTAAGCGCTTCGTCAACGGTTTTTACGGGGTCCTGTGTGCCCTTTTCAAAAACCTTAACACCCGCTTTTTCACCTACCACCTGCAACTGCTTTATTGCGGCGGGACGGTATATGTCACAGGCAACCAAAAGTGGGCTTTTGCCCTGCTTTTTGTACATAAGTGCCAGCTTGCCCGTATGGGTGGTTTTACCGCTGCCCTGCAAACCGCACATCAGCACCACCGTGGGGGGCTTGGGGGCGATCACCAGCTTGGAATTGGCTGTGCCCATAAGGGTTATAAGCTCTTCGTGTACAATTTTTACTATTTGCTGTGCGGGCACAAGACTTTCAAGCACGTCACTGCCCACAGCGCGCTCGCTAACCTTGGCAATAAAATCCTTTACTACCTTAAAGTTAACATCTGCCTCCAAAAGAGCCAGCTTTATCTCACGCATACCCGCCTTAACGTCGGCTTCCGTAAGCTTGCCGCTGTTTCTTAACTTTTTAAAGGCACCCGATATTTTATCTACAAGACCTTCAAACATTATTTGTCCTCCGTTAAAGCTCCGCCGTTAAGTCTGCGGCAAGGGCGCAAAGCCTTTCATTACCGGCTTGCCTTGCCTGCTCTGCCACTTCCTCCAAACCGCTGCGCAGTTTTTGGGATTTTTTATAAAAGCACAGCTTTTCTTCAAACTCCAAAAGCTTGGCTTCCCCCTTCTTTAAAGCATCCCGCACGCCCTGGCGGGTAATGCCCGTGTCCTCACCAATTTCGGACAAAGAAAGGTCGCCGTTGTAGTACAAATCCAATACATCGCGCTGACCGTCTTTAAGCAGTGCTCCGTATATGTCCAGCAGGGAAGATATAAGCACCCTTTTGCTATCCATATTAACGTACACCTCCGAAAAAGACTTCCCGCTACAGCATCTTAATAAGCGATTTTCTATGCTGTTAACGAGAAAAAACAGCTGTAAAGCAAAACACTTTACAGCCATTATATACGAAGTGTGTCCGTTTGTCAACAGTTTTTTGCGGTAATTTTAAAATTTTCTTTGTCTTCTTCGCCCCAAAAGGCAAAAGCCTTGGTTAAGCCTTCGTCTTTACTCGCCAATCTTGCGGCGTTGCGTTTCAGCATACGGCAAAGACTGCCGTGGCTTAGCCCTTTGGCACGCCAGCGGGCGGCGACAGCGGGCAAAGCCTCAGCATCGCCTTCGATACGCACGCCTTTTTGCAACAGCTCTTGCTTCAAATCCTTAAAACAGCCCTCTGCCACCGCCGCAAGCTCCTTTTCTCCTGCCGCCGCAAACATCACCGTTTCGTCTGCTGTCGCGGAAAGCTCCTTTATAACGGGGTCTGCCGCTTTTTCTGCTTTGGAGAAACCTGCCGTGCCTTCAGCACCTTTGCAAGCGGAAAGCACCAGCAAACAGCCCTTGAAGCTTATTTTCAGCCCGTTTCCGTCGCAAATCACCCCGTCCTCGCATATTTGGCGTATAAGGGATAACAGCTCACCTTCGGCTTTGTTTATATTGTCAAAAAACAACAGACAGCGCGGCTTTCTGCGTACCTTTTCCGTAAGAATGCCGCCTTCACCTCCTGCTGTGCCTATAAGTCGGGATACACCGTAGCTTCCTTTATAGTCTTCGGCGTCGAAACAGAAAAAACTGTCCTCGTTTCCAAAAGTAAGTGCCGCACATTCCCTTGCCAAACTGCGTTTTCCAACCCCTCTGTTGCCTATGAATAACAGCAAAAGCGGTAGTTTTAAAATCCCCGTACCGTATTCTTCAAGCAACTTCGCAACCTTATATACGGCTTCGTCTTGCCCGCGTATTTTTTCTTTAAGCAGTGCGGCGGTGTCCTCCCTTGTTCTTGCCTTTGCGGGTGCAATTCCCGTGTTTGCCTCCAACGCCGCCTCTACATCGGTGCTTTCTACCGTGGGTACGGCTCTTTTTCCTGACCACATCATACGCCTTCGTGCCGCACTCTCGTCCATAAGGTCAATAGCTTTGTCGGGCAAGGACCGCTCTCCTACATATTTCATTGATAAATCCACAGCGGCCTCCAAAGCTTCATCGCTTATTATTACCCCGTGGTGCTCCTCATAGCGACGGCGCAAGCCCTTTAGTATACGCAGGCAGGCGTCGCGGTCAGGCTCTGTAAGCAACACGCATTGAAAACGCCGTTCCAAGGCTCCGTCCTTTTCTATATATTTTTTGTATTCCTTAAGGGTGGTTGCTCCCATAAGCCTTATTTCGCCCCGTGCCAGATAGGGCTTAAGGATATTAGATGCATCTATTGCGCCTTCCGCTGCGCCTGCACCCACAATAGAGTGTATCTCGTCGGCAAACAGAATAATGTCCTCTGCGCCTTTGGTTTCTTCTATGATGTTTTTCAGCTTTTCTTCAAACTCCCCCCTGTATTTGGTTCCGGCTACCAGCGCGGGGATGTCAAGTACTATAAGACGCACTCCGCACAACGCTTCGGGTACCCGCCCTTCCGCTATGCGTAAAGCCAGGGACTCTGCCACCGCGGTTTTTCCTACTCCCGGCTCGCCTATAAGGCAAGGGTTGTTTTTGGTTCGTCTAAGCAGAATTTGTATAACCCTTTCTTCCTCTTTTTCTCTGCCTATCACAGGGTCAATCAGTCCTTTTGCCGCTTTTTCAGTCAGATCGTACCCGTGTTTGTCAAGCAGTGGAGTAGGTTTCTTTGGCTGCTTCGTAGCTTTGTACACGTATTCATCCTCCTTTGCAAGCTTTTGCGCCCTCTCATATATTCGAGGGGCGGAAACAAAGCTGTCTGCCAGCCGTTTTGCCGCACATTCCTCAGATATCAACACCAAAAGCAGGTCTCCGCAATCTGCTTTGCCGCCCTGCGCCTCTCGCGCGGCTTTCAGCAACAGCTTTTTCAGCTTAGGGGTCATATCCGTACTTTCTTTTGTTTCCCCCTGAAATTTTGGCTGTGCCTTAAGCTGCTTTCTTAAATATTGCGGTTTAAGCCCCAAATCGCAAAGCATATTGCCGCAGGGACTGTCACTTAGGGACAATGCCAGTAACAAATGCTCGGTCCCTACGTAAAAATCACCCAGCGCGGCGGCTTCTATAAATGCCGTATTTACTGCAATATGTGCCAAATTTGTAAACTTTTCGTTCATATTTTCCCTCCAAATGCTGTAAAAACATCTGTTTTCACAAGGATTTTGCCCTAAAATAGAGGATTATATTTCCATTTTATTATCTTTTTGTAAAAAAGTTAACGGCGCTCTTCCATAAAAAGGTCTTTTGTGGTATAATCACGGTGAGGTGTTATGCAATGGGCTCGCAAAATAATATAAATAGGGGTTACTCCCCAAAAAAAACACATAATATTGCCCATGCAGGCGCACCTAAAAGGGTAAGAAGGCTTACTCCTGAGGAAATTGAGGAGCGTAGGCTTAAAGCCGCAGAGCAAAGGCGCGAGAAGCGTGAGACTTTTTTTGTTCGCTTTATCTTTGGCGTAGCGGTATATATGCTGTGTTGCCTTATTATCTTCGGTTTTGCCGCATCCGTTTATCTCCGTACCACGGATATTGAGCTGGCAGAGCTGAATATTGTAGATGCAAAGGGTAAAATTTTATACACGGCAGAGGATGAGGCGTTTATAATAAATAATGTGCCCTATGTTTCTGCAACAGGTCTTGCGGTGCTTTACGATTTTACTTTAGCGGGTGACAAAACCAGGGTTTCCATGCACTTCCATAATGTTGACGAAAGTATATCTTTTACGAAGGATTCTACCGGTGTGTACATAAACGGTCAGCCCGTAAGGCTTACTGCACCTATTATTTTTACAGATGACTATTATATTCCGTTGGAATTGATTAGAAACTATTTTTTAGGCGTAACAATTATATACGACAGTGAAAAAGGGCTTGCAACACTTTCTGCGGATAAAGAAGCGTTTTCCCTTAAGCTTCATTCTCCCGTAGAAACAGAGCTGCCCAACAAACCGAAAGGATGAAATTGTTTTTATGAAACCGAGAAAGACAGCAATGCTTCTTGCGGCGGCAATGATTATAGTTACCGTTATTGCGGTAGTGCCTTCCGTAAAAGTACAGGCTTCTTATGTGGATGACTTTTTGGCAACCGTAGGTCCTATGTGTACCAACGATATGAGGGATAACCATATTTTGGCATCCTTTACCTTGGCACAGGCTATTTGGGAAAGCGGTTGGGGTCGCAGTACCTTGGCAACACAGGCAAATAACCTGTTTGGTATCCGCGCCTACAGCACTTGGGATGGCAAGGTTTTTGACAGAAACGAGTGCGTGCTTTACAACAGCTGGTCACATCTTGTTGCTACAAAGGGTGATGCGTATGTCAAAAACTACTCTTTGTCATTCTGGCGCGCATACGATAGCTGGCAGGACAGCGTTAATGACCACAGCGGCTTGTTCAACCGTATGTCCATATACGAAAACCTAAGGGGTAATTACGATTATAAATCCTGTGCTACCCTTATCGTTTTGGATGGGTATTGCAGTGAGACGGAGTATACCGATTGTCTTATTACTCTTATCGAAAGCTATGACCTGGAGCAGTATAATTACGATTTTGGCGATAACGGTGGCAACACCACTCAGCCCGAAGACGGCAATAACGAGGTTTCCGGCAACGGCAGCAGCGTAAGCCTTCAGCCCGCAAAGCTTTATATGGAAACAGGCACCGCTTATCCTCTCAGTTTTACCGTTACTCCCAAGGGTGCGGAATGTACAGTTACCAGCAGTAACCCCGCAGTTGCTTCTGTAAACGGCAATATACTTACCGCTGTTTCAGCCGGTAGTACTACTGTTACCCTCGCTTCCGGCTCTCTTTCCGTAAGCTGTGATGTAACTGTTGCCGATAACTACGGCGGCATAGTTGCCGACGGCGTGTATGTTTTGTGCACGGTTGCAACCGGCACCGTTACCATTCCCGCTGAGGCAACAAGCATCGGTAAGGATGCTTTTCGCGGTAGCGGCGTAACTAAGGTTATCGTGGGCAACGGCATTACCTCTGTGGAAGACGGCGCATTCAGCGGTATGGGCGGCGGCTTTACTCTTTGCTCTTACGGCAACAGCATTGTTTCTGATTACGCGCTGATGAACGCAATCGCCCACATCAATATGAGCACCGGTTGGGTTTTGGATTCCGCAGGCGCACTTATAACGGGCATATCTCTCTACACAACGGCAGAACTCATAAGTACCTATTACAATGCCGAAGGTGTGGATGTTGATTTAAGTAACAGCACAGGCGAAGCTCTTGGCAATACCGAATATGTAGGCACAGGATGTGTTGTTACCGTTGGCGGCGTTAGCTACAGCGCGGTAGTTAAGGGTGATACTGACGGTGACGGCATAACCTCCACCTCCGACCTGCTTAACCTTAAAGGCTACCTCGGCGGAGATAACGGTTATTTGCCTGCCCGCACTTTCCGCAAAGCGGCAGACTTTAACGGCGACGAAAGAATTACTACCGCAGACTATCTTGCAATCTTCCGTTCCTTCACCGCATAATTTAAACAAAATTGAACACCGCAGACCTTATGGTTTGCGGTGTTTTTGTGTGTTTGCTTTATTCTATCTCAATATTATCTACCCCGTGCTCCAATATTATGTTTATCAGCTCATTGCGGGAATAGTTACTTTCTGCCGCAATGCTGTCCAGCTTTGCAAGGGTGCTTTCTTTAATTCGTACCGTGATGGTTCTGTGCCCATCCTCCCCACGGCGCTTGATTTTTAATGTCTCGTTTTTCATATTACACGCCCTTATATATTATAATACAATTATTTATAATATAATTATACCTTGACAAAAATATAGTTATATATTATAATTTAATATAATAAGTGATATTGTTTATGATATCAAGTGTGAAAGAGAGGGTATTTTTCATGAAAAAACTAACAGCACTTTTTCTTGCCCTAGCCCTGTGCTTAGGGCTGTGTTCGTTTACCGCTTCGGGTGTGAATTCTGCAGGGGATTTAACGCCTGCGGCAAGTATTATACCGGTTGTCGAACCTAAAGTATACAATGGCACTTGCGGTGATGTTCTCAACTGGAGTCTTGATGCTGAAACCGGTGTTCTTAATATAACAGGAACCGGCATGATGCTAGATTACTCAGCTTCAGATTTTTTTCCTGAACTTAACGCTCCTTGGTATAGCTATAAAAGTTATATTAAAACCGTAAATGTTGACGACGGCGTTACTACTATTGGGAGTGGTGCGTTCTACAACTGCTCCTCCCTTACAAGCGTAACCATTCCCGATAGTGTCACTGATATTGGGTTCGAAGCGTTTTACAACTGCTCCTCCCTTACAAGCGTAACCATTGGGGACAGCGTTACTTCTATTGGGGAATATGCGTTCCGCGGCTGCTCTTCCCTTACAAGCATAACCATTGGGGACAGCGTTGCTTCTATTGGTGAAGATGCGTTCTACGACTGCTCTTCCCTTACAAGCGTACATATAAGCGATATAGCTGCGTGGTGTGGAATTTACTATGGTAGTTATTATTCTACCCCCTTATGTATGGGTGCAAATCTGTACTTAAACGGCGATTTGATAACAGCGCTTGTTATCCCCGATGGCGTAACAACGATTGGGAACTATGCGTTCTATAAATGCGATTCTCTTACAAGCATAACCATTCCCGATAGTGTCACTGATATTGGGATCGAAGCGTTCTACAACTGCTCCTCCCTTACAAGCGTAACCATTGGGGACAGCGTTGCTTCTTTTGGTGGCGGTACGTTTTATGATTGTTCTTCTCTTACAAGCATAACCATCCCCGACAGCGTTACTTATATTGCGCAAGGTGCGTTTTACGGTTGTACTGCCCTTCGAACTGTATATTATACAGGAAATGCCGAGGAATGGGCAGATATTAGCATAGGTGCAGATAACACTTCTTTGAAAAGCGCAAATATAATATTTAACTATTGCGTAGAAGACGAATCTTCTGAAGAGAGCGTTGCGGACGTCTCTTCTGATGACGAGCGTCTTGAAGATTCATCATCTGAGTTGTGGGAAACTTCAGATGAACCTGTTGAAGAGACTTTCGAAGAACAAAGCGAAGACGACAGCTTTGTTGCAACGGTAGATGTACTTTACGGTGACGTAAACGGCGATGGGAATATCAACAGCCTTGATGCTGCGCAGGTCCTTAAGCACGATGCACAGCTTATAATCCTTGATGGTGACGGGATTGTGGCTGCGGACGTTAATGCCGACGGCGAGGTTAACAGCCTTGATGCGGCGCAGATACTTAAGTACGACGCACAGCTTATCGAAAGCTTTCCGGCGGGCGACTGTTTTGCAGGAAGTGATGAAACGAGCCAACCCTCCAACAACAGCGAAAATGAAAACGTAGAGGTGTTGCCGTCCATAGAGGCAGAAATAGGCGAATATATCACCTTTGGCAGCTATGAGCAGGATAATAATACAGCTAACGGTAAGGAAGCCATAGAATGGCTTGTTCTTGATAAAAAAGATGGCAGTATGCTTGTGATAAGCAAGTACGGTTTGGATGGCGGAGCGTATTTTTCTGTTTATGATGATGGCAATTGGAAAAACAGCAATGTCAGAGCCCGTCTTAATAACTCATTTATACAAGATGCTTTTTCAGAAACAGAGCAATACAGGCTTATTACGGTAACAACAAATCCCGACGCCAATCCTGAATATGATAGTGATCAAGGCTCTTCGACGCAGGATAGAGTGTTTTTATTGAGCTCCGTAGAAGCAAATCGATATTTTGACTCTGATGCATCAAGGGCGTGCTTACCTACTGCGTATGCGTTAAGCAAAGGCGTATATGAATGTTATAGCGGCGATTATAAAGGTTACTGCTTTTGGTGGTTGCGTACTGTTGGCAGTGACGAGTGGGATGCTGCATGCGTTGATGCGGACGGTACCATAGACAATCATGGCGATTCCCAAAGGTCTTACCAGTATGCAATCCGTCCAGCTATGTGGATTTCTACAGGTGAAATAGAAATAGAGATAGTTCCGGAAGATAGCAGCGAAAGCGAAGGTTATTCTGGCGGTGCAGAAATAGGCGAATATATCACTTTTGGCAGTTACGAGCAGGATAATAATACAGCTAACGGTAAGGAAGCCATAGAGTGGTTAGTTCTTGATAAAAAAGATGGCAGAATGCTTGTTACAAGTAAATACCTGCTTGATGTACAGCCCTTCCATTCTTCTTATAGCGAAACAACTTGGGAGCACAGTGCATTGCGTCAGTGGATGAACAACGATTTCTATAACATCGCTTTTAATTCGGCAGAAAAAGCAAAAATACCTACGGTAACGGCAATAGCAGATGTAAACGAGTTTGTTTTTACCGTCACATCGGGTAATGACACGCAGGATAAACTGTTCTGCTTGAACAAGACGGAATTTATACAATATTTCCCTGACCGTAATTCCAGCGCCTGTTCCCCTACTCCGTATGCGGAAGCCTTGGGAACAAGGTCATTCTGGTGGTTACGCACTTCCGGCGGCACCCGCAGAATGGCGGTTTATGTAGAGACGGACGGCGATATCAATCCCGGCGGCACTATAGTAAGTAATGATTGTTATATTCGCCCGGCTATGTGGATAGAAATCGATTGATCTGTTTTGTAAAGGCAAAACACGTCGTTGGTGTATGTTATTATAAAAATATAATGAAAACGGGGGACAAATATGAAAAGACTAACAGCATTTGTTCTTGTATTTTGTCTTTGCCTGAGTGGTGGATTTACTTATGCTGCGGCGCAGCATGACTATCAACATCTCCCTAAGGCGCTTAAAATAATATCAAACAACAGCGATACAAGCCTTCAGACTGTTGTAGATCACACTGATATTGCAAGCCCTCAAGCTGTTACCGGTGGTGTGGAAGACATAAATCCTAAAACCATTTATAGCGGCACTTGTGGCGACAATTTAATGTGGACATTTGATACAGATACAGGTGTCCTTAATATTGAGGGTACGGGCGATATGGCAAATTATTCATATTATAATAGCTTACGCTCACCTTGGTATGGATATCATGGAGAGATCGAAACCGTAAATATTGCAAATGGCGTAACAACTATTGGGAACTATGCGTTTTATGATTGCACTGCTCTTACAAGTATAACCATCCCCTACAGCGTTACCTCTATGGGTGAAAGTGCGTTCTATAATTGCGCCTTCCTAACAGGCGTAACCATCCCCGACAGCGTTACTTTTATTGGGGACGAGGTGTTTCGAGGATGCCTTTCACTTGAGAACATAACCATTCCCGATAGTATTACCTCTATTGGTATCCGTGCGTTCTATAATTGCGACTCTCTCACAAGTGTAACCATCGGAGATAGCGTAACAATTATTGGGGCCGATGCGTTCTACGGTTGTATTGCTCTTACAAGTATAACCATTCCCAACGGCGTTACCGTTATTGGTAACGAGGTGTTTGCTCGATGCTCTTCCCTTGATAGTATAACCCTTCCCGATAGTATTACTTATATTGGTAATGAAGCTTTTGATGATACGGCATATTACAACAATGAAGATAATTGGGAAAACGGCGAATTGTACATTGGCAAGCATTTAATAAAAGCTTCTTCTGATATAAGCGGTGAATATATCATTAAAAGCGGCACGCTTGCAATTGCTGACGAAGCTTTTTGGGATTGTTATACCCTCACAAGTGTAATTATTCCTGACGGCGTAACTGCTATTGGGTGCTATGCGTTTGCTTGGTGCTCTTCCCTTAAAAGCATAACTCTTCCTAACAGCGTTACTTCTATTGGTAGTAGTGCGTTTGCTTGGTGTTCTTCCATTGAGTATATATCCCTTCCCGATAGTATTACTTATATTGGTAATGGAGCTTTTGATGATACGGCATATTACAACAACGAAGATAATTGGAAAGACGGCGTGTTGTATATAGGCAATCATTTAATAAGAGCTTCTAATGAAGTGAGCGGTGAATATACCATTAAAAGCGGCACGCTTACAATTGCTTCCAGAGCTTTTTTTAGCCGTATTAACCCCACAAGTGTAATTATTCCTGACAGCGTTGCTTATATTGGTGTCTCTGCATTTTATGATTGTAATATTCTAACCGTTAAATATGCAGGCAGTCAAGCTGAATGGGATGCTATGTCCATAGGTGAATGTAACGAAAAATTAACATCTGCTAACATTATGTTCGGTTTTAAGGGCGAAGAAGACGGCTCTTCTGAGGGCGAAATAACAGAAGAAGTATCTTCTGAAGAAACTACCAATGAAGAGATCTTTGAAGATGAAACCACTGAGGATGAATCGTCTGACGATGAAGGGGATATCCTTTACGGCGACGTAAACGGCGACGGCGCTATCAACAGCATTGACGCGGCGCAGGTGCTCAGACACGATGCTACCCTTATCTTGCTTGATGACACTGCACTTGCCGCGGCAGATGTAAACGGCGACGGTGCGGTTAACAGCCTTGACGCGGCGATGATTCTTCGCTTTGATGCAGGGCTTATAACCGAGTTTTAAGCTTTAAACAAAATGCAATTTCCATTGGGTTAAAGTTTAATAAACAGACAAGGGGCGATGTGCTGCAGAGCGGGCGGCACATCGCCTCTTTTGCATTACGGCACCGCGGTGTGACAAAAGGGATTGCGGATAACAAAAAGGCTTTTCGGTGTTGCCGAAAAGCCTTTTAATGTTATGTTTGTTCTGTACGGAAACGGTTATTCCAGATTCCAGCTGTTGAGGTACTTTTCCTGTTCGGGGGTGAGGGTATCAATTTCCACGCCCCATGCGGCAAGCTTCATACCTGCAACACGGCGGTCGGTCTCTGCGGGTACATCTACGGTGCCTGCCTTGAGGTTCTTGCCGTTCTCAGCAATATAACGGGCGCTGAGCGCTTGGATGGCAAAGCTCATATCCATAATCTCTGCGGGGTGGCCGTCGCCTGCCGCAAGGTTTACAAGTCTGCCCTCAGCAATAACATTAAGTGTGTTGCCGTTTTCGAGAGTATAGCCGTTGATGTTGTTTCTGCGTTCCTTAACGGAAACCGCCATTTTCTCAAGACACGCCATATCAACCTCAACATTGAAATGACCTGCGTTGCAGAGGATTGCGCCGTCCTTCATATTAAGGAAGTCCTTTTCGGAAATAACGCCGCTGCAGCCCGTAACGGTAACGAAGAAATCGCCTATCTTTGCGGCGTCTTCCATCTTCATAACCTTAAAGCCGTCCATAACCGCTTCAATCGCCTTGATGGGGTCTATCTCCGTAACGATAACGGAAGCGCCAAGGCCTGCGGCGCGTTTTGCAACGCCTTTGCCGCACCAGCCGTAGCCCGCAACGACCACATTCTTGCCCGCAACAATAAGGTTGGTGGTACGGTTAATACCGTCCCAAACGGACTGCCCCGTGCCGTAGCGGTTATCAAACAGATACTTGCAGTTGGCGTTGTTAACAAGCACCATGGGGAACTTGAGTGCGCCGTCCCGCTCCATAGACTTAAGGCGGATAATGCCTGTAGTGGTTTCCTCACAGCCGCCCAGCACATCTGCGGCAAGGTGGGGATACTCGTTGTGGATAAGGCTTACAAGGTCGCCGCCGTCGTCAATAATGATGTTGGGGCCTACCTCTATAACCTTGCTGATGTGGCGCTTGTACTCCTCTTCGGTAGCGGCGTGCCAAGCATACACATTAAGCCCGCCCTTAACCAAAGCGGCGGCAATATCATCCTGTGTGGAAAGAGGGTTACTGCCTGTAACATACATCTCTGCGCCGCCTGCTGCAAGCACGCGGCAAAGATAAGCAGTCTTTGCTTCCAGATGGATGGAAAGGGCAACCTTCAAGCCTTTAAAGGGCTTGTCTTTTTCAAATTCCTCTTCAATAGCGCGGAGCAAGGGCATATTGCTCTTAACCCAGCCTATTTTCATCTCACCCTGTTCCCACAGGTTTATATCTCTAATCTCACTCATCGGTGTTCTCCTGCTTTTCTGCATCCTTCTTTGCAAACCAATCTGCAAACTGGGGCAGATACTTTCTGTGCGCCATAAGCAATTCGTCAAGTACGGGGATAGCGTACTTCTGGCTTGCAACCAAGGGGTTAATCATCATAGCAAGGAGCGCTTTGTTGTAGTCACCGCTTACAGCCGCTTCAACGGAGGCTATTTCAAAGGACTTTATTTCCTGTATAAGACCGTTGGTAGCTTTGGGGAGCTTGCCAATCTTAACGGGGATAGGACCGTCCTTGGTTATACGGCAGCTAACTTCAACAACTTCGTCTTCGTCAAAGTTTTCTATAGCCTTGCCCTTATTAAGGGTGTTAACAACTTGAATATCGCCCTTGTCGGTGTAGATGGAGCAGATAAGGTTACAAGCGGCATCGCTGTAAAGTGCACCGCCGCGCTTGGAAAGCAGCTCGGGCTTTTCGTTCAAATCGGGGTTCTTGTAAAGCTCAAATAGGTCGGTTTCTACCTGCTTAACCATCTCTGCACGGGTACCGTTGTGCTCAAACTTTTCAATAGCCTCTTCAAGGTATTCCTTAGCCATATAGAAGTATCTGTGGTAAGGGCAGGGGATAACACCCAGTGCATCAACGAAGCCCTTGTTCCAGCTGATGCCGGTGATGTTGTTCATACTCATAGTGCCCCATTTGTCAAGCACTTCCGCAGTTCTGTCTTCACCGTCAACGGAAACGCTTGTAGCGAACACCATGTGGTTAAGACCGCCGAACAGTACCTCTACGTCCTCTACAGGCTTGTCAACAATCTTTGCTATGCCGCTGTGCATATTGATGGGAACATTACAAAGACCGATAGCCTTTTTATGTACGCCGTAGCGGTTGATAGCTTCAGTAACCATACCTGCGGGGTTGGTAAAGTTTATAAGCCATGCATCAGGGCAAAGCTCTTTAATGTCCTTACAAATATCAAGTATTACGGGGATAGTGCGGAGCCCTTTGAACAAGCCGCCTGCACCGTTGGTTTCCTGCCCTAAAATACCGTGGCTTAATGGGATGCGCTCGTCCTTGATTCTTGCATCAAGCAAGCCAACACGCATCTGTGTGGTAACAAAATCCGCACCGGGAAGCGCTTCTCTGCGGTCAAGGGTGGTGTAAAGCTTAATGGGAAGCCCTGCTTTTTCTATCTGTCTTCTTGCAAGCGCGGAGACTATCTCCAACTTTTCCTTGCCTTCGTCAATATCAACAAGCCAAAGCTCGTCTACAGGTAAACGGTCATATCTCTTAATAAAGCCCTCTACCAATTCAGGTGTATAAGAGGAACCGCCGCCTATTGTTACTATTTTTACGCCCATATCTATTTATCCTCCTAAATAATTATTTACCGTAGTTTTCAAAGAATATTATAAGTGCACCGGCTTTACCTGCGTTGTTACCCAAGGAGCAGGGAAGTATCTCGGTGTATTCATCAAGTTTTTCAAAAAGTCCGTAGGTGCGCGCTTTAAGGTCTGCCATAAAGCGGGCAGAGCCGCTGATGCCGCCGCCTACAAGGAACACCTCGGGGTCAAGAGCTACGCATACATTGCCTATGCAGAAGGCGATATCGCTGAGCCAAGCCTCATAGATTTCTTTAACTGTTTCGTTGCTGTCGATAAGCTCCATAACCTGCTTGCCGTTAACTGTTCTGCCAAGCGCTTCACTGCAACGCTTTGCAAGCACGGAGGTAGCCTTTGCATAACGGGGAACGGTGTTGCCGTCCTCGTCCTTTTCAAAGCCCACAACAGCAAAGCCGTATTCGCCTGCCTTAAAGCTTTTGCCGCGGAACAGCTTGCCGTCGGTGATAATAGCACCGCCGATACCTGTGCCAACGGTCATAGCACATATAGTGCTCCTGCCCTTACCCGCACCAAGCACGCTTTCTGCCAACGCCGCACAGTTGCTGTCGTTTTCTATAGAGATGCGGTAGCCCGTCTGCTTCGCCAGCTCCTCTTTAAGATTGTAACGGGTAAAGCGTTCACTGCAGCCGTAGTCGGTATTTTCACCGCTTACGGGGTTTATAAAACCTGCCATGGATATAGCAACGCCGCCGTAGCCGTCACCGTAACTCTTTATAACCGAAACCAGCTGAGCTAAGAATTTCTCCGGCTCGAACTCGGTTGGGGTTTCGCCCATCAGCTCCTCGTTAAAGTTCTCATCCATCACGGCATGCTTTATAAAGGTACCGCCGATGTCCATTACTATGTACTTCATTTATCGTCCTCCTCTTTTGTTAAGGCTTTTTCAAGATTTGCAAGCCGCTCCTCCAAGCTCTTTATCATCTGGCTTACAGGGTCGGGTATATGTATGTGGTCAAGCTCGCTTCTGTTGTTTTTATCACGGTTTACGGGCTTTGCGGGTATGCCCACCGCTGTAGTGCATTGAGGCACCTCGCACAGTACCACTGCACCTGCGGCAATTTTTGCATCGTCACCTACTTTAAAGGGGCCAAGCACTTTTGCGCCTGCGCCAACCATTACCCTGTCGCCAAGTGTGGGGTGTCGCTTCCCCGTGTCTTTGCCCGTACCGCCAAGGGTTACTCCTTGGTAGATGGTGCAGTAGTCACCAATCTCGGCGGTTTCACCTATAACAACGCCCATGCCGTGGTCAATAAACAGGCATTTGCCTATGGTTGCGCCGGGGTGAATCTCTATCCCCGTAACGGTTTTTGCAATCTGGCTTATGGCCCTTGCCGCAAAAAAGTGTTTGTTTTTGTATAGCTTGTTGGCAATCCTGTGCGCGGCAACAGCGTGCACGCCGGAGTACAAAAGTACTATCTCCGCCGTGCTTGTTGCGGCAGGGTCGTGTTTCTTAACATTCTCTATGTAGTCATCAAACGCAGCTTTTTGCTCTTTTGCAAAATCGGCATACTTCAAAACCGCGTCCACGGTTTTTGCGGCAACACCTGCCGCCTTGCCGTTAAAGGCAATGTTTATATTAAGCCTCATATATCAAAGTCCTTCCTTAACTGCGGCAGCCTTTAGCGCTTTTGCAAGCTGGTCGGCGCAGGAGGTAGGCTTAAAGCCGCAGGTATTCCCCTCGGTGCGCTCGATTATATCCTTGTAGTTCCAGCCCTCAAGTATTTTTCCTATAGCCTTCAGGTTACCGTTACAGCCGCCGCGGAACGCTATGTTCCGCACCGTACCGTCCTTTTCCATATCAAAAGATACCTCTGCGGCGCAAATGCCCTTGGTTCTAAAGCTGTATTTCATTGTTGCTTCTCGCTTTCCTGTATTATCTTTTCCATTTTCGTCTGTGCATCCCCAATTATTCTGTCAAGCACGGAATCAAACAGCGCTACCGTTTCCTCAACACTCTCCACCTCTTTGTTGCGTATCATACAGGCGGTACCGTAAATATACGCTCTTATGGAATAGGCACAGAGGGAGCGCAAAGCCGCAAATCTGGGCTCGCTGGGGATAATCTCCTCTATAATCCTTGCTATGGGCTCGGATATCTTGACACGCAAGCCGTTGTCAAGGTTGGTTTCCGAGGGGTACATTGTCAAAATGGTTATGTATGACGGGGTTGCCAGCAAAAACCGCAGGTAGGCAACACATACGGCGGTAAGCCGTTTTTGCGGCGTGCTGTCCTTGTAACACTCAATAACTCTGTCTCTAAGGATGTACCAGCGGGAGGAGATGTAATCCATAAGGGCAAAAAGCAGTTCTTCCTTGTTTTTAAAGTGCTTGTAGGGTGCGGCGCAGGAAACGTTGCAAAGGTTAGCTACGCGTCTAAGGGAAAAGTCATTAAACCCGTGATTTTCCAATTCTTTAATTCCGGCAACCAGCAGACGCTCTCTAATACTTTCCTCTGCCTTGTTATACTTCACGGAAAAACCTCCCCCTAAAAATATACATAATCATTATAATACCTTTTTACTTATTTTACAAGTAAAACTTACAGCTATTTGAAAAAAACATAAAAATTTAATAAAAGCTATTGACAACAGCCGATATAAGTACTATACTTTTGTCAAGGTTAACGGTGTTAACCAAGGCTTTATACTATCGGAGGTGCACTATGAGCAGGCTTGAAGAAGCAAGACGTGAGATTGATGTTATAGACCAACAAATGGCAGAGCTGTTTTGCAAGCGTATGGAGGCGGTAAAAACAGTAGCAATGCATAAAAAAGAGCACGGCTTACCCATCCACGACCCCATGCGTGAGGCGCAGGTTATTGCGCGCAACTCCGAGAATGTAGATGATGACACTTTAAAAGAATACTATACAAGCTTTTTGCAGGATCTTATGGGAACTTCGCGGGCATATCAAACGAGGTTGTTGGAAGGGATGCGGGTAGCATTCAGCGGAACCTTGGGTGCTTTTGCACATATAGCTGTAAAAAAACTGTTTCCAACGGCTACGGCTGTGCCCTACGGTGACTTTACTGCCGCTTATCACGCCGTTGAAAACGGAGAGTGTGATGCTGTTGTACTCCCGATAGAAAACAGCTTTAACGGGGAGGTAGGGCAGGTGACAGACCTTATGTTTGCGGGCAACCTATACGTAAACCGTATTATTGAACTTGCTGTGGACCAAGACCTGCTTGTTTGTTCCGATGCTGTAGCGGAGGATATAAAAGAGGTTGTAAGCCATCCCCAAGCCTTAGGTCAATGTGCGGACTATATCCGTGCAAAGGGCTACACAAGTCGAGAATACGGCAATACCGCCCTTGCTGCCAAATATGTGGCAGAAAAAGGTGATAAAAGCCTTGCCGCCATAGCAAGTGCAGAGGCGGCAGAGCTGTTTGGACTTAAGGTGCTGGAGCGTAACATTAACACCGACCGCGGCAATACTACTCGTTTTGCGGTTATGACCCGTGCGGAAAATAGGGTGCGTAGCAACAGCGGTACTCTTTGCTCTATACTTCTTTTCACCGTAAAGCATCAAGCAGGTGCATTGGCAAAGGCATTGGATATAATAGGTCTGCATGGCTTTAATATGGGTGTACTTCGTTCCCGCCCCACAAAAGGAAAGATGTGGCAATATTATTTCTATGCGGAAGTGGAGGGTGATGTGCGTACCCCCGCCGGTGAGGATATGCTTAGGATGCTTGGCAGATTTTGTGATTGCTTAAAGCACGCAGGCACCTATGAAAAAGGAGAATAATATGGTACTTACCGTTAATTTACCTACAGAGTCATACGATATAGTAATAGAAGAGGGCGCGCTTGCAAGGGCGGACGATATGCTTGATCTTAACCGCCGTTGCCTTGTGGTTACCGACGAGGGTGTACCGAAGGAATATGCAGAGACTATAGTAAAAAAATGCGCCGCACCAACGCTTATAACCATTCCCCAAGGAGAAGGAAGCAAAAGCCTGCAGCTTTTTCAGTCGCTGTGCAGTGCTATGTTAGCGGAAGGCTTTACACGTAGTGACTGCGTTGTTGCCGTAGGCGGCGGTGTGGTAGGCGACTTGGCAGGCTTTGCGGCGGCGTGCTATATGCGGGGTATTGATTTTTATAATATCCCAACAACCCTCCTTTCTCAGGTGGATTCCTCGGTTGGTGGCAAAACCGCCGTTAATTTTGGCGGCACAAAGAATATAATAGGTTCATTCCATCAGCCCAAGAAGGTGCTTATAGACCCGTTGGTGCTTAAAACCTTAAATCCTCGCCATATATCCGCAGGACTTGCGGAAGCTTTAAAAATGGCGCTTACCTCCGACAGAGAGTTTTACGGCATATTCAAAGCGGGCAAGGCAAAAGAAAGTCTTGCAGAGGTGATAAAGCGTGCATTGCTTATAAAAATATCCGTGGTAGAGCAGGACGAAAAGGAGGGCGGACTTCGCAGAATACTCAATTTCGGTCACACGCTGGGGCACGGGATAGAAGCCTTGCAGGGAGATGACGGGTTGTACCACGGTGAGTGCGTGGCATTGGGGATGTTGCCTATGTGCGGCGACGGTATAAGAGCAGAGGTGACAGAAATCCTTAAAAGCCTTGAGCTTCCTACGGTATTACCTGTGGATTTAGAAGAAGCACTTGCCTTTGCCGACCACGACAAGAAATGTGTTACCGACGGCGTTAATATTGTTAGAGTAGACGTGGCGGGTGAATATGTAATGGAAAAGATGCCTCTTGAAGAGTGGAAACAACTGATAAGAGACAGGGTAGGAGGAATGATATGAGTAACCGAATAGGCTCTTATATAAGCTTTACCCTGTTTGGTGAAAGCCACGGGGCAGAGATAGGCGTGCTGGCGGACGGACTGCCTGCGGGGATTCCCGTAGACGAAGACTTTATAAAAAAACAGCTTAGCAGGCGCAGACCTGTGGGTGCAATCTCCACCGCCCGTGTGGAGTCAGATGAATACCGAATAGTAAGCGGCGTATTCGGCGGCTATACCACAGGAGCACCCCTTTGTTTACTTATACCCAACAGTAACACAGACAGCAAGAGCTATGAGGGACTTACCCATCACCCAAGACCCGGTCACGCAGATTACACGGCGCTTGTTAAATACGGTGGCTACAGCGACTACCGCGGCGGCGGCCATTTTTCCGGCAGGCTTACCGCGGCACTTACGGCAATGGGTGCGTTGATGCAGTCTGCACTGAAGGCAAAGGGCGTAGAAATAGGCGCACATATAAGCACGATTGGTGATATAAAGGACAAAAGCTTTACCCCCTCGGCAGAGGAATTTGCCCTGTCAGCACAGGATTTTCCCGTCATTGATAAAGCCGTGGGTGAAAAGATGAAGGCGTATATAGCAGAAGCGGCGGCAGAGGGCGACAGCGTAGGCGGAATTGTAGAGCTTGCCGTCACGGGTGTACCTGCAGGTGTTGGTGAGCCGTGGTTTGACGGCGTGGAAAACGCACTTGCCCGTGCAATGTTCGGCATACCTGCAGTTAAAGGAATAGAGTTTGGCGCAGGCTTTGACTTTGCCCGCCTTAAAGGCAGTACAGCCAACGATTTACTGCAAAAGGAACAGGGCAGGGTTGTAACAAAAACTAATAACAACGGGGGCATAAACGGCGGTATAAGTAACGGAATGCCTGTTATATACCGTTTGGCAATAAAACCAACTCCTTCCATATACAAGGAACAGAACACATTAAATTTAAAGGCAGATACAGTAGCACCTCTACAGATACATGGTAGGCACGACCCCGCTATAATCCACAGAGCAGTGCCCGTAACAGAGGCGGTTAGCGCCTTAGTGTTTGCAGACTTGTTGGCACAGCAATATGGCAGGGCTTGGCTTGTACCCGTAAAGGAGGAAAAGTAATGAACTACGGACTTATAGGCGAAAAACTTGGTCACTCCTTCTCTGCAGATATACACGCGCTCCTCGGCGACTACGATTATGAGCTTAAAGAGATACCCTGTGACGGACTTGAGCAGTTTATAAAAACGGCAGATTTTAAGGGCATAAACGTAACTATTCCTTACAAGCAGGCGGTTATCCCGTATCTGGATTATCTGGATGCGGGCGCAAAGGCTATAGGCGCGGTTAATACAGTGGTTAACAAAAACGGCAAGCTGTACGGCTATAATACGGATTTTTACGGTATGCACTGCCTGCTTCGCCGCATAGGCGCTGTACCCCGTGGCAAAAAGACTATTATTCTGGGCACGGGCGGCACCTCCAAAACTGCCCTTGCGGTGGTAAAGGCAATGGGCGGCACAGAGGTTTACCGCGTAAGCCGTAATCCGTCGGATGATACCGTAAGCTATGAAGAAGCGGCTAGAAACCACAGCGACGCGGCAATAATAATAAATACCACCCCTGTGGGAATGTACCCCAATACGGATGCCTGCCCCATAGATATAAACGCTTTCCCCGCACTAACGGCGGTGGCGGACGCGGTGTATAATCCCTTGCGCTCCCGACTGGTGCAAGCGGCAACGGAAAAGGGTATTTCCGCCGAGGGCGGGCTGTTTATGCTGGTGGCACAGGCGGTAAGAGCGTCGGAATATTTTCTTGGCACCGTATACGCACCTGAAACGGTAAATACCGTCTACAAAACAATGCTTCGCAAAAAAGAAAACATAGTGCTTATCGGTATGCCATCCTGCGGTAAAAGCACCGTTGGGAATATTTTGGCGGCACGCTTTGGCAGAGCATGTGTGGATACGGACAGAGTTATAGAGGCCAACGAGGGCGTAAAGATTTCTCAGATATTTGCGGAAAAAGGGGAAAGCGCCTTCAGAGATATAGAATCGGCAACGGTAGCCGAAGTCAGTCTGAGCGGCGGCGTGGTAATCGCCACGGGCGGCGGTGCGGTGCTTAGGGAAGAAAATCTGCGTGCCCTAAGGCAAAACGGCAGAATTTATTTTCTTGACCGTCCTCTTGAAAAGCTTATCCCTACCGAGGACAGACCTCTTGCAAACAGCATAGAGGCCATAAAGGAAAAATATAACGAGCGCTGCGGTATATATATCGAAGCGGCAGATGTGATAATAAAAGTAAACGACGGCTCTGCCATGGACGCGGCAGAGTGTATAATAGAGGAGTTTTTTGCAGAATGAAAATATTTGTGCTTAACGGTCCCAACCTTAATATGCTGGGCATAAGAGAGCCCGATGTGTACGGTAAGGGCACTTACGAGGAGCTTTGTGCCGAAATCCGCGCTTATGCGGAGGCACAGGGCATAGAGCTTGAAATATATCAGAGCAACTACGAGGGCGAGCTGGTAGAGATTATCCATAAGGCGTATTACGGCAAGGCAGACGGTATAGTAATAAACCCCGCTGCTTATACCCATACAAGCATTGCGTTGCTTGATGCGGTAAAAAGCGTAAATATCCCCACGGTGGAGGTACATATCTCCGACGTATCTGCCAGAGAAGCCTTCAGACAGCAAAGCTATATACGCGCCGCCTGCGTTGCAACAGTGGCCGGCAAGGGCTTTGACGGTTATATAGAAGCTATGCAGATACTTGAAAATAAAGCTAAGGAGTAAGCTGTTATGACAGTAACAATAAAGCCTGCCAAGGCGGTAGGTGCGGCGGTTGCGCCGCCCTCCAAGAGTATGGCGCATCGTCTTCTGATATGCGCGGGTATGTGTCAGGGCGAAAGCCTTATTCACGGTGTCTCTTACAGTGAGGACGTTTCCGCAACTATAGACTGCCTTAGGAATTTCGGCGCTTTGGTAGAACGTGTGGGCGATGGCAGGACGGTGCGTGTTTGCGGCGTGGATATGACAAAGGCATATCCAAAATCTGTACTGAGATGCAGAGAAAGCGGAAGCACTTTAAGGTTTTTCTTGCCCTTGGCATTGCTTTCCGGCAAAGAGGCTACGCTTACGGGTGCGCCCTCCTTACTTAAACGCCCTATGACCGTATATAAAGAGCTGTGCGAGTTTAAGGATTTAAAGTACCTGCAAAAGGACGACAGTATTACCGTAAAGGGTAAACTGCCCTCCGGCAGATATACGGTTTCGGGTAACATAAGCAGCCAGTTTATAAGCGGTATGCTTTTTGCTTTACCTTTTGCGGAAGGTAACAGCTACATCAATATTATCCCGCCTGTGGAAAGCCGCCCGTATCTGGACCTTACACTGTCCGCGCTCAATATATTCGGCATAGAGGCAGGCTGGAAGGATGACCATACTCTATATATCCCCGGCGCACAAACCGCAAAACCCTGCGAATGCAGCGTAGAAGGTGACTTCTCCAACAGTGCATTTTTGGATGCACTGAGCGTTTTGGGCGGCGATGTTACGGTAGAAGGTCTTTCCGACGAAAGCCTGCAAGGCGACCGAGAATACAAAAAGATGTTTGAGTTGCTGAAAACAGGCGCACCTGCCCTGCATATCGGCGATTGTCCCGACCTTGGCCCCATACTTTTTGCCTTGGCGGCGGCGTGTCACGGGGGCATATTCAGTGGCACAAGGCGTTTAAGACTTAAAGAAAGCGATCGTTCTTTTGCCATGGCAGAGGAACTGAAAAAATTCGGCGTATCCTCCACTGTAGAGGAGGACAGCGTGGTTATATATCCTATGGAGTTCCATGCGCCCACGGAGCCTCTTTTCGGTCACAACGACCACCGTGTTGTAATGTCACTTGCGGTGTTACTCACCAAAGTGGGCGGAACAATAGTCGGTGCAGAGGCTGTCAATAAAAGTTATCCTGAGTTTTTTGATGTGCTGAGAAGCTTGGGGATAGAGGTGATTGAAAGTGAATCTTGATAAAAACACTAGAATACTGATTGTAGGTCTTGGCGTAATGGGCGGCGGCTACGCAAAAGCACTTACGGATAAAGGCTACAATGTAGCAGCGATAACCCGCAGCCAAAAGACCTTGGACTATGCGCTTGCCCACGGAATCGTAGGCGGAGGTGCGGCATTTCCCGACTCCGAACTTATCTCTGCGGCAGAGCTTATAGTAATAGCTTTGTATCCGCAAGCGGCAATAGATTGGGTAGCAGAGCATGGCAAGCATATTCGCAAGGGCGCAGTGGTAACCGATGTTACGGGTGTAAAGTGCGGCGTTGTGGAACAGATGCAGGCGCTAATGCCGGATGGCGTTGAATATATTTCCGCCCACCCCATGGCGGGTAGGGAAAGCAGTGGCATAGAGTACAGTGACCCTCGCGTATTCCTTGGAGCAAACTATATCGTTACCCCCACGGAAAAGAACAGCGAGGCGGCAATAGAGCTGTGTGCCGACCTTGGGCGTGTGTTGGGCTTTGGGCGCATTTCCGTATTACCGCCCGGAAAGCACGACTCTATGATAGCTTTTCTATCCCAGCTTACCCATTGTATAGCGGTAACCCTTATGACTTGCAATCAAAGTGAAGGAATGGAGCGTTTTTCGGGTGACTCCTTCCGCGACCTTACCCGTATAGCAAAAATAAACGACCGTATGTGGTCAGAGCTGTTCTTGGCAAACAAAATGCCCCTGCTTAAGGAGATGGACGGCTTTATAGAAGAGTTTAAGCGACTGCGTACTATGATAGCTGAGGACAACGCCGAGGATATGCGCGCCATGATGCGGCTTTCCACGGAACGTCGAACAAAATTTGATAAACCCAAATCACATATAATACCTGAAGAGAAGGAGGACACTAATATGAGTATGAATTTCAACCGTAAACTGCCTATCCCTATGGAGATAAAAGAGCAGTACCCCTTGACTCTCGAACTGGAAAAGAGACGTGACGAACAGATAAGCGAGCTTAAGAAAATATTTACGGGAGAGTCCGATAAATTTGCACTTATTATAGGGCCTTGCTCTGCCGACCATGAGGATACGGTTATAAAATATATCCACAATCTCCGTGAGGTGCAGGAAAAGGTTAAGGACAAAATCCTTATCGTGCCCCGCATTTACACCAACAAGCCCCGCACCACAGGCGCGGGCTATAAAGGAATGTTGCATCAGCCCAACCCCAATGCCGACCCTGATATGCTTAAGGGGATTATTGCAATCCGTGACCTGCATATAAGGGCAATGCGTGAGACGGGATTCGCCTGTGCTGACGAGATGCTTTACCCCGAAAACCACCGCTATCTTTCCGACCTGCTTGCATACGTGGCGGTAGGTGCCAGAAGCGTGGAAAACCAACAGCACCGTCTTACTGCCAGCGGTATGGACATCCCCGTAGGCATGAAGAACCCCACCGGCGGTGACCTTTCCGTAATGATGAACTCTATCACCGCCGCACAGGGCTCCCACACCTTCCTGTACCGCGGCTGGGAGGTAAAAAGCGACGGCAACCCCTTTGCCCATGCAATCCTGCGCGGATATGTAGATAAGCGCGGTGTTTCCCACCCCAATTATCATTACGAAGACCTTATAACACTCCACGACCTTTATGCCGCAGGCGGGCAAAGCAACCCCGCGGTAATTGTGGATACAAACCACGCAAACTCCGGCAAAAAGTATCTGGAGCAACCCCGTATAGCCAAGGATGTACTCCACAGTTGCAACTGCAGTGCGGATATCAGGAAGCTGGTAAAGGGGCTTATGATAGAAAGCTATATCTACGACGGTTGCCAAAAGATAAGCGAGGACGAAATACTCGGTAAGTCTATTACCGACCCCTGCCTTGGCTGGGAAAAGACGGAAAGACTTATCTACGATATAGCAGAAATGCTTTAAAGTCGCAGAAAGCGGCATTATGTGCTAAAACATAACACATCGCCGTAAGGCGGTGGCACTCCCTCCGAAGACTAACATCAAAAATAAACGGTAGGAAGAGCAATTGCTCTTCCTACCGTTTTGTCTATGCTGTTTTTTAGGGGCAGTCGAGGACGAGAAGTCCCTACGACAAAAAATTATTGTTTTTGCGCTTATTTAAGCATCTCAATAAGCTTGCCCAGCACTACCTCAAAGGCGGCGCCGTACCAATGGTTGTCAAGCCCCGCGGTGGCTTTAATGCACTCTACCGTGTAGTCGGCGGCTATCTGTGCGCTTTCGTAAGGGGTTTTGCCGCGGAGCAAAGAGCCCGTAAACGCACTTGCGTAAATATCGCCGGTGCCGTGGCAACTGTTCGGCAAAAAGTCATGCTTGTAATAGCTGTACTCGCCGTTTTCAAACACCACAACGCCGGTCTTGCCTTCCTCGTAGGAAACACCCGTAAGCACCACATTCTTTGCGCCCAGCGCGGCAAGCTTTGTAATCAAGCCGTCTATGTACGCTCTGTCGTACTCGGTCTTGTATTCGGTATCCGTAAGGAAGCAAGCCTCGGTAATGTTAGGCAAAACATAGTCAGCCTTGCCGCACAGCTTTTTCATAGCGTTTACATATTCGCCGTCAAAGGCGGGGTAGAGCTTGCCGTTGTCTGCCATAGCAGGGTCAACAATAATTGCCGCACCCTCTTTTGCACAGTTGTCAAACAACGCCGCTACAAGGTCAATCTGCTCGGTACTGCCCAGATATCCTGTATAGATACCGTCAAACATTATCCCTTCCTTTTGCCAGTGCGCCATAATAGCGGGTATATCCTCTGTAAGGTCGCGGAAGGTAAAGCCTGTAAAGCCCGCCGTGTGGGTAGACAAAACAGCAGAGGGTAATACGGCGGTTTCAATACCGCAGGCGGAAATTATAGGCAACGCCACGGTAAGTGAGCATTGTCCAACGCAGGATATATCCTGCACTGTTAAAACTCTTTTGTAGGACATCTGAATTTCAAGCCTCCTTGCTTAAACTATGTACAGTTTATTATTTTTTAATGTTCTGTGCCAAAAGGTCACGTATTTCCTTAAGAACTTCTGCGTTCTTTTCTTCAATCGTGGGTTCAGCGGGAGCAGGAGCTTCCTCAACAACCTCTTCTTCTTTGCGAAGCTTCTTCATAAGCTCTTCACGCTTCTGCTGGAATACCATTGCGGACTTGATGATAACAAAAAGAACAATAGCAACCAACAGGAAGTCGATTATGCTTTGAAGAAACTCGCCCCAGTAAATAGCGTTTTCTGCTACCGCTTCGGTAACAACGTTGCCTTCTGCATCAAGCACAGCATCCTTTGCGGGGGAGAGAACGGTCTTAATGTCGCCAACTCCACCGTCGCCGATAACTGCCGTAACCAAAGGCATAATAACCTTGTCCGTAAGCGCGGTAACAATTGCCTTGAAGGAATTACCTATGATAACACCGATAGCCATATCAAGTATGTTACCCTTGGTTATAAACTCCTTAAACTCTGTGATAAATCCTTTTTTCCCGTTTTTCTTAGACATCCTTAAAACCTCCTAAGTATTTTTGTTCTTATGTCAATCGCCCTGTCGGGGTAATTGGTAATAACAGCATCTACACCTGCCTCCATCAGCGCTTTAAGGTCTTCCTTGCTGTTGGGGGTGTATGGATGTACTCTAAGCCCTGCGGCGTGGCAGTTTGCCACATAGTTGGGGTCAGCAAGGACCGGTGCAAATGCGGGGTGTAAGGCAGAGGCGGAAAGGTTTTTGCCCAACCTTAAATATTCGGGGTCGTCACCGTAAAGCGGAGCAACAAAGCTTTCAGGGGATTTCTCCTTCAGCTCCTCAAGGTATTCAATAACAAAGGAGGAGTAAAGCACACGGCTTCTTGCATTGTACTTAGCCTCCAGCTCAAGCACTTTGTCTACAATACCGGGGTTTGTGCGCTTAAGCTCCACATTTATAACAAGGTCGGTGGGCAATATTGCCTCATAAACCTCGGCAAGAGTAGCTATTTTTTCGTCATAAAAACGTTTGCCGAATGCGGCGGAGTAGCCAAAGCTATACTGCTTAAGCTCTGCCAAGGTCATCTCCTCAATAACGCCGTCGCCGTCACTTGTTCTGTTAATGCTGGCATCGTGGCAAACCACTATTTCGCCGTCTTTGGTAAGGTGTACGTCCAGCTCTATCCCGTCAGCACCAAGACGTGCAGAAAGGATAAAAGCCGACAAAGTGTTTTCGGGCGCGTAGGCAGAGGCACCTCTGTGCGCCCAAACGGCTGTATATTTCATAAACTGTCAACCTCCCTCCTACGCTTCTCCGTTAAGCTTTGCAAGTAAGGCGTCAGCATCCGCACCGTGTGCGGCACAAGCCTGTGCTATGGTTTCACTTCTGCTGCAGGGGCAACCAAGGCAATGCATACCTATGGCAAAGAAATGCTCTGCACATTCGGGATTCTGGTCAAGAATATCGCCAACAATAGAGTCTTTAGTGAATTTCATCGTACTTTTCCTTTCTGTTTTTGGTTTTATAAATTTTAATAAGCTCAATTATCATAAGTGTTCCTTGAAACAGCGCAAAGACCGCCGCAGGTATTATAACCGAGTAAAGCGTTTGGATATAATTCGGGCGGGAATACATTAGATTTTGCGCTATCGAAGGGAGCACAAAACACAGGGCACAGGCGCCTATTGCCACAGCCGCACCTGCAAAAATTTGCCATGTTTTAAAGGCAGAGGAGTGCAAAACGTGTTGCTGTTCCGCACCAAAAAGAAGCCCCAACGCCATAAATACGGTAAACGCCAATAGAGTAGCGGTATAACGGCTTTCTTCCGTGCCGCCAAGGGATTTAAGTAACAGGCTAAGCCCTATAATACCTAAACCGGCTACGGTACCGTATATAAGAGTAAACAGTTTCCCGCGTATACCGCCGCGGTAATCGGTCTTGTCTTCCAAAAGTCGCCTGTGGTCGGAGGTGAACACGGCAGAGAACGCCAAAATTAAGTTAAGGCAAACGCCGCCTATTAAAACGTCCTGCAATCTAAGCGGTGCTTCAATGGGCGCAAACAGTCCTGCAAGCATACACACAAAGCTTGTAATCCCCGCCAATGCCAGCTGACGGGCAGAGCTTACAATTCGCTTGTAAATCATTTTTGAATAGCGCAGTACCGCTTCCACCGTTTTAAGCCCCCGCTTATACAGCAGTACGTCTGCCGCGTATTTAACCGTCTCAGGTGAATCTGCTGCGGGAACAAAGCTGGCGTCTGCCGCCTTCATAAGCGCAAGTCTGTCGGTACTATGAGCTGTAACCGCCACGGTTTTTCCGCTGTCCTTGCGTAGCTCAAGCACATCCTGCCATTGCAGGTCGTTAAGGTTAAGATACAGCTTGTATTTGTGGTTATCCGCTATGTAAAGCCCGCGGTCAAGGAACCTTAGCTCTTCAGCGGAAAGCACCTGCTTTTCATTTTCTATTATTCCCGCGTTGCGTGCCATATTAACTGCCGTAACATAGGCATCGTCAGAAAGCATAACCGTTTCTATACCGCCTGCGGCACATTTATACACCGCACTGGCAGAATCAAGCTCCAAGGAGGTGTAAAGCCCTATAAATCCGTTAAGCACCAAGCGGCGTTCCGCCATTACCGTGTTGCGTAAGCTGTCACAGTCGCAAACGGCAGAGGCAACGGCTATTACGTGTTGGGATGCCTCACCCATATCGCGGGCAGCTTCCTCCATACGACGGCGTGAATAATCATCAAACCTGTTGTTTGTGCCTTGTGCATCGTAGCCCGCACAAAGCGGCAATATCTCCTCAGGCTTACCGCGTATTATAAGCAAATTGCTGTCGTTGTGAAGATACAGTGCGCGGCGCACTACGCCGTCCTTATCGTGTTCAGCCTCTATTCTAAAAAAGCTTTCTTTAAAACTATCAATATTTATACCTATTTCATCACAGGCACGTGCAAGGCAAACATCGGCAGGCATACCGTAAAATTTCTCACCCAAACGCCCCTTACTGCCACTTCTGCGTACATCAGAGCACAGCAAGGCATAGGTCATTACTTTTCTTATATCCTCGCGGCTTTCCGGCGTTACGGCATAGTAGCTGCGGTTGATGAATACACGCTTCGGTTCCAGCTCACTTAGCGGAAAAGCAACCTCTTTGTCGCACATAACCGTGTCTGTAAGACACAGTGTATCCACTGCCGCCGCCTTGCGTAGAACCGCCGAGTTCTTGTACATATTCCGTACACCCAGCGCAAAGCCCGTAAGCATAAGCGCGCGCCCGCTGCTTTGCATACAACAAATGGTACACGCCAAGGCGTTAAGATACATACTAACCAACGGCTTGCCCATAAAGAAGCCCGTAAGCACCAAAGCAAAACACAGTACGGCAGTGCCTATTGTTAAGACATCCAGCGACCTTTTTGTTCTGTGGTATACCTTGGGAAGCTGTTCTTCCGGCTCTGCCCCTTGCTTAAACAAGCGGCAATTACTGCCGGTGCGGCATACTATGGCGGTAGCTTTGCCGGATGTTACTATTGTTCCGGCATAAACCATATTGTAGCTGCCGTTTTTTTCGTCATCGCCTAAATATTCCGCATCCTTTTCCGTAGAAACCTTAACTCCTGTTACCGGTGTTTCCAGTACGCAAAGTCTGTTAGACTCTGAAAGTCTTGCATCGGCGGGTACAATGCTGCCGCTGCCCAGCTCTATAATATCGCCGGGGACAAGGGCAACCGTCCCTACAGAAAGCATCTTGCCCTCCCTCAGCACAACGCTTCTAAGGGCGGTGTTGTTTATGCTTTTGTTAAGTGATGAGGCGGCGCGTTGCTCCAAAAAAGCGTTAATCAGCATTATTGCCAGCAGTATTGCCGCCAAGGGAGTAAATATCTCCGCCCCATTCGTAAATATGGCGCATACCAAAAGGCTTGCTATCATAAGAGGAGTACATATACCCAACAGCTGTTTTTTTACGCAGTTGCCAAGGGATTCGTCATAAACCTTTTCACGGTTATTAAGCCCGTGCTCCATACGCGCCTTGCGTACCTGCTGTTTTGTAAGCCCTCTGCTCATATCTGTGCCGAAATGGGCGGCAACCTCAAACGCCTCCATCTCCGCAGGGTTAAAGCCGCTTTTGGCTTTACCTGTGCCGGGGGCTATTTGGTATGTGTCTGTGGGTCTTGCCAGCTCTTGTTTTTTCATATATCCTTATTCCCCGACAAAATCTGTCTGCGTGCCTTAAATACAAGCAACGCAAAGCTCTCCGTTTTCGGCGGTAATGCTTACCGCGCTAACGGGTGTTCTGTAGTTTTCTATTATCTTTGCGGCAACCGCATCCTCTACCTGTGTTTGTATAAGCCTACGCAGGTTCCTTGCACCGTACTTGTCGGAATATCCCTTTTCGGTAAGTGCCTCTACAGCCGCATCGTCCCATACAAGCTGTATGTCCTTTTCCTCCAGTACTTCCTTAAGGTCACCAAGCATTATGCCGCATATTTTCTTAATGTTTTCTTTGGAAAGGCGGTTAAACACCACTATCTCGTCAACGCGGTTAATAAATTCGGGGCGCAAAAACTTTTCCAGCGCCTTCATTGTACGGTCGCGGTCGTTGGTGGCGGCATCTGCACTAAAGCCCGCTGTGGGACTGGTGTTTGCAGAGCCTGCGTTGGTGGTCATTATTATAACCGTGCTTTCAAAATTTATCTCTTTGCCGTGGCTGTCGGTTATTCTGCCGTCATCCAGTATTTGAAGCAGAATATTCATCACATCGGGATGCGCCTTTTCTATTTCGTCAAACAGCACTACGCTGTAGGGCTTGCGGCGTATCTTTTCCGTAAGCTGACCTGCATCGTCATAGCCCACATAGCCGGGAGGAGAGCCGATAATACGAGATACGGAGTATTTTTCCATAAACTCAGACATATCAAGGCGTATAAGGCTTTCGGGGCTGTCAAACAAATAGTTGGCAAGCACCTTAACAAGCTCTGTTTTACCCACACCCGTACTGCCCGCAAAAATAAAGGAAACTGGCTTTTTTTTGTAGGATATCCCTGCACGACTGCGTTTTATGGCCTTTGCCACCTTGTTTATGGCTTCATCTTGACCGATAATGCGGCTTTGCAGTTCTTTTTCCAAACGGTCTATTTTTGCAAACTCGTTTTCTGTAATACTGCTGGCGGGTATCCCCGTCCAAATTTCTATAACGCGGGCGATATCGTCATCGGTAAGATACAGCTTGTCGCGCTTTTTTGAAAGCTTTTTGAATTCCTCCTGCTTTTGCGCTTCCTCTGTGCGGAGGTCAGCAAGCAGGCGGTAGCTTTCTTCATTCTGCTCGCCCGCTTCAAGCTCTTCTCTGCGTGCCGCCAAAGATTCAAGCTCCTTGTCCAGCTCCGCAAGCTTGTTCACCACGGGGGAATCCATAGCAAGGCGGGATGCCGCTTCGTCCATAAGGTCTATAGCCTTATCGGGCAGGTAACGGTCTGTAATATAACGCTCGGAAAGCATTACCATACGGCGGATAAGTCCTTCGGTAATCTTAATGCCGTGATAATCCTCGTAGTATTGCTTTATACCCTTGAGGATCTTGACTGTATCTTCAATATTGGGCTCGTCAATCATAACGGGCTGGAATCTGCGCTCAAGGGCAGAGTCCTTTTCTATATACTTTCTGTATTCCGTAAGTGTGGTTGCGCCAATCATTTGTATTTCCCCGCGGGAAAGAGCAGGTTTAAGGATGTTTGCGGCGTTCATACCACCCTCTGCCGCACCGGCAGAAACCATGGAGTGTACCTCGTCAAGCACCAAAATGATGTTGCCCAACTTCTTAACTTCGTCAATAAGCCCCTTGATGCGGTTTTCAAACTGACCTCTGAACTGGGTGCCCGCAACAATAGCGGTCATATCCATAAGGTGAACTTCCTTGTCCTTTAGCTTATAGGGCACTCTGCCCTCTGCTATTGCGCTTGCCAAAGCCTCTGCAACGGCGGTTTTACCAACACCCGGCTCGCCTATAAGACAGGGGTTGTTCTTTTGGCGGCGACAAAGTATCTGCATAACTCTGCCCAGCTCTTTATCTCTGCCAACAATCTTGTCCAGCTTGCCTTCTCTTGCCTTTGCGGTAAGGTCCTGACAAAATTGGCTAAGATGCTTCCTTTCGGATTTCTTCTTATCCTCTGCCTTTTTTTCGCCGTTTTGTGTCTGCTTTGCGCCCTGCCCGCCCTGCATACGGGGGAATATGGAGCCAAAGTTTATGGCAGGTGCTCTGCCGCTGTCGTCATCGTCAGCGTTTTCTTCGTCATCCGTAGGCATAAGGGCAGAAACCTCGTCCATCATAGCGTCAAGGTCTTCCTCATTTATACCCATTTTTTCAATTATGTCCGTAACAGGCTTAACGCCCAGTTCTTTGGCACATTTAAGGCAAAGCCCTTCGTTTATTGTTTTATTTCCCTCTATTCGGGTTACAAACACAACTGCAACCCTCTCTTTGCAACGGGAGCACATTTTTGTCATAGTCTGCTAAAAACGCCCGCCTTTTGGGGCGTATACCTCCAAATTTA
Source organism: Clostridia bacterium (assembly GCA_017397955.1). Lineage (GTDB taxonomy): Bacteria > Bacillota > Clostridia > Oscillospirales > CAG-382 > SIG636. The sequence continues at coordinate 41,535 of JAFQHL010000031.1, forward strand.
TTGTTAAAGAATATTTGCTAAAAAGTTTCCGTTTTCAAAAAATCTGTACAGTACGGAATTTGCGGGGTCTATGCTTGCTATCCAGTCAAGCCCCGCACTGCTTGCCAAGGGCAGTACAAGCTTCAAGGTAAAGCACAGCAAGAACACTCTGAAAACTGCAAGGATAATACCTGCAACGGCACCCAGCATTTTGTTTGCCTGTCTAAGAACGGGTAACGCTACAACCTTATCCAAAATTATTTCTATAATCTTTATAAGAATTCTTGCGCCAATAAACAACACAAGGTAGGCAAGTGCGTTACAGCAAAGTCTTACACCGGGCTTTGTAAGCGTGTTTTTTAGGTTGGTTCTAACCTTTTCCAGTCCGTGTTCACGCCAGTCTGCATAGCTGCTTTGTATGCTTTCAAATTTATCCTCTGCACCAAACAGATTAAACACACGCTCCAGGGAGCTTTCTGCATCCTCATCTTCCTTCACTTTGTCGCTGAATATCTTTTCATAATTAGCTTCGGTAACGGTGCTGTCAATGGCACTGTGCACCACCTCTGCCATTTTGTCACCTATTACGCTGTTTTGCATTGCCGTAGAAACAGGAGAGCGGAAGGCAAGCGCTACCACCAACGCCAGCGCAAAGCCCAAGGTGCCCAAAATTGTGCGTACAAAGCCTCTTTGCATCGCCATAATAATGGTAATTGCTATTATGCCAACAATAATTATATCAATTAAAGCGGTCATTCTGCCGATTCCTCCTTGCTGTCATTAAATAACTCAGCAATGTTGTAAACATCGCCGGTGCCTTCGGTAAGCACCAAAAGCCTATCCTTTTCCACGGTCAAAAGCTCAAGTACGTCCGGCTCTACCGTGGTGCTTCTTATTTCGCCGTCACTAAGTCGCACCGCGTAAAGCAGGCTGTCGCTTACCACGTAAAGATAATCCCCGTGGCAACGGGCAAGCCTTACTCCTTTTTCGTAGCTGTCTGCGTATAAAAGGCTTCCGTCCGCTCCGCTGTACAGCTCTATGGTTTCTTCCGCGCTCATTGTTGCCGAAGAATACATACGTATAAATCCGTGCTCGTCAATCTCAAAATCGTCAATGCCCGTAATACCAAACTCCGTGAAGGATAAAAGTGCACCGTCTTTATCAAAGAATCTGCAGCCCTTGTCGGTCAACATCATAAAGCCGTTGTCTTTGTTAAAGCATACCCTGTAGGGATATTCGCCTTCAAAGCTGATGCTTGCAAGGGTGCTTTCGTCGGTGAGGGGATGCAGCCCCAGCTCTGTTACAAAATTACCGCCCACCGCGGCAACAGATGCGGTAAGCAACCTGTCTGCGCTGTCGTTTATATCCACCGCAAGGGTGTATTGAGAACCAAAACTGCGTTTGTAAACCTCTCTGTACTTATCGTCGTATACAAAAACAGAGCTACGTGTGGTCTTTTCGTTGCTTGCTACGGCAAAATAGCCGCTGTCCGTTACCGCCGCCCCGCGGATTGCATAGTTAAAGCTTAAGGTTTTTACGGTATCCAAGGAGTTTTTTATAACAAACTCCTTGCCGCCCAAATCGTATATATACATATACTTTGCGCTCCACAGTACTTGCGGGTCGTCGGTTTTCAAAGCTACGTCTGCCGATTTGCGCTCGCCGTTAAGGCTGTACACTGTGCTGCCGTTGCTGTTAACCACTGCCAAATCGCCGCGCACAAAGGCAAAACGGTTATCCTCACTTTTATCGTAGTACAGGGTGTTGTACTTGGTAACCTGTACGTTGTCACCGCTTAACGAATTAACAAGGTACTTAAAGTTATCCATATTTATTTCGTCGGTGTGGAAAGAAAATCCCCACAGCACCATAATAAGCGTAAGCAGTAAAACGGAGAACTTGCTTATCATGGTAACGGTACTTAAACGGCGGTAATGTGTACTGCTGTCTGTATCTTTTTTCTTTTTTTTGCCGCTGAAAACAGAAAACGCGCCCAAAACTACCGCCCCTTTCTTTAATACATTTTAATATCCGCTTTTAAACTCAATATTATCCGCGGTCATTTCTTTTATTCGTTCTTCAAGCTCTTCTTTGTTGTAAAAAACACGGTTAAGATACAATCCTTCCGCAGGTGCTGTAGGCCCCGCATCCTTCCTGTTACAGCTTTCAAGAGCTGTTTTTATATTGGTCTTTTTTAATAAAGTGCCTACCATAATCCGCACCATGTTATAAAGAAACCCGTCAGCCGCCGTGTAAATACAAATGTAATCGCCGCGGCGCACTACTCTAAAATAATACAAAGTTCGCACCGTGTCTTTGATTTTACTGCCCGCCGACATAAAGGCACCGAAATCGTGCTTGCCTTCAAAGGCGCGCCCTCTGGCATCTGCCTCTTTTTCGTCAATAGGGAAGGGGTACAGATGCACAAGCCCCCTTGTAAACGGATCCTTTATTCTGCTGTTCCGTATAACGTAAAGATATTCCTTACCAAGTGCGCTGTATCTGGCGTGGAAATCGCTTTTTTCTATCCGTGCCGTGGTAACGCTAATGTCCTCCGGCAGGTGCATATTAAGTGCCAGCGGCAGTTTTTCCACAGCAATCTCTTTGGGGCTGTCTATGTGGCACACATAAGCCAGCGCGTGTACGCCGCCGTCGGTACGGCTGCAACCCGTAACATCGGGACGGTAGCCAAACACCCGCTCTGCCGCATTTTGTATCAGCTCTTGCACGGCGGTAGCGTTTTTTTGCACCTGCCAGCCGCTGTAGCTGGTGCCTCTGTATGCCAAGGTCAATGCATATACAGGCATTATACCGTCACCCCGTATCCGTTAATAAAGAATACGCCAATGCACACCCCAAGCATTACCGTAAAAAACACGTAGTCTCTAAAACAGCTTTCCATCTGCTTCATACGGGTTCTGCCCTCTCCGCCGTGGTAACAGCGACACTCCATTGCCTCCGCCAGCTCATCCGCGCGGCGGAAGGAGGACACAAACAGAGGTATAAGTATGGGTATAAGCGCCTTTGCACGCTTAATCAGTCCGCCGGATTCCATATCCGCACCTCTTGCCTTCTGTGCTGACATAATCTTGTCGGTTTCTTCAATAAGCGTGGGGATAAACCTAAGCGCTATGGTCATCATCATAGCAAACTCGTGCACGGGCACTTTCAGCTTTTTAAGAGGAGAAAGCAGTCTTTCGATAGCGTCCGTCAAATCAAGCGGGGAAGTGGTGTAGGTCAGAATAACAAAACTGCCGCATACCAAGCAAATAAGGCGAATCATCATAAAGCCGGCGTAAATCAGCCCCTCCTTGTAGATTTGGATAAAATACCAATCCACAAGCAAAGTTTCCCCGCTGTAAAAGAATATGTTCAGCACAGCGGTAAATATAAGAATAAATATTATCGCTTTAAGGTTTTTAAGCACTATCTTTACGGGTATGCGGGACAAAACCACAAGCACTGCCGTTACAGTCCCGATAAGCAAAAAGGAAAAGGCACTGTTTGCGGCTATAACGCCCACAATATACACAAGCAGTATAAGTATTTTAAACCGTGCATCGGTTTTGTGCAGTAAGGATTCTCCGGGGAAAAACTGCCCCAGCGTTACATCTCTAAGCATCTATAACTCCAATTTATCTTGCTTTGTTTTCAAGTGTTTTCTTTAAGCGCTTAACACCCGCTTCTACCGTGTAAACATCGGTGTTATCAGCAAGTGCGCGTTTTGTAAGCTCTACAAACAGCTTTGTTACCTGCGGTAGGTCAAGGGATGCCTCAAATAGCTTTTCAGCATTGCTAAACACCTCGGCGGGTGTTCCTTGTAGGTGTACCTTCCCCTTGTCCAGCACCACTATATAGTCGCTGTACTTGGCAATATCTTCCATACTGTGGGAGATTATTATCATAGTGCTTTTCTGTTTTCTTCTAAGCTCTAAAAGTCCGCCGATTATCTCCTCACGCCCTGCGGGGTCAAGGCCTGCTGCAGGCTCGTCAAGCACAAGCACTTCAGGGGTCATTGCCGCAACACCTGCTATGGCAACACGCCGTCTCTGACCGCCGGAAAGCTCAAAGGGTGATTTGTTCAGCACCTTGCCGTCAACACCACAAAACTCAGCGGCTTCCCTTACTGCTTTGTCAAGAGCTTCACCCTCCATACCCATGTTTTTCGGACCAAAGGAAATGTCCTTGTAAACGCTGTCCTCAAAAAGCTGATATTCGGGGTATTGGAATACAAGCCCTACACGAAAACGCACCTTGTTTATTTCTTTGGGGTTTTCCCATATATCCTTGCCGCCCAGCAGAACAGTGCCCTCTGTGGGCTTGTTCAATCCGTTAAGTAGCATTGCAAGCGTGCTCTTGCCGCTACCCGTGTGACCTATAATTCCCACAACACGGTCGTTGCCGAAATCTATACTTACATTGTCAAGTGCCTTTTTTTCAAAAGGCGTGCCGCTTCCGTATATTACAGAAACGTTTTTTACCTCTATAGAAGACATCTGTCAATTATCCCTTTACAAGTTTCTCTATGGCGTCAGCCGCCTCCATAGTGTGCAGAATACCCTTCGGTAGTTTGTAGCCTAAGGCTATCAGCTCGTCACACAGCTCTGTTATCTGCGGGGTTGCAAGGTTTGCCGCCCTAAGCTTGTCGCCCTCGGCAAAAACCTCCTTAGGTGTGCCGTCCATCAGTACCCGTCCGTTATCCAGCACTATAACGCGGTCAGCCTCCGCCGCCTCGTTCATATAGTGGGTTATGTTTATAACCGTCATGCCCTTCTCTTTATTGAGCCCTTTCATCCGCGCGGTGATATCCCGCCTGCCCAAAGGGTCAAGCATAGCCGTCGCCTCGTCAAATATTATACATTCGGGCATCATTGCCAACACACCGGCAATGGCAACACGCTGTTTTTGACCGCCTGAAAGCTTATAAGTGGCGTGTTTTGCGTATTCGGTCATATCCACCGCCGCAAGACAATCGTCAACGGTCTTCCTTATCAGTGCGCTCTCCATCCCCAAGTTTTCAGGTGCAAAGGCAACGTCTTCTTCCACTACGCTGGCAACAAGCTGGTTATCGGGATTTTGAAAAATCATTCCACATTTCCTGCGTAGCTTAAAAAGCTCATCCTCATCTTTGGTGGAAAGCCCACCAACGGTAATATTGCCCGCATCCGGCATAAGCACACCGCATATAAGCTTTGCAAGTGTGCTCTTTCCGCTGCCGTTTCTGCCAAGCACTGCGGTGTAACTGCCTTTTTCAAAGCTTAAATCCAAATTGTCAAAAATTTTAGTGCCGCCTTCCTCGTCATAAGAGAAGGAAAGTCCTTTTATCTCAATATAAGACATATCAACCTCAAACCGTCCAACGGCTGGAAGCACCGCAAGGCAGACAAAGTCCGCTTTTAACAACGGGCAACCCCAGCTCGTCGCTTTCAACCTTGCCGCCGAATTTGCGGGTAAGAGCATCACCCAATATATAACCGCAGGTAGAGGGAGAAAGCCCCGCCGTGTAGGAGTTTAACAAAACAAACAACGGGTCGTCGGAAAGCAGGGGGACCAAGTCGGCTACCAAACCGCACAAATCTTTCTCAAGTGACCACTTTTCGCCGTTGGGGCCTCTCCCGTAGGAGGGCGGGTCAAGTATAATCGCATCATATTTGTTGCCCCTGCGTATTTCACGGTGCACAAACTTAAAGCAGTCATCAACAATGTATCTTATGCCGTCGGGACGCACGCCGCTGAGTGCCGCGTTGGTCTTTGCGCGGGCAACCATCCCCTTGGAGGCATCAACATGGCAGACAAAAGCACCTGCCAACGCCGCAGCAACGGAGGCTCCACCTGTGTAGGCAAACAGGTTAAGCAACTTTATGGGTCTGCCGCTTTTTCTTATGAGGGAGCTGAACCAATCCCAATTTGCCGCCTGTTCGGGGAACACACCCGTGTGCTTAAAGCCCATGGGAGATACGGAAAACCTAATGTCACCATAGCTTATCTCCCATTCCTCGGGCATATTCTTTTTAACCCAACTGCCGCCGCCACCGGAAGAACGGCTGTAGATGCCGTGGGCTTTGGTCCATTCCGCACCTTCGCCGCCGCCCCATATCACCTGTGGGTCGGGACGTACAAGCACATAGTCGCCCCATTTCTCAAGGCGTTTTCCGCCGCCGGCGTCTATCAAGGTATAGTCTTTCCATTCAAAGGCTATAAACATAAGGTATCCCCTTTATAATCAATCGTCAAAAAATTTAGTCTGCTCAGCAGTGCCCTTGGGTGCAACAAGCCCCAAATGGCGGTATGCACCCGCCGTGGCACAGCGCCCTCTGGGTGTGCGGTTTATAAACCCAAGCTGAAGCAGGTACGGCTCGTAAACGTCCTCAAGGGTAACAGCTTCTTCGCCCGTTACCGCCGCCAGCGTTTCCAACCCCACAGGCCCGCCGCCGAAATGCTTTATTATGGCGGTAAGCATCCGCCTGTCCGTGCTGTCAAGGCCTAGTTCATCAATATCAAGACTGCCCAGTGCTCTGTCCGCTATGGCGCGGTCTATAATCCCGTCGCCAATAATCTGTGCAAAGTCACGGACACGCTTCAGCAATCGGTTGGCTATACGGGGTGTCCCGCGGGAGCGGCTCGCTATCTCCAGCGCGCCGTCGCGGGATATCTCTATCCCCAAAATCCCCGCACTGCGGGTAACTATTTGCCCTAGCTCCTCGGGTGTATACATTTCCAAACGGAACAGCATACCGAACCTGTCACGGAGAGGGGAGGAAAGCTGTCCCGCCCGCGTGGTCGCACCGATAAGCGTAAAAGGCTTAAGCGGTATGCGTATGCTCCTTGCCGCCGGCCCCTTGCCCATCATCAGGTCAAGGGCATAATCCTCCATTGCGGAGTAAAGTACCTCTTCCACCTGACGGGGCAGGCGGTGTATTTCGTCTATAAACAGTATGTCGTTTTTACCAAGAGTGGTAAGCAGTGCCGCCAAATCGCGGCTTTTTTCTATTGCAGGACCGGAGGTAACCTTAAGGTTTACCCCAAGCTCCTCGGCAATAATCATGGAAAGTGTGGTTTTACCCAAGCCGGGCGGGCCGTGCAACAGCACATGGTCAAGGCTGTCCCCACGCTCCTTTGCCGCGGCTATAAATACCGACAAATTCTCTTTTACCTTTTCCTGCCCCACATAGTCTTCAATACACTTGGGGCGCAGGGAATTTTCGTTTTCCGCATCCTCAGCGGAATATCCGCTGTCCATTATACGGCTTTCATAGTCAAATTCATACTCACTGCCTGTGTTAAGCGGCATACCCGCACCTCCTTTCGCAGTGCATCACTATATCCTGTTAAGGCGTTTAAGCGCCTCACCTATCTTTTCTTCCAAGCTGAGATTTGCAGGCAGTCCCTTTAGGGCGTTTGTTGCCTCGTCCCTGCGGAATCCCAATACCGTAAGCGCATCCAGCGCGTCGGAATCCACATTCCCCGCTACGGGCGCGGATGCCTCGTCGCCTTCTATGGCGGTCAACTTACCCGAAAGCTCCAATATTATCTTTTGCGCCGTTTTCAATCCTACGCCCTGTGCGCGGCTTATGGCCTTTGCATCACCCGCGTTAACGGCGGCGGTAAGGCTTTGCACCGTCAGCCCCGTAAGTATTGCACCTGCCGCTTTGGGTCCCACGCCGGAAACACCTATAAGCAGTTTGAAAAGCCCCAGTTCTTCCTCTGTGGAAAACCCGTAAAGCTCCATAACGTCCTCACGTACGTTAAGGTAGGTGTAAAGCAACACCTCTTTACCATAGTTTGAAGCAAGGTCACCGTAGGTGCTGCCGCTGACCCAGAGCTTGTAGCACACTCCATTGCAATCCACAGCGGCAAAATCCGTTGCAAGCTTTACCAGCTTACCCTTTATATAGTAAAACATATTCTATCTCCATCCGTAGTTATGGCTGACAAAGTTAGCGTGACAAATAGCTATTGCCAAGGCATCGGCAGTATCGTCGGGCTTGGGCACCTCATCAAGATGCAAAAGCAACTTGGTCATATACATAATCTGCCCCTTTTCTGCCCTGCCGTAGCCCACCAAATTTTGTTTGATCTGCAAGGGTGTATACTCATAGATATCCACACCGCACTGCTCTGCCGCCAACAGTATTGCGCCGCGGCACTGGGCAACGTCAATGGCGGTCTTTGCGTTTTTGTTAAAAAACAGCTCCTCTATCGCCACAACATCCGGCTTGTGCCGTTTCAGTATGGCAAGCACATCGTCATAAATCTGCCTTATGCGTTTCTCAAGAAGGGCATGTGGCTTGGTGATAACGGCACCGTATTCCAAAGCTCTAAAGCTTCCGCCCTCGGCGGCAATAATGCCGTAGCCTACCGTGGCAAGTCCGGGGTCTATACCCAAAATAACCATAAGAAATCACAGCACCCCACATTTCTCCGCATAATTATCCATATTCAGCTTATTCTAGCACAATATTAAAATATAGTCAACATTAAAAAGCCATGCCGCGGTAAAAAAATTAAATTTGTAAAAAAGGTATTGCCAAAACAGCTTTTTTATATTATTATATTGTCGGTAGTTTAGGACTACGTTCTCAAATATCAGAAATTTGGAGGTTTTTAAACATGAAAGAAAGAATAATTGAAGTGCTTGCAAAACAGCTTAGAATAGACCCTTCCGAGATCAATGAAAGCAGTAACATAATGGAAGATTTGGGTGCGGATTCTCTTGACCTTGTAGAAATACTTATGACTCTTGAGAGTGAAATGGGTATAGTTATTTCCGATGAAGATGCGCTTACGCTTAAGACCGTTGGTGACGTTGCCGTTTATCTTGAAAGAGTAACGGGCGACAAATAAAATGAGCTACAAAGGCGTTATTTTTGACCTTGACGGCACATTGCTTGACACGCTGGGGGATATCTCCGGCGCTGTAAGCTATGCGCTTTCAAGGTTTTCTTTTCCTCCCATTGACAGGGAAGGTGTTCGCGCCCGTATCGGTGACGGTGCGTATAAGCTTATGGAGCGTTGTTATCCCGCAGGCACAAGCGAGGAGGTTATTAACGATTCTCTTAAGTACTTTAGGGACTATTACAGAGAGCATCCCATTGTTACCACCTGCCCTTATGAGGGTATAGAAGCCGCCCTTGCCACCCTTAAACAGGCAGGCGTAAAAATGGCGGTTGCAAGCAACAAGGACGATGTGTTGGTTAAGTATGTAATAGAGACCTTCTTCAAGGACACCTTCGTTGCCGCCTGCGGCGTTTCCGAAACCCGCCGCCGCAAGCCTTCTCCCGATATTCCCGATGCCGCTCTTGAAGCCTTGGGGCTTAGCAAGGAAGAGGTGCTGTTTGTGGGGGATTCACTTACGGATAAGCAGACCGCACTATCCTGCGGCTTTGACTTTTTATTTGTACCGTGGGGCTACGGATATCCCGAAAAGATACTTCCTGCCACCACCGCAAAAAAAGCTGAGGATATAGTTAAAATTATCCTTGGTAACCCTTGATTTTTCGGTAAATATAAAGTATAATGTTATATAATGGATTTATGTAAGGAGGATATTTGGCTTTGAAGTTTATTAAAAACGCAAAAATAATACTTAAAGACCGTATTGTAGAAGGCAAGGCGCTGGCTTATGACGAAAAAATAAGCGGCGTTGTTTCCGTAGATTCTATACCTGCCGATGCAGAGGTTATAGACGCAAAGGGCGCGTATGTTGCTCCCGGCTTTATTGATATACATATCCACGGCTATCTGGGTGAGGATGCTTCCGACGGTAAGGCAGAAGGTATCCGTAAGATGGCAGAGGGTATTGTTAAAAACGGCGTTACAGGCTGGCTTCCCACTACCATGACCGTTTCCGTGGCAGAGCTTACCAAGGCTTTTGATACCATCGGCGCACTCAAAGAGGAAAGCAAGAGCTGGAACGGAGCTGCCATCCTCGGCGTTAACGCTGAAGGTCCTTATATAAACGCATCTAAAAAAGGCGCACAGGCAGAAGAACATATACTTACACCCACTGCAGACTTCTTTAAGAAGTACGGGGACCTTATAAAGATAGCCACAATGGCTCCCGAACAGGACACCGACTTTGCGGCAATAAGAGAGCTTAAGGCAGAGACAGGCATACTCATCTCTATGGGTCATACAGGCGCTACCTTTGAGCAGGCTATGGAAGCTATCGCCAACGGCGTAGGCCATGTTACCCATTTGTTTAATGCTCAGACTCCTCTTACCCACCGTGCACCCGGCGTTGTGGGCGCGGCTCTTACCGCTGATGTTTCCGTAGAGCTTATCTGTGATACCTTCCATATCCACAGCGGTTTATTCTCCCTTATCGCAAAGGTTAAGGGCGATAAGCTTTGTCTTATAACCGACTGTACCCGTGCAGGCGGCATGCCTGACGGTGAGTACGATCTCGGCGGTCAGAAGTTCTATCTTAATGGCATCAAGTGTCTCCTTGAGGACGGCACTATTGCAGGCAGTGTGCTCAAGCTCAACGATGCCGTACGCAATGTGCTTGCCAATACCGACCTTCCTCTTTACGAGGTGGTTAACGCCGCATCCCTTAACCCCGCTACCGCTATCGGCGTGGCCGATAAGAAGGGCTCTATCGAAATCGGCAAGGATGCAGACCTTGTTATATTTGATGAAAACATAAATATACATAAAACAATTATAGGAGGCACAGTACGCTATGAAGCTTAAAGTTACCCCTGTTTTGGATCCCCAGTTTGCACCTATGTCCGTTGTATGCAGAGATTTTGAGGAAGCCGTTAAGGCCGACGGTCAGGATGTTGTTATAGGCGTTGTTCGTAACAACGATTATACCTCTGTTTACAAGACCCGTATCTACAAAGAAGGTACAGGTAAGGACGAAGAGAACTACAGATATATTGAACGCCTTGTTAAGACCATGCTTTGGGTTTACGGCGGCTATAAGATTATACTTGCAGGCGCGCCCGTTCTCGGTGAACGCATCGTTGCCGCTTACAAGGACGGCGGTGAGCGTGAGTTTGACTATAAGTTTATGGAACGCGTTTACGAAAAGCCTTTTGAGGTTGTTCTTACCGACCTTGCTAACGCGCCCGAAAGATACGAAACCGCAAGCCCCATCGGCAGACACCTTGACGGTTGCCGCATAGGCTTTGATGCAGGCGGAAGCGACAGAAAGGTTTCTGCCGTAATCAACGGTGAATCCGTTTATTCCGAAGAAGTTGTTTGGTTCCCCAAGACCAACACCGACCCTAAGTATCACTACGAAGGCATACTTAATGCAATGAAGACCGCGGCTTCCAAGATGCCCCGTGTTGACGCTATCGGCGTTTCCAGCGCAGGTATCTATGTTGATAACCGCATAATGGTTGCTTCTCTCTTCCTCAAGGTTTCCGACGAGGACTTTGATAAGCACGTTAAGAATATGTATATTGACGTTGCCAAGGAAATCGGCGATGTTCCCCTTGTTGTTGCAAACGACGGCGATGTTACCGCACTTGCAGGTGCAATGTCCCTTGGTGATAACAATGTTGTAGGTATCGCTATGGGTACCTCCGAGGCGGCAGGTTACGTTGACGGCGCAGGCAATATCACGGGCTGGCTTAACGAGCTTGCTTTTGTTCCCTGCGATTTCTGCCCCGACGCAATGGTTGACGAATGGTCCGGCGACTACGGCTGCGGCGTTAAGTATTTCTCTCAGGACGGCGTTATTAAGTACGCTCCCGCCGCAGGTATTGAGCTTGACGAAAACCTTTCTCCCGCTGAAAAGCTGAAGGTTGTTCAGAAGCTTATGGAAGAAGGCGACGAACGCGCCGCTAAGGTTTACAGCACCATCGGCGTTTGCTTCGGCTACGCACTCGCTTACTACGCACGCTTCTATGATATCAAGCACATCCTTATTATGGGTCGTGTTACCTCCGGTGAAGGCGGCACAATCCTCCTCGGCAAAGCTAAGGAAGTTCTTGAAACAGAGTTCCCCGAACTCGCCGCTAAGATGCAGCTTCACATCCCCGATGAAAAGAGCCGCCGCGTAGGTCAGTCCGTTGCAGCAGCTTCTCTTCCCGAAATAGGCTAAAATTTAATACATAAACAAAAAACGCCCGCAAAAGCGGGCGTTTTTTGTATTTAAGTCCGTTTTATTGCTCTGTGTTTTTGCTAAAATTCGGTTGAAAGGAGGCAGGATATATGAAACAATGCCTTTACAAAAGCTATGAAGAGCTGCCTATTGTGCTTTCCGCAAAAGAACTTGCCGCCGCCTTGTGCATATCACGTTCGGGGGCATACGGACTTTTAAAAAGTGAGGGCTTCCCTTCGGTGAAAGTGGGCAACCGAGTGATGGTAGGGAGAGCCGCCTTTATCAAATGGCTGGAAAAAGAGGGGCAATAAGTTACTGTTTTGCATTTGCGTCGGGCAAACTGTTCCATATTGTCTTCGGCGTAACAGATGCATGAGGCGTTGTGTTTTGCATGATGCTTGCGGTATGCTCGTAGGGCGGGGGTTTATCTCCCGCCGCCGCCAAACAAATAAATCAAACATTTCCTTTTGTCAATCAAACATACCTGCCTGTGTTTCCTTATACACGGACATTTGGTTCTGCAGCCCTGCCTTGCGGCGGCGGGAGATAAACCCCCGCCCTACATCATTATTGATGTGTTTTGTGTATAATTTTTTGCTTTTCGTGTGCGCCGCGCATCGTTGTGTCGAGCACATCGGCACCTACAAACTTATCGTTGATTTTGACGGTATGTGGCTTCGTCGTTAGATATAATTGCCTGAAGACAAATTCTATGACAAAAATTCCTCTCGTTCAGAGAGGAATTTTTATCGATAATCTTATATTTCGATTATGCCGTCGCAAACCTTAACAGCGGGACCTGTCATAAGTACTCGCTCTTCGGTAACATTTATCACAAGCTTGCCGCCTTTGAGGCATACGGTAATGTCCTCGCCTGCGGGGCAATATCCCAATGCTACCGATACCGCCGCAGAGGCGCAGGCACCCGTGCCGCAAGCCCATGTTTCGCCGCTTCCGCGTTCCCACACACGCATCTCAATAGTGTGGGGGTCAAGTACTTTTATAAACTCCGCATTAACCCGTTCGGGGAAGGCGGGGTGTACCTCCATAGCCTTGCCGTAAACTTCCAAGGGGAAGCCTTGCACATCGTCCACATAGCACACGCAATGAGCACTGCCCATGGATACGGCGTTACATAAAAACTCCTTGCCTTCTACCGTAAGGGGTACGGACAAACAGTCGTCGCTGTCCCAAACCACGGGAACAGCGCTTTTTTCAAATACGGCTTTGCCAAGGTCGGCTTTTACCGCCACGGCAACACCGTTTTCCACCTGCATATACAGGGTTTTTATGCCGCTTAGAGTCTCCACGGTAATAACATCCTTTTTTGCTATCCCGTTGTCGTACAGGTATTTGCCCACGCAACGGATAGCGTTGCCGCACATCCTGCCCTCACTGCCGTCGGCGTTGAACATACGCATTTTTGCATCGGCAACCGAGGAGGGGCAAATCATTATAAGCCCGTCGCCGCCTACGGAAAAATGGCGGTCGGAGAGTTTTGCCGCAACCGCGTTGGGGTCGGCAAGCTCCGTTTCAAAGCAGTTGATGTATATGTAGTCGTTGCCGCAACCGTGCATTTTTGTGAACTTTAAAAGCATGTACTATTCTCCTATTCTCCAATCCACCGCATCCGCACCCAAAAAAGCGTTGGCGGCAGAAAAATGTCTGCACCCGAAGAAGCCGTTCCACGCGGAAAGCGGGCTGGGGTGTGCGGCGGTAAGTATCTTGTGTCGGCTGCCGTCAATAAGGCTTGCCTTAGCCTTGGCATAATTGCCCCAAAGCATAAACACCATGGGCTTTTCGCGCTTGTTAAGCAGTTCTATAACCTTATCTGTAAACTGCTCCCAACCCATACCGCGGTGACTGCCCGCCTGTCCTTCCCTGACTGTAAGGACGGCGTTGAGAAGAAGCACACCGTTCCTTGCCCAGTCCGTAAGACAACCGTGGCTTGGCGGCGTTATGCCTAAATCCGCTTGCAGTTCTTTGTATATGTTAACCAAAGATGGCGGCGGAACAACCCCCTTGCACACGGAAAAACAAAGCCCGTGCGCCTGTCCGAAGCCGTGGTAGGGGTCCTGCCCGAGGATGACTACCTTTACATCGTTATAGTCAGTGGCTTTAAGGGCGGCAAATATATCGTTCATGGGCGGGAATATTCTGTGGGCGCCCCCAAGGTATTCCGCCTTTAAAAATTGCCTGAGCTTGAGATAGTAATCGGAAACGAATTCTTCTTTAAGAAGTCCGTCCCAAGTGTTGCCAAGATTAACCAAAGCAAAAGCACCTCCCATAAAAAAATCATAGCACAAAAAAGACAATATTTCAAGGTAAAAAGGGCGCAAATGCTTAAATTGTACTTGAAAAAATATAAATAATGTAGTATTATATTAAGGTACATAAAATGTAAGAATGGGGGTGTTTTTGCTTTGCGTAGTTTTCTTTTCCTTTTTTTGTGTGTTTTGCTTGCGCTGTCTTTTGCGGTGCCCGCTTTTGCACTTGAGGAAAACGCGGCAAAAAACACCGTTTCTATAAGCCTTACCAACACTGTGGCGGAGTATTCTCCATACGGACACAGGCCTACGGCAGATGCGGGCACTTTTAGCTCTGAGCTTAGGTATGAAGTAACAGAAAACGAAAGCGGCATGCCGGTTCCTTTGCCTATAATGGAGGTTGGCAGTTATACAGTAAGGGCGTATATCCAAGAAACCGCCACCCACGGCTCTGCCGAGGCGATTGCCAACTTTACCGTAACGCCCGCTAAGGTTTATTTGTCCGTACCCAACCAAAGCGTTGCCCATACCGCTATGGCAAACCCTGTAAGATATTCCGTATCCCCCGCATGGGCGGCAGGAATGTTGGATATAAAAATAAGTTACCGTGCAATAAACTCCCTTTCAGATAAAGGCACAGAAGTCGAAGTGCCCGTGGATATGGGCAGTTATCTTGTGTATATGGATGCTACACCGCTTAACGAAAAGGTGGAGTGTGCGGGCAAGTACCTTATATACACCGTAGGCGAGGTGTACGGTGGTCCCGTAACGGAAGAAAAGGCTTTGCTTAGTGTACCCAAGGAGTTTAAAGCAACGGTAGAGACTTTGGATGTCGATTATACGGGAGAACCCGTTGTACCGCAGTGGAGTGCTAACGTATCGGCGGCGGAATGTACCCTTATGTTCAGCCGTATATATGCGGACGGTACAAGCAGTGCCTATACAAAAACTCCCCCCACGGACCCAGGCGACTATATTGCGGCTTGCTTTGTTTTGGATACGGTAATAGGCAGCAGCAGGCTTGTTATAAACAAGATGGTTGCAAAGATAAATATGGAAGACAGGGTGTATACCTATAATCCTCAGGGAATAGAGATAGAGGAGGCGGTAACGGAGCCTGCGGGTATACTGCTTAAGTACAGCGCATATAAGTATGTTAACGGTCAAATGGGTGCGGCGGTTGAATTTCCTTTGGTGGAGTGTGGTACCTATCTTATAAGTGCCGCACCGCAGGATACCTACCGTTACAGCTACACGGAAAGCGTAAGCTATTGCTACATTACAGTAGAAAAAGCAACACCCATAATAGAAGGCAACGATGTTTTGGCTGTGGAGGACGGCAAATTTAAGGGCGTAAGCGTAAGCGTGCAGCCCGATTATGCAGATTACAGCGTATCCTATTATAAAGTGCAGGACAACAGCGCAAGCCCTGTTACGGGTGTACCGTCCAAGGCGGGCACCTATTATGCGGTTGTTACCGTCAAAGAGGATGCCCGTTTGAATTCAGCCACCGCGGTCTACGGGGTTGTTATACAATCCGCCGTGGACGAAAACAGCCTTTTTGCCCGTGAGATTATCAAGTGGCTTTGTTTCTTGTTTTGTACCTGCGGGGTAGGCGTGGCACTGTACCACATTATACTTGTAAAGCTTGTAAGAAGGAGATAGTACTGTGAATATATTAGAAGCTGTAGTTTACGGCGTAGTACAGGGCGTTGCGGAGTTTTTGCCCATATCCAGCTCAGGACATTTGGCACTGGCGCAAAACTTTTTCGGCAGTCGCAGTATAGACGATTTATTTACGTTTAACATACTATTGCATTTCGGCACCCTTGTTGCGGTGTTTATTATGTACGCCGCGGATGTTTGGCAACTTATAAAAAGCGCGTTTTCCTTGCTTGCCCGTCCTTTCAATGGCAAACTGAAGCAACCTCTTAACAGCGGTGAAAAGCTGTTTGTTATGCTTTGCATAGGCACGCTGGTGCTTATCCCCGCCGCTTTGCTTTCCGATAAGGTGGAAGCGTTGTCATCCGTAAGCTGGGCAATAGGCGTTTTGCTTTTGATAAATGGCTGTATGCTGTTTGTTTCCGATCGCTTAAGCCGCGGTAACGAAGATTTGGAGCAAAGCAAACTGCGTCGCGCTCTGTATATAGGGCTGTTTCAGCTGGGTGGCGTTTTGCCGGGTATATCCAGATCCGGCAGTACCATAACGGGCGGTCTTTTTAATAACTTAAACCGTAAAGAAGCATTAAGATTTTCCTTCTTGCTTTCAATTCCCGCCATTTTGGGCGCAAATCTTTTGGAGCTTGTATCGCTTGACGGTGATTTGTTCGGCGCGGTTGGCATATCTGCCTGCCTTGCAGGTATGGCGGCGGCGGCGTTATCGGGCATATTTGCTATAAAAATACTTAACTATTTTGCAAAAAAGAAAAACTTTACCGTTTTTGCCGTTTACTGCTTTGCGGTAGGTATGGCGGCTATAATAGGTGATTTGTTTATAAAATAAGGGTGAGAGCTTTTGGGGCTTCTCTACGTCAAATAATAACAGAACGGGAATAATATGGCAGAAAAGAAAAAAACTAACAGTAACACTAAAAAAACACCCGCCCGCAAACCTGCGGGCAAAACCAACGGCGGTGCAAAGCGCACGGTAACTCCTCAAAAAAAGGATAGGTCTGCCTTGGGGCTTATCATCACCTTGGTAGTAAGCGCATTGCTTTTGCTTATGCTGTTCGTAAAGGATATGGCGGTTGTTGGCGAATACCTGCGTCCTGCCGTCATGGGCGTTATGGGCTTTTGGGGCATGGCTTTACTGCCCTTTTATTTGATAAATCTTATACGCACCTGGTATAAGGACAGAAAGAACGATAAGGTTGCGGCAAAATGGTTTTTGTCTGCCCTAAGCTTCTTACTGTTTCTTGCAATATTGCACCGCTTTACCGCGGGCGGTGGCGAGCTTTTGACATTAAAGGGAAATATGTTTGCCGCAGGCAAAGCAGGCAAAGGCGCGGGCGTTTTAGGCGGTTACCTTTATGTGTCGCTTTCTGCTCTTTTAGGCTCGGTTGCTACGGCAATAGTGTGTTGGACTTTGTTTTTGCTTACCTTGCCTTTGCTGTTTGACACAACGCCACTTAAGGTTTTGCGCTTTGTAGTAAACGGCATACGCACCGTTACCGTGCAGGTAAGTGATGATGTTTATGACGACGGGGAAGAGCTTAGTGCCGTTGTGGAAACTCCCACAAAGAAAAACGTGGGCAGGGCAGGGGCAGAGCTTAGGGAGCCTCCTCAACGCACTACCACCGAAAAGAAGAAAAAGGTACACCTTATCACCGAGGAGGATTTACCTTATAACGAGATTACTACTATTCCCGAACAAATAGAAATCAACCGTACTCGCAAGGCAAAGAAGGTTGAAGAAAAGCCCTTGTATAAGGAGCTTCCTGTTGAGCCTGCTTTGCAAGAGTCTGATTTGGAAGAACCTGATGTTTCCGAGGAGCCTGTTGTTGAGGTACAGCCCGTGGAACAGCCCGCTTTTGAAAAAACTGTTTTGGAAGCTCCCATACAGGAAGACCCTGTTGTTACTGATACTCTTGAGGAAGAGCCTGAGGATAAGGGATCCCTTCCTCCCGTTACCGTAGATAAGGAAACGGTTAACAACGATGTACCTTATATGTTTCCTCCGCTTAGTTTGCTTGCACCTAAGGAAAGAAGCACCCTTGGTATGTCTGCGGAGGAAAGCCGTCGTACAAGCGAGCTGCTTATAGATACACTTTCCAATTTCGGCGTTGGCGCAAAGCTTATCAATACCAGCCACGGTCCTACCGTTACCCGTTTTGAACTTCAGCCCGATACGGGTGTAAGAGTACGCAAAATCTCTAATTTAAGTGACGATATCGCTTTGCATCTTGCGGCAACCAGCGTAAGAATAGAAGCACCTATCCCCGGCAAATCCGCCGTGGGTATAGAAATTCCCAACAAGACAAAGAGCATTGTAAGGCTTAGAGAATTACTTGAGGATTACGGCTACAAAAACGCCAAAAGCAACCTGCTTTGTTGCTTAGGTATGGACGTTGTAGGCAACCCCGTACATCTGGATATATCCAAAATGCCCCACCTGCTTATAGCGGGTGCTACGGGTATGGGTAAATCCGTTTGTATCAATTCCCTTATAGTATCTTTGCTTTACCGTGCCCGCCCCGACGAGGTTAAGCTTATACTTATCGACCCCAAAAAGGTAGAGTTTGCAGATTATAACGGTATCCCTCATCTTCTTGTACCCGTAGTGACCGAGCCTAAAAAGGCGGCAGGTTCACTAAGCTGGGCGGTTATGGAAATGGAACGCCGTTTCTCCGAGATACAGGAGGTTGGCGCAAGAAATCTGGAAGAGTACAACGAGTTTACTGCAGACGACCCCGAAAAAGAATACATTCCTCAGGTGGTTATAGTTATCGACGAGCTGGCTGACCTTATGATGACAGCTCCCTCTGAGGTGGAAAACTCCATTTGCCGTCTTGCACAGAAGGCAAGAGCGGCGGGTATGTACCTTATTATCGGTACTCAAAGACCTTCCGTTGACGTTATTACAGGTCTTATTAAGGCAAATATCCCTTCCCGTATCGCCTGCAAGGTTGCATCTCAGGTGGACAGCCGTACCATACTTGATATTACAGGTGCGGAAAAACTGCTTGGCAAGGGTGATATGCTTTATAACCCCGTTGGCGCAACAAAGCCTTTGCGTGTTCAGGGTGCCTTTGTAGAGGGCAGGGAGGTTATATCTGTCTGCACATATCTTAAGGAGGCGGCAGAAGCGCATTACAGCGAAGACGTAATGCAGATAATAGAAAAAGAAGCACAGCTTTGCGGTGAAAAAGGCTCTAAACGCGCCGCTGAGGCAGATGCAGAGGATGGCGGAAATATGGACCCCTTGGAGCTTGATGCACTTGAGGTGGGCTTGGATTGCGAATCAATTTCCACATCATTGCTACAGCGCAGACTTGCTATCGGTTACGCCCGCGCCGCAAGGATTATAGACAAGCTGGAAGCAAAAGGGCTCATCAGTCCCTATGATTCTGCTACCAAAAAGCGCGTAGTGACTATTTCAAGGGAAGGCTTGGCGCAAATGAAGATGAATGCTGTTGACGGAGGACACGCAGAATGATAAAGCAAAAGCTTATAATTCTTTCCGTGTTATTGCTTGTTGCCGTGGTATCAAGTGTAGTTGTGTTTACCGCTTGTGGCAATAAGGATGCGGTTAGCTTTGAGGGTACGGATGACAAAAGCAGCCCCATAGAAACAGCAATAACCGCCATAGTTAACGGCGATGGAGAGGGCTACTATTCCGCATTTCCGCCGGAGCTTAAAGAGGCGTACGAGGATGGATATGTAATAAAAGGCACTTTTGCGCCCTGCAATACTATGTCAGAGTACCTTACAAACTATATGGTAAAGGTAAACAAGGCAAACTATGGCGAGGATTATACCCTTGCGGTAGAGTTTTTTGGTGAAGAACAGATTACCGTTGCCGAGCTTGATGACATGAACAACGACCCTAATCTGGACTATTACACCTATAAAAGATTTGTTACAGAAGAAAACACCGAGGAGGTATGGCGCATAAAGCTTAAGCTAAGCTATGAAGGTAGCTACGGCAACGAGGAAAAGGAGCAAAGCGTTTATGTGGTAAAGCAGGATGGCTGTTGGTACCTGCACCCTCATTTTGTATTTTTTGGCTTTTAAAGGGTTTATAGGATGAATGTAAAAAAATCGGATTTAATAAAAGAGTTTTTTCGTTACGCTTGTGTCGGCGGAATAGCTTTTTTGGTGGATTTTGGCATATTTGCTTTGCTTAGAGAGTTTATATTTACAGGGGAAGGAAAGACTGCACTTGTTGTTTCCACCGCCGCAGGCTTTTTAGCGGGGCTTACCGTAAACTACCTGTTGTCAATGGCTGTGGTTTTTCGCAGCGAAAATCAGCAAAAGCAAGGGAAAACCAAAAAGGCGTTCTTTGTGTTTGCCGCCGTCGGTGTGATAGGGCTTTTTCTAACGGAGCTGTTACAGCTGGCGGGAGAGGGCATTGTTGGTGACCGTTTGGGTGAGCTTGGCAAGTACGCCGTAAAGATTTGCGTAACGGGTATTGTTTTGTTATGGAATTACGCGGGCAGAAAAATTTTTGTTTTTAAAGGAGAATAGGCATGAAGAATAAAAAACACGCCGTTATTATAGGTGCAGGCCCCGCAGGGCTTACCGCCGCTTATGAGCTGCTTACAAAAACCGATATTCTGCCTATTGTCATAGAAGAAAGTCCTTTTATGGGTGGTATATCCCGTACCGCAAACCACAAAGGAAACCGTATGGATTTGGGCGGTCACCGCTTTTTCTCCAAGGATAAGCGGGTAACAGATTTTTGGCAGATGTTGTTGCCCACCCAAGGCGCTCCGTCTTCCGACGATATAATAACGGGAAATGTTAAGCCCCTTGCAGAGGGTGGTCCCGACCCCGAAAAAGAGGATAAGGTTATGCTTGTGCGTACCCGTGTATCCCGCATATTTTATTTGCGTAAATTTTTTGATTATCCTATCTCCATGAAAGCTGAAACCTTTAAGAATATGGGCTTTGGCAGGACGGTTAAAAGCGGTTTTGGCTATCTTAAAAGCTGTGCTTTTAAAAAGCCGGAGACCAACCTTAAAAACTTTTATATAAACCGCTTTGGCAAACCCTTGTACGAGATGTTTTTTGAGGATTATACGGAAAAGCTTTGGGGCGTTAATCCGGAGAATATCTCTGCCGACTGGGGCGCACAGCGGGTTAAGGGATTGTCGCTGAAAAAAGCCTTGCTTTCTATGCTTAAAAAAGATAAAAGCCAAACGGAAACCTCACTTATAGAGCAGTTTATATATCCCAAAAAGGGCCCCGGTCAGCTGTGGGAGACCTTGGCAGACAAGGTGGCAGAGCTTGGCGGAATAATACTTACGGAAACAAAAGCTTTGGGCGTAATAAGCGAGGGGAACAAAATAACAGGTGTGCGCGTGCTTAGGGAAGGTAAGGAAAGCGTGTTGGACTGTGACTATGCGCTGTCTTCCATGCCCGTAAAGGACTTGATAGCAGGCTTTGACAGCGCACCCGACGATGTGCGTAGGATAGCTGAGGAATTGCCTTATCGTGATTTTATAACCGTAGGTTTGCTTGTGGACAAGCTGCTGCTTGAGAACAAAACCAATATGAAGACCGTTGGTAACATAGTCCCCGACTGTTGGATATATATACAGGAGCGGGATGTAAAGCTTGGCAGACTTCAAATATTCAACAACTGGTCGCCCTATATGGTTGCCGACCCGAAAAACACCGTGTTTATGGGCTTGGAGTATTTTTGTAACGAAGGCGACGATATGTGGAATATGACGGAGGAGGAGTTTATAAACTTCGCCATAGACGAAGTGGAAAAGATAGATATCCTCCGCCGTGCCGATGTTAAGGACAGCGTGTGCTTGAAGGTTAAGAAGGCATACCCCGCCTATTTCGGTGCCTACGGGCAGTTTGACAGGGTAAGGGGATTCTTGGACGGCTTTGAAAACCTGTTCTGTATCGGCAGAAACGGTCAGCACCGTTACAACAATATGGACCACTCTATGCTTACCGCTATGGAGGCGGTGGATGCAATATCTAAGGGTAGTACGGATAAACAGGCGGTTTGGGAGGTCAACACAGAAAAAGAGTACCACGAAACCGCTAAAAATGAGGAGAACTGACCGTGGATAACCAAGCTTTTACTCTTACGGAAAAACAGCCTTGGTACAAAAGCCTGTTCTACGGCAGTACCTTGTTTGATTTCTGCATGGCACATCCTTATATAACCACGGCTTTTTTCAGCCTGTGCTGTCTGTTCATAGGTCAACAGCATCAGATACTTAAGGGAAATGCCTGTTATATGCTGGGTACAAACGGTAGCTTTATAGTCTTGCCGCGGCTTTGCCTTGTCATTGCGGTATTGTTTCTTGCGGTACAGCTGGGTTTTGGCATAAAATCGCGCTTAAATCCCGCGGCAGAGGATAACGGCACTCCAAGGCTTATTGCTACGGCGGCGGTATTACTCTCCGTTTTTAGCTTTGGCTTTTTCGGCTTTAATGTTATCAGCCTGTATACGGTTGCCGTGCTTGCTGCACTTTGCCTTTGTGTTGGATTTCCTCCCGCAAAGGCGCTGATGCGGGCGGCGGCTGTGCTTGGCGGTGCGGGCGGAATACATTATCTTTCTTTTTCTCAGTATACCGTGGCGGAAAAGACCGTGCTTTTTGCGGCAATTATCTCTGCGGCAAGCCTTATTGTGCTTGCGGCAGACGAGGGCGTTAAGGTTAAGCACGTGCTGGGCATAATGTTTCTTATGGGCTTCGCACTCCGCCTGGGATATGTGCTTGACGTAAGCCTGCCTGATAACCAGCACGACGTTTTTTCAATATATTTTAACGCAAAATATCCGCGCCATAACACCTACATTTGGCATATATACGAAACAGGCAGTCTGCCCACAGAAAACGTTTACGCACCCAATTCCTTATCCCAAATGTATCACCCGCCTTTGCATCATTATACGGCGGCGTTGTGGATGCGGTTTCAAAATCTGCTGGGGATTGATGCTTTTGCCGCCTATGAAAACGTTCAGTACCTAACGCTTTTTTATTCAACAGCTGTTATGGTTGCGGCGGATAAGCTGTTTTGTCACTTTAAATTCAGCGGTGGACTTCGTATGGCGTTATTTGCGCTTATAGCCTTCCATCCAAGCTTTTTTATACTTGCGGGCAGTGTAAATAACGATGCGCTTTGCGTTTTGCTTATGTTCATAGCGGCGTTGTTTTCTGTGCGTTGGTACGGTAATCCAAGCCTTTACAACACGGTGTGTCTGGCATTTGCCATCGGCGGCGCAATGCTGGCAAAGCTTTCGGGCGCTGTGGTAGCTTTTGGCACCGCCTATCTTATGCTGGCAAAGCTTTTGGATTTACGGACAGGCATAGTCAACAACTTTAAGAATTTGTGGCATCGTTTTGTGGTCTTTGGCGCAATATGCTTCCCCTTAGGACTTTGGTGGTCATTACGCTGTAATCTTCTTTACGGGATGCCCCTTGGCTATGTACCCAGTATGGGGCGTGAGGGCAACCCACAGTTTTTGAAAGGCTTTAGCTATTGGGAACGCTTAAGCGGCAAGGGCACACTAAGTCTTTCAAACCCGTTCCCAAATATCGGCTTAACCGATATCATGGGAAACGAAGGGGAATTTTATGATTACGGCATAGCCCCCTACGCCTTTAAATCTTCCTTCTTTGGGGAGTATTTTAACAAGCTAAACACGTCCGACTTGCAGCACATATTGGCGTGTGTTATGGCTTTTGCCGCACTGGTGCTTATACTGTACAGCGTTGTCGGGATGTTGATAGGCTTTTACGTAGGTTATCGCAACGACCGCAACCACAACATCCGCAAAAATGCGTTTTTACAGCAGGGTCAAGAGCAACCCTTTAGGTTTGTGCTTATCTTTCATTTGGCAATGCTTGCAAGCTATACGGTGTTTTGCTTTGAATATCCCTTCACCTGCACTATGGATTTCCGTTATATCGTGCCCTGTTTGCTTACGGGCGCGGTTGGGGCAGGGGTATTACTTTCCGGTGATTACAGATGGAAGAAGCCTTTAAGGTATGCGTATATAGCCGTAACCGTTGTATTCTGCCTTTCCTCAGCGGTGTTTTACGCTATAAGTTACGGCACAGCCGCGTAAGCTAAAATAACAAAAGAAGGACCGAACTCCAAGTATCAGGAGTCGGTCCTGTTTTTATATACCATGCCGCTATAGCGGTTCGTATAAAAATCCCCCCGCGGAAAACCGCAGGGGGAAATTATTAGCTTTGTGTTATCTTAAGACCGTTAATTACTTAACCTTCTTAGCAACTACAACGCCTGCCATGGAAACAACTGCGAGAACTGCAAATACTGCAAGACCTGCGTCGCCGGTGGAAGGAGTAGAGTTGTTGCCGGGCTGTTCAACGGAAGTGTTGTCGTCTTCAGATTCAACAGGAGCGTTTTCGGAAGGATCGTCAACGGAAACGTCTTCGGAAGGATCGTCAACGGAAACGTCTTCGGAAGGATCGTCAACAGAAACGTCTTCGGAAGGATCGTCAACGGAAACGTCTTCGGAAGGATCGTCAACAGAAACGTCTTCGGAAGGATCGTCAACGGAAACGTCTTCGGAAGGATCGTCAACGGGATCGGATTCGGAAGGATCGTCAACGGGATCGGATTCGGAAGGATCGTCAACGGGATCGGATTCGGAAGGATCGTCAACGGGCTCAGATTCGGAAGGATCGTTTACAGGAGGCTGTTCAGAAACGGGTTCGCCGCCGTAAACTTCGATTTCGTCGAACTGAAGAATGAAGCCTCTGTTGGAACCAGAACCGTTGTCATCACAATAGAAATTGCCGTATTCAGCTTCGGGGCAAGAAGTGTCAAGAATTACTCTGATATAGGAAGCGTTAACGGTTGCAAAGGAAGCAGTGATATCGAAAATCATATCTCTGTTGTCAGCGGGAAGGTTTGTACCATAGTTAACGTTGCCCTGTTCGGAGTTAGCAACAACATCAAATCTCTTGGTGTAGTCAACTGCGGACCAGTTTGAACCGTCAGAAGAAACTTCAACACCAACAAGGTTGCCTATACGGTTGCCGTAAATCTTAACAACGCGAACAACTACAGAAGAGATGCCCTTTTCTGCGCCAAGATTGAAGGTGTAGGTGTAGTTTCTTAAAGAACCCTTCATTTCAAGGGAGATACCAGCAGCAGCGTCCTTGATTTTGGATTCTTCGGTACCAACACGAACCTTACCATCGGTAACCTGACCGGACCAAAGTTCCATAGTAGAGCCCTCTGTAGGAGGATTGCTGTGGTCACCAAGGTTGGGACTGTAGTATTCAAGAACTTCGTCGCTGGATACGAGGGTATAGGATTTACCTGCAACGAGGTTGGTGTCAGCTGCGCTTGCGGAAACTGCGAAGCAGCAAGCTACCATTACGGATGCGAGAAGAAATGCGATAAGCTTTTTCATCTTTCTTTTTCCTTTCTTTGTTTTATTTTTTTTGCTGATGAAAAATGGCTGTTAACAGGCAAAGCCATATTAACTACCATATATTAACACAATTGGATTTAGTTGTCAATATATTTTTTTGCTTTTCTAACGCCTTTGCCTATATTTTATGCAGTAAAACAAATGTAATTACAGTAAAATTTTGTCAAGTTCCGAAAAATTTGCCGCTACGGCAGCGGCGCCTGTTTCTGTAAGCTCGTCCCTGAATATGCTGCCGTTAACTATCCCCACACAGGGTATACCGTTATCCGCCGCGCCTTCTATGTCATAACAGCGGTCTCCTATCATAACACAATCTTTCGCGCTTGCACCTGCCATTTCCATGGCGCGGGCTACTATGGCGGCTTTGCTCAGGTGCGCATCGCTGAAGCTTGCGGCAGAGATATGGCTGAAATATTTGTCCACCTTTAGGTATTCCAAAACGGTTTTTACAAAAGGCAAGGGCTTTGAGGATGCTATAAGCAACACTTTGCCCTGTTGCACTGCTTTTTCAAAAAACTCTGCTGCGCCTGCATACAGACTGTTTTGGTATATTCCTTTTGCTTTGTAATGCTCTCTGTAAAGTTTTATGGTTTCCTCCACTCGTTCTTCTTCTATACCCGCATAGGTCATAAAGGAATATTTAAGCGGCGGACCTAAAAATTTTGCCATTGTTTTGCTGTCCGGCACAGGCACGCCTTGTTTTTCCATGGCGTAGGTAGCGGATGCTATAACACCGGGGGCAGAGTCGGTAACCGTACCGTCCAGGTCAAAAAGCAAATATTTTTTGTTTTTCATAAAAAACGCACCTCCAAACATTATAATTATAACTCAAAACCGCGGTGATTACAATAAGGTGCTTGCAAATTTTGCGTTTTGGCTGTATAATAACTGTAAAGGCGGTGCTTTTATGAAAAGAGTTTGCGTAATAGGCGGCGGCGCGGCAGGGATGATGGCGGCATATTTTGCGGCTTGCGGCGGTGCGGCGGTAACCCTTATAGAAAAGAACGATTTTTGCGGTAAAAAAATAAATATAACGGGCAAGGGGCGTTGCAATGTGACAAATCTTTGCGACGTGGCGGAGTTTATTAAAAATGTGCCCACAAACCCCCGTTTTCTGTACAAAGCTTTGAACAATCTTAGCCCCGAGGACACTATGGCGTTGTTTGAGGGCTTTGGCGTGCCCTTGAAGGTGGAGCGCGGCAGGAGAGTGTTCCCCGTGAGTGACAAGGCGGCGGATATATCGGCGGCGCTGAAAAACGCTTGCGCCGATGCGGGCGTTAAAATCCTCCACGGAAAAGCGCAAAGTATACAGATAAGCGAAGGCGCCGTTGTCGGGGTGAGTCTGCAAGGTGGCAGGACAATCAAATGTGAAAGCGTGGTTGTTGCCACGGGCGGTGCATCTTATCCCCGCACGGGCAGCGACGGCGACGGCTATCGCTTCGCACAGTCTGCAGGGCATACCGTAACGCCGCTGAGTCCGTCCTTGGTACCGCTTGTAACCAAAGAGCCGTGGTGTGCCGAATGTATGGGGCTTTCCCTCAAAAACGTTAACCTAAGCTTTTACAGGGACAGCAAGTTGCTGTACGGAGAGCAAGGGGAAATGCTGTTTACTCATTTTGGCATAAGCGGTCCGCTGGTGCTTTCCGCTTCTTCGCATCTGGGCGATTGTGACGGGGTAGAGGGTAGAATAGACCTTAAGCCCGCACTGGACAGCGAAACGCTGGATAAGCGCATACTGCGGGATTTCGGTGAGGCGAAGAATAAGGATTTTGCCAACAGCCTTGGTGCGCTTCTGCCCCAAAAGCTTATACCCGTGGTGGTGCGCCAAAGCGGTATTGACCCACACAAAAAGGTTAATTCCGTTACTAAAGAGGAAAGGCGCGCCCTTGCGGAGCTTATAAAGGGCTTAAAGCTGACCGTAACGGGTAAGCGACCGATTGACGAAGCCATTGTTACCGCCGGCGGTGTTTCGGTTAAAGAAATCAACCCGTCTACTATGGAATCTAAGCTGGTAAGCGGCTTGTTCTTTGCAGGCGAGGTTATAGACGTGGACGCTTACACGGGCGGATATAATCTGCAAATAGCCTTTTCTACGGGTGCCTTGGCAGGCGAAAACGCGGCATTTGAATAGATAAAACAAAACGGGGCTGCAAAAAGCAGCCCCAACACTTTAATTATAGCGCAACTTGCGGCAAAAAGTCAATATAAAATCGTAGCCTTTTGGGCGTATTTGCCAATATTCTGCTCTTTGCACAAAAACTTTTTATTAAATTTGTATAAAATGTGTATTGAAAACGGGCTAAAACTGTGTTATTATAAAGGCACAGGAAGGGTGAGTCCAATGTACACAAAAAGACAAAGCCCCAAAGTAACAGGCAGGTAGTTGCCGCCGCCCATGGCAGGATAGCCAAATAAAGTTGTTAGGCGGTGCGCTTGTTACAACGAACGGGGCGGTAAGATGTATTAACATCGCTTGGGAAGCTTTCTTAGAATTGCCGACAGTTTTTTCTTACTTAAAAGAATGTTTAACCAAAGGTTAAAATGTGGGCGGCATTACAAGCGGACAGATAGCGGTGTAAGCAGTAGAAAGAGAGGTAACCAATGAAGTTAGATAACAAGACAGAAATGAAATGACCCTTGGCTGCGGAACAATGGAGGCAGTCAAGGGTCATTTCATTTTTGCTGTAAAAGCGGAAAAATCCGATAAAAAACAAAAGCGACCTGCACACAAATGTGAACAAGCGCCCAACACTTTAAGTATAACATAAGCTATGGCAAAAAGTCAATACATAATTGCAGGTTTTAGGATGTTTTGACTAATGTTCTGCCCTTTGCACAAAAACTTTTTATTAACTTTGTATAAAACGTGCATTGAAAAATGGCAAAAGCTGTGTTATTATAGAGGCACAGGAAGGGTGAGTCCAATGTACACAAAAAGACAGAACCCCAAAGTAACAGTCAGGTAGTTGCCGCCGCCCGTGGCAGGATGTCCAAATAAAGTTGTTTAGGCGGCAAGCTTGTTACAGTAAACGGGGCGGTAAGATGTATTTACACCGTTTGGCGTTTTTAATAGTTTACGTGTTGTCGATACTTTTTCATGTATAAGAAATATTTTCAAAGGTTAAAATAGATTTGCGGCAATGTAAACAAGTAAAAGACAAAAACGGTGCAAACCACAGAAAGTGAGGTAACCAATGATGCTGGATATCAAAAATGAACTGAAATAACCCTTGATTGCGATAATGATAAAGCAATCAAGGGTTATTTCTTTTTTGCGGCAATTTAATTATCCCGTAAGCCTATGGACTTTACGGAAGCTTAAATATAAAAATAGAGGAGCCGCAGCCCCTCTATATTTTTTGCAAACTTAATAGTTTTCTTTTCTCATTTCAAAGAAGCTTTGAGGATGTGCACAAACGGGGCACATTGCAGGAGCTTTTTTGCCTATTACTAAATGACCGCAGTTGCGGCATTCCCACATAATTTCCTCGCTCTTTTCAAACACAGCCTGCATATCCACATTGTTAAGCAGTGCGCGGTAGCGTTCTTCGTGAGATTTTTCTATAGCGGCAACCATGCGGAACTGCGCGGCAAGCGCGGTAAAGCCTTCTTCTTCCGCATCCTTGGCAAAACGGTCGTACATATCTGTCCACTCGTAGTTTTCACCTTCTGCGGCGTGAAGCAGATTCTCGGAGGTGTTGCCCAGCTCACCAAGTGCCTTGAACCAAAGTTTAGCGTGCTCTTTTTCGTTATCAGCTGTTTTTTGGAAAATCTCTGCTATTTGTTCATAGCCTTCTTTTTTTGCAACTGAGGCAAAATAGGTATACTTGTTTCTTGCCTGACTTTCGCCTGCAAACGCTTCCCATAAGTTCTTTTCTGTTTTTGTACCTTTAAGTTCCATAATATCCTCCTAAAAAGCGAATTTTTACACTCCGATTATAGCAAATTAAGGACAGTATTGCAAGCCCTTTTTGTTGACAAAAAAACAAAATAGTGCTAATATATAATAAGTTTAGTATGTTTACTTTGGGAAGGTAGGTAAAACTGTGGCAAAAATAGTGGTTTTTGACGGCAACAGTATACTTAACAGAGCGTATTACGGCATCCGTCCTCTAAGCACCGCTACGGGTATCCCCACAAACGCTGTTTATGGGTTTATTAACATCATCCTTAAGAATTTAAAAATGTGCGGAGATGCAGAGTTTGGTGCCGTAGCTTTTGATTTGCGTGCGCCTACATTTAGACACAAAATGTTTGAGGGCTATAAAGCCAATCGTCACGGTATGCCCGATGACCTTGCGGCACAGCTACCCTACGCCAAGCAGGCGGCAGAGTTCTTAGGGCTTAGGGTTCTTGAAAAAGAGGGCTACGAGGCGGATGATATCCTTGGTACGCTGGCGGCAAAATCCTGCGCTGAGGGTACGGAATGTATTATAGTTACAGGCGACAGAGACAGCCTTCAGCTTATAAACGACTGCACTACCGTTTACCTTGCCGCCACCAACGAAACGAAGATTTTTGACCGCGCCGCGTTTAACGAAAAATACGGTGTGCAGCCCGAAGTGTTTGTGGATGTAAAGGCGCTTATGGGTGACAGCAGTGACAATATCCCCGGCGTAAAGGGGATAGGAGAGAAGGGTGCGCTTAAGCTGATTTCCCAATACGGCAGCCTTGACGGTGTATATGAGGCTGTTGATGATATAAAGGGTAGTGTGGGTGAAAAGCTTCGTGCCGATAAAGACAACGCTTATCTCAGCCGGAAGTTGGCGGCTATTTGCAAGGAAGTACCCTTGGAAATTATGGTTTCCGATTGCCTTATACAGCGCAAGGACAAAGAGCTGTTGGAGCTTTGCAAAACTCTTGAGCTTAGTGGTATCGTCGAGCGTTTGGGTCTGAAAGCAGAGGAGCTCGCACCCCAAATTCAGGAAGAAGAGTTTAAAACCTTGGATGCACAGACGGCGGCAAAGGAATATATGACCGCAAACAAGGTTTATATATACGTGTGTGACAAAATGGTTTACGCTACCGACGGTAAGGGCGTAAATGTTTGCACTCCCTTTGTGGATGCAGAGGACTTTTTTGCCGCGGTAGAGGGAAAAAGCGTTTTTTGGATGTATAAGGAAACGGCAGAGGCGGCACGAAAGGCGGGCTTTGACATAAATCCGCCCCATGGTGACGTGTCCTTGCTTGCCTATTTGGTAAACCCCATAGAGGGCGGTCAAAGCACCCCCGTAAGGGCGGCTAAGGCAATAGGTCTGTTTGACGGTGAAAAAGACCCCAAGCGGGAAACACTTATGTTGCCCGTTCTTGAGGAAGAGCTTTTGGAGCAAGTGGCGGTAGCAGGGCTTATGCATTGGTATCATATTGAGCTTAAGCTTTCCTCTGTGCTTCTGGAGATGGAGCGCGTTGGTGTTAAGGTGGACCGCCAAGGGCTTGAGGAGTACTCACGTTTTCTGGCACAGCGTATGGAGGAGGCAGAGCAGGCCATCTATATGCTGGCGGGAGAGGAGTTTAACATAAACTCACCCAAACAGCTTTCCGTTATCCTTTTTGAAAAATTGGGGCTGCCCCACTTTAAAAAGACAAAAAGCGGCTATTCCACCGATGCGGACGTTATGGAAAAGCTTCGCAAGCATCATCCGATAATAGATTTGATACTGAGCTACCGTCAATTTTCTAAGTTGAAGAGCACTTATGCCGACGGCTTGGTTAAGGCGATAGATCCAAAGGATGGCAGAATTCACAGCACCTTTAAGCAAACACTTACAATGACGGGCAGGCTTTCATCCGTTGACCCCAATTTGCAGAATATCCCCGTGCGTACGGAGCTTGGCAAGGTGTTCCGCAAGTTCTTTGTGGCAGAGGAGGGGATGGTGCTTATAGACGCGGACTATTCCCAGATAGAACTGCGCGTGCTTGCTCACGCTTCGGGTGACGAAAACCTGATAGAAGCGTTCCGCAACAAGGAAGATATTCACACCGCAACCGCCTCCAAGGTATTCGGCGTACCTGCGGACAGCGTTACCGAGGAACAGAGGAAACGGGCAAAAGCGGTTAACTTCGGCGTTATCTACGGTATAAGCGCATTCTCTCTGTCGGAGGATATAGGCGTAAGCCGCAAGGAAGCACAGACCTATATAGATAACTATTTCAAGAGCCACCCTGCAATAAAGGATTATCTGGACAGAACCGTTGCAGATGCAAAGAAAGACGGTTATGTAAAAACTTTGTTCTTCAGACGGCGCAATATACCGGAGCTGAAGGCGAAAAACAAAAACTTACAGGCATTTGGTGAGCGCGTGGCGATGAATACCCCCATACAGGGTACCGCCGCGGATATAATCAAAAAGGCTATGGTAGAGACCGACGCCGCCCTTAAAGCCGCAGGGCTGAGGGCAAGGCTGATACTGCAAATCCATGACGAGCTGATAGTGGAATCCCCCATAGAGGAGGCAGAAGCTGCGGCGGCAATATTGACGGACAAAATGGAAAACCGCGTAAAGCTTGGAGTGGTACCGTTGGTAGCGGACGCTCACATAGGCAAAAGCTGGTTTGATGCAAAATAGAGAGGTAGGGATGTAAATTATGATAGATTTAAAAGGCAGAAAAGCAAAAATGTTGCTTGTTTACCCCGATTATACGGATAGGGATTTAAAGTCAAAGCAAAGCGGCGGTAATTACAGCGAAGGTCTTGCGTCCATTTCCGCAGTGCTCAAGCAGGCAGGTCACAGCGTGGAGCTGTTGCACCTTCTGTACCTGCACGAGGAAGAGGATTTTAAAAACAAGCTCCGCGCTAAAGGTGAGTTCGATATTATAGGCTTTTCCATACGTACAACCGCTTTCCCGGATTGTAAGCAGTATATAAAGTGGACAAAAGAGCTGTACCCCGATGTGTTCATAACCTGCGGCAGCTATCATTGCACCCTTGTGCCCGAAGAGGTTATAGCCGTTGACGGTGTGGACTGCGTTTGTATAGGCGACGGCGAATATGCAGACCTTGAGCTTTGCGACAAAATGAGCGCAGGCGAGGATTATACCGATGTTGAAAGTATGTGGTTCAAGCTCCCCGACGGCAGCGTTAAAAAGAACCCCGTACGCCCCTTGTTTGCGGATTTGGACAGATTGCCCATCCCCGATTTTGACCTGTTTGACTACGCTAACCTTGAAAGTGTGAAGGTGGATACGGCGATAGTTGTAGTCAGCCGCGGCTGTTTTTACAACTGCACCTATTGCGGTAACGGCAACTTCCGTAAGGTGTATCCCAACAAAAAGATTTACGCCCGTTTCCGTAGCCCCGAAAACGCAATACTTTACCTTAAAACCTTGCTTTCCAAGTACCCCAACATAAAGTACATCAATTTCCGTGACGCAATCTTCAATATGTTCCCCGATTGGTTCGATACCTTCATCGAACTTTACAAGAAGGAGATTAACCTGCCCTGTACGGGTAACATCCGCTTTGATATCCTTACCGAGGATACCGTGCGAAAGATGAAAGAAGCGGGCTTCTACACCATCGACATGGGGCTTGAAAGCGGCGACCAAGAGATGCGCTTTAAGTACCTTAAGCGTTTCCAGACCGACGAAATGCTTATAAACTGCAGTCAGTGGTTCCATAAGTACGGCATAGCACAGCTTACCTACAATATAATAGGTCTGCCTTATGAGACTATAGAGCGTGCACTTAAAACGATTAAGCTCAACGCCCGTATGAAGAGCGACAGAGTTATTCCCAACATATTCTATCCATACCCCGGCACAAAGCTCCACGATATTGCCAAGGAAGCCGGCTTCCTGCCGGAGGTTATCTCCCCCGATACCCGCGTGCCCCTCGTACAGCCTGACTTCCCTGAGCATGAGGTGCTGTTTATAGAAGCGTACTTTATGCACTATGTAAAGCGTTATAAAAAGGCGTTTGCTATAGGCGGCAAGCGCGGTGAGCGTATGGAAAAACGCCTTGATAAGGCAATAACACAGCGCAGCGTAGGCAGTTACAAGCGCAGGGTTTGGATACATGACAGATACGCTTCCGTTCGTAACGCTCTTAAAAACTTCCTTGTAAACTGTATGCCCAAGTTTTATCTGTTCTTGCGCCGTCAAAAGCATAAGAAGAAGGCGCAGGCGTAGTTATGGCAGGTACTCTTTATGTTGTTCCCACGCCTATAGGCAATATGGGCGATGTAAGCAAGCGGGTAGAGGAGGTACTGCGCTCCGTTGATTTTGTCGTGTGCGAGGACACAAGGATAGGCGGCAAGTTTCTGTTCCTGCTGGATATAAAAAAAGAGCTTATCAGCCACCACGAGCATAACAAAAGACAAAGCGCAAAGTATATTACAAACCGCCTTTTGATGGGCGAAAGCTGTGCGCTGATAAGCGATGCAGGCACCCCCGCCGTTTCCGACCCCGGTGAGGAAGCGGTGCGCTGTTGCCTTGACGCAGGCGTTACCGTAGTGCCGTTGGCAGGCCCCTGCGCGGCGGTATGCGCGCTTTCAGCTTCGGGCTTGCCGTCACGAAGGTTTGTTTTTGAGGGCTTTTTGCCCGATAAAGGCAAGGAGAGGGCAGAGCGGCTTTCAGCACTGGCAAAGGAACAGCGCACGGCAATAGTTTACTGTACCCCCCACGATATAGCCAAGGATGCGGCGGCGCTGTATGAGGCACTGGGCAACAGGCGTGTAACGGTTTGCCGCGAGCTTACCAAGCTTAACGAGCAGATTTGCGCCACCAAGCTACGCAACCTGTCAGGTCAGTTGGCGGATGGTATAATCCCCGCCAAGGGCGAGTTTGCGCTGGTTATAGAGGGCGCGGACAAAGAGGTGCTTAATATGGACGCCTTTTGGGCGGATATGGATGTGGAAACCCATGTAGAGCATTATATATCCCTCGGCTTTTCCAAGATGGACGCAATAAAAAAGACAGCCAAGGACCGCGGCGTGCCCAAGGGCGAAATATACGAGATTTGTAAATAATGAAAAAGTCTTCCCGCCTTACATTCGGGAAGACTTTTTGTATTAAATGCGGTCTTTTATATTATAATATCCGTGTAATCTTGGGAGTCAGCTAATTGTTTTTTTGCTTTGCGCTTTAGTACCAATGTCCAAATTGCGCCGCCCACCGTTATTGCCGCTGCTAAGGGGAAGAGGGTGTGCGCCAAGCCCCAATCGTATGAACTGCCGGGGATAACGCCTCGGTCAGTATAATCCCAATTTTGTAAAGCAAACGCACCGTAAGCAAGGACAGTGAACACTATTGTGGTAATAGGCTTCCTAAAAATGGCAGAAACCGTTGCCGTTAGCGAAAAAGCACCGATAATCATAACCAAACCAACATAAATAACCGTTCCGACAATAGCATCAAAAGAGTTGCCCCACAATTCGTTCCGCAGCAAAAAATAACAGGTTGCGTATTCTACCATCGAAAGGTGCTTTGCCTCCGAATATGTCATATCCATTTTTTCCGAAGCAATAACATCCGGGTGCTCATCTATCCAATCGGCGTGGTCTCCTGTGGCAGATGAATAGGGCAGGAACAAGCACGCAACCATTATCAGGGCGGCAAACAGCGTTACCAAAAATGCCGCAAGGGGCTGTTTGTTAACAGCTTTGTTGTTATAATTATCCATAAAAACCTCCGGCTGTAATTTTTATAAAAAATGTTGTTTAGGTTGGCTGTAAAAAGGTCTCAACCACACACATTATACTCAATAAATTGAGTATTGTCAAGAACTTGAGTATGATAAAATTGTTTCGGTGATAAAAATGATAAGCTACAAACCTTTTTATAACACTTTGTTTAAAAAAGGAATAACCGAGTACAATTTGATTTTCAAACAAGGGTTTTCTGCAAACACTTTGCACCGCATAAAGAAGGGCGAAGCTATAAGCACCAAAACGCTGGATGCCCTTTGTTACGCCCTTGACTGCAAAGTAGAAGATATTATTGAATTTGTAAAAGAATAGCACCCGAAGCCAAAAATGGCTATAGGGTGCTGTTTGCTTTTGGATAGGTTTAATTACTCTTCAATTATAACCCATTTACCGCCGGGACTGCTGCCGTCAAGAGGGGCGGGGTTATCGACGGAATAAAGGTAATCCTCGCCGCTGTCATCAATAACTCTGTACATGCCGTTATCAAAAACAGCCTCGTATACTTTTCCGTTTGTTAAACTGTCTACCCCAAAGGACGGACCGATATATTTAAGCTTCATAACGGCGCTCCTTTTTGTTAATACCACATTTTTTGTTTCAGTCTTCGTATCTGCCGCACTTTATACATATCTTTTTATCTATTGCGCTTTCTTTTTGTTGCTTTTCTTTAAACAGTTGCCTTGCTTGGTTTAGTGAAAGCTCGTTTGCCCCTCCTTCAAAATCCGGCTGCTCGTTTTGCAAATCGTCATCTTCCCATCCGCAAACAGGGCAAATTTCAAACACGCTTCCATGGGGCAACTCGTATAAATTACAGCATGCACATTTTCTGTTATTCATATTGACACTCCGATGTCTTATTAAAACGCGGGCAAAAGCTTAGCTTAAGGCCTGACGGCAGCACTCTAAAAAATCATGCATAATTTGTTCTTTTTCGTGCATTTGCAATAAAGGCTCCAAGCGCCCCGCTATATGCTCTTCGTAATACCAGCCGATTTCACCTTTAATTTCTTCCGTAACCTGATTGTTCTTGCATTGCCAAACCATCAACGGAAGAATAGCATTAAAGCGTTCACACTCGTTTAAAGCATGGTAATCAAAATCGTACAAATAATTATTTAGTAAAAATCTGCCATTTATTTCTATCTTTGAATATTTTTTGTGGTCATCTATGGTTTTTTGCAAGAGCTCTTTACAATCTTCATAAGTCAAATAATCATTTTCCATAATGTATTACCTCTTTACGAAGGAGTAGGAATTTCATCACGAAGTGATTTCATCCCACGGCAGGGTGATTTATCTCGTGCGTAAGGATTTAGTTGATAAAACAAAAAGCTTTGTTCAAGACAAAGCTTTTTGTTTACTCTGTGTAAGGGCTATAAAAAAGATATTTTCGCGCTTTTGTGTTAGAGATTTGAACCCTTGCGTTTTTAGATTCTCGTTAAAATTAACAGCTTAAAAAACACTTGCCAATTCTTGATAATTATAATTGTTGCATCATCACAGAGATAGTTTGCTTTGCTATTTCAACAGCAACATCATGAGCTAAATTTTCAAGAAAATGAAGGGTGTGATTTCCAACCTTATTTGCAATAGATTTGGTTTTCTCCCATACAGTAGGTTCTTTAATGGTTTCTGCAAATTGATGCCCTTTCATTGTAACATCCATTATCACACAATCGTTTATATAAGTTGCCTCCTTAGGTTGCTCGCATGATATTTTTATGTATTCGGATTCTTTTAATTTCAAAACAGAATACATTATATCCTTTTTTGGATATTGCTGTAAATCCTCAGATTTGTATATATCTTTTAACTCAACGACTTCGCATTTCCAAATATATCCGTTTTCAATATAATCAAGATTGTTGATGCAATATAGAAGGACATCCCTTAAACAATCAATGTTAATTCGCATATAACCTCTCCCAACTATGGATTTATCATCTAAATTGTAATTTTAATTTTTTCTCTTACGCCTTTCTTTTGCACAAATAGGGCAACCGTTTCCTCGATTTCTATTGCATATCGTTGCTTGCCACTCGTGTCCCACGCTACATGTCCACCATACTTTTTTGTTGCTATTAGGCAATACATCCACAGGTGTTAATCCGATGTTTTTTTCATAATTCCATTCCTTCGCTAAAGTTGGATTAACCGTTTGCAAGTCATTTTCACCTTTAATGGCGTATCGACCTGAACAATATGGGCATCCAATCCCTTTATTTCTATGAGCTATCGTCGCTTGCCATTCGTGTCCTTTGCCACACTTCCACCATACCTTTTTTTCGCTATTAGGCATTACGTCCATGGGTGCTAATCCATTATTCTTTTCATAATTCCATTCTTTCGTTAAAGTTGGATTAACTGTTTGTAAATCATTTTCACCTTTAACTATGTATCTACCTAAACAATATGGGCATCCAATCCCTTTATTTCTACTTGCTATCACCGTTTGCCATTCGTGCCCTTTGCTACATTTCCACCATACTTTTTTATTGCTATTCGCTGGAAAATGTTCTGGTTTTAAGTTACCATTCTTTTCAAAATTCCATTCTTCCGCTATTTCCGGATTGGAAAACAAAAGAGAAGTTTCTTTTTCCGTATATTCTCGCAAATTTTCTATGGCAATAGTATCTCTTTCTAAATCAACATCAACATTTGTTTCAATTATTTCACCTAAAACTTCTTCAAGTATTTGGGGTAAATCTTTCTGATTTTTTTGAACAACGTAATCTATAGAACTGCTGTTTAAAGGAGGCAATTCTTCTCTTATTCTATATAATTTGATCCCATCTTTTTCGCACCTTAGGTTTTTCTCTAAATCTTTTTCCGTTTTGTTTTTGTGCCAAAAATATCCATCATATTCGATGGCAATTTTTTTGGATGGAATATAAATGTCTAATTCGTAACCATGTTCCTTATACGAATGCATTGTTTCCAAACCGTGTTTTTTTAGATAATATACAATTGCATATTCGGGGAAAGAAGTGTTTCGTTCAGAATTACAAACAGGACATCCGCGCCCTTTATTTCTATTGGCTATCGTTGCTTGCCACTCGTGTCCTTTTTGGCACTTCCACCATACTTTTTTATTGCTATTTGCTGTGAATTTTTCCGGTTTCAAATTGCCGTTTTTCTCATAATTCCATTCTTCCGCTAAAGTTGAATTAACCGTTTGCAAATCGTTATGAGCTTTTAGAACTTTTTGTCCAGTACAATATGGGCATCCGATTCCTTTATTTCTATGCTCAACTCTTGCTTGCCACTCGTGTCCTTTTTGGCACTTCCACCATACTTTTTTATTGCTATTAGGCAATACATCCGCAGGTGTTAATCCATTATTTTTTTCACCATTCCATTCTTCCGCTAAAGTTGGATTAACCGTTTGCAAATCATTATGACCTTTTAAAGCTTTTTGTCCAGCACAATATGGACATCCACGTCCGTTATTTCTATTAGCTATCACTGCTTGCCATTCGTGTCCTTTGCTACATTTCCACCATACCTTTTGTCCGCTACCAAGGGTTAATCGCGATGGTGAAACATCTGCATTTCTTTCCCAGTTCCATTCTGCCATGAGTTGAGCATTTTCCGATATATAATGTTTATCTGACATAGTTTTTCTCAACTCCTCTCAGTTTATTTCAATATGTTTTATATCGCATAAGGCTTTCTTTTATTATATCATAAATTGGCTTTAATTTCAACCCTATAAGAATAACCAATTTGTAGAAGTGTATATTTTTCGAGAGTTCAAATCCCGTAAGTGTTTAATATCTTTTTTCTCGTCACTATATAATCCAAGGGCAGAAAAACAAAAAAGCCTTGAAAATCAAGGCTTTTTCGTGGCGATATCTTTTTTATCGCCCTTTGATGGTGGGAGCGGGTGGATTCGAACCACCGAAGTCGTTGACAACAGATTTACAGTCTGCCCCCTTTGGCCACTCGGGAACACTCCCCCATTATGGAGCTGGTGAAGGGAGTCGAACCCCCAACCTGCTGATTACAAATCAGC
>JAFQHL010000032.1 GCA_017397955.1 Clostridia bacterium
CCCCACAAAAATACATTTTTGTGTGGACCCCGGTGAGTACTGCAAGCCGAGGTTCGTTCCAAACGAAAAAATATGAAAATATACAAAAATTTCGGGGAAAAGTTCCCCGAAATTTTTACTTTATAGTAACCGTATTTTCTTTTTTCGTGTTCTGTGCCTTTGTCAGCGGTCTGAAGGTTTTTCGGTGTATACCGAAAAGCCTTTCTTACATATCACTATTGCCTAATCAACAAGCCCTGCATCGTACCTGAGAATCCACGCCGCATCAAGGCTATCTGCCACGCCGTCGTTATTAGTGTCACAATTAACGCCTGCTATGGCAAGGTCGGCATCCGCCTTCAACACTATAGAGGCATCAAGGCTATCCACGCTGCCGTCAAAATTTGCATCTCCAACGGAAAAGCTCGACATATCAATACCATCCGATGTTAAGGGGCGGGTACAGCCGCTGTTTACGCCAAAGCCTATGGAATCTACATCCGTGCCCACAACAAAGCCTGCGGATACACAATCCTCAAAGCCTACGGTGCCGCCGCTGTTTTCTGCTTTACCGCAAAAGCCGCCTGTTTTTGCGCCGCTTATTACACAGCCAAGGGAGGTACTGCTTGTTACTGCCGCCATTGCGTATTCCCCTATTGCTCCCGCAGTGCCGCAGGCACCGCCTGCCGCAACGTTTTCTGCAATAACCTGCGCGAAAGAAGTGCAATCTTTAATTTCTGCCACGGCATTACCACCGTTATCCTTTGCGGAAAGCGCGCCGCAGATACCGCCCGCCATTGTACCATAGCTTCCGTCTGCCTGCACCATTCCTTTTGCGGTGCAAGCCTCTACCAGCACCGTGGCGGTGTCGCCGTTACCGCGGGCCTCCGCACAGCCTGCTATGCCGCCTGCATATATGTTTCCGTTTACCGTTGCCTGTATATCACACTCTTTTACAGCGGCATCTGCGCCGTAATCGTAAGCGGCGGCGCATACCATACCTGCCACACCGCCTGTATAGCTGTCCCCGGTAACGGTACCGCTTACCTGACAGTTTTCTGCAACCGCCTCATCGGTGTAGGCATAAAGCCTGCCCACCAACAAACCGCAGTAATCGCCGCCCTCTACGGTGGCGTTTTCTATTTTAAGGTTTTTGATACTCCCGTCGGTAACACAGCCAAAAAGCCCCAGATAAGCATCGCCGCTTACGCAAAGCCCGCTTATTTTATGACCGCCGCCGTCAAAATTGCCGCTAAAAGGCTTTGCCGTATCCGTGCCGATAGGTGTAAAGCTGTCGCTTAAAGCGATATCTGCCCTAAGCACCACGTTGATGCCCGCCATACGGTCACCTGCCGCAACCCGCGCCGAAAGCGCGTGCAAATCCTCGGCATTGTCTATATACACAGTTTCCTCGGCATAAACAGCCACAAAGCCGAAAAGCATTAAAAAAGCTAAAAGTGCAGATATAAGTTTTAGCATAAAGCCACCCCTTTCTGCACTATTGTAGCACAAACTGCGCCGTTATTCAAGCCCCCACAGCATAAGACGCGCCTCTGACGTAAAAAGTTCTTTTTCCCCAAAGCTTAAAGGAAAAGGCTTAGGGTCGGCATTAAGCAATCCTCCCGAATAATAAAATATTGCCGCGGCAGGACTTATGTAAAACTGCGCCCAACGGAAATTACCTTTGATGCGCCGCCGTACGTCGGAAAACAGCGGCACGGAGGAGCTTTGACTTTTCTCCTCCGCGGCGCGGCAAAGGGTTTGCAAAACCGCCTTTTTTGCACCTTTTTCAAACAAGGTTTTAGGATTTATTATATTGCCCGTGGGCTTGTGCCACAGCACCCCGTGACGGCTGTATCTGTTGCCCGTACCGTCACTTACATTAAGGTCGGTATACAGGGATATTATGTTTTCGTTTTCGTGACACATCACGGTGTTAAGGGCGGCACCATAGGGTACGCCCTGACGTTTAGCTGCCGCTTTTGCCAGCTTATTGTTAGCATAATCCGTAAATCCGCTGTGCATTTTGCCGTAATAAGCGGCAAAGTTTTTGTTTAAAGTGCCAAGGTTTTCTGTAAGCTTTGGCAGACTTAGCTTTATAAAAGCATCCCCATTGCCAAGCACCTGTCTTTCGGTTTCTATGCTGATACTGCTCATACAACTCACCCCGTACATAATATGCGGCGTTAGGGGTTTTATTTCAATTTTTCCCGTCTGCCCAGGGTCTTTTTTGGTATTGCCAGCAGAAAATCCTCCATCCCTCCGGGATTTAAAGGGTACAAAGGAGTCATATATCCCACCCCAAAGCTCTTCTTTTTAAACAGAGCTATTAAAGTTACTCCAAAGGCAAAAATCAAGCCGTTAAAGCCTGCAAAATATGCGGCTAGTACATAAAAATACCTAAGCAACACGCCCGCCGAGCTGAAGGCGGGCACTATAAAGCCCGCTGTTTCCGCAAAGGCAACTATAAGAAGTACCGATGTGCCTGCCAAGCCTGCCTCCACCGTGGCATCGCCCACCAACAACGATGCCACCAGCCCCACCGCATCCCCAACGCTTCTGGGCATACGCACCCCTACCTCGCGTATTACCTCAAAAGCGGTAAGCATAAGCAATATCTCGGCTATAAACGAAAGCTTTATGTCCTTTTCCATCTCGTTAAGAGACTCCATAAGCATGGGCGGCAGAATCCAACTGTCGTGATACACGGCGGCGGTAAACATGGCGGGTAAAAGCAAAGAGGAAAGCAAAGCAAAAAAACGCAAACAACGCATAAACGTTGCATACCACGCAGGCTTAAGGTAGTCCTCTGCAGATTGGATGCTTTCCGCAAAAACATAAGGCGCGGTAAGCACAAAGGGGCTTCCGTCACAGACCAGCCCTACCCTGCCCGAAAGCAGTTTTGATGCAACCTTATCCACCTTTTCACTGCTTCCCAAGGTAGGAAAAAAACTGCCCCGCGGCGCAAGTAGCTGTTCTATATTACCGCTGTCCACCACACAGGCGGCTTTTGTGCCTTTAAGACTGCGGCGTATTCTGTCCACCACGGCGGCATCTGCCCTGCCCTGCAAATACACAATAAACACAGCCGTGCCCGTAAGACTGCCAACGTTTAGCTTTTCCACCCGCAACTCGGCATTTTTTATAATGCGGCGCAGGGCGGCAACATTCCCCTCTCCGCTTTCCGTAAATCCCGCCCGCGGACCTTTTACGGTAACGTCGCTGTCCGGCTCCGACACACTGCGATGTGCAAAATTATCCGCACCCACCACGGCACAGTATAAAGCATCGGTTTCCACGGCTATAAACAGGTTGCCGTATAGCATTGCCTGCAAGCCCTCCTCCGCGCTGTTGCAAGGGGACACGGCGGCACTTTGCAACAGACTGTCAAAGCCGCCTCTGAAATTGCCGTCACAGCCTTTTACCAAAGGCGTAACCACTCTGTCTGCTATATACTGCCGCCCGCTGATGTTGCGGATGTACATAAGGGCACAGCGACACCCCTCCTTGTTTATAGGGCGCAAAGTAAAATCTGCGCTGTTGCCAAGGCGCGTGCTTATATAATCGCAAAGGGCATCCAATCCGCCTATATCCACAAAAAACACCTCGGTTTAACATATTTCATAAGAAAGTATTGCCACTTACGGCAAAAATTATTCGACAAAAACTGCGTCCCGCTTATTGACATAATGCCGCCGCAAGTGTATAATGATTGATGATTGGGAAAGAATGATTATTATATTTACAGAGGTGTTTTTATGTCAAAGCCTTTGCGTATTATATTTTGTATATTATCAATAGTGCTTGTATCCGCCATGACCTTTGCCTGCGTTTTTGTTTGGCGTAACGGTAACGAAAATCAAGGTGGGGACGAGAGTAAGGCACCTGCTACCGAAAGCAGTGCGGAGGAAAGCGTTTATGTGGAGCCCGGCGAGGAAACAAGCCCCGCACCCGAAAGCAGTGAGACGGTTCTGCCTAACGAAAGCAGTGAGGACAGCCTACCTGCAGACAGCAGCGAAGACAGCAGCGAAGACAGCGTTTCGGAAGACAGCAGCGTAGACGAAAGCACTGCGGAAGACAGCAGCGAGGATTCTTCTGTTGCTGAAAGCACATCGGAAGAAGAAAGCACGCCCGATGAAGAAAGCAACGTACACATTGGCGGTACTGACCCCATAATTGTGGCTCCTGACGGCATTACTACAAGTGAGTTTGATTCTTATTTTAACGATTCCTTGTTTGTAGGTCACTCCGTAATGGTGCATTTCAATACCCGCACATCAAGCTGGCGCACCAAAGTTTCACCCGATATACTAGGTGATGCGCTTTTCTGCTGTACCAGTAGTTTTAGCTTTTATAATAACGAGCATCAAACACCCGAAACGCCCGATAACGTTTTACCCAAGTACAGAGGCTCCGCTTACAACATAGAGGAGTTACCTGCGGCTACGGGCAGAGGCACTGTTTATCTGGGGCTTATGGGACTTAACGACCTTGGTATGGTTGGCACTGCGGACAATTGTGCACAGCTTGTAGCGGAGGAGGTTTTCCGTTGCATAGAGGCGATTAAAACCAACAGTCCCGACACAAAGGTGGTTGTGCTTGCCGCAACTTATCTTACCAGAGATAAATCGTACACAAAGCTTAATAACCACAATATGAGCCTGCTTAACAACTATGTATTGGATTATTGCAACACAAACGGCATAGACTTTATTGACGTTGCCACCCCGCTTACCGATGGGGACGGTTATTTGGCTTCTGTATATTCCATTGACAGCTATTGTCACCTTACCGAACGTGCCTATTACATATGGATGGACGTATTGCGCGACTATGCAAGCCAAAAGATGGCGGGCAGCTGGAAAAACCCCACAAATATTCCCGTTTTTGAATAATAAATTACAAGCTCGATATACTGAAAGGAAGAATTGTTATGAAAAAGATTTTTGCATTGTTGCTGGCAGGTATACTTGCCGCTACCGCGCTTACCGCTTGCGGTGAAGGTGCAAACGAAGAAAGCAAGACCGAAAGCAAAACCGAAAGCACCGTTTCTACCCCCGAAAGCTCTGTTGACGCCCCCGAAAGCACCGAGGATGCAATGGCAGATTTTGACGCTTTTAAAGGTGAGTTAGGTAAACTTTTGGCGGCATCCAGCTTTGAAATGCCTGCTGATGCCATATACAACGACGTAGGCGTTAACCCCGAAAGCTTTGAAAAAGGCTTTTGGCTTTGTGAAGAATCCGGCAATTCCGCAGAAACAGTAGCGGTATATGTTGCAAAGAGCGATGCAGAAGGCGAAAATATAAGGACTTTGCTTAACAACAAGCTTCAGAGCCTTCAAAACCAATACAAGGACTATAATGCAGATAACTATAATATGACTCTTAATGCGGCGGTTGGCGGCACAGGCGTTTACGCTTATATTGTTATATCCC
Source organism: Clostridia bacterium (assembly GCA_017397955.1). GTDB lineage: Bacteria > Bacillota > Clostridia > Oscillospirales > CAG-382 > SIG636. The sequence goes on from JAFQHL010000032.1 coordinate 5,415, forward strand.
CCAACGTAGCTTCTGTTAAGAGCTTTATAGAAAACGCAATTAAAGCCTAAGCAGGGACGGAGATTTAAGTGGAAAAGAAGAACAAAAAAAGAGCGTGGCTGTGGATATTGCTGTGCTTGCCTACGGTGTTTATAGTTTATTTCTTTTTAACCCTTTCCGATACGGATATTAACCCCGACAAGGTTTCGGTGGTTACCGTTGCCGCCCCCGACGGCGAGGTATATACCTTTACCGAAAAGGACGATATAAGCTTTTATGTAGAGCTGTACCTTAATGCCGCACCGCTTTCTGCACCTATAAGAGAGGTAGAAGCCGAAGACGGCTTTGCGGTTACAATTAAAAGAGATGAAGGGGACGTAACCTTTAATGTGTTCCCCGAAATAAACACTAACGGTTGCTTTTTGCAAAAGGCTGACGGCAGTTACGGAACAATACTAGCCAAACATAGCAAGAGCCTTTTGCAAAGGTCGGAATGTGCCGTGGTTTACGACACGGCAGGCTATGCACTGCCCAGCCTTAGCTTTGTATCCGGCAACACCAAGGAAGTAATTGTACCCAAGGAATATACTTGGCAGTATCAAAACATTGCAGGCACGGTTGTTAACCACACTACCACAAAAACCGCTGACCAAAAGCAAAGCTTTAACTATGACTTTAAGCTTATTGATAACCCCATTGATTTTTCTGTAGAACCTACGGAAATGCTGCTTTCCTTTACCGACTCTAACGGTAACGTATTGCAGGAAACCGCCTTTGGCAAGCTGTACCAGACCAACGACACGGTGCTTACCGCCAGATTGGAGGCGCGCTGGGATTTAGGAGGAAAAATCGTAGGAGGCAGTGCGGTTTATGAGTTTGAGGTGTTTTACGACGTACATCCCGAGCTGATGAATACCCCCGCACAGGCAACGGCAGGCTCTGTAATCTACCTAACCTTCCGTCACCTCAGCGCCAACGAAACGGTGGTGCTTGACACCATGCTTGACACCGCGCCCCTTAATATAGTTTACGATGACGGCGGCGACTATGCCTATATAGCGATGCCCGTAAGCGTTAAGAACAGCGAGGGTGAATATTCCGTTTCCTTCACCATAGGCGATGTTAAGGAAAGCTTTTCCATTAACATCATTCCCGCAAGCACTGAGCTTAACAGAGCGCGTATGGATACGGAGCTGTACATTAAGTCCACCTCCCCCGACGGTATAGAGGCTTATGCCGCCCTTATGAGAGAGTGGCACGAAAACAAAGGCGAACCTATGATAGAAGCGGGCAATAAATTCGGCAAGCCCACGGAAAACAAGGTTCTATATAACTACGGTACTTATATGTCCGTAAACGATGTTGTGCCCTATTTCCATCTGGAAAGCATAGATTATCAAATGACCGCCGGTGACAGCGTTAAATCTGCTGCACGCGGTGTTATAATCTATATGGGTGAGGACGAGATACACGGCAAGATGATGGTTATAGACCACGGCTACGGCGTGCTCAGCCATTACTACAATCTTGGCGAGTTTATCGAAGGCAAGGCTGTGGGTGACACTGTACAGGAAGGCGTGCTTATAGGAACCGCGGGTGTGAGCGGTATGACCTATAAGGAAGGAGAGGAAGCACTTTCTATGCTTCGCTTCGGCGTATCTGTAAACGGCGTATTTGTAAACCCCAACCGTTTCTTTACGGAAGGCTTTGACCTGCCCATAAAATAATCCCCCCACTACTCACTTCGTTCGTAGCAGGGACCCCGAGATAAATAAAAGTACTGTTTCCGTTCGCTCGCGCCTGCGCGCCACTTCGTGGCACTTGCGGAAACTAAGGTGTATTTTCTGCGGCACATGTCCGCAGAAAATACGGATATATAATATTGGCTTTATTTGCGGTGGGGATATAAAAAAATATCACTCACTGCGTATCAAACAAAAAAGTCAGCACGGAATGTCACATTAAACGTTCCGTGCTGTTTTTTGTTTATTGGCAATTATTTCTTTTCCGCAAGCAGCTTATTAAGCTCTTCCACAAAAGCATCCAGATCCTTAAACTGGCGATATACAGAGGCAAAGCGCACATAGGCAACCTCGTCTATCTCCTTAAGGCGACGCATAACCATCTCGCCGATATAAGAGGTGGGAATTTCGTTATGAACAGAGTTTTGCAAATTGCGCTCTATATCGCTTACAATACCCTCCATAACATCCTTGGAAATCTTACGCTTGTCACAAGCGCGGATAATGCCTGCAAGCAGCTTGTTTCTGTCATACGCCTCTCTGGTATTGTCCTTCTTTACTACCAGCATAGGTACATCCTCAATAATCTCATAGGTAGTAAAACGGCGTTGGCACTGAAGACACTCTCTACGGCGACGGATAGAAGCACCCTCTGCCGTGGGGCGGGAGTCTATAACCTTGCTTTCGGGGTGATTACAAGCGGGACATTTCATTTAACAAAACACCTCTTTCTGTAAAGCTTATCTAAGTTATTATAACACAAGAAAACGAGTTTGTAAAGAAAGGATTTTACACATTATGAAAAACAAACCTTGCAAAGCCGCCTTCTATACTCTTTTGGTAGGTATACTTCTGCCGCTGGCAGTAAGTCTTACCTACATACTGTGCCTGTGGAACAGCCACAGCCTTAACAATTACTTCTTCCTGCAGGAAAGCCTTAAGGTTATCGAGGCTTTTTTGGGCTGCGTTGTTTTTTCGATTGTCTGCGCTGTTCTTTGGGATTACCTTTATTTACGTTACGAGCTTTAGGGGCGGGTTTTCTGCCACCGTGAGGTAACAGTACCGGAATAAGGTCGGTGCGATGGGCCGCCTCCAACGCCTTACGTACAAGGGGCGCGTTCTCCGGCTTATAGGACTGCAAAAGTGCCCTTTGCAGCTTCTTTTCCTCATAGCTTTTCGGCACATAAACCTTCTGCATATCAAAGGGGTTAAGCCCTGTATGGAACATACAGGTGGAAGCTGTGCCGGGGGTGGGATAAAAGTCCTGCACCTGCTCCGGATTAAGCTTGTTCTCCCGCAGATAAAGCGCCAAGGCGATGGCATCGTTTATGGTGCTGCCGGGATGAGACGACATAAGATACGGAACAAGGTACTGCTCCTTCCCTATGGATTTGGTAAGCTGATAAAAGCGGGACTGAAAACGCTTGTAAACATCAAAATTGGGCTTACCCATGTATTTCAGCACGTTATCGGAACAATGCTCCGGTGCAACCTTAAGCTGACCGCTTATATGGTTTGCTACAAGACGCTTGAAAAACTTTTCGTTTTTGTCCGCCAGCAGGTAGTCAAAACGAATGCCGCTGCGGATAAAGACACGCTTTACGCCGGGAATTTTCTCCACCTTTTCCAATAGCTGTATATACTCGCTGTGGTCGGCATTAAGGTTTTTACAGGGGCTTGGGAAAAGGCAACGCTTGTCCTTGCAAACGCCGTGCTCCTTCTGCTTAGCACAGGCAGGATGGCGAAAATTAGCGGTAGGGCCGCCTATATCGTGAATATAACCCTTAAAGTCAGGCATCTGTGCTATAAGCTCTGCCTCTGCAAGCACGCTTTTTTCGCTACGGCTGCAAACGCTTCTGCCCTGTACGTAGGTCAGCGCGCAGAAGTTACAACCGCCAAAACAGCCACGGCTGTGAGTTATGGAAAAGCGCACCTCCGCTATAGCGGGTACTCCACCCTCTTTTTCGTATGCGGGATGATAGGTCCGCATATAGGGCAAGGAGTAGACCTTATCCAGCTCTGCCCTTGTCAACGGAGGCATGGGCGGATTTTGCACCAGCTTACAGTCGTCATATTCCTCGCACACCGCTTTTCCTGTAACAGCGTCCATATTATCGTATTGAACCTTAAAAGCTTTTGCGTAGGCTTTTTTGTCGCTCTTAAGTGTATCGTAATCAAAGGTGTCCACATAATCAAAGTGCGGCGCTTCATCCTTGGGGCAATGGTACACCGTACCTCTGATATCCCTAAGCTTATGCACAGGCACACCTTTATCCAAAAGGAAAGCAATGCGGCGCATTATGTTTTCGCCCATACCGTAGGCAAGCAAATCCGCACCGCTGTCTATAAGGATACTGCGGCGCACCTTGTCTGTCCAATAGTCATAATGGGCAAAGCGGCGGGTAGAAGCCTCTATACCGCCGATAACTATGGGCACATCGCCATAAGCTTCACGTATGCGGTTGCAGTACACAATAATTGCCCTGTCCGGACGTTTGCCCGCCTTGCCGCCCGGAGAATAATAATCATCTCCCCTGCGTTTTTTAGCGGCGGTATAATGGGCAACCATACTGTCGATGTTGCCGCTGTTGACCAAAAAGCCTAAACGGGGCTTCCCAAAACGGCAAAAGTCCGTTGTGCCGCGCCAATCGGGCTGAGCGAGTATTGCAACCCTGTACCCCTCTGCCTCCAACACACGGGAAATTATAGCCGTACCAAAAGAAGGATGGTCAACATACGCATCCCCCGTAACCAACACAAAGTCGGGGCAATCCCATCCAAGCTCTTTAATTTCTTCTGCTGTAACAGGTAAAAACGGCATAAGGGCACCACACTTTCGGTAAACTGTAATAATTATAGCACAAATCGGAAAAAAAGCAAGAGTAAAGAGGCAGACCTTTCGGTCTGCCTCTCAGCCTGTCGAAAAAGCCGTGTTTGGCGTTAAGCGAAACACGGCTTTTGAGTTGATATAGGTGCAATTTTGAAGAAAAGCGAGTGAAAGAAAGAAAAAACAGTGGTTTTGCGATGTGGATTTTCATCTTTGAACTTCCA
>JAFQHL010000008.1 GCA_017397955.1 Clostridia bacterium
AAAATATACAAAAATTTCGGGGAAATTTTCCCCGAAATTTTCACTTTATAGTAACCGTATTTTCTTTTTTCGTGTTCTGTGCCTTTGTCAGCGGTCTGAGGGCTGTCGCAAGACAGCCCCAAAAATAGCGCAAAAGAACTCCCACCGTTGTCGGCGGGAGTTCTGTAATTATATATCTGATTATTCAGCCTTAACTTTGTTAAGCTTAACAAATCTGGGAAGGCTGTCTTCCTTGGGAAGCTGGGTTTCGCCCTGAATAAGGGGAAGAGCGTAAGCGATAAACTTGTCGTTAAGACCGTCCTTGGTCTTGTTCAACCAGCTCTTGGGAACCTTCTTTTCGGTGTTAGCAACAACGGAAAGGTCAAAGAGCTCGATAGCGCACTTGTAACCGCTCTTGGACTTCTTTCTCTTAAAGCCAACCATTTTATCGGTAACGCCTGCAACTGCACATTCAACAGCAGCCTTACCTGCGGAAAAGCTTTCGTCGATGTCGGTCTGGGAAGCGCAGTGAGCAGCGCAACGCTGGAGGAGGGAAAGCTCAATGCCTCTAACCTTAGCGCCGGTAGCCTTCTCAAGCTTCTTAGCCAACAAAGCAGCAAGACCGCCGAGCTGAGGATGACCGAAGGAGTCCTTCTTGCCTGTATCGGAAACGAGTCTGCCCATTCTGTTGTGGATGCCTTCGGAAACGGCGATGATGCAATTGCCCTTTTCTTCGTAGATAGCCTTAACCTTAGCGATGAAGTCCTTCATATTGAAAGCAACTTCGGGGAGATAAATAAGGTCGGGACCGCAACCTTTGTAGCTTGCAAGTGCAGCAGCAGCGGTAAGCCAGCCTGCGTTTCTGCCCATGATTTCAACAACGGTAATCATACCCTTGTCATAAACTCTTGCATCGTGGTAGATTTCCATAAGAGAGGTAGCAATGTACTTAGCAGCAGAAGCATAGCCGGGGCAGTGGTCTGTGCCTGCCAAGTCGTTATCTATAGTCTTAGGAATGCCCATAACGCGGCATTCATAGTTGTGTTCAAGCATAAACTTGGATATCTTGTTGCAGGTATCCATAGAGTCGTTACCGCCGTTGTAGAAGAAGTAACGAACGTCGTACTTTCTGAATATCTCAAGTATACGGTGATAGTCGGTATCATCAACATCAGCACTCTTAAGTTTATAACGGCAGCTACCCAAAGCAGAAGAGGGAGTGTACTTCATATACTCAAGCTCGTTGGGGTCTTCCTTACCCATATCAATAAGGTTATCATTAAGAACGCCCTTAATACCGTTAAGTGCACCGTAAACCTTGGTGATATTTTCGTTTTCCAAAGCAGTCTTAATACAACCGTAAGCAGAAGCGTTAATAACGGAGGTAGGACCGCCGGACTGACCTATAATGCATGCGCCTTTCAATGTGCTCATTTTAAAAACATCCTTTCAACATTTTATTTCCAAATAACTATAACACAGTTTTTTCATAAAATCAATCATCTTTTTCGCTGATTTTAACATTATTTTACCCCTAATCTCTTGACAACGCTTACAAATACTGCTAAACTAAGCGGGTAAATTCAATTTTTTCTTATAAAGGAGAGATTTAGTTATGGCATTAGTTACTTCTGCTGAAATGTTCAAGAAGGCTTACGAAGGCGGCTACGCTATCGGTGCTTTCAACGTGAACAATATGGAAATTGTTCAGGGTATTACAGAAGCATGTAAGGAAGAAAAGGCTCCTGTTATACTTCAGGTTTCCAAGGGTGCGCGCGCTTATGCAAACCACACTTACCTTGTAAAGCTTGTTGAAGCTGCTGTTCTTGAATGTCCTGAAATTCCCGTTGTTCTTCACCTTGACCACGGTCCCGATTTCGAAACCTGTAAGTCTTGCATCGACGGCGGCTTTACCTCCGTTATGATAGACGGTTCTTCTCACTCCTTCAAGGATAATATCGAGCTGACCAAGAAGGTTGTTGAATATGCACACGCACACGGCGTTGTTGTTGAAGGCGAACTCGGTACCCTCGCAGGCATTGAAGATGACGTTCAGGTTTCCGCAGAGGATTCTTCTTATACACGTCCCGAAGAAGTTGAAGAATTTGTTTCCAAGACCGGTGTTGACTCTCTTGCTATCGCTATCGGTACCAGCCACGGCGCATACAAGTTCAAGCCCGGCACAGAACCTCAGCTCCGTTTCGATATTCTTGAAGACATTTCCAAGAGACTTCCCGGTTTCCCCATCGTTCTTCACGGTTCTTCTTCTGTTCCTCAGAATTATGTAACCATGATTAACGAAAACGGCGGTAAGATGCCCGGCGCTATCGGCGTTCCCGAAGACCAGCTCCGCAAGGCAGCTTCTCTCGCAGTTTGTAAGATAAACATTGACTCTGACCTCAGACTTGCTATGACCGGTACCATTCGTCAGTTCTTCAACGAACATCCCGATAAGTTTGACCCCAGAGAATATCTTAAGCCCGCAAGAGCTAACATTAAGGAACTTGTTCGTCACAAGCTCGTTAACGTTCTCGGCTGCAACGGCAAGGCATAAGTACAGATATCAATATATACAAAGCGGAAGGCGTAAGTCCTTCCGCTTTTTGCTCTTTTGCTGAAAAATTTTTCAGCTATTGACTTTGATAAAATATAGGAATAATATTGTGGTGTATAATGATATACGGAGGTGCTTGTTATATGAGTAATTATCCTTATACGGAAGGCGTTGATAAGCTTAATGAACTTATCGCAAATGTACGCAAGGCTATGGAGAAATTCTCTACCTACAGTCAAGAGCAGGTAGATGCAATTTTTAAAGCCGCTGCTCTTGCCGCAGATAAGGCGCGTATTCCCTTGGCAAAAATGGCTGTGGAAGAAACGGGTATGGGCGTGGTGGAAGATAAGGTTATAAAGAACCATTACGCCGCAGAATACATCTATAACGCATATAAGAATTCCAAGACCTGCGGTGTTATAGAAAGCGACCCTGTTTTCGGTATAAGCAAAATCGCAGAGCCCGTTGGCGTTCTTGCGGCAATTATCCCCACCACGAATCCCACCTCAACTGCAATATTTAAAACACTTATTGCTTTAAAAACCCGTAACGGTATTATTATAAGTCCCCATCCCAGAGCAAAGAACTCAACCATCGCCGCCGCAAAGGTGGTGCTGGAAGCGGCTGTTGCCGCAGGCGCCCCCGAGGGTATTATCGGTTGGATAGATGTTCCTTCTCTGGATATGACCACCACACTTATGAAGGCGTCCGATACCATTCTTGCAACCGGCGGTCCCGGTATGGTTAAATCTGCGTACTCCAGCGGCAAGCCCGCCATCGGCGTAGGCGCGGGCAACACTCCCGCGATTATCCACGACAGTGCAGATGTCGTGCTTGCAGTTAACTCTATCATCCATTCCAAAACCTTTGATAATGGGATGATTTGTGCATCCGAACAGTCTGTGATTGTAATGGACAGTATATATGATGCTGTTAAGGCAGAGTTTGTCAAGCGCGGCGCATATTTCCTGAAAGAAGACCAACTTGATAATGTTCGTCACGCCATGATAATCAACGGCTCTCTCAACGCCGCTATTGTTGGTCAGAGCGCTTGCCGTATAGGCGAAATAGCGGGGATAGAAGTTCCCGGTGGCAGTAAGGTTCTTATCGGCGAGGTTGAAAGCGTTGATATATCCGAAGCCTTTGCACACGAAAAACTTTCTCCCGTTCTTGCCATGTACAGGGCTAAGGATATCGAAGACGCGTTCTCTAAGGCAGAACAGCTTATTGCAGACGGCGGCTTCGGTCATACCTCTTCCATATACCTTAACACGCTTACCGAACGGGCGTTGCTTAACGATTTTGCAGAGCGTATGAAGACCTGTCGTATCGTAGTTAACACCCCTTCCTCTCACGGCGGTATAGGCGACCTTTACAACTTTGCTATGCGCCCCTCTCTCACTCTTGGCTGCGGTAGCTGGGGCGGCAACAGCGTTTCCGAAAATGTCGGTATTGAGCATATCCTTAATATAAAGAATGTAGCGGAAAGGAGAGAAAATATGCTGTGGTTCAGAACACCTGAAAAGGTGTATCTCAAAAAAGGCTGTCTGCCTGTTGCTTTGACAGAACTCGGTGATATAAGCAAAACAAAACGTGCTTTTATCGTTACCGATAGCTTTTTGTATCAGAACGGCTACACCAAGTGTGTGGAGCAGAAGCTTGACGAGCTGGGCATAATGCACACAACCTTCTCCGCCGTAGAGCCCGACCCTACACTTGCATGTGCAAAAGCAGGTGCTGAGCAGATGCGCGCTTTCCGCCCCGATGTAATCATCGCCTTGGGTGGCGGCTCTCCTATGGATGCCGCAAAGATTATGTGGGTGCTTTACGAGCATCCCGAGGCTGACTTTATGGATATGGCAATGCGCTTTATGGATATAAGAAAGCGTATCGCTCCTTTCCCCAAGATGGGCGAAAAAGCTTATTTCGTGGCTATCCCCACATCAGCTGGTACAGGCTCCGAGGTAACTCCTTTTGCGGTAATAACAGACGAAAGCACAGGCGTTAAATATCCCTTGGCAGATTACGAGCTTATGCCTGACATGGCAATAGTGGATGCGGACCTTATGATGAATGCACCCAAGGGGCTTACCTCTGCTTCCGGTATAGATGTGCTTGTTCACGCTTTGGAAGCGTACGCTTCTGTTATGGCAACCGACTTTACCGACAGTATGGCGCTCAAGGCTTTAAAACTTGTGTTTGAATATCTGCCCCGCGCTTATGATAACGGCCCCAACGACCCTGAGGCAAGGGAACACATGGCTAACGCCGCTACTATGGCTGGTATGGCTTTTGCAAACGCATTCCTCGGCGTGTGTCACTCTATGGCACACAAACTCGGTGCATTCCATCACCTTGCACACGGCTTGGCAAACGCTTTGCTTATTACCGAGGTTTTAAGGTTTAATTCTGCGGAAGTTCCTCCCAAAATGGGTACCTTCCCTCAGTATACACATCCTCACACTCTGCGCAGATATGCAGAGGTTGCGGAATACCTTGGCATAAAGGGCGATGATGACAGCGCCAAATTCCAAGGGCTTGTTGATGCAATAGAAGAACTCAAAGTCAAGGTGGGCGTAAAGGCTTCCGTTAAGGAATACGGCATAGACGAAAAAGACTTTCTTGAGCGTCTTGACGAAATGACCGAGCAAGCGTTTGACGACCAGTGTACCGGCGCCAACCCCCGTTATCCTCTCATGAGTGAGATAAAGCAGATGTATCTTAACGCATATTACGGAACAAAGGAGGAAGTGTAATGAACATTCAAAACGACCAAATCCTGGCTGTAAGACCTTCCAAGACCATTTACCGCGAGGGCAACACCGTTGTAAAATCCTTTAACGCCAGCTTTTCCAAGTCCGATGTTCTTAACGAGGCACTTAACCAGTCCCGCGTTGAGGAAACAGGGCTTAACATTCCCCGTATACTTGAGGTTATGACCATTGACGGTTGTTGGGCATTTCGTGCGGATTATATACCGGGCAAAACTCTTCAGCAGCTGATGACTGAAAACCCCGATAAGATGGATGCATATATGGAGCTGTTTGTTGACCTTCAGTTGGAAATGCATTCCAAAACTTGCCCCTTGCTTAATAAGCTAAAGGATAAGATGCACAGAAAGATAAGCGAAACGGATTTGGATGCCACCACCCGTTACGAATTGCACACAAGGCTTGAGTCTATGCCTAAGCACACAAAGCTTTGCCATGGCGACTTCAACCCCTCTAATATAATAATCACCGACGAGGGTGTGCCTTATATTCTTGACTGGTCTCACGCAACACAGGGTAACGCTTCTGCCGATGCGGCTCGCACATATCTGTTGTTCAAGCTTGCGGGCGCGGATAAGGAAGCCGAAATGTATTTGCGCATGTTCTGCAAGAAGAGCGATACCGCAATGCAGTATGTTCAAAAATGGATGCCCATCGTTGCCGCTTCACAGTCTGTTAAGCGTAAGGACAGCGAAAGAGAGCTTCTCCTCCGCTGGGCAAATGTTTGCGAATACGAATAAAAAGATAGGAGCTATCAAAATCGGTAGCTCCTTTTTTGTGTTTGCAACAAAAAAAGAAAGCCCGCTTTAAAAGGGCTTTCCTGTTACACTCTAAATAGTGTCCGTTGGAGGGAACGGTAAACTTTGCGTTATGCTAAAACTAAACGGTAGAGGTATTACCAATCGCCCCACCAGTTATCGTCTTCACTAGGCGCTTCGATTGCGCTGTTATCGCTTTCGTTTGGCGCGCAACTACTGGTAACGTCGCTGATAGTGGCAATGTCACCATCGAACAAAAAATGCTTAAGCGTAAGTTCGGGCTGTTCGTATGCTAATTTTTTACTCATTTTATAAATATCCCCCTCCGGAAATTTTATAACTGACAACAAAATACCATCATTACTTACAGTAAGTATAACACCATTGAATTGACTTGTCAATAGTTTTTGTAACAATTTACTTGTTGTTATGTAAAAGTTTTTAATAAAATTCTACCAAAAAAGTGTTTTATATTGTGGGTATTCTTTTTTTAATCAGGTAATTGTGTGTAAAAAACAGGGCGTTTTTAATAAATAATGTGCGTAAAAATTCCATATTGCTCTTGAAAAACGTGTAAAAAAATGATATCATAAGTTATTATAGTATAAATAGGCAAAGTATGGAGGTCAATATGGATTATTTAAAGTTGGCGGAGCTTCTTTTCCCCGATGTTGATAGAGATACAGACTATTACGAGGCGCAGTATCCCCCCCGCAATTTAAAAGAGGGGGCAGCCGTTACCCGTTTTGCACCCAGCCCTACAGGCTTTGTTCATTTTGGCGGGCTTTTCCCCGTTTTGGTTGGCGAAAGACTTGCACATCAGAGCGAAGGCGTATTCTATCTCAGAATAGAGGATACTGACTCTAAGCGTGAGGTTGAAGGTGCAGAAAACGATATTATAAAAGCTTTTGAAAGCTTTGGCATAAAATTTGACGAAAGCGTTGTTCACGGTGGCAACTACGGCCCCTACAGACAAAGCGATCGTCGTCCAATCTATCGTTGCTATGCTAAAAAGTTGGTTGCAGAGGGTAAGGCATATCCCTGCTTTTGTACGGCCGAAGAACTTTCTGCACTCCGTGAAAAGCAGGAGGCAGCAAAGGTTATCCCCGGCTATTATGGTGAATATGTAAAATGCCGTGATTTGAGCTATGAGCAGGTAGAGGAAAATTTAAATGCGGGTAAGCCATTTGTGCTTCGCTTTAAGTCCTTTGGCTCTTCCGAAAATAAGGTTAAGTTTACCGACCTTATTAAGGGTACAATAGAGATTACCGAAAACGATATAGATCACGTATTGCTTAAGAGTGACGGTATGCCTACCTATCATTTGGCGCACGCTGTTGATGACCACCTTATGCACACCACCCATGTTATAAGAGGTGAGGAGTGGTTACCCAGCTTGCCTTATCACATCCAGCTGTTTAAAGCGTTTGATTTTAAAATTCCAAAATATTTGCACATTTCTCAGCTTATGAAGCTAGCTGAGGTAACGGAAGAAGACGGTAGCGTAAAGCTTGTAAAGAAAAAGCTTTCCAAACGCGATAAAGGCGCAGGCCTCACTTCTTATATCAGTGACGGCTATGCACCCGAATGCGTTACCGAATATGTTATGACACTTCTTAATTCTAATTTTGAAGATTGGCGAAGGGCTAACCCCGATGCACCGCTTGATGAGTTTAAGTTTTCTATTAAGAAGATGAGCGCATCCGGCTCTTTGTTCGACCTTAAAAAGCTGGCAGATGTTAGTAAAAATGTTCTCTCCCGTATGAGTGGGGAGGAAGTATATCGCCGTTTGGTTAACTGGACAGCCGAGGAAGATAAGGAATTCAACTCTTTGCTTACTGCAGATGAAGACAAGTCTATCCGTATCCTCTCCATCGGCAGAGGCGGCGCAAAACCCCGTAAGGATTTTGGGCTTTACAGCGAGGTTAAGGGCTATATCGGCTTCTTCTATGACGAATACTTTGAGTATATAGATGATATACCCGAAAACTTCAGTAAGGACGATGTTAAAAAGGCAATAGCTTTGTTTATCGAAAGCTACGATGAAAACGATGAGCAGAGTGTTTGGTTTGATAAGATAAAGGCAGTAGCCTCCGCAATAGGCTTTTCACCCGACATCAAGGCTTACAAAGCCAACCCCGATGCTTTCGGCGGGCATGTGGGCGACGTCAGCATGTTCCTAAGAATTGCGGTAACGGGCAAAATGAACAGCCCCGATATGTTTGAGGTTATGTCAATCCTCGGCAAAGAAAAGGTTATAAGCCGTCTTACCGCTTTTGCGGATAAACTTTAATGTTTAGGAGAGCTTTTATATGGAAAACAGCAGTAACTATTTGTTTGATATTATAGAGGGTGACCTTGCAGAAGGTAAGGTTAATAAGGTTCATACCAGATTCCCTCCCGAACCTAACGGCTGTCTGCACATAGGCAGCGCAAAGGCAATATGCATTAACTACAGTGCCGCAAAAAAATTTGGCGGTGAGTTCAATCTTCGTTATGACGACACCAACCCCTCCAAGGAAGAAGACAGCTATGTAAAGTCCATTTACGAGGACCTTATGTGGCTTGGCGCTGTACCCAACAGAGTGCTTTACGGCTCTGACTATTTTGAAAAATGTTATGAGTTTGCAGTTCTCCTTATAAAGAAGGGACTTGCTTATGTGTGCGACCTTAACAGTGAAGAAATGCGCGAGTATCGCGGTACACTTACCGAGCCCGGCAAGGAAAGCCCTTACAGAAACCGTAGCGTGGAAGAGAATTTAGAGCTGTTTGAGAAGATGAAGAACGGAGAGTTTGCAGACGGCGCCTGCACCCTTAGGGCTAAGATAGATATGTCCTCTCCTAATATGAATATGCGCGACCCTGCCATCTACCGTATTCTCAGAGCCACCCATCACCGTCAGGGCGATAAGTGGTGCATCTATCCTCTTTATGACTTTGCTCATCCCATTCAGGATGCACTTGAGGGTATAACCCACTCCATGTGCTCTATAGAATTTGAAAACCACCGTCCGCTTTACGACTGGGTTGTGGAAAATATCGGCTTTGAACAGCCTCCTCATCAGTATGAGTTTGCCCGCCTTAACGTAACCAACACCGTTATGAGCAAGCGTTATCTCCGCAAGTTGGTTGAGGAAGGTTATGTTGACGGTTGGGACGACCCCCGTATGCCTACTCTTTCCGGTCTGCGCCGCAGGGGCTATACTCCCAGCAGTATTTTCAGCTTTGTGGAAAAGGCAGGCGTTGCAAAGAATTTCAGTATTGTAGATATCGCTTTGCTTGAGCATTGCCTTAGAGATGAACTCAATATGAATGCGCTTCGCAGGGTTGCAGTGCTTGAGCCTGTAAAGCTTGTTATCGATAACTACCCTGAAGGACAGACCGAGTATTTTGAGCTTCCCAATAACCCCAACGATGAATCCGCAGGTGTGCGTAAGATTCCCTTTACCAAAGAGCTGTATATTGAGCGTGCAGACTTTTCTCTCACTCCTCCGCCCAAGTATTTCCGTCTTAAACCCGATGGGGAAGTAAGACTTATGGGCGCGTATATTGTTAAGTATAAGGGCGTGGAAACCGACAGCGACGGTAAAGTTACCTGCATACACTGTGATGCGGACCTTATCAGCCGTAACGGTATGCCTCACGACGGCAGAAAAGTCAAGGGCACTATCCATTGGGTTTCCGCCACAAACTGTATTGATGCAGAGGTAAGACTTTACGATAAGCTCTTTACCATAGAAAACACAGGCGCTATCCCCGAAGATAAGACCTACGACGATTATCTTAACCCAGAAAGTCTTAAAGTTTATACAGGCTGTAAGCTTGAGCAGTCTTTGGCAGATGCCGAGCCCGGTGAGAAGTTCCAGTTTGTTCGTACCGGCTATTTCTGCAAGGATGTAAAGCACCCCAATGTTTATAACCGTACTGTGGAGCTTAAAGATTCCAAGCCTGTATCGGAGATGAAAAAGTAATTATGAATATGTATTTACAGCTGTTCCTTGCCTATATGAAGGTAGGGGCGGTGACCTTTGGCGGCGGCTATGCCATGCTTCCTATACTTAAACGGGAGCTGGTTGACCGCAGAGGCTGGGTTACGGAAGCTGACCTTATAGACTGCTACGCCATAGGGCAGTGCACTCCCGGTGTTATCGCTGTAAACGCCGCAACCCTTATCGGGCATCAGAAAAAAGGCGTTTTGGGCGCAGTTTGCGCTACCGTAGGCGTGGTGTTTGTTCCGGTACTGATTATAATGTCTATAGCAACGGTACTCCAGAAGTTTTCAGAAAACGTATACGTTCAGCACGCGCTTGCGGGTATGAGTGTTGCTATAGCTGCAATTATTGCAGTAACAGTGGTAAAACTTATCAAAAAGACCTGTATAGATATCCCAACAACCATAATAGGTCTTACGGTGCTTGCACTTTCCGTGGTATTTGATTTACCAACGGTGCTTATGGTAATTTCCGCCGCAATAGCGGGCGTAGTAATAAGTAACATAAAGGCACGCAAAAAGGGAGGTAACAAATAATGCTTATTACAACCCTTCTTTGGTGCTTTTGGGAGTATTTTCAAACAGGGCTTTTTGCCGTAGGCGGCGGTCTTGCTACAATCCCCTTTTTGGAGGATATGGCAGGTCGTCATCCCGATTGGTTTACCCTTGAAGAGCTTAGGAATTTTGTTGCTGTTTCAGAATCTACCCCCGGTCCCATAGGCATAAATATTGCAACCTATGCCGGCTACAAAATAGCAGGTCCCTTGGGTTCTGTTGTCTGCGTGTTTGCTTTGGTTTTGCCCGCCTTTTTAATAATGGTCATCGTTGCTAAAATGCTGCAAAAGTTCAAAAACAGCAGCCTTGTAAACAACGCGTTTTACGGCATACGCCCCGCAACGACCGCTCTTATTTTAAGCGCAGTACTCTCAACATTTACTGAAGTGCTTATAGATATGGATGCGGTAAGCTCTATCGGTAGCTTATTCACCGCTGTTGAAGTTAGAAATGTTATTCTGTTTGCCGTTATTTTGGCGGCAAGCTTGATATTTAAAAAGCTGCACCCGATTGTGTTTATTGCCGCGGGTGCGGCGGCAGGCGTTATTTTTGCATTATAACAGCGCCGCAACATTCATAGTATTAGGAGGTTTTACTTTATGAACAGAATCGACCCCCATTTTTCAGAGGTTATTCCTGAAATAGAGGCACTTGCCAAACTTTGTGTGGAAAACGGCCATATCGACCCCGAGCTTTACGCCAAGTACGATGTTAAAAGAGGTCTTCGCGATGTCAGCGGACGAGGCGTGTTGACGGGTCTTACCGAAATTGCCGAGGTGCATTCTTACTCTATTGTAGACGAAGAGCTTGTACCTTGCGAGGGTAAGCTCTTCTACAGAGGTATTGATATAGAGCAGATTGTAGACGGCTTTATCAACGACGGAAGATGCGGCTTTGAAGAGACCGTGTATCTTTTGCTTTTCGGCAACCTGCCCACCAAGGACGAGCTTGGCAATTTTACCGAACTTTTGTCCAGTTACCGCAGCTTGCCCAAGAACTTTTTGCGTGATGTTATTATGAAGGCGTCCAGCCGTGATTTGATGAACTCTCTTGCAAAAAGTATACTTACCCTTTATTCCTATGATGGCAACGCAGACGATACGAGTATCGGCAATATATTGCGTCAATCTTTGGAGCTTATCGCCATATTCCCCATGCTTGTTGTATACGGTTATCAGACCTATTCTTATTACCATGACGGTAAGAGCCTTATAATCCACTCTCCCGACAAACAGCTCTCCACAGCAGAAAACCTGCTGTTGCTTTTGCGCGGAGAGGGTAATTATACCGAACTTGAGGTTAAAATGCTTGACCTTGCCTTGGTGCTCCATGCAGACCACGGCGGCGGTAATAACTCTACATTTACCACCCGTGTTGTAACCTCTACGGGTACTGATACTTATTCTGCCATAACCGCTGCGGTAGGCGCGCTTAAGGGTCCCCGTCACGGCGGTGCCAATATTAAGGTTGTTCAGATGTTTGATGATATGAAGAAGAATGTTTCCGATTGGACCGACGATGAACAGATAGGGGAATATCTTAAAAAGCTTTTGCATAAAGAAGCCTTCGATAAGAAAGGTCTTATCTACGGTATGGGTCACGCGGTTTACTCCTTGTCCGACCCTCGTTCCAACCTCTTTAAGCGTTTTGTTAAAGAACTGGCAACGGAAAAGGGCAGACTTGATGAGCTTGAGCTTTACAGCAGAGTAGAGCGTCTTGCGCCTGAGGTTATTGCTTCCGAGCGCCGTATGTATAAGGGAATAAGCGCAAATATCGACTTTTACAGCGGATTTGTTTACAGTATGCTTGACCTGCCCAGAGAGCTTTACACGCCTATTTTTGCAGTTTCCAGAATAGCAGGCTGGTGCTCTCACAGGATAGAAGAACTTGTTAATACAAGTAAAATCATCAGACCTGCTTACAAAAATGTTAGTAAGCACAGACCCTATACACCCATTGACAAACGTTAAAATGAGTTTTATGGTTAGATTATTGTGCGTGCTTCTGGCGGTTATACTGCTTATGGGCGGTGTTTCTGTGTCGGCAACGGAGGATATACCCAAAAATATGGCATTGCTGGAGCTTGGCTCTGCCGCAGAGGGCAGCACGCTTAACTATTACGTACTGCGTGCAGTTGTGCAGTATTGTGATGCCGAAGGTATATGCAACGGCAAGCTGTTTGATGGGCTTGTGTTTGCACAGCCAAAAAACACAAACAGCCGTGAAAAAGCAGAAGCCTTTATGGATGAGCTGACCCGGCCCTCAGGTGTGTTTTCCGTTGTAGAACAGCTTGTCATTGATTTAAAAGACGGCGGCTTTTTGGATAAATCCTATATTTATCCGCTGTTTGTGGCATTTCCTAACGTAAGCACTTTTTCGCTTGAAGACCGCGAAAAGGAAGAGTTTTGCAGGTACTATGCAGACACCTTGTTTTATGCCGTTGAAATCGCAAAGTACAAACATATAGCCTTGGCAGGTGTATACTTTGACGACAGCTACAGCGGCAACAGAAGCTTTAAAAACTACTGTATGTCTTTGGTTAAAGAAAAAGGACTGCTTGTAATAGAGTCTACAAGTAGTGAAAAAGATGCGCTTTCCGACCGAGCGTATTCTTGTTACGGCAGCAACTTAACACAAGGCGGTGCGGAAGTGTATTTTGCCGGTGTACCCACAGCCGAGGACGGAAGCGTGCTTGCGGATTTTTTAAGGCAGGTTTATGCAATTCCGCAAGAAAAACCTTTGCTTTTTACATTCGAGGCGTTTAATAATCTATACGACTGTGCTAGCGCTTTGTCACAGAATGAGCCTAATGAAAACGGCAGGCAGGCTTACGAATGTATTAACAGCATCCTAAGTGGGGATTATGATAAAACCCGTGAGGTTTACGGTAAACTCACGGTAAATACATCAACAGACGAAAACGATAAGCTTCCCATAAGTATAATCGTATGTATAGCTATTTGCGTTGCTGGCTTGTTGTATATAGTTTATATCCTTGTTAAGAAAGGCAAAAAATGATGGCTGATTTACAACACAATACACAAAGCCAAAAAGAAAAAGAAAAAAGCACCGTAAAAAAAGTATTACGTTATGTGGTAATTGTTTTTGCAGCACTTGCTGTTTTGTTGGGTGTATTGTTTTTGATTGACAAGCTAATGGAGAAAGAAAAATTTGACTTTCGACAAAAGGCAGAGGGCGTATATTTCTTTCCTGCGGATTATAACGCCAACCCTGCGGACGACCCTGCATATATGGCAAAGGACAGAAGCATCTGGTTCAGCGATGACAAGGGCGTTGGTGCACCCTTAGAGCCTGCTGTGGCTTCCACAGACACCGTTCAGGCTCTTATGTATAAGTACTTTACATCCCTTATGGAGGGCGATGCAAAAACACATTCAACCCTTCTTTCAAAGGCATATAACGAAAAATATGTAGTACAGGATAAGTTCACACCTCAAAAGGTGCATGATATCCGCATAAGTTTTAATCAAAGCGGAAATAGTGATAACGGTTACCATTGGTATTACAGGGTAAGCTATAAGATTTATGAGAATAACGGTACTTATCGCGCAGACATAGGCTCTGAAACGGCACGAGTTATGAGCTTTGAGATAGTCTACGAGGATAATTGCTACAAAATCAACTCCATAGGTTATATAACGGCAAAGACCGACGGCGATAACTAAATTTTAAAGGAGAATACGCAATGAAATTTGTTAACCCTTATGATTACAAAAACGAATGTATAGCTATATGGAACAGCTATGTTGAAAGCGGAGAGGTTGTATTCAAGCCCTTGGATGAGAAGGGCTTTGACAGCCTGTTTCTTCGTAAGGATATAAATAACGTAAGCGCGGCTTATGCCGACGAAAACGGGCTTGCAGGTTTCGGCTTCGCTAATTATGCCGACGGTGCAATTGTTGCTTACATTACCTATATAGGCGTAAGAAAAGATGCGCGCGGTAAGGGCGTTGCGGAAAAAGTGTTGCAATCCCTGGAAGAACAGCTTAAAAAGGAAAACCCCGCTCTTGAAAAGATAGAGCTTGTATTTTATAACCCCAGCCAGCTTGCTTGGTTCATCCCCAATGCCGCACCCCATGATCACCCCGGTGCCCCCGGTGTGGATATGGCAAGCGACGCATACCGTTTCTTTGCTAAAGCTGGCTATGTAGATTACGCAATACAAAACGCATATTATCTGCCCCTTTCCAACTATGTTTATCCCAATGCTATTGCAGAAGGCATAGAGCGTCTTAAGGCTAACGATATAGAAATAGGATATTATGATAACGAAAAGCATTACGGCTTCCCCGAATTTTTCGATAACATCAAAAACGAAGGCTGGCGCAAGCAGGTACTTGCCCGTCTTGACCAAAGAATAGTTGTAGCTACTCATAAAGGCAAGGTCGTGGGATACACAGGTCCTCTTACCATATCCGAGGGCGGCAGAGGTATGTTCTGCGGTATAGGTGTACATACCGAGTACAGACAGCACGGTATAGGCAAAATTTTATTTGCCAATATGTGTAAGAGTCATTCCGAAACGGGTGCAACCTTTATGTCCCTGTTTACGGGTACAACTAATCCCGCAAGAAAAATATATGAAGGCGCCGGCTTCAGCATCGTTCGCAGTTTTGCTGATATGCGTAAGGTTTTAAATTGAAAAAGCCTCTTGTTTCGATAATAATGCCCGTTTACAACGGTGCAAATTATCTGGGTAAGGCCGTAGAAAGCGCCCTTGCTCAGGATTATGAAAACAAAGAAATAATAGTGGTTAACGACGGCTCTGATGACGGCGGCGCAACCGCCGCCGTCATCAGGTCTTTCGGCAACAAAATTATCGCCGTTGAAAAAGAAAACGGCGGTGTTTCTTCTGCGCTCAATTTGGGCATTTCTATGATGAAGGGTGAGTACTTTGCGTGGCTTTCCCATGACGATATGTATAAGCCCGATTATCTCAGCAGACAGATTGAGATTTTGGAAGAGAAAAAGCTAGCTGATGGCAATACGATTGTATGCTGTCAGACAAGTCTTATCGATGCTAAGGGCAAAAAGCTATTTCGCCCACACAAAACTCTAAGCGGAATGAAAAGCGGTGACGAAATATACCGCTTGCTTATATCAGGTGGCAACATTTGCTATTTCACTATGCTAATACCAAAAGCGGCTATTGATAAAGTCCCTCCGTTCAACACGGAATTCAAATATGTGCAGGACAAGCTGTTTTGGAAAAGCCTTGCAAAAATCGGTTGCCGCTTCTTCTTTTATAAGGAGGAGCTCTGTCTGCTGAGGACATACAGAGGTCAGCTTTCCGAAAAGCTAAAGCCTATTTATAAAGACGAAATGCTTTTGTATTTAAAGCCTGATATAGAGGCGCTGGAAACCAAGTTTGACCCCGCACTTGCAAAGGGTATAATGTTTTACGCTTCAAAGAGGGATTTAAAATCGGTAAAAGAGCAGATGAAAGCCTTGCTTAAAGCTAAAAACGCTTATAGCGCCGCTTTGGGTATTAAGTGCGCGTATATCCGTGTAAAATATCTTATACGGCAAACAATTAAAAAACTGTATATGTTGGGTAGAGGATAGTTTATGTGGTACTATTTAATAGCAATTTCTTTAATATCCGCAGTGCTTTGCATTTATGACAAGGTTTCCGCACAGCACCGCGGAAGGCGTGTGCCGGAAAAAACGCTTTTCGGCGTTTCTGCCATAGGCGGCGCATTTGTTATGTTTGTAACTATGCTTTTGATAAGGCATAAAACAAAGCATTTTAGTTTTATGTTTTTCGTACCCTTAATGGCGCTTATACATATTGCTTTGATAATATTCTTTGGCTCAAAACTCGGTTTGTTTTAGCTTTGGGAGGTGAAGGCTTGAAGAAGCCTGAATTGCTTGCGCCTGCAGGCGATATAGATGCTTTACGCGCGGCGGTATGGGCAGGTGCCGATGCCGTTTATTTTGGTGGAAAATCTTTTAATGCCCGCGCTTTTGCGGGCAATTTTGATATGTCTCAAATAGAGTCAGCAATAAATTTCTGCCGTATACACGATGTAAAAGTTTATATTGTTTTAAACACTTTGCTTTCTGACGGGGAAATAGAAAAAGCGCTTGATTATGTTGCTGAACTGGAAAATTCATTTCCACCTGATGCGTACATTGTGCAGGATTTAGGGCTTGTTAAGTGTTTAAAGCAGTCCTTCCCCGATTTACCCATCCACGCTTCAACCCAGATGCAACAGCACAGTGCAGACGGCGTTGAGATTTTAAAATCAATGGGTATAAGCCGTGTTGTGCTGGCAAGGGAGGCAAGTAAAGAAGATATAGCCGCGGTAGTTGATTCCGGTATCGAAACGGAAATTTTCGTCCACGGTGCTCTTTGCGTTTCCCAAAGCGGCGGTTGCCTTATGTCATCCTTTATCGGCGGCAGAAGCGGAAACAGGGGGCAGTGCGCCCAACCTTGCAGGCAATGCTACAGCGGCAAATATCCGCTCTCTTTAAAGGATTTGTGCTTGGCTAAGCGCATACCCGAAATTATCAAACTCGGCGTTGACTGCCTTAAAATAGAGGGCAGAATGAAAAGTGCTGAATATGTTTACGAGGTGGTAAGCATATATCGCCGACTGATAGACGAAAACCGTGTCGCTGACGATTTTGAGCTGGCAAGGCTTACAAACGCCTTTTCCCGCAGCGGATTTACGGACGGATATTTTACGGGGCATATAGGAAAGGCAATGTTCGGTGTGCGAACTGAGGCAGATAAGGATAAAAGCCGCAACGCAGATATAAAAATTGAAGAGAAAAAGCCGGTTGCGGACATAAACTGTTTTATAAATAAAGGTGCTCCTGCTACAATAACTGCTTCTTACGGTGATTGTTATGTAACGGTACAGGGTGCTATCCCTCAGCTTGCCATAAACCGCCCGCTGAGTGCGGAAGAACTAAAAGCACGGCTTTCAAAAACAGGCGCAACGCCTTTTAGTGCTAATGTAGAGGTTAGTCTTGACGATGGGCTGATTATGCCTATGTCTGCAATTAACGAGCTGAGAAGAAGCGTACTTGATAAGCTTGCAAGTGAAATTATAGAAAGTAATACTCCCAAGCGGGATTCGAAAAGAAAAGAACTGCCTGCGGTTGCCAAGGAAACGCCAAACGGCGTGCGTACCCTCGTTGCACGCTTTGAAGGTGGCGTGCCTTCGGATAAGGTGCTGTATGCGGCTATGCGTAGCTGTGTAAGGATAGAACTTCCCCTTTGGGCGGATATCCCTGAATGGGCGGTAGATGACAAGATTTCCCTTGTCTTGCCGCGTACGATTTTCCCCCGTGACAAAGAATCGGTAAAGGCTTTGATAGAAAAGGCGGGTGCCATGGGTGTAAGAGATTTAACGGTTTCCAATTTTGCCCACCTTGAGTATTGCGACGGCTTTGTTATCCACGGTGATTATCCGCTTAATGTTACAAACAGTCATACCGCAGAGGTCTTGAATAATATGGGCATCCACAGTCTGTGTATTTCACCCGAGATAAATCCAAAGTGGGTACAATGTACCAACTCAGCCTATATTATTTACGGCAAAACACCGCTTATGCATACAGAAACCTGTATTATTGCAAATATAACGGGATGCAAAAAAAACGGCGTTTGTAAGGCGGAGCTAAAGGATAAAACCTCGGCGGTTTTCCCTGTAATCAGGGAGTACGGACACCGCAATATAATATACAACTCTGTACCCACATATCTTATTGATAAACTTGATATATTAACGAATGTTAACGAGTATATACTAATGTTTACCGACGAAAGTGATGAAGAAATAATTTCGGTATTAAAATCTGTGGACGAGCGCAAAACGCCTATGGGTGCATACACTCGCGGCGGACTTAAAAGGGAAGGGAGCGTTTTTGGCAAATGAAAATAACCGTTATCGGTCTTGGCGGCGACAGCTTGTTTATGAACGTTGACCATTTTCACCGAGAAGGTGAGACGCTTGCCGCCACAAGCTTTTTTTCCGAGCCGGGCGGTAAAGGCTACAATCAGGCGGTTGCCGCCGCAAGGCTTGGCGGCGATGTGTCGTTTCTGGGTGCTTTTGGCAAAGACAGCGGTTCTGATAAATGTGTAAACTTCCTTAAAAAAGAAGGCATAAAGCCCCTTGTGATATACAAGGATATCCCCTGCGCCTGCGCTTGTATTTTGACAGATAAGACGGGTGAAAATCGCGTTACTGTTTTTGGCGGAGCTGCAGCTTTGTTAAACGCCGAGGATATAGAAGTCTTTAAGGCAGAAATCGGCGCATCGCAGATTTTGATATTGCAAAACGAGGTGCTTGCCGAAGCAAACCGCAGAGCGTTAGAAATAGCAAAAGCGGCAGGTGTTACTGTTGTATTTAACCCTGCTCCCGCAGTAGGGGTAGATAGGGAACTGCTTTTGTCAGCGGATGTTATTACTCCCAATAAACACGAAGCTCAGTTGCTTTTTGGTGACGATTATAAAAGCGGCATAGAAAACAGTGGTATTAAAACGGCTGTCGTTACCTTGGGCGGTGACGGTGCGGAGCTATATGAAAAAGGCAGGTGGACACACATTCCGCCCTACAAAGTTTCCCCCGTAGATACTACAGGCGGGGGAGATTGCTTCAACGGCGCCTTTGCGGTGGGGATATGTATGGGAAAAACCTTGGAAATGTCCTGTGATTTTGCCTGCAGAGCGGCATCTGTTGCGGTAAGTCGCCCACATGCAGTGGAGGCAATGCCTCATTTTGTTGACATTTCTTCCAAAAAACAGTAAAAAACTGCAAAAACAGAAAAACACCTATTGCAAAATATAAAAAAGGGTGGTACAATAAACACAGAATGTGTAAATTCGTGCAAAAAATAATAGAATACGAAAGGGGTATTCAGTTTTGGAATACAAAAACATTACCAATTACAAGGACGCGGCTAAGGACTTTATCGACAATGAAAAGCAGTTTCATCTTGGCGTAATTCCTACCGAACAGTCCAACCCTCGCACCAGAAATCTCAGCGCAACAATAGCTAAGGATACTTCCGAAGGTATTAAGATGATACTTTCCGCTGACCTTGACATTGCTGACGTTGCAGCAAAGGCATTTGAGACCGAAAACTTTAAGGACCTTGTTAAGGACATTAAGCGCGTTATGGACCAGCGCAAGAAGTTCGTTTTCTCCAGCGTTGGTGCATCCGGCAGAATGGCTATTCAGCTTGATGGTGCTTGGCGTTTGTTCTGGAACTCTTTGGTTTCCAAGATCCCCGCAAAGGCTCAGACCTTCCTTGAAATCTGTGAATGCTGCAACAGCTTTACCACCGGCGGTGACAGAGCTCTTGTTCGTTCCGTTGAAAACTTTGAAGACTATATGACCTTCGGTGCCCGTCAGGTTGTTGATGCAGGCATCGGTGAAGGTGATGTTCTTATAGGCCTTGCAGAATGTGGTCTTTCCGCAAGTATTAACGGCTCCGTTATCGAAGCTGATAAGCGCGGTTGCACTACTTATTACCTCTACTGCAATCCCAAGGAGATACTCTGCGAACACCTTGAAAGAGTTCGTATGGTATTTGCCAGACCCAACATTAAACCCATCAGCATCTTTGTAGGTAACATGGCTGTTTCCGGTTCTACCAGAATGCAGGTTACCACCGTTGAACTCCTTACTGCAGGCGCTGCTCTCGAAATCGCAGCAGGTCAGTGGCTTAAGGAAAACCTCAGTGAAGAAGAATTTAAGGTTGTTGGCACTCCTGCACTCACCGCAGAAGAATACGCAGCTGAATTTAAGAAGCTTCGTGACACGCTTTCCAGCGGCGAAGCACTTGCAGGCCTCACCAAGGCAGTTGAACTTGAAACCGCTACCTATAAGGCAAACGGTCTCGTTACATACCTCAGCCATGATTATCTCCTTGATATGATGACTGACACCACAGAAAGACAGCCTACCTTTACATTGCCTCCTTTCAGAAAGTTCAAGGATACTGAAAGCGCAGTAAGCTGGGCTTACGTTAAGGATCCTCTTTATCCCAACGAAGTTGCATGGCAGCATGTATTCCGCCGTCCTATCGTTGGTCTTGATTGGACTGTTGAAGACTATAAGCAGATGGAAGCTGCTCAGTCTATTATTGACAATCCTCCCAAGGTTGGCTCCGAAGAAGTTGAACAGTACTGCATCGGTAACGAAGAAGATGTTTCCCGTTACAGCCGCAAGCCTGCTAACCTTATCCTTATGGATATCAACGGCTCTGCTTGCAAGGAAGCTATTAACTGGTACAACAAGTATCTTCCCGATTACGGCAACGGCGTAGTAATTCGTATTGGTCGTATTCCCGAAGGTAAGATTGCAGATAACGAAATCTACATCCCTGTAGACGTTCCCGCAACCTGCACTGAGCTTCTTTCCCACCTTATGATTAAACTTACCTTCAACCTTCTCAGTACCGCTACCATGGCTAAGATGGGTAAGGTATGGTCTAACTGGATGATTCAGGTTCTTCCCACCAACAAGAAGCTTATCGACAGAAGCGTTCGCGTAATAGCAGAGCTTGCAAAACTTGACTATCAGACCGCTTGTGAAGAATTCTTTAAGTCTTATCTTAACAGAAAGCCCGAAGACGAATACAGAGAATCTTATGTTGTTGAAACTCTTAAGAGACTCGGTTTCGATCCCAACGCTGACGTTCAGTAATCAATAGCAACATAAAGCCCTCCTATCGGAGGGCTTTTTTACGTTGTGCGATGCTTTTAATAGTGCGGGATATAAAACTTTGTGTTGCGGTTCCCTGAATGCAAACAAAAAAGTGCCCCTTCAGCTATGTGCTGAAGGGGCGCAATTTAATTGGCTTTAAAGTTTTATGTCAGCTTTTAGTGCAACAATCAGCCAGTCGGGAGAAGCAAAGTTGATAGCAGAGCTGCTGAAGAAAACGTCTACGGTGTTAACACCGTTAGAGAATATCTCAACGCTTACTTCGTAAACACCGGCGCTTATTTCTGTTGCATTAACAGCGTTAGTGCTTATTGTGGTTAAACCGTTGCTGTGCTGATTGAATACATACAATCTGGAAGCAAAGTTTGCGCTGTCTGCACTTACCGTAAGTGTGATGGTTGCGTAGTTGTTTTCGTTTACAACTGTGCTTTCCGTTATAGCAACGGGTGCCGCTTTGAATACTGCGGTAATCGTTATATTTTTATCAAGCACGCTGTTAAGGTCAAGCACTTCGCCGTCTACGTACCAATTATCGAATACATAGCCTTCATCTGCCAAAGTGTAAGGAAGCTCTATCTCAGAAGCAAGGGTACCGGCTTCTACGCTTATTGTGTAGTTACCAACCACGGTTTCATCGTTATCTTTGTGGAGAATTACGCCATTTGTGCCACAAACAATGCTTATTGTAATATTGCCTTTAAGGTCAAGAATTGCGGTGAATGTAAGATCTTCTGTAATAGCAGCGGGAGCGTCGATATCCCAACCTGCAAATACGTAGTTGCCTATACCCGTAACGGTAGGTGCAGTAATACCTGCATCTGCCCACGCAGTACCGGTAACGAAAGGACCAAAGCTGAGAGCGCCTGTGGCGGTTGCGTTTTCGGGGATTATGTAGGTAACTGTAAACCATTGGGATTCATCATATTCAAAGCTTGCTGTTATGGTGATGTCTTTACTTATGGTGCCGCTTGTAATATCCCATGCTGCGAATTTATAGCCTGCATCTGCAATAGCAAGAGGGTAGTTTAGGTTTTCGATGTCTGTGCCGTATTCAACCGTTACTTCGGTTTCGCCTTCCAAACTACCGTGTTCACCTGCAACAAAGGTAACGATGAAGGAGTTAATGCTCCAAGAAGCTGAAACGATGGTATCAGATGTAATGTTATCAAACGTCTTGTCCCAACCGCTGAAGGTGTAGCCTTCCTTAGTGCCAACATTGGGAGCGGTAGCCGCACTACCGTAGTTTACGGTCTGAGTATCAACGGTTTCACCGTCAACAACGAAGGTAACCGTAAAGGTGTTAATATTCCAAGAGCCGCTTACAGTAAGGTTGGAGGTGACATTGTTAAACGTCTTGTCCCAACCGCTGAAGGTGTAGCCTTCCTTGGTACCAACTTCGGGAGCAGTAGCCGCGCCGCCGTAGTTTACTGTCTGTGTATCAACGGTTTCACCGTCAACAACGAAGGTAACCGTAAAGGTATTGATATTCCAAGAGCCGCTTACAGTAAGGTTGGAGGTGATATTGTTAAATGCCTTGTCCCAACCGCTGAAGGTGTAGCCTTCCTTGGTACCAACTTCGGGAGCAGTAGCCGCGCCGCCGTAGTTTACGGTCTGAGTATCAACGGTTTCACCGTCAACAACAAAGGTAACTGTAAAGGTATTGATATTCCAAGAGCCGCTTACAGTAAGGTTGGAGGTGACATTGTTAAACGTCTTGTCCCAACCGCTGAAGGTGTAACCTTCCTTAGTGCCAACATTGGGAGCGGTAGCCGCACTACCGTAGTTAACGGTCTGAGTATCAACGGTTTCACCGTCAACAACAAAGGTAACTGTAAAGGTATTGATGCTGTACTGTGCGGTAACGGTTGTGTCACCAGTTATATTATTGAATGCTTTGTCCCAACCGGTAAATGTGTAACCTATTCTGGAAGGAGCGGAAGGAGCGGTTGCGCTACCGCCTTCAGTAACGGTCTGAGTAGAAAGCACTGTGCCGTCCCAGTCCTTAAAGGTTACGGTGTACTGTGCGGGAGCGGTATCGTTAACTGTCAGGTTTATTGTAGCAACATCAAAGGTCTGGGTGTACTTTGTTGTGGAATCCCAAACGGTGGTACCCCTAACCTTTATTGTGTAGTTACCTGCTGCCCAGCCTTCGGTGCTAATTGTGCTGCTATAGCCGCTGTTCGCCTTGTTGGGGTAATTGGTGTAAGCACCAAGCTCACCGCTGCGGTTGGAAAGTGAAAGTGCGGTCCATGCGCCGCCGTTGATGCTGTATTCCATCTTTTCAACGCCGTAGCTGTGAAGCATCCAACCTCTTATATCAAACTTAGCATCGCTGCCGTAGTTGCCGACAGAGGCAGAAACCGTAGTTGCGGCACCGGAAACAGCGGCAGATGCAGGAGCATCGATATAGCCCGTGTATCCAACGGTGTGCCCCAGATATTTAATAATACTTCTCGCAGAGGCTTGTGCAGTTTCGTTAAAATATGTATCAAACTTGGTGTTTTCGTCGGGGTTGTTAATAAAGCCAAGCTCTATAAGTGCGGCAGGGAAGGAGGTTTGTGTAAGAACAACATACGATGCTGTTTTAACACCCCTGTTCTTCCAAATGCCGTCGGCAACAAATTCTGTATTAAACGCATTTGCCAAAGGTTGGGAGATGGTTTCTCCTGTTTGATAATAATACTCTACACCTTCTGCCAAAGAGGTGGCAGAATTTCTGTGGAAGCTGACAAAAGCTCTGAAGTTGCCTGCTTCACCCTTTGCCGCTTTTACATAAATACTGTCAAATACATCCGTTGTGCGGGTGTATGCAACAGAAAAGCCTGCTTCTTCAAGTAATTGACCCACAGCAAGTGTCATTCTTAGGGTGTCGTCTGCTTCTTCTCTGGGGTCAAGCATAGCACCGGGGTCGGAACCGCCGTGACCGGCATCAAGAATAACATCCGCGCTTGTCACAGGTGTTCCTGATGAATTGGTGGGCTTGTTTACGTAAAGGAACTCAAACGCTGCGGAAGCGTCAGAATCGCTCTTGCCGCTGCCCTTAGCTACAACAGTTACACTTTCGCATGAGCGTTGACCGGTTCTTCCGTAAAGCTCGAAGGGGGTGAGACCTGTGGGGGTATAGGAACGGGATGTTGTATCGGAAACAACCTTTGTGCCGTTAAGATAAACATCGTACTTTTCGGCACCTTCTACAGCGTTCCAGGTGATTGTAGGAACGGTGTAGGTTGCTCTGCCGGTAGAACCTGTAAGTGTGGGAGGAGAAAGCTTGTCGGCGCTTACCGAAGTAATAATTTGGACTTCGGTAAGAGCTATAACGGAAACATTTGTGGGAATGGTCATTTCGAAGACAACATAATTACCTGCGGCAGAACCCTTTGCAGTGTATTTTCTAACACCTGCATTGTAAGAAGTATAAGAAGTTGTGCCGAGAAGGGTGCCGACAGATTCGCTGTTACTTACGTAAATGTTAAATGGATCGGGATAGCCTCTGTTTGTGCTGTTAGAACGTATATTTGCATATGCGTTAACTTCGCAAACAGTAGCGTATTCAGGCAACTTGAAGTAAACGTAAACTTTACCGACAGCAAAGCTATCAAGGTATATTTCTACGTTTTGTCCCTGTGTGGATTCGGAATATGTAGAAGCGATAACACCGTCGTTAAGCTTACCTGCATGGTAAGTGGTCCAATTGGCTTCGCCGTAGTTGCCCGTACCGTTTGCGTTGGTACCGGTAGCGCCCTTGTAGGTAACACCGGAAGAAACATCCTGAGTACCAACGGAGCCCTGAAGTATCTGTACTTCTGTAACGCCAATAACGCCGTCGCCCGCTGTAGTACTGGAATTGGTTGCGGTGGTGTTCATTTTAATGATTACATAAGTACCGGATTTGGCAGTGCCTGTAACGGTATATTTTTTAACATAGCCGTCAGAACTATGTGTTGTGCTGTTTGCTTCAGCAACAGTGCCCAAAAGGGTAGCAGAGGAAACATCGGATTCGCTGTTGCCGACATATACGCTGATGGAGTCGGGATGTCCTCTATACGCATTATCACGCCTATTGGTATAAACCTCAACACTGCCTACAACAGATGCGGAGGAAAGTTTAAAATAAAGGATTACATCGCCTTTTACAACAGATGCAATTTCACCAACGCACATTTCAACGGTGTTAGTGGTAGTGCTTGTTTTTGCGTTGGCAATAGTACCGTCATTTAACTTGCCGGTATGATAAGAATTCCAACTTGTGCCGTCACCGTAGTTACCTGTACCGTTGGTGCCGATACCGTCAGCTCCTCTATAGGTTGCGGACAAAGCAAGATTTGTTGCTGCGGCAACCTCTAAGGGTTTAATTGCTGCGGGAACTGCTACAATCATACCTAAAACCATTGCCATGGATAACAGGGTGGAAATAATTCGTTTCATTTTCAAAATAGAACGCCTCCCGTTTGTTAAAAATATTCACAAATGAACATATATCTCAATATAAATTTGTGCAAGCTTATTATAACATTATTTTTATATGCAGTCAAGAGAAAACACAGTAATAAAAGGTAAAAAAATAACAAAAACGCTTTTTGTGAAGTCACAAAAAGCGTTTTATATGCATTATTCTTCTTTTAAAGTAATTTCTTTCGGTGTTTTATTGCGTTTGCTTTTGCAAAGCTTTATAAAAACAGTAACAGCGGTAACAATAACAATTATCATTGCAACGATTATAATAGCCAATTTAAAAGTGAAATGGAAGCCTGCTTTGCCCTTATTTGCGGTAAGCTTTTCGCCGGACGGCAGGTCGCCAACATAGAATTCTTCACTTTGGTCAAGCAACACTAAGTCTTTTGTCAGCAAGCGAACACTTATTTTATCGCCGTTTTCAATTGTAACTTGTTCCGTTACTTCCAACAGCTCGCTACTTATGTATTCGGTTGAATAACGCCCGCCGTTTATATACACAAAAGATGAAGGATTAAATCCTACGCCTTTTACAAACAAAGTACCTGTTTCCGGGTCGGTTTCATATCCCGTTACCGCTGCAGGAATAAGACCTACTGAGGTATCTATTTTTTTGTAGGGAGATTTGCCCTCGAAGTAATAGTTTTCGCCCTCCAAAAAGTCATAAGCCAAGGCGTTACGGTATTCAATAAGCATTTCATCGCTAAGCCCCGCGTGGTACAAACGTGCTATATTGCCCGTACGTATACCTGCCAAATCCAAAGCGTAAGCGGTTAGCTCGTATGATTTTATATCCCTTATGCGTTCATATCCCTCTTTAAGGTTTATACCGTCGGTGTGCCATATCACATATTCGGAGTTGTATTTTGCGTTCGGATTTTCGCCGTCGTTATAATCCACAAGCTGTTCACTGCCCTCGATAAAGGTGGGTAAGTGGTCGCCGTACATCATAACTATGGTTTCTTCATCAAGACTTTCCAAATACGTAAGCAGTTCTTTTATGAATATATCTTCCTCGCGCGCCATTGCGGCGTAATACAAAAGCATATTCGTGTAAACTTCGTCTTCTTCAAAACCGCCAACCTCAACGGGATAATCAAAGTCCTCAAGATATCTTGTGTGATATTTGCTGTGGCACTGTACGGTTACCGTCAACAGCATATCAACGCCCTCAGACAAACTCATCGCGCCTTTAATCTGGTCAAGCAAAATTTCATCTCTTGCCCAGTATTTGGAATAGGTGTAGTCCTCCTCGGTAAGCTCACCAAAGGCTTCCAAAGGTATAAATCTGTCAAAGCCCAAGTTGGTGTAAGCCTCATTTCTACCGTAAAAACCGCCGTTGTGGTTGTGTATAGCGGTTGTGGTATAGCCAATATTTCTAAGATTATATGCAATGGATTCCATACTGTTGTTCTGCAAAAAGCTCAAATAAGGGTAGTCATCAAATCCATAGCTTCTTATGTCCGTACCTGTAAGCACCTCGTACTCCACATTGGCTGTACAAGACCCCAATGCGTTTACGGTAAGCATACCGCTGGGATATTTTTCTTTAAGTTCGGAAAAATAGGGGTGGGGATTTTCTGAAAATTCTATACCTTCAATACGGTTCATATCCATAAAAGATTCAAGCTGCAGAACAATAACATTTGGTAATTCCTCAGGTATTGTTTCTTTAACGGAGTCTACTACAAGCTTTATGTCGTCAATGGTGGATTTGTCATAACCGTCAGGTTTGTCAATGCCGGAATCCACAATACCGTATAGCAGACAGTATACAAATCCGCAGTTATTGTAGTCTTCAGGCAATCTTTGATTGGGAGATACCACTTTGTATATGGAGAATACGCTTGCAAGCCCACCTACAAGAAATGCCACGCAAAGTGTAAACGCAACGGAGCGCTTGTAATTTACAGGTTCACGCGGGGACTTTTTATAAAGAAATACCAATCCCACAATAAACGTTATAACTGTTATCGAAAGCAAAATAATGGTGGGTATGGTTAAATACATAGTAGAAAGGCTCATCCCCGACCGCATTATCTTAAAATCTATAAGCATTAAGGGATTGGCGCGGTTAAGCAGCATACTTACGTTGCTTATGCCCAACGAAATCCAAACAACCAGCACCACGCTGTATACAAACAACCTTCTTTTAAACAGCATAGATAAGCAAAAGCTTAATGCAATAACCGAAGACCCAAACAGAAACATAGGGAAGTTATCCACAACGTGTAACATCAGTCTTGAAAACGAACGTCGGGATGCTAACTCTATGATAAAATTAACAACGATAGCGGTAACCAAGCACAAAAGAAACTTGTGCTTGTAGAAAGCAACAAGAGGGCTGATTATATACTTGTACAACCACTTGGAAAAGGAAGTGTTTTTAAAACGGTTGAATTTTTCAACGGCAAAATCTTTTGCTTTGCAAAGCCATTTAAGGCATTTGCTGCGAATTTTACCGTTTGATTTGTTTTTCATAAAGAGTAAACCTCCTGGGATAAAAACAGCAAATATGGCATCAATTTATAACAGACATAAGTTTTTTGCTTTTTAGATGAAAAAATTTATAATACACCAAGGTGGCGGTGCAACAAACAAACCATCCCGCAGGATAACTGAATGCCACAGGCAAAATATCGTTGGAGATGTAATTGGAAACAACGAACAAATATACCTGTCTGAAAGCAACAAAAGAACCAAGCATTATAAACATGGGCGCTTTTGTGTTACCTGCACCGCGCATTGATGCGGAAAAGACCTGGTTAACACAACAGAAAAGATAAAACGGCGTTAAGTTATACAACAAAATCTTTGCATAATATACCACCTGCGGCTCTGAATTAAAAACTGCCGCCAGCCAAGGTGTGAATAACAAGACTACGCTTATTACCGTAACTGTAACAATAATAGCCATATAAAACGCAATGCGCGTACCTTCTTTTGCCCTGTCTCTGTTGCCGCAACCTAAATTTTGCCCTACAAAGGTTGTTACGCCTAAGGAGATGGCTTGCACCGGTAAAAAGATAAACTGGTCGATTTTGGAGTAAGATGTCCATCCTGCAAGACAATGGGAGGTGGTTGCTTGGTTTACGTTTGCCACATAGGATTGAACAAATACGTTTGAAAACGCGGTTATTGACATTTGAATGGCGGCAGGAAACCCTATAATAGCTATTCTTTTTATCATTTCGCCATCCCATTTTATGTCTTTTATTATCAATTTTACCACGCTGTCCGTTCGTAAAAGGGTTATTATGGTTAACGCGCCTGATAGCCCTTGGGCGATAACGGTAGCCAATGCTACACCCTCTACGCCCATATCAAAAGCAAAAACAAACAGAAAGTCCAACACGATATTTGTTAATGCAGAAATAACCAAAAAGTAGAAGGGTCGCTTGGAGTCACCAACAGCTCTCAGTATTCCCGCACCTGTGTTGTAAACCATCATTGTGGAGATGCCTGCAAAGTATATGGTAAGGTACTTTAACGCATGGGGGTATATGTTTTCCATATTGGAATCGGAACGCAACATCAGCTTCAGCATGAACGGAGCACCCGCAACACCCAAAAAGGTAAATACAACGGAAAGTGCCAGAGTGAGGAACATAAAGGAGTGTACGGAGTCGTGCACCTTTTTCTTATCTTTTGCACCGTAATGGTGAGAAATAACGATTCCCGCGCCGCTGGCAAGACCGGTGAACACACCGATAAGGATGTTTATAATAGGCCCTACCGTGCCAACTGCAGAAAATGCATCATTGTTGCCCATCCTGCCTATTACCCAGGTATCTACCATATTGTAAAGCTGCTGGAAAAGGTTTCCTATCATCAAAGGCAGTGCAAACCAAAAGATATTTTTATAAATACTGCCAACGGTCATATCCACGTCTTTTCCCTTGCTTTGGACAAAAAACGCTTTAATTCCGCGGCGAATCTTGTTGTTTCCTTCAGTCATAATGAGTACTAAAACATTAGTCTTTTTGATTTAATATATGCCTTGCAACGTAAACGCCGCTGGCTGAAGCGTGGGACAGAGAATGGGTAACTCCGCTGCAATCGCCGATTACGTAAAGTCCTTTGTTTTTGGTTTGTAAGTTGTTGTCGATTTCAACCTCCATATTGTAGAACTTAACTTCTACACCGTAAAGGAGCGTATCATCGTTGGCTGTGCCGGGTGCAATTTTATCAAGCGCGTAAATCATTTCAATAATACCGTCAAGGATTCGCTTGGGCATTACAAGGCTAAGGTCGCCGGGTGTTGCCGCAAGGGTGGGGGTAACATAGCTTTCGTTAATACGCGCTTCGTTACTGCGTCTGCCCCTTACAAGGTCACCAAAACGCTGCACTATAACACCGCCGCCCAACATATTTGAAAGTCTGGCAATGCTTTCGCCGTATCCGTTGCTGTCCTTAAACGGCTCGGAAAAATGCTTGCTTACCAAAAGCGCAAAATTTGTATTTTCCGTATGCTTGGACTTATCTTCGTAGCTGTGCCCGTTTACCGTAACAATGCCGTTGGTGTTTTCGTTAACAACAACGCCGTTGGGATTCATACAGAAGGTACGCACCAGGTCTTCAAATTTCTCGGTGCGGTATACAATTTTACTTTCATAAAGCTCATCGGTAAGATGTGAGAATACAACGGCAGGCAACTCCACTCTTACACCTATGTCAACTCTGTTGGATTTGGTGGGAATGTCCATGGATTTACATACTCCCTCCATCCATTTGCTTCCGCTTCTCCCTACGGAGATAACGCATTTTTCGCAGGTATAAACGGTATCTTTGGTGTGCACTTCGTAGTTACCGTAATTGCCGCTGACGGAGTCAACGGGAGTGTTAAAGTGAAAATCGACTTTATCTTTCAACTCGTTATAAAGATTCTCCAAAACAATATAGTTAATATCGGTACCCAAATGTCTTACCTTTGCATCTAGCAAATGCAATCCGTTTTCAAGGCAACGTTTTTTTATTTCCGTATTGGCGGTAGAATAAAGTTTTGTGCCTTTGCCACCGTATGCAAGGTTTATATCGTCAACGTATCGCATAAGCTCAATGGCTTCGTTACTGCCTATGTGCTGGTACAAAGTGCCGCCAAAACGATTGGTTATATTGTATTTGCCGTCAGAAAAAGCACCGGCACCGCCGAACCCGCTCATAATGGCGCAGGTGGGACACTTAATACAGCTTTTAATTTTTTTGCCGTCAATGGGACATTTGCGCTTGCCTAAAGGATTGCCCAGTTCAAAAACCGCAATCTTAATGTTTTCGTTAGCACGCGTAAGCTCATACGCTGTGAAAATACCGCCGGGACCGGCACCTATTATAATAACGTCATATTTCATTTCAATCGCCTCTTTATTCAATCTTATTATCTGGTTTTGCACATCAAATACCAAACTATAGAATAGCACAACGCAAATATTTTGTCAATAAGTGAAGGACAATAAAGCGGCACAAATATAATGTTGACAAAACAGGTCGAATGTTATAGAATATCACAAAGAGGTGTGTGCTTATGACGGTTGTGGAATTTTTTGCCTGCGCCCCCATAGAGAATATGGTAAGCTGCTTTTTGTTAAAACCGGATAAAGTAATATTTATCGGCGGCGGCAGACGTGCAAAACGCAGGATGCATGCATACGGTGAGCTTGCACGTAGAAAGGGAATAAACGCTGTTTTTGAGCACCGCGCCGTCCTCGGAAATTCTATTAACAGTATAGCGGATTGCCTTGTGGATATAGTAGAAACCGAGGAAGAGTGTTGCTTTGACCTTACAGGCGGTGATGATTTGGCACTGGTTGCCATGGGACTGGTGTATGAGCGTTACAGAGGTGTAAAAAAATTGCAGATGCACCGCTATAACTTCAACAGTAGAAAAATGACCGATTGTGACGGCGATGGCTTTATAAGCAAATCTATGCCGTTTTCTGAGCTTACGGTTGATGAAAATATTGCTTTGCACGGCGGCACGGTTGCAGGTGGCCTTCGTAAGGATAAACTTGGCGAAAGAAAAGATATAGAAGACTTGTGGACTGTGTGCAAAGCCGCACCCTTTGATTGGAACAGAAGCACCGCCGCTCTTTCGGAGTTGATTTGCGTGGCACGTTTTTCTTCCGACGGACTTAAGGTGTCTATCGAAAGTGAAGAGGCCAAGCGTCGTTTTACGGATTATGAAAAACGCAAGAACAATGCGCTTCGTTTTTTAAGCAAGCTTAGTAAAGCGGGGATTGTATACAACATTGTAGAAAGCAAAAATCATTTTTCATTTTTTTATAAAAATTCTTTTGTAAAAAAAGCACTCTCCAAGTCGGGTAACGTCCTTGAATATAAAATGCTTTCACTTGCTTCGGAGGCAAAGGACAAAAATTTATCTCCCTTGTTTACCGACTGTGTCGGAGGCGTGGTTATTGATTGGGATGGGCTTATTGCAGGTGCAGGCGTATCCTTTGGCGGGACCGTTAACGAAGTGGACTTGATTTTAATGAAAGGGCTTATACCTGTTTTTGTTTCCTGCAAAAACGGCGGAGTAGCGGAGGAAGAGCTTTATAAGCTAAACACCGTTGCCGCCAGATTCGGTAACAGGTATGCAAAGAAAGTGCTTGTAGCCTCCGGTCTTAACAAAAAAGGGCAAGGCCTTGAATATTTTAAAGCGAGAGCGGCAGAAATGGGAATAGTGCTTGTGGAAAAGGCTCACAGGATGACAGACAAAGAGCTTTTGGAAGTTTTGTTAAAAATATAATCAAAATAGAGGTGTTTTAAATGAATGCGGTTATAACCGTAACAGGAAAAGATAATAAGGGCATTATAGCCAAGGTAAGTGCTGTGTGCACAGAGCATGGGGTAAATATCATAGATATTTCTCAAAGCGTACTAAGGGATTATTTTGTAATGTTTATGATAGCTGATATCGGTGAGATGAAGATAAAACTTGCTGATTTTGTTGATGTTATGAATGCATTGGCGGATGAAAATGCTTTGAAGATACAGACGATGCATGAAGATATTTTTAATGCAATGCACAGAATATAGGGGGTAGCGCAGTGATTAACATAGGCGATATTCTCGAAACCGTTAATATGATAAGCAACGACCACCTTGATATACGAACAATAACAATGGGTATATCTTTGTTGGATTGCGGCGGCAGCGGCGCATTGTTTGCAGATAAAATATACGATAAAATTACCCGCAGAGCAGAAAGACTTGTTGCTGTTGGTGAAGAGATAGAAAAAGAATACGGTATTCCCATAATAAATAAGCGCGTGTCCGTAACTCCTATCGCTATTGCGGGCGCAGGTTTGGATGTGGAAGGCTTTGTTTCTGCTGCTAAAGCAATGGACAGAGCTGCCGAGACCTTGGGTATTAACTTTATAGGTGGCTACAGTGC
The DNA here is from genome assembly GCA_017397955.1 of Clostridia bacterium. Taxonomy (GTDB): domain Bacteria; phylum Bacillota; class Clostridia; order Oscillospirales; family CAG-382; genus SIG636. The sequence goes on from JAFQHL010000008.1 coordinate 33,157, forward strand.
TTTGGTGCAAAAAGGTATGACCGATGCAGACAGAGCTTTGATTGCATCCATACCTCAAGCTTTGGCAGAAACTGCAAGGGTGTGCTCTTCCGTGAATATTGGCTCAACAAAATCCGGTATAAATATGGATGCAGTAAAGGAGCTTGGCGAAATTATTCTTAAAACCGCGTATCTTACAAAGGACAGCAGCTCTATTGGTTGTGCAAAGCTTGTGGTTTTTGCCAACGCACCCGATGATAATCCCTTTATGGCAGGTGCTTTCCACGGCGTGGGAGAGGGGGAGACAATACTTAATGTCGGCGTTTCCGGTCCGGGTGTTGTTAAAACTGCGGTCGAAAAACTTAGTGGCGGTGATTTGGAGAAACTGTCCGAAGAGATAAAGCGCACGGCATTTAAAATCACAAGAGTTGGTCAACTTGTAGCTCTTGAAGCAAGTCGCAGATTGGGTGTACCCTTTGGTATTGTTGACCTGTCTTTGGCGCCTACGCCCGCTGTAGGCGATTCCGTTGCCGAAATCCTTGAAGCGATGGGTATAGGTCAATGCGGCGGTTGCGGCACTACCGCGGCACTTGCCATGCTTAACGATGCGGTTAAAAAAGGTGGCGTAATGGCATCATCTAAGGTTGGGGGGCTTTCCGGTGCCTTTATTCCCGTATCCGAGGATGCAGGTATGATAAAAGCCGTAAACGACGGCGTGCTTTCTTTGGAAAAGCTGGAGGCTATGACTGCAGTATGCTCTGTAGGACTTGATATGATAGCAGTCCCCGGAGATACGCCTGCTGCAGTGCTTTCAGCAATGATAGCGGATGAAGCTGCAATAGGTGTTATAAACTCCAAAACAACTGCTGTAAGAGTTATTCCTGCTTACGGCAAGTCTGTTGGCGACAGCGTGGATTTCGGCGGCTTGCTTGGCAGTGCGCCTGTTATGAGAATCAGTTCTTGCGATCCCTCCGTCTTTGTTAACAGGGGCGGTATAATCCCTGCGCCAATACATTCGCTTAAGAATTGATTTTTGACAATCTTTTTATAAAAATATTAGAATCGGAAAATTGCACAGTTTTAAAAACGCTGACAGGGTTAAAATGTCGGCGTTTTTGTGCATTGTGACAAAAACGTATTTTTTTGACAATAGTTTTTTATTCTTAATGCATTGTTCATAATAAAGTATTATACTTACCATTGATAATTTGCGGGTATGTATGTCCACTGCCCGAGCAAGGAGAGTAATTGGATATGAGTTTCAAACAAAGGCTATCTGCGTTTTTAGCTGTTTCAATGATACTGTCGTTGTTTACCGCCTACCCGGTTATAAGCGGTTCTGCGGCAAGCACTCTTGAAAGTACGGTCTATTACATAGACCATAGTGCAGGTTTTGTATATGATGTTGACGATGGCACAACCGTTGCCCAGCTTAAGCAAAACTTGGAAAATAGCGCCGGTGATTTAACCGTTTACGATTTGAGCGGTGAAGAGCTTGGCGATACTTACCGTGTTTCTACGGGCTTTACCGTTTCATGCAGTGGTGAAACTGCCACTATTTTGGTAAAGGGTGATAATAACAGCGACGGTGTTATCTCCACGGTAGACGTTCTTTCCGTTTCTCGCTACTTGTCGGGTTATGAGATTTTTAACGATGCTTTGGATGCCGCATCCGATGTTGACTATGATGGTATAGTATCTACTACCGACTTTGCTATTATGCGTAATCACTTGGCAGGCAAGGGCGATATTGGTGACTTTAAGCATCCCAAGACCCCCACAGGCGGCGGATCCGACAGTTCTGAAGACAGTATTGAAGAAAGCAGTACAGTTGTTAAGAATTATACTGTAAGCTTTTCTGCGGAAGAAGGCGGTGCTTTGTCCGGCAACACTCAGCAGGTGGTTGCTTCCGGCACAAGCTTTTCCGCTATTACCGTACCTACCGTTTCTTGCGATGCGGGGTATATTTTTACGGGTTGGACCCCCGATTTCCCGGATGTGGTTACCTCCGATTTAAGTTTTACCGCAAACTTTGAAAAGGGCGTAATATCCACTGAAGAACTTAACTACGCCAGCGCGGATATGGGCGGTCAGTATATGTTTACTGTAGGTGCGCCTTACGACCCCTTGCTTGATTCTTTTGATGCGGCTGAAGAATACGGCAGCGGTTATCTTAACGACGGCATCATGCTAACCGATACCGACGATGATTGGGTTGAGGCATCTCGCTCCAACTCCCAGATAGTTATAACCGTTAAACTGGCGCAGACCGTTACCGTAACTAAGGCGGTTATAAACTGCGGTTTGCTGAAATGGGCAACAAACCGTGTTCTTCCCGATAGTGTTACCGTTTATACAGGTGTTGATGGCGGGGAAGATGTGTACTATGGTACGACTTCCGCGTATACAGCTATCGGCGATTATGGCTATACTGCTACCATCGTTCCTCAGGGAGAAGCTGTTCAGGCAGACTATGTTAAGTTTGTTTGCCCTATGAGTGCTTTTATAGGCAGATTTGGCGAAGTGGAAGTTTACGGTATCGGCAACGGAACTGCCTCCTACGATATAAGCTTTGTTGCAGGTGAAAACGGTACACTTCAAGGCACGTATGAGTACACTGTTGACGGTGGTACACTTTGGAGTGAGATAACCGTTCCCACGCCCGTTGCGGCCAGTGGCTACAAGTTTGTCGGCTGGTCTCCCGCACTTCCTTCAAATGGTTCTGCGATTAACGCCGATGCTACATACATCGCACAGTTTGATGTTGATGACAGCCAGTATGTAACCGTTAACTTTGTTGCAGGTGCAAACGGTACAGTAAATGGCCAAAGCAGCTTTACCGTTATTAAGGGTACTGCGTGGTCTGAAATTTCCGTTCCCACACCTACGGCAAACGCAGGCTACAAGTTCAGTGCTTGGTCTCCTGTATTCCCTGCAAAGGTAACAGAAGATGCAACCTATACAGCTCAATTTGTTTACGATGAAACTCAATATGCTACCATAAACTTTGTTGCAGGCGCAAACGGCACAATCAGCGGCACGACAAGCGTTACCGCGCTTATAGGCAGCTCGTTTGCCGATATTACGCTTCCTGCAACTAATGCAAACACAGGTTATAAATTCAGTGGTTGGTCTCCCGCACTTCCTGACAAGGTAACGGGCGATGCAACTTATACCGCAGAATTCGTAGTTGACGAAAGTCAGTATGCAACCATTACCTTTGTTGCAGGTGCAAACGGCACAATCAGCGGTACAAAGACCTTCACCGTGCTCAAGGGTACTGAATGGAGCAAAATTACCGTTCCTTCCTATCAAGCAAATGATGGTTATAAGTTCGTTTCCTGGTCTCCTGCGTTCCCCGCAACCATAAATGAGGATGCTACATATACGGCAACCTTCGCTGTTGATAACGCGCAGTACGCAACTGTAGTATTTGTTGCAGGCGCAAACGGCACAATCAGCGGCACCAACACATTTACCGTTCTCAAGGGCACTTCTTGGAACGATATAGATGTTCCCACGCCCGTTGCAAACGCAGGTTATAAATTTGACGGTTGGTCTGCTTCTTTCCCCGCAACAATCAACGACGATGCAACCTTTACAGCTAACTTTGTATACGATGCAAGCCAGTACGCAACCGTTACCTTCGTTGCAGGTGCAAACGGTACAATCGGCGGTACAAGCACATTTACAGTTCTCAAGGGGACTGCTTGGTCTGCAATTACCGTTCCCACAACAACTGCAAACGCAGGCTATAAGTTTAGCGCTTGGTCGCCTTCATTCCCTGCAACGGTAACAGCAGATGCTACTTATACAGCTAACTTCGTTTACGATGCTTCTCAGTACGCAACCGTTACATTTGTTGCCGGTGCAAACGGTACAATCAGCGGCACAAAGACTTTCACCGTACTTAAGGGTACTGCTTGGTCTGCAATCACCGTTCCTACCGCCACCGCTAATGTGGGCTATAAGTTCAGCGCGTGGTCGCCGTCCTTCCCCGCAACGGTAACGGAAGACGCTACTTATACAGCAAACTTTGTTTACGATGCAAGCCAGTTTGCTACAATTACCTTCGTAGCCGGCTCTAACGGTACAATCAGCGGAACAAGCACATTCACAGTGCTCAAGGGCTCCGCATGGTCTGTAATCACCGTTCCTTCTGCAACAGCAAACGCAGGCTACAAGTTTAGCGCTTGGTCGCCTTCCTTCCCCACAACAATAACCACAAGCGCAACCTATACCGCAAACTTTGAATATGATGCAACGCAGTACGCAACAGTAAGCTTTGCAGCAGGTGAAAACGGTAGCCTCAGCGGCGCAACCGCGTTCACCGTTCTAAAGGGCACCGCTTGGTCAGCTATATCTGTTCCTTCTCCCGTTGCAAACGATGGCTACAGATTCAGCGATTGGAGCGGCACATTCCCCTCAACAATTACTGCGGATGTAAGCTTTACAGCAAGATTTGAGAAGATACCTACATATTCCATCGTATTCGTAGCAGGTTCTAACGGCTCTTTGGTGGGCACTTGGGCGTTTGATGATGTTGAAGAAGGTACAATATGGAGTAACGCAATTACAGTTCCTACTCCTGTTGCAAACGCAGGTTATGTATTTGACAGTTGGACACCTGCGCTTCCTTCCGATGACAGCACAATCAACGCAAGCGTAACCTACACAGCACTGTTCGTTATCGAAGAGGTTGGTTCTTACCGTGAGAACTATGCTTCTGCCGCAAACGGCGGTACCTATGCATACTATGTAGGCACTAAGCTTGATACCTACGACGACACAATCTTCGAAACCAAGAGCACCGAATCTATGAGAGTAAGCTTTTCCTCTACTACATTGAGCTTCGGTAACGGTTATCTTAACGACAATTCACAGGTTATTCTCAGCGACGGCAACTGGGTAGAGCGTGCCCGCGGTTCAACGGGCGGTTTCCAAAGCCAGAGCAATGTAATTATCATTATTGTTAAGCTTGAATCTGCTAAGTCTGATATAGAACAGGTTGTAATCAACCTCGGTACACCTGCAGCTTCCGGTAACAGAGGTTTGCCCGATAATGTTACCGTTAAGTACACCACAAGAACATCGCTCAGCAGCAATGTTTCGTGGACAACCATGGGCAGCACGGTTACAAACTACGAACATATAAGCGGTTACGGATATCAGGCTGTTATTGAGAACGATGCGACAAACAGGTCTATTAAGTACCTGCAAATTACAATGTCCATGAGCACCTATTACGCTGCAAGAATCGGCGAAATAGAAGTTCTGGGCCCCGAAGTTAACACAACGGTTCACAGTGTAAACTTTGTTGCGGGCGCAAATGGTAAACTCAGCGGCACTACCTCCTTCGGTGTTCCCGACGGTGATACCTTCGCTTCCGTTACCGTTCCCACTCCCGTAGCAAACGATGGCTACAGATTCTCTCACTGGTCTCCCGAACTTCCTTCCACTTCTTCTGAGGTAACTGCTTCTGCTGTTTATACAGCTGTGTTTACCGAAAAGATTGGCGGCGAAGAACTTAACTATGCTTTAGACAAAAACGGCGGCCAGTACATGGTTACCACAGGTACTGTACAGACCGGATTCCCCGATTCCTTCGATTCGGGCTCTGCTTATGGCAGCGGTTACCTCAACGACGGCAAGTGGTTGGAAAACACAGATGATGCTTGGGTAGAAGTTTCCAGAAGCAGCAATATTATAGGCGTAACATTCAAGCTTTCTGCTCCCATCACAATGACCAGTACGGTTATGAACTTTGGCTTGAGAGAAGGGTCTGGAAACCGTGCACTTCCCGATAGTGTTACCGTTTATGTAGGTTCTTCCGCAAGTAACATATCAACAGTGTTTGGTACAACCTCAAACTTTACTGCAAACTCCGATTACGGATATACAGCAACCGTTAACGGTACTGCTGAAGAAGTTTCTTATGTATACTTCGAATGTACCATGAGCCAGTATATAGGCAGACTTGGCGAATTTGAAATCTGGGGTGCAGAAGGCGAAGTTGTTCCCACCTATACAGTAAGCTTTAACGCAGGTACTAACGGTACGGTAACTGGTGAAACCTATCATACCGTTGCAGAAGGCACTTTGTGGAGCGAGATTGAAGTTCCCACCGCAACCGCAAAACCCGGTTATGTATTCAGCGGTTGGACACCTTCTCTTCCTGCAGATAACGAAGCTATTACAGGCAACCTCAGCTTTACCGCAACCTTCACCTATGACGCTTCTCAGTGGCGTACGGTAACTTTCGTAGCAGGTGCCGGCGGTACACTCAGCGGCACGACAAGCGTTTCCGTTCCTACAGGCACCGCTTGGTCCACCATTACCGTTCCTACTGTTGTGGAAAATGACGGCTACACATTCACAGGTTGGTCTCCCGAATTCCCCACAACCATCACTGCAAACGCAACCTATACCGCAAACTTTATCGTTACCCCTGCCGACCAGTATGTAATCACATTCAAGGCGGGCACAGGCGGTAAGCTCAGCGGCACCACGGTTATCAGTGTTGATGAAGGCACACTCTGGAGCACAATCACATTGCCCACACCTGTGGCAAACAGCGGTTATGTGTTCACATCATGGACACCCAGCCTGCCCGACGGCACAATGGAAATAACCGATAATCTTACATTCACCGCAAACTTCGCTGTTGACAACGGTCAGACTCTTGAAGGCGTAATTTATATCAACGGCGTTAACGCAAGCCAGTACATCTCCGGCGGTTCCCATATTTACACCCTCAACTACGGTTCTGCATTTACAGCTACCTATTGGGAAGTTTATGTTGCAGGCTATTCCGAAGCTAAGGGCGGCTATATAGTAACCGAAAAATATGCAACAGGCACTACAAAATCTGTTGAGGTTCCCGCAAACGGTATAGTAATCGCCGTTCACATGGGCACCCAGACCCAGGCAGCTTGTGCTTATGTTGATGTGGGCGACTTGCTTGTTCTTACCGAGGACATTAACCTCACCAGCGCTACTTGCGTGGCAGGTTCGTCCTATGTGGCTATCTATACCGGCGACGGTACCCAGCCCGACGGCAGCGGAAGCACCGACGAGCCCGAAAACCCGTCCGTTGACCCCAGTGAATATCAGCAGCTTAACTACTCTCATGTTAAGGGCATGTGGCTGTCTCAGTTCGACCTCAGCAATGTGTTTATGTCAAACTCTGCTCAGCGTTCCGAGGCAAGCTATAGATCTCTCATGACTACAATTCTTGATAATTGTAAGAATATCGGCATAAATACACTGTTCGTTCAGGTAAGACCTAACGGTGACAGTATGTATCCCTCCGAATACTATACCGCAAGTAAGTATGTTGTAGGCGCATACGGCAGGACACACTCCTATGACCCGTTCGCTATCATCATAGAACTGGCACACGCTCGCGATATGTCTGTTCAGGCGTGGATCAACCCTCTCAGACTTATGAGCTCTACCGATATAGCTAATGTAAGCACCAGCTTTAAGGTAGGCGAGTGGTATCAGAGTTCCACTTACAACGGCAAGTATGTTGTTCTTTATAGCAGCTACTATTACCTTAACCCCGCTTATGCAGATGTTCGTCAGCTTATTATCGACGGTGCAAAGGAAATTTGTACTCTCTATAATGTAGACGGCGTTCACATGGACGACTACTTCTATCCCACCACAGCTAGCTCCTTCGACTCTGCGGCGTATAACGAATACTCCGGCAGTCTGTCTCTTGCTAACTGGCGCAGAGATAATCTTAACAAGTTGGTAAGCGGCATTTACAGCGCAGTTAAGTCTGTGGATCAGGACATCCTGTTCGGTATTTCTCCCGCTGGTAATATGAGTACCGTTTACAACTCTCAGTATGCAGATGTTTACACATGGTGCTCTACCTCCGGATATATCGATTATATCTGTCCTCAGGTATACTTCGGTATGCTTCACAATTCTCAAGGCTTCGGCTCTTGCTCTACAGGTTGGTCTAACATTGTCAAGACTTCCTCCGTAACTCTTTACACTGGTTTGACTCTTGGTAAGGCTTTGGATGGCTACAGCGGTACCATTGATACTTACGCAGGCTCTACCGAAGCACAGTATGAGTGGGTTAACAACCGAGATGTTATCAAGTCTTCGCTCGAATATGTTCGCGACAGCTTGCCTAAGTGCACAGGCGTAGTATTCTTTTGTTATCAGTACTTCTATTCGCCTACGACGGGCTCTGCAATAGCAGCAACAGCCGAAGAACGCGCTAATATGCAACCTGTACTGGATGCATTGTTCCCAAACACTACTGTAAAAAGTAATGTAGAATAATAAAAACTGACGGCGGCTACCGTATGGTAGCCGCCGTCACATTTCTGCAAAATCTCAGAACACAAAAATACAGTTTTATAAAAAATGCGGCTGCTTTTACAAGTAGCCGCATTCGTGTGCTATTCAATTATATTTCCGAGTTTATCTAACAACATAATCCGCGCATTAAGTTTTTCTGCTTCGTCTTTTTGGTGTGTAACCACAACAACCGTTTTGCCCTCCAACCGTTCTTTTACAAAAGCAATAACTTCGTCCTTTGTGTCCTCGTCCAAACCTTTAAAAGGTTCGTCCAGAACATAAAAATCGGCTTCGATTGCCAACGCGCGTGCTATAGCCACTCTGCGCTTCATACCTCCGGAAAGTTTGCGCACGGGCTTTTTTAAGTCTTCTATGCCTAAAGCATTAAGAATTGCTGCACAGTGCTCTTTATCTTGTCGCGGCGGTATTATTGCTTCGACATTCGACAGGGCGGAGAATTCCTCAAAAAGCCTGTCTTCCTGAAAAACTACACTTGCCTTTTTAGGTACGCTTATTTTGCCGCTGTCGGGTTTGAGAGAACCTAATATAAGATTCAAAATGGTGGTCTTTCCGCAACCGGAAGGTCCCATTATGGCAAGCATTTCTCTTTGTTTCACTTCGAAGGAAAGGGAGGAGAGCACATTTTTGCCGTCAAAGCTTTTTGTAACATTTTCAAAAACAATGCAGCTCATAGCTTTTCCACCCCCATATACGCCAATTTTATAGCGCCCACCATCAATTTTTCAAAAACAAAACTTATTACTATCAGAACCAATGTCCACGCAAACAAATCAACGCTTTCAAAGTAGATCTTGGAGTAATAAAGGCTTTCGCCTATAGAATTCAACGGCAAAGCTATAAACTCTGCGGCAACACCCGATTTCCAAGCCAAACCAAAAGAGGTAGAACAGGCGGAAATTATGAAAGGCTTCATTTCCGGGAGAAAAATGTAAACAAATTGTTTGTAAAAAGGAAGGTTAAATACTTTTGCTACCTCAAGCTTTTTGGGGTCTATACTTTTATATCCCTCCAAAATATTATTATAAACAATTGGGAATACCATCAAGAACGATATGAAGATTGATAAATCGTCCGTTGGAATCCATAACAACGCAATTATTATAAAAGAGGCTACAGGTACGGATTTTATGGTTATCATATAGGGCCATAAAAGCTCTCTGATAATACGAAATCTGCCTGCCAATACTGCAAATATTGCTCCTGCAAAGAATCCCCAAAGAAATCCTCTGATAATGTTAGAGAAGGTGGTTATTACAGCCAAATAAAACATTTGACCCTCTTGCACGGAGAAAAATCCTTCGATAACCTCAATTGGCGAGGGCAATAAAATTGGAAGGTTTGTAAAATGGGCAGCCGCCTGCCACGCAAAAAGTGCAAGCAGGACGGCTACAAATTTGTAAATAAAATTTTTAAGCTTCATAATAGAAATCGTCAGCAGGTAATTTTCCGCCTATGGACTGAGGATTTTGTTCAAACAAAACGGAAAGATAACCACCGAGTTTTGCTTTCATATCAGCACCTGTAATCAGGCTAATGTTGCAGTAGGGAATGGCTTTTTCAGCAATAGCTGCTTTAACCCCAATTTTTTCTTCAACCCAAGGTGCCGCTTCAGCAGGATTTGCAACTATAAATTCTGCAGATGCCTTGTATTCGGTAAGGAACGCTTCAATCAGCTCAGGGTGCGCTTCTGCAAATTCCTTGCGTACAATCGTAACACCTGTCACCATAGAGGTGTTTTCATCTGCCGCATCCCACTCATTGTTAAGATTAAGCACTATTTCAAGGTCGTTTATCTTACTTTGAGCAACGGTTACATAGGGTTGGGGAAGCATGGCTACGCCGCCTTCAGTGTTTGCAAGCTGTGCAACAACCTCGTTTGCCTCGGTCTTCCATACTATCTCAACATCCTTATCCGGGTCAATACCGTTTTGGCTGAGGATATAACGTAGGCTGTATTCAGGGGTTGTGCCCTTGCCCGTTGCGTATATGGTCTTGCCCTTAAGGTCCGCAATCGATTCGATGCTAAGTCCGCGTTCAACAATATAAAGCACTCCCAGCGTGTTAATACCAAGTACCTGTACGCCGCCGTTTGTCTTGTTATAAAGTACGGATGCTACATTTGCAGGTATAGCTACCATATCCAGATCACCCTTTATAAGCAGGGGGGTGATGGCATCAGCTGCTGCTTCCACCTTGAAATTGTAATTACATACTGCGTTATCGCTTTCAAAATCGTGCATAAGCTTTACAAGCCCCATTGTGGTTGGGCCTTTTAAACCGCCTATGCGTATAACGGTTTCGTCGGTTCCGCTTTCGTCAGTACCGGTTGCGGCGTTGCTATTGCTTTCGGTATTGCTTTGTGCTTCGCTTTCTTCTTTGCCGCAAGCCCAAAAGGCAGACAGTACCATAATTACAGCAAGTGCCAAAACTAAAATATTTTTTGTTGTTTTCATAAATAATACCTCCGTTTGTGCTTTTTCTTTACAAAAATAGTATACATACGTACCGCCAAAATTCTGTTGCCTAGGCAACGAATGCAGCTGTTTAAATTGCCGGATGCTTTATATAAATATTTACAAAGCTGTATAAAATTTTATTGACAGCAATATTAAATGATGGTATCATACCGGTATAAACTTTGTACGGAGTGTGCATTATGAAAGAGAGATGGAAGGGTTCGGTTTTACTCGCACCGTTGCCTGCAGTTCTTGTAAGTTGCGGTAACGGCGAAAATAAAAACATTTTCACCGTAGCGTGGACAGGTATAGTTTGCAGCCATCCACCCAAAACATACATATCGGTACGAAAAGAACGCCATTCCTACGGTATTATTAAAGAAAGCGGCGTGTTTACCATAAATCTGCCAAGCAGTTCTCTGGTAAAAGCAACAGACTTTTGCGGTGTTAAAAGCGGCAGGGAAGTAGACAAATTTGCAGAAACGGGTCTTACGCCGGAACCGTGCTTTGATATTGACACCGTGTCAATAAAAGAATGTCCCGTCGGCTTGGAATGTAAAGTTACGGACATTATTTCTTTGGGGTCTCACGATATGTTTTTGGCAGACATAGTTTCGGTTGCCGTTGATGACGAATATCTTGTTGATGGTAAACTGTGTCTTGATGAATGTAAGCTTTTTGCTTATTCTCACGGTGAGTATTATGAGCTTGGCAAAAAATTGGGTAGCTTCGGCTATTCTGTGATGAAAAAATCTACTAGAAAGAAGCAGGCCGCAAAGGCCAAAAGTAAAAATAAATAAACATGATAAAAGCCGAGCGAACAAGTCACTCGGCTTTTGTTGTCGGGGTCTCCCAAGAAGTCGATAGTTTTCTTTGGGGGATTTTGCCTAGCTTAAAATTTAATTTGTTCTTTGTCAATGACCAGCTTTTTGATTTCCTTGTCAGAGGGCACGGTATACATAAAGCTTTGCATTAGCTTTTCCATAATCGCCCTAAGTCCTCTTGCACCGGTATTGAGCTCGTGTGCTTTTTCCGCAATCATTTTTGCTGCTTCGGGTGTGAATTCAAGCTCTACTCCGTCAAGCTCAAACAGCTTTTTGTATTGCTTAAACAGGCTGTTTTTGGGCTCTGTCAGTATGCGTACAAAAGCGTCAGCATCCAACGGCTCTAAAGAGGTTATAACAGGTATACGCCCAACAAGCTCGGGTATAATACCATACTTAACCAAGTCGTGGGGTGTAACCTCTTTAAGCACACGGCTTTTATCATAGGTGGAGGAGGCAAGTGTGCTGTTAAAGCCAACAAGTTGTTTTCCCATACGCTTTTCAATAATACCGTCAAGCCCGTCAAAAGCACCACCGCAGATAAACAAAATGTTTTTGGTGTTTATCTGTATAAACTCTTGGTTTGGATGTTTTCTGCCGCCCTGAGGAGGCACATTGGAAACGGTACCCTCAATTATCTTAAGAAGTGCCTGCTGAACACCCTCGCCTGAAACGTCACGGGTTATGGAACGGTTCTCGCTTCTTCTGGATATTTTATCAATCTCGTCGATATATATAATACCCATCTCCGCTTTCTTAATGTCAAAGTCGGCGGCTTGGATTAAGCGAAGCAGGATATTCTCAACGTCTTCACCTACATAGCCTGCTTCCGTTAAGGTGGTTGCATCGGCTATTGCAAAGGGAACGTCAAGCATTCTTGCCAAGGATTGCGCCAAAAGAGTTTTACCAACACCTGTTGGACCTAAAAGCAATACATTGCTCTTTTCAAGTTCCACAGTATCGGTATCAGCTAAAGGTTTTGCTTTACCGTTGCTTTGCAGAGAAAGCACTCGCTTGTAATGATTATATACGGCAACTGAAAGAACGGTCTTGGCATCGTCCTGTCCAATAACGTACTTATCCAAATGCGCTTTTATTTCCATAGGCTTAGGCATAGTCTTAAAGGTAAGTCCGATGCCGCTACTGCCTTTACGGTTGATATAGGTGTCATTAAAAGCGTTGTATACTGTAAAAGACGTGTTCAAACAGTCTTCGCATATAAATACGTGGTGCTTCTCCAACAGTATGTCTACCAGCGGCACACCGGAAACACCGCATACTTCACAGCACTTGCTGTCATCAAGTGTAGTTTTTATTCCGCCGCGCCCGTTTGTTCTGTTAGCCATAAACTTATCTCTTTTCCATTACCTTATCTATTAAACCGTACTCAAGTGCCTGCTCGGCAGACATAAAGTTATCTCTGTCCGTGTCTCTTTCAATGACGTCAAGAGGCTGCCCCGTTGCTTTGGAAAGCAAAGCGTTAAGCTTTTCCTTTGTTCTTTGCAACCAAGCGGCGTGGATACGCACATCGCTTGCTTGACCTCTGGCACCGCCAAGGGGCTGGTGTATCATAATCTCACTGTTAGGCAGGGCATATCTCTTACCCTTTGCGCCTGCCGCAAGAAGGAAAGCGCCCATGCTTGCCGCCATGCCTATACAGGTCGTTGAAACATCACATTTGATAAAGTTCATTGTATCATAAATAGCCATACCCGCGGTAACACTGCCGCCGGGGCTGTTTATATATAGGAATATGTCCTTATCGGGGTCTTGTGCTTCAAGGAAAAGAAGCTGTGCTACCACAAGGGAAGCGGTGGTATCGTTAACCTCGTCAGACAATATAACTATTCTGTCGCTAAGTAAGCGGGAATAAATGTCGTAAGAGCGCTCACCTCTGTCGGTTTGCTCTACAACCATTGGAACTAATGCCATGATAATTTTCCTTTCGATGTGTCTATGTTTTGCTTAGGTGAAGGAAACTATTTTGCGGCATTTTCCTTAATAAGGTCAACAGCCTTTCTCAAAACAATATCCTTAACCAAGGTGTCGGCAGAAAGGGTAGCCTTAACCTTTTCAAGGTCGGTCTTGTATCCTTCTGCTATCTTCTTGTATTCTGCTTCGATGTCTTCTTCGGAAGCTTCGATGTTTTCAGTTGCAACAACGCTTTCAAGCGCAAGTCTTATCTTAAGCTGTCTTTCAGACTGGGGTCTGAAACTTTCACGAAGCTGTTCCATAGTTTGACCGGTATACTGGAAGAACATCTGGAGGTTACCGCCCTGCATTTGCAGTCTGTACTCATAATCTCTAACGTTCATATCTATTTCGTCTTCAACCATAGGGGCGGGAAGGTCAAGTTCGGTATTTGCAAGGAGGTCGTCAAGCAGACCTTCTTCGTATGCATACTCAGCAGCCTTTTCCTTTTTCGCTTCTATCTTAGCCTTAATGTCAGCCTTATATTCATCAACGGTATCAAATTCAGATACGTCCTTAACAAAATCTTCATCAAGCTCAGGAAGCTCGGTACGTTTGATTTCGTGAAGAACTATCTTAAATATAGCATCCTTGCCTGCAAGGTTTTCTGCGCCGTATTCTTCGGGGAATTTAACGGAAATATCAAAGTTTTCGCCAACAGATTTACCAACTATCTGTTCTTCAAAGCCGGGGATAAAGCTACCGGATCCCAGTTTAAGGGGATACTTTTCACCCTTGCCGCCTTCAAATGCAACGCCGTCAACAAAGCCTTCAAAGTCAATAACAGCTTCGTCGCCGTTTTCAGCAGTGCCTTCGGTAATGGTGCTTACTCTTGCAAGACGCTTTCTTGCAGCTTCTATATCAGCATCAATTTCGCTGTCTTCAACGGTAACAGCTTCTTTTTCTGCGCTAAGGCCCTTGTATTTGTTAACCTTAACTTCGGGTTTAACATATACCTTAGCCTTAAGAACAACACCGTTTTCGTCTATGGATTCAAGCTCAACTTCGGGTCTGGAAACGACCTCAAGACCTGCTTCTTTAACTGCGGCTTCATAATATTCAGGGAAAAGTGCATCAAGCGCATCAGCGTGGAAGAAGGACTGACCATACATCTTTTCAATAATATGCTTGGGAGCTTTACCTCTTCTAAAGCCGGGTACGCTTATCTTGGAAACCTGCTTGCGGTAAACTTTCATTACCTCAGCATCGAAAGCTTCTTTGTCGATAGACAAGGTTAATTCACGAAGATTCTTTTCGATTTCCTTTACTTCTTTCAAACTCATTTTAAATACCTCCAAATAAAATAAGATATAATCCTAACATTACTATTGTATACATTTTACGGAAATTGTCAACCAAAAATTTCACATTGTGAAAATTTAGGGTTAATTTCAGCAAAAAAATAATAATATAGTATTGAAAAACACTTGTTGTTTGGGTATAATATATATCAATCACGGATGTTAAAGGGGTGATTAGGTGGCAAAAAAAATAAATGATTATGAAATGCAAGAGTTTTTTATAAAAAAAACACAGGAAATTGTCGTTGAAAAAAGTGATGTGCAGCAAGAAGCAGTTGCGGCCGATACCGTGGACGAAGCTGTTGCTTGTGGACCTACGGTGTTTGAAGAATCGTTACTTAAGTATTCATCTGCCAATGTACCAAAGAGGAAACGCAGAAGGAAAAAGAAGGTTGGTACAGATGCGGTAGTGCGTCTTATGGCGTTGCTTTTATGCTTTGGCGTTCTTGCTTTTTCCGTTATAAGTATTATTCAACGGTCAAGGGAGCTTGATGCTGCTAAAAAAGCCCATGAATCTTCTTCACTTGCAACGCGTAAAGCCGAGGGCGACCAGTCGATGAAACGAACAAAACGCCCCGATGAGCTTATGGATTTACTTTCCTATTTAGGTAGCTCTTTGGGCGGTCTTGAGATGTTTGAGGCTTTGGACACGGATACGCAGGTTTATTATGAAACTTTGCGCGAAATTGTTTTTGATAAGAAAAAAATCAATCCTGACTGTTGGGGCTATGTCGTAATGTCTCATTCTCAGATTGCTGAGCCGATTATGAAAGGTAAGGATAATTATGAGTATTTGTACAGGCTGGATGACAGAACTGCTAACAGAAGCGGCTCTGTTTTCGCGGATTCGTATTTGAAGGACGATTACGAAAAGAACCGAAACGTAGTGCTTTACGGTCATTGTATGACTGACGGTACCAGATTCAGAGGGATTAAGCTGTTTTTTGACGATGAAAACAGATACAGTATGGCACAGGATTTGGAAATTACCGTTGTAACCGAGGATGCGGTTTACGTGTACGAGTATTTTTCCGGATACCGCGCGGAAGGTGATAGGTTTGCGACCTGTTATTCCACAAATACAAGCTCCGCAAGTTTTTATCAGTTTTTAACCGAGAGGCGCAGGCTTAATACAATAAGCAAGGATGTAAGTTATGATGAAAACTCCAAGATAATTACGCTTATAACCTGTACCAATCTTTCG
This sequence comes from Clostridia bacterium, assembly GCA_017397955.1. GTDB lineage: Bacteria > Bacillota > Clostridia > Oscillospirales > CAG-382 > SIG636. Next base: position 49,235 of record JAFQHL010000008.1, read on the forward strand.
TCCAAGCCTTCGGAGCGTTATGTACTCCACGGCATTCTTAAAAACACATATTACTTTTAAGCAAAAAAGAACTCGGATGCAGAAAACGCATCCGAGTTGCTTTTTATTTGTTGTTTTCTATGTAGTTTATTACGTCTTTTACAGTAAGTAGGTGGGGAAGCTCTTCTTCGTCAAATTCAATATCAAAAGTATCTTCGCAAAGAACAACAAGGTCTGCAAGCTCTAAGGAATTAAAGCCAAGGTCGTTAACAAAAGAAGAGTCAAGGGATATGTCATCGGGGTTTATGCTCATTTCTTCAGCTAAAAGTTCTTTAAATTTTTCAAACATAATTAAGTAACGGGTAAAAACCGTATCTCCTTTACTGTTTTAGTGTGTATTTAAAGCATAAAACGCTTTATTTTTTGGGATGATGTTTTTTCAAATTCGTTACGTCTTATTTCAACGTTGCGTATTTGCTTAAAGGAAGGCAGTTGGCTGTTAACAGAAAGTATACCCTCCTTTATTTTTTCTTGTATCGCGTTTTCATCTTCTAAATCTAAAACGCCTTGCTCAGGTAGAATCACCGCAGTGACAACAGCTTCGCCCAAATTGTTTTTCCTTGCTATAACGGCACATTCTTTAACCGTGTCAAGGCGCATAAGGTATTCTTCAATTTCTTCGGGATATACGTTCTTGCCGTTAGAGAGAATGATAAGGTTCTTCTTTCTGCCCGTTATATAAATATAACCTTCTTCGTCAACCTTGCCAAAATCGCCGGTAAGAAAATATCCGTCATCGGTAAATACGGCCTTTGTAGCAGCTTCGTTGTCATAATACCCCAACATTACATTGTCACCTTTAACGGCTATCTCGCCTATATCACCCGTCTCAACCTCGTTTCCGTCATCGTCAAGAATCTTCACTTCGCAACAGGGAATGGCAGGCCCCACAGAGCCGGTTTTGGAGTGGGTATAAAGGTCAACGGAAACCAGTGGCGAGCACTCTGTTATACCATAGCCTTGGTATATGTTTATACCCATATTTTGAAAGCTTTGTACAAGCTCGGGGTCAAGGGCGGCACCGCCGCAAATTATAGTCTTTAACCTACCGCCGAGGGAATTTATAACTTCGTTAAATAAGGGTCGCCTAAGGTCTATCTTAACCTTTCGCAAGCCTTTTGTAAGCTTAATTGCCTTGTCAAAAGTGCCCTGCTTGCCTTTTTTCTTTATCTCATCAAGTATGCGTTTGTGTATGGTCTGTACAAACAACGGTACCAAAACAAAGCCGGTAGGCTTAAATATTTTAAGGTTACGTAATACATATTTGATACTGTTATTTATGCATATTGTAGCACCGATATGGAGTATTGCTAAGTCTATTGTTGTTTCGTAGGTGTGGTGCATTGGCAACACGGAAAGGAACACATCATTTCCGCCGAAAGGAGTGCTGTTTGCACATTGAGCGGCAGTTGAAAGCAAATTTTTATGGGAAAGCATAACGCCCTTGCTTGTGCCGGTGGTGCCGCTTGTAAACAAAATGGATGCCAGAGCATCTAAATCGTAACCAAGGTTGTATATACCCATATAGCCAACAGAAAGCAAATGTTGACCGTATGCAATCAGTTCGTAAAAGTTTATTTCCTTTTTTGCAGAAAAGTCTTCATAACTGCCTTCATAGGGAATATAGTTTGCTTCGTCCAGGTCAAAGACGTAATTAAGCTTTGCGGCGGTAAGCAAGTCTCCTATCTTCTTTTTGTAATCGGGAGAAATGAAGATTGCGGAACAATCTGCCATTTCCAAAAAACCGATTATTTGTTCGGGCATAAGTTCTTTATCCAAGGGTACAACCACCGCTTTTGCACAAAGGGTAGCCAAATATGCCTGTAGCCATTCCGGTCTTGACTCAGAAAGTATGGCGATCTTCTTATCTTTTAGGTTAAGGGCGTATAACGCCGTAGCTGTATTTATTATATTTTCTGAAAAGGTTTTGTAAGAAAGTTCTTTAACCTCGTTTTTGTTAATTAAATATTTATATAATGTTTTATCGCCAAACTTTCCGCATGCGGTAACCAATGCGCGCACATCAGAAAATACGGCAACTTTTTCTTTAGGTAAATAATTTTTCATTTGTTTGCCTCCTTGCGTTTTCGTATGCTTAGCGTAGCAATTTATCTATACGCATACCCCCACAAACTAAAATTACATCGTATATTATACTGTACATGCTAAAAAAAGTCAATAGCCCAAGGAATAAATAAAGTTTTCCAAGACAAAATATGGATGAGGTGACAAAATTATGAATGACAGCTACAAAAAATATGTAGAAGATAGAGCAAAACGCTCACCTTGCTTTGTTAATACTCTAAAGGCTTTATGTGTGGGTGGCTTGATTTGCTGTGTCGGTAAAGCGATAACAGAACTGTACACGTTTATGGGTGCAGAGCTAAAAAACGCGCAAACTTTAAGTACAGTAACACTTGTTTTCATCGCAGGACTGCTTACGGGTATAGGCTGGTTTAGTGCAATGGGCAAGTTTTCCGGCGCGGGAACCCTTGTGCCAATAACCGGATTTGCAAACGCAATAGCTTCACCCGCCATAGAGAACAAGACAGAAGGACTTATATACGGTACTTGTGCAAAAATGTTCGTAATAGCCGGTCCCGTTATAGTTTTCGGTACCTTAGCCTCTTCATTGTACGGAGTGATATATTATGTTGTGGAAAAGGTGATGTGATTTGAACAAAATTTTTGCGTTTGACAATGTTTGTATAAACGGCTTTGCTTCTGTGGTAGGCAAAACAGAAAAAGCAGGCCCCTTGTCCTATTGCTTTGATATGTGTGAGGAAGACGAATACTTCGGCAAAGATACCTGGGAAGAAGCAGAAAGCGAGATGGTTCACCGATGCATAAACATATTGCTTAACAAAACGGGACGCGCTCCTGACAGCTTAAATCTCATTTGCGGCGGGGATTTGCTTAACCAGTGCGTTGCAAGCAGTTTCGGCGTCAAAGAATGGGGCGTGCCGTATTTGGGCTTGTACGGTGCCTGCTCTACCTTTGGAGAGGCAATGCTTGTGGGCGGCGGAATGGTTTCCGGCGGTTTTGCGAAAAACGCTTTAGGTTTTGCCAGCTCTCATTTCTGCTCCGCGGAAAAGCAATACCGTTTCCCCTTGGAATACGGCGGCCAGCGCACGCCTACAGCCCAGAATACCGTTACGGGGTGCGGTGCGGTCCTGCTTGAGAAAGGGCAGGGGAAGATTATGCTGAAAGACGGACTTGTGGGCAGAATCGTGGATGCCGGCATAACAGATGTCAATAATATGGGCGCGGCAATGGCAAAAGCAGCGGCGGATACCTTAAGGCGGTATTTTGCATTAAGCGGCAAATCTCCAAGCGATTTTGATATAATCGCAACCGGAGACCTTGGCAGAGAGGGCTATGAGCTTTGCTGTGAGCTGCTAGGCGATGCCTATGAGAAAATAAAGGATAGGTATACAGACTGCGGTATGATGATTTTTGATATGGAAGGACAGGATGTCCACTCAGGTGGGTCGGGTTGTGGGTGTAGTGCTTCCGTTACTGCAGGTTATTTTCTGCCGCGGCTGAAAAAAGGCGAGCTTAAAAGAGTACTGCTGGTCCCCACAGGCGCGCTTATGAATCCAACCACGGTGTTTCAAGGACAAAGCATAGCGGGTATAGCCCATGCAATATGCTTTGAAAGGCAGGGCTGATATGTTTATAGAATATTTAAAGGTGTTTTTGGTAGGCGGCATAATCTGTGCAATAGCACAGGTGCTTATCGACAAGACTGCAATGACAGGTGCACGTATTCTGGTTTCCTTTGTGGTGGCAGGCGTGGTGCTTACGGGCATAGGCGTGTACCAACGGCTTGTGGATTTTGCCAGCGCGGGCGCAACGGTGCCCATAGTGGGCTTTGGTTATACGCTGGCAACCGCAACCAAAGAAGCCGTTGATAAGGAAGGTCTGCTCGGCGCGCTGACGGGCGGGCTGACTGGCACCGCCGCAGGAATAACCGCCGCCGTGGTCTTCGCCTTTATATGGTCGCTTGTCTTTAAAAGTAAGCAGAAATAATAAAGGAATAAGTGTAAATATTAAGTGAATAAACCATCCCCCTGTAAGCGTGTCGCCTACAGGGGGATGGCTTGTGTGGAACGTTGTATTCAGAATTTTGTACGCTTAAAACTCGGTAATAAGCTGTGCATCAAACTTTAATATTTGTGCCGCATCAAGGCTGTTAACTACGCCGTCGCCGTTAATGTCAGCCGCCGCAAGTCCTTCACCTGCAAGAGTAATGAGCTGTGCATCGTGCTTAAGCACCTGAGCAGCATCAAGGCTGTTGACTATACCGTCGCCGTTGACTTCTCCTATGAGTCGGCAGGATTCCTCTTCAGTGTTGATTGAATCGATTTCCATGATAAAACCTTTAATATTTGCATTCGCTTCGTTAAAATCGTTCCATTCAAAGGGAAACGTTCCCAAATACATTTCCACGCCGTCCATGTAGTTTGGTTCTCCTTGGAGCCAATACGTATATTCAAAAGGTTCGCCGGTTACCCACTCCCATATCCCGTCTTGATCTTCATCCGAAGCTCCGAGCCATAAAGGTACGCCCTCTATGTTTAATGAATCTATATCCGCCTGTTCATTTTCATCAGAAACGGTCAAAAGATGACCGCCATTAGCTTCACAAAATTCTTTAGCAGCCCTCCACGAAATATTTTCGTCGTCCACACGGTACAATATGCACACACGACCGTCAAAGTCCTCTTGACTTCGCACTTCATAGATTCTGGAATAATATCGCGCTGTGACAGTAAGGTCAGAGGTTATGTTACTGTAATCGACATCCCATTCTATAAAGGTGCAACCTGAATGATAAGGGGGGACGGGAGCTATTGCGGCAGAACCATAAGCAACTGTTTGTGTGCTTATAACGGTGTTGTCCCAATCCATAAATGTTACGGTGTATGAGCTTGTAGCGTAAACTGCCGTTGTGACGATGTCGGTTGTGACGTTTGTATAAGGAGTATCCCAATAAGAGAAAGTATAGCCTTCGCTTGTGGGATTGGCAGGAGGTGTAGCGGAACCGCCGTAGGGAACGGTTTCTGTTTTAAGTACTACGCCGTTGTAATCCGTAAAGGTAACGGTGTAAGCCGCAGGCGCCCACACTGCGTAAAGGGTTGTATTTCTGTTGTAAGTAAAACTGCTCCCTGCATAGTATGCAGGATATGTGGAATTTGGATTTTCAGACCACCCGAGGAATACATAGCCGTCACGGGTGGGGTGAGTAGTGCTTAATATAAGCTCTTCGTCATAGTTTTTCACTTGCATCGATGGTGCGCCGTACCCGCCGTTCGCATCGTAGGCAACCGTACTTTGTACTGACCAAATTTGGTTATTACTTCCGGTATAAGTTTGAACGATTACGTTTTGATTGGATTCAACCGTCATAGCGCAGCTTGTATTCATAACGTTGCGTATTACGTAGCCGCCGCTTACTTTTTCAAAATACCACCACTCAGAGGTCTCGCCGAGATCATCGTAAATGTTAACGTTACAGCCGCTTGATACAGTGTTTCCGTAAGAGTTTATGACTCTTGAAACACATAACTCAGGTCTAAGCTTGTATGCACCGTTGCTATTGACATTTATAAAATTCATTTGGAATTCAACAGGCTCGTTTACGGAAGGGAAAGAAAGCTGCCAAGTTCCAACGTTTTGTGTTTGCGCATCTTTGCAACCATTAACGGATAAGTATAGGCCATCATAATTGTTCTTAATGTAGTACATACCTTCGGCAAAGGTGGAGTAGGTGGGGGAAGGAGTTTGCTGCGAATTAAAAACTGAATCATACGAAGTTGCGTGGTAAATTTTTTGTATAGATACTTTTGATTTTGCAAGTGCATAATTATATAAAACTTTATTCGTAGTGCCAGAATCTCCGTTTGAATGGTAAATGTAATAATAAGTAGCGTCTTCTCCTAAATATATAAAATAATGGTTACCGCCCGTTGATTTCCATTTCATATGAACGGCATCTCCAACAGAGGGGGATGAAACAACAGTTGCAGTTCTCCAGTTTTGACCAAAGATATAACCAAAACAATATGTAACAAAACCGTTGCAGGAATGTCCATTTCCAATACCCATATTTAGTATATCTCGGCCAGAAGGAAGACCACCACGAGAGGGTATTTCGGACATACTGTCTTCGCAATCGTATGCAGGATATGTACACCCTGCATCATCAAATGCGTTTCCGCTTCTTGTAAAATATGAACCTGTTGGATAAACTGCCACTAAATCATTAATTTTAGACTGAACTCCGTTTGTCGCGCTTGCGTTTAACGTACTAAAAGAAACGAGAGTGATTAACAGAACTAGTGTGAGCAACAAAGAAATGATTTTTTTCATAAGAAATCTCCTTTTTAAATTTTATTTAACACTTGAATATTGAAGATGTTTACTTTAGTTTGAATGATTCGTGCATAGGAGGTGTAATATCTTGCTCAAGTAATATTTTTACCCAATCATCGTATATGTCAAAACATCCCTTATAATACTCTGGGTACTCATTAAGCTCAAGCTCTTGAACCGCCGGATTGTTTACTGCTATAAAATATCGATATGACATTAAATCATCTATGGTTCGTATTTGTATAACTTTGTTCTTCACAAGGGCAGCAATTCCTTCTAAATGAACAAGGTAGTTGACAAGATGTTGACGGCTTTTTTGCTCAATGTTGAATTTCTTTTTAAAGTTGGTTATATCTTCTTCAGATAATTCACCATTCCGATGCTTGTTGTAAAATTTTTCAAGCTCCCACTCGATTGTATACATTTTTTCGTTGCTAACAAACTGTTGATTTAGCTCAGTTATGAATTGGGCTTCGTTTAACAATTTGTTTTCTCTGTATTCCAGCCAAAAAGCAACTGCAGAAATTATGGTTACGATTGTAACAACTGTTTCGGTTATCCAGTTCCATTTAAAATAGTATTGACCGCACAAATAGAAACAAACGATGCTTAACATTAATAGTACAAATATCGTTTTTCTTATACCGTTGCGTTCTTTAATTTTTCTCTTTTTTATCACTATTTACTCCTAAAATTATCATAAATTTCACTCAATTATAGGCGTCGGTAAATAATTATCGGCCTAATCGTTGGATTTTGTATAATCACCTGCGCCAACCGTTATGCCCCAAAAGTTTATGTATTCCCCGTTTAGATCATAGCTTACGGTCATTACGTCGTTTTCTATTGAAATGTGGCAGGTGCCGGTATTTAAGAAAGAGTCTAAAAATTCAAATGAGCCTTTTCCGTTGGTCAGGCGCAAGGTGCCGTTACAGTCGGCAATGCTGTAAGCTTGCCCTCTGATAGTAGTAATCGTAACTTTTATCACGTCGCCTTGTTGTTCAGTTACGTTTACCGTGTATACATCACCGTGTTCTGTATGCTTCCACAAACCGGTATAATCGGGCACAACAGTAGTAGGGGAATAATCTTTTTCATAATTTAACAATTCCTTCTATAAATTAAATCTAATGTACACAGTATATAACGTAAAGGTCTATTTGTCAACTAAAATTTTGGTATATAATTTTTACATTAGATATTTTACGCATTATATAACAAAACATTTTGAGGGTGTGGTTGAAATGAAGCTTAGAATTGATGAGATTTTGAAAGAAAAGGGGAAGACAAAATATTGGCTTTATATACAGCTTGGACTCAGTTATCAGAACTTTAACAAGATAATAAATAATCAGACCAAGGCTATAAAATTTGAGAATCTTAAGACAATATGCGACATATTGGAATGCACCCCCAACGATCTGTTTGACATATATTATAAGCCCAAGTCCGAAACACCCTCCGAACAGTAAAACATCCCCCTGTAAGCGTGCCGCCTACAGGGGGATAAATTATACATAAATTAAAGCTCTGTTCTGCGTTCTATTGCTTTGGATAGGGTAGAAACATCTGCATATTCCAGTGTTGCGCCCACCTGCAACCCGTAGGCAAGGCGGGTCACCTTGATTCCGTGGGGAGATATCAGCTTTTTGAGATACATCGCGGTTGATTCGCCCTCTATGCTGGGGTTGGTTGCCACAATAATCTCCTTAACGCTGCCGTCAAGGCGGCGCACCAGCTCTTTAACCGTAAGCTGCTCAGGACCGATGCCGTCCAGCGGAGAGATAACGCCGCCGAGCACATGGTAAACACCGCTGAATTCACGGGTTTCCTCAATAGCGCTCATGCTGCGTGAATCCTCAACTACGCAGATAACACTTGTGTCCCTGCGCTCGTCGGAACAAACATCGCATTTATCGTATTCGCTAAGCGTGCCGCAGACTTTGCATAGCTTAATACAGCCTTTTGCACCCGTAAGCGCGGCTGCAAACTCTTTGACTTCGGTTTCGGGCAGAGAAAGTACATGGTAAGCCAAACGGGTTGCGGTTTTTCTGCCTATGCCGGGCAGCTTGGAAAACTGGTTTACAAGCCGTTCAAGTGACGGGGTCATAATTAAAACAGACCGGGCATACTAACATTGCCCGTAACCTTGGACATCGCCTCGCTGTTGGTGGTTTCCACCGTCTTGTATGCCTCATTAAATGCGGCAACCAAAACATCCTGCAGTGTTTCTATATCATCGGGGTCAACAATAGCAGGGTCGATATCAACAGACTTTACAACCTTGTCGCCGCCGATAACAACGGTAACCACGCCGCCGCCTGCTTTTACTGTATATTCTTTTTCTTCAAGCTCTGCCTGCAGTTTCTCCATATCCTCCTGCATCTTCTGCGCCTGCCTAATCATTGCGTTCATATTCTGGGGGCCGCCGCCCATACCTTGAGGAAGTCTAACTTTCATTGTCCTTGTACTCCTTTATAATAATTCTTCAAACAACATACTTGTCTGCACCGTGGTTTTGGGTGCCTTTTCTATCTTAACCACGGTGGGTGCGCGCATTACTTCATGCGCACAGGCTGTAATAAGTTCTAAAGCCTTGGGTGAGGAAAGCTTATCCTCGGCTATATCGCTGTCGGGCGTTATGCACAAGGTACCGTCCTTTAATGTAAAGCTTGCCGTGGAAGCAAAGGCGTATACCGTGCCGGCGCCCTTTCTTGAAAGGGATTCCAAAAACTCTGCGCGTTTGCTGAAGGGGGTAGATTTCACTTCGGCAGGAGCCGCCTTCGGTGCAGGTGTTTCTGCAATCTTGGGCTTTTCCACGGGTGTGGTCTTGGGCTGTGCGGGCTTGACGGGTACGCCTGCTTCAAGCGCGGAAACCCTTGCACGCAAAGCATCCACGCCGCCTACCAGCAGGGGAGTGGACAGCTTGATAACCGCCATCTCTGCCACAAGCTTTTTGTTCTGTGCAGAATATCCAAGCCGTGACTGCGCTTCCGAAAGCACCTCAAAGAAATATAACAGTTGTTCTTTCGTTACCTGCTTTGCAAGACTGCACAGCTCTTCAAACATAGATTTGCTGAAACAGAAGGAACTGCCAAGCTTGTTAAGCCCGATGCCGGGCAGGCTTTGGATAACCATCAAGTCGCGTGTCAGGTAGTTTAGTTGTCCTACAAGTGTTGCTAAATCTCTGGAGTTGCGGTACAGCTTATCCAGTATCCCCATAGCCTCGGAAACATTGCCCTCAGCCGCATAGCGGAGTAGGGAAACGACCTCTTCATTGTTAGCTATACCGAGCTGTCTTTCCGTGGAGGCGTATTCTATTTTTCCGTCGCCAAGCGCAGCTGTGCAGGACTCCAAAAGACTCAGTGCATCTCTCATTGCACCGTCGGAGAGTCTTGCTATAAGATTTACGGATTCTTCATCAATATCAATGTTTTCTTCGTTGCAAACGTGCTTGACTCTGTCGCCTATAACCTCGGCATCAATACGTCTGAATTCAAAACGCTGACAACGGGAGATAATGGTGGATGGGATTTTTTGAAGTTCCGTTGTAGCAAGCACGAACATTACGTATTCGGGTGGTTCTTCCAAGGTTTTTAGTAATGCGTTGTTTGCACTGTCCGTAAGCATATGAACTTCGTCCACGATATAAACACGCTTTTTTAGGGAAGAAGGCGGGTATACTACCTCGTCTCTAATAGCGCGAATACTGTCAACACCGTTGTTGCTGGCTGCGTCTATCTCCAGCACGTCTGTTGCTGTGCCGCTGTCGATAGCTATACAAGACGAACACTTTCCGCAAGGACTGCCGTCTGTTGGGGCTTCGCAATTTACGGCTTTCGCAAGTATTTTCGCACAAGTGGTCTTTCCCGTGCCGTGTGTGCCGCAAAACAGATAGGCGTGGGATACTGTAGAAGAAAGCACTTGGTTCTTAAGTACGGTGGTGATGTGCTCTTGTCCGCAAACTTCATCAAAAGCACGGGGACGCCATTTTCTGTATAAAGCCCTGTACACGGTAAAACCTCCGTCTTATAAAATCAAATATACAGAATATGACCATACGCCCACCGTCGAACAAAATGAACACGCGTTAATCTAACTCCGGCTTCAAAACAGGCAACCCCACGGCACATCGAAGACACCGCTTAATGCTGCTTGGTTCCCCACCTGACATGGTTCACGGCTTTCAATTGCGTAAGACCCATTCATCAACAGCCTTTGATAGATGCAGCCGCACCCACAAAGCCCTCAAAGTGGACATCACCCCTGCTATAGCGGATTGCAGGTACAAGGCACCGCTAACTCCCCGGATAGTATGGCCATATTCTGTATATCTGTAGCACTCATTATAACAGAAAAGTTTTTGTTTTGCAATAGTGTTTTTAAAATATTTTCGGTTGACAAAACTATTTAATTAGAGTATAATCGTATTTGGTATATAAGTGCGAAAATATGACTTATTTTGGAGGTTATTGCTTTGAATAAATCTGTTGATAAAAACCTTATAAAATTAAGTGACGGTACAGAGGCTTTTTTGCAGGGCAACGGCGTGTACTGCATAAACAAAGTTTTCTTTTCTTCCGTTAACGAGGAAAAGTGGTTGAATTTTGTGGCATCGCAGGGGCTGGAGCTTTGCGGCAGAGCCTTTGGCAAATATTTCTTCAACAAAAACACTCAGGCGGACAGATACTACTATTCCGTTGGCTACTCTTTAGTGTCTTCTTCGCAGGGAGAACTGTGTGATATAACCGAAAAGGAAGTAAATCAGCGCGCAGAAGAGAATTGCTTGTTGGTTTGCACCTATTGTACCAAGGTTTATTATAAAACCCTTGTAGGCGGCGCAGGTGCAAGAGGTGTTGCGTCCGATGCACCCGCTAAGGATGCGGCATCCAAACGTTGCCACGTCAGAAACCGTTTCGTTTTTAACTTAGTGCTGTTTTGCTTTTCTTTAGGTCTTCTTTGTTACAACCTTATGTACTGGGTGCGTTTTAACGCAAGTAATTATTTTGTAAGGTTCACAAAGGATATGCTTCACGACTATCAGGAAAAAGAGTTTTCGATTTGGGATGTGACAATAGATTTGCGCGGCTGGTTTGGCGAATTTTCTTGTGTTCCGCACATATCGTTGTTCTTGTTCTTGTCTTTGATTTTACTGCCATTTGTTGTGTACTATTTTGACCAATATATGTATGCAAGAAGTTTTGAAAAAAGTATGATGAAAAAATGGGCGAAAAAATAATTCTCGGGCTTTCCGGTGGTATGGACAGTGCTTATGTTGCCATACAGCTTCTGGAAGCAGGATATGATGTAACAGGGGTATACGCATTGATGCACGACAGCTGCGACGGTACGGATGAAGCTAAGAGACTTGCACGGGCTTTGGGGATTGAGTTGAAGACCGTTGATGCACGCCCAAGCTTTGAAAAAGAGGTGGTTTTGCCTTTTGTATCGGATTACGTAAGCGGTCGTACTCCCAACCCCTGTGTGATGTGTAACCCCGCTGTTAAATTTAAAACACTACTTGATGTTGCAGACAGCCTTGGAATTGAAAAAATTGCAACGGGGCACTATGCAAAGCCGTGTATTTACAACGAAAGGTACAGCTTTGCTCCCTCTGCGGATAAAACAAAAGACCAGTGCTACTTTCTGTATGGGTTAAGTCAGGAGACGATAAAGCGTACGCTTATGCCTTTGGCACAGGTACTGAAAAATGATATAAAGCAATTCTTTGCCGTTAATAACATATATAATTTTACAAAAGGCGAAAGCACGGATATATGCTTTGCCGCCAATGGTTATCGAAGTGTTATCGCTGCCCATACAGAATTACCGCCGGATGGCGATTTCGTAGACACGCAAGGTCGTGTGTTGGGCAGACACAAAGGTTTACATAATTATACAGTTGGGCAAAGGAAGGGGCTTGGCATTGCTTTGGGTAAGCCTGCTTTTGTAAAATCACTTGACGGAGCAAATAATAGGGTGGTTTTATCATTTGCCGAGGGGTTTGTAGCAGATGCGTTTAAAGTAAGAGACATTAACTGCGTTGCCGCATCAGAGGTAAAAGCAGGGGATAGTTATGAGGTTAAAGTAAGGTACAGGGCTGCTGCCGTAAAATGCACCGTGGAATCTGTAGATAAGGGTGTGGTAACAGTCAGTTTTGCACAACCGCAAAAGCCGCCCGCGGCGGGGCAGTCTGCGGTTTTTTATATCGATGGCGTTGTAGCGTTTGGCGGTATAATTTGTTAATTACGGAGGATGGTTTATTATGGAAGAATACAGCGTTCCCCTTAAACAACTTGTAGAGGAGTTTTCGCTTGAAGGCGTGTTTGTGCCTACAAACATAAACGATATATGCGTAGTGCGTTCCGATGTAAGCCGTCCGGGTCTTCCTCTTTGCGGCTTTTTTGAATATTTTGAGGGTGGACGTATACAGATAATGGGTAAAATGGAGCTTAGTTACCTGTTTGGCTTGTCTAAAGAAGAACGCAAAAAATCAATTACCGCGTTCCTTTCTCGCAATGTGGTCTGCGTTGTTGTTACAACGGGACTTGATATACCCGAAGAAATGATAGATTATTTCAGGCAATACAATACTCCGCTTTACAGAACGGCATCAAACACTTCCGATTTTATGGCTGCGCTTATTGCATCTCTTAATATACATTTGGCAGAGCGAGTTTCGGTGCATGGTGTTCTGGTAGAGGTTTACGGCGAGGGTGTGCTGTTGCTGGGCGACAGCGGTATGGGTAAAAGTGAAACAGCGATAGAGCTTGTAAAACGCGGTCACCGTCTTATAGCGGATGATTCCGTTGATATCAAAAGGGTGTCCGCTAAAACACTTGTAGGCTCCGCACCGGAGCTTATAAGACATTACGTGGAGATGCGAGGTATAGGTATTGTGGACATCCGCCGCATTTTCGGTATGGGTTCCGTAAAACTTAGTGAGAAAATAGACTTGATTATAAATATAGAAAACTGGGTCGAGGGCAAAATGTATGAACGTTTTGGGCTTGACGATGAATATACCGATATACTTGGTATTAAAATTCCGTCCATAACCGTTCCGGTAACCCCGGGACGTAATCTTGCTGTAATAATAGAGATTGCAGCAATGAATCACAGACAAAAAAAGATGGGTTATAACACGGCAGAAGAGTTTAATAAAAAACTTATGAGTATGTACGGAGAGGGATAATTTATGTATACAATAGGTATAGATTTAGGCGGAACAAACATAAAAGCAGGGCTCTGTGATAGGGAAGGAAAACTTTTAAAAAAAATGTCTTTGCCCACAAACAGAGAAGCAACCGCAGACAGTATAACGGATGCTATGGCAAAGCTTTGCTATATGCTTTTGGACGAAACGGGTATAACTGCAGAACAGGTTGATTGGGTTGGTATCGCCGCTCCCGGCACGGTGGATTTGGAAAAAGGGCTGGTTGTGTTTTGCAACAATATTCCGTTCTTCAATTATCCTATGGAAAAAGAATTTTGTAAAAGATTTCCGGCAAAGAAGCTGTTTTTGGAGAACGATGCTAACGCTGCTGCATTGGGTGAAGTTATTTGCGGTGGTGCCAAAGGTGTGAAAAACGCGGTTATTGTAACATTAGGCACCGGCGTAGGCAGTGGTATAATAATCGATGGTAAAATATATTCGGGATTCAACTATGCAGGCGGAGAAATCGGTCATATTGTTATTCAAATGAACGGCAGGGATTGTACTTGCGGAAGAAAGGGCTGTTTTGAGGCTTATTCTTCTGCAACGGGTCTTATAAAAACCACAAAAGAGGCGATGGATGCCAATAACGATTCTGCTATGTGGGCTGTTGCTGAGGAGAACGGCGGAAAAGTAAACGGGCAAACAGCATTTATTGCGGCACGCAAAGGTGATGCTGCTGCAAAGCAGGTGGTTGACAGTTATATAGAATCTCTTGCTTGCGGTATTATCAATATAATCAATATATTCCAACCGGAAGTTATTTGTATAGGCGGCGGTGTTTCCAACGAAGGCGATAATTTGTTTTTGCCGCTTATGGAATATGTTGACAAAGAACAGTACTCCAGATACTGTGATAAAACAACCGATATACGCATTGCACTTTTGGGCAATGATGCAGGTATAATCGGTGCCGCAATGCTGGGTAATCAGCAGTAAATTTGTAAGGAGTAAACATTATATACATGCAAAAGATAACCGAGTATGTGGAAAAACAGGTGTTGCCCGCCATAGCGTTGCGCGGGATTGTTGTTTTTCCAAATATAGTTACAAGCTTTGAATTGGCACGAAAACAATCCATCTGTGCTCTCAAGCGTGCCGAAAACGGCGATAGAAGAATTTTCCTTGTAGCGCAAACAGACCCTTCTGTATTAGATCCCGCGGTGTCGGATTTACAAACGGTTGGCGTTGTTGCAAAAATCGAGCGTAGCTTTAAGCTTCCCAACGGAAATTATCAAGTTGTTGCCGAAGGGATGAGCCGTGGTGAACTGCAGGCTTTGGAAATGAGCGATAACGGGCTTACAGCCTCTGTTTTTGTACGCAAGATTAACTATGAAGTTTGTGACGAATTAGGACAACTTGCAGCCATAAAAGATGCGTGGGCGGCGTTGACTGAATACTTAAAATATACTCCAAACCAATCCCGTGAGGTAACGGAGGCGGCGCGAAATATAACGGATGCCGCATCACTGGCAGACTATTTGGCATCGTCCTTTCTTATAAAAGCGGATGACAGACAGGCGGTATTGGATATATATGACCCTGTGGAGAGGCTTAACAAGTTTACCGCTTTGATACGCGCAGAGCTTGAGTATATGTATCTGGATACGGATATTCAAAATAAGGTGCGTATAAACCTACAGCGCAGCCAACGAGACGCATACTTGCGCGAACAGCTTAGGGTTATTCATTCCGAACTGGGAAGCGGCGAGGATGAGGACGTTTTATCCGACGACGAAGATCTTGTTGAGGAGATAAAAAAACGTCAGCTTCCCATAGAGGTAAGAGCAAAGTTGTTAAAAGAGGCTGCAAAGCTTAACAAAATGCCTTTTGGCTCTCAAGAAGCGGCTGTTATAAGAAATTACATAGAGATTTGTTTGGAATTACCTTGGGGAAAGTATACCGGTGACAGACTTGACGTTGAAAAGGCAAGGAAGATACTGGAAAAAGACCACGATGGGCTTAAAAAGGTAAAGGACCGCATCCTTGAATATATCGCGGTTAAAAAGCTTTCGCCGGATATAACGGGGCAGATTTTATGCTTAGTGGGCCCTCCCGGTGTGGGCAAAACTTCGATTGCCCGTTCCATAGCCCGCGCTCTTAACAAAAAATATGTAAGGGTGGCTTTGGGCGGTGTCAGGGACGAAGCCGATATTCGTGGTCACCGAAAAACCTATGTTGGCTCTATGCCCGGCAGAATCGTAAACGGCTTAAAGCTTGCGGGTAGCTCCAACCCCGTTATGCTTTTGGATGAAATAGACAAGCTGACAAGGGATGCACACGGTGACCCTTCCTCAGCTTTGCTTGAGGTGCTGGATTCTGAGCAAAACAAGAGCTTTCGCGACCATTTTTTGGAACTGCCTTTGGATTTGTCCCGTTGTATGTTTATTACCACAGCCAACACGCTTGATACTATTCCAAGTGCGCTTCTTGATAGGTTAGAGGTTATACAAATGGACAGCTATTCCGAAAAGGAAAAGGTCTCTATTGCCGTTAACCATCTCATACCCAAACAGTTAAAGCAACACGGTTTAACAAAACGCAATCTTGTTTTCACTGAGGACGGAATAAAAGCTTTGATAAACTCCTACACCAAAGAGGCAGGGGTGAGAAATTTAGAACGTGAGATTGCAAATATATGTAGAAAAGTAGCGAAGCTTGTTGTAAGCGGTGAGGCTAAAAGCTTTACTGCCGACTCGCAGGGGATAAGACGGCTTTTGGGTGGAGAGCATTTTGTGCCTGATAAAATATATCCCAACAACGAAGTAGGCGTAGTTAATGGCTTGGCGTGGACCGCCGTTGGCGGCGAAATGCTTAGGATAGAAGCTTTGTCTATGGTTGGTAACGGTAAACTAGAGCTTACAGGCAATCTTGGTGATGTAATGAAAGAATCTGCAAAGGCAGCAATAAGCTATATACGTTCTAACAGTGATGAGTTTAAAATTGATCCTAAATTTACGGAAGCTAAGGATATACACATCCATGTACCTGAGGGAGCGGTGCCAAAGGACGGTCCCAGCGCCGGTATAAGTATTGCCTGCTCTGTGCTTTCTGCTCTTACGGGCAGGGCTGTCAAGCAAAGCGTTGCTATGACGGGTGAGCTTACTTTGACAGGTAGAGTGCTTAAGATAGGTGGACTTAAAGAAAAGGCTATGGCGGCTTATAAGGCCGGTGTGAGCACTGTAATTATCCCCGAGGAAAATCTTGCCGATGTAGAAGAATTTGATGAAGAAATTAAAAACGCTATTAGCTTTTTGCCCGTGAACAGCTTTTTGCAAGTGGCTAATGCTGCGCTTGAGTAAAGAGGTGCTGTTATGGAAATGAAATTTGGTGAACTGAATTTGCATAATACAGAGCTTGCTTTAACCGCAGGACTTGACAGACAGCTTATAAAAGAAGGCTTGCCGCAGGTAGCCTTTTCGGGTAGGTCAAATGTTGGCAAAAGTTCGCTTATAAACTCTTTGCTTGGCAGAAAAAAGCTGGCGCGTGTCAGTTCGGAGCCGGGTAAAACAATTACCGTTAACTATTATTGTATAGACAAAAAGCTGAACTTGGTAGACTTGCCCGGCTACGGCTTTGCGCGCAGAAGTAAAACGGATATTGCAAAGTGGTCTAAGCTTACCGCAGGTTATTTTGAAAATAACAGTTCTTTAATGCTTGTGCTTCAGCTTGTTGACAGCCGTGCCGGAATTACTTCCGACGACAGGCAAATGCTAGACTGGCTTTACCATTATGATATCCCGTATATGCTGGTAATAACAAAATGTGATAAGCTTAACAAAACAGAATTGACAAAACAGGTTGACAAAATCATAAACGACCCGGCTGTTAGACCGCAGACGGAATGCGTGCTTTACTCCTCCCTAAAAGGCTTGGGCAGGGAAGCGTTAATGAATAGTATTATTGAGAAGGTGATGTAAAATGTTGCATAAAAATTTAGGCATATCCGCCGACAATCATTTAACAATACAGGGCTTCGATACCGTAGAACTAGCAAAAAAATATGGTACACCTCTTTATGTTCTTGATACGGATATGGTTTATGAAAACTGTGTTATGTATAAGACCCTTATAGAAAAGTACTTTGGTAAGGGCAGTATGCCCCTTATCGCTTCTAAAGCCTTGTCCTGTAAAGAGATTTATCGCATTGCCGCGGCTGCGGGTATAGGCACGGATATGGTATCCGGCGGCGAGATATATACTGCGTTTTCTGCGGGATTCCCTATGGAAAGAGCGTATTTCCACGGAAATAATAAAACCGATGCGGATATAAGTTTTGCCCTTGACTGCGGCGTAGGCTGTTTTGTTCTTGACAATAACGAAGAAATTTCCGCGTTGGAAGCAGAAGCTGCAAAAAGAAATATAGAAGTTAAGGTTATGCTTAGAGTCAGCCCCGGTATAGACCCTCATACACACAAAGCTGTTGTTACAGGCTCTGTTGACTCTAAGTTCGGCGTTGCCATAGAAACGGGTCAAGCTCTTGAAACCGTTAAAAATATACTCGCATGTAGGCATTTAAAACTTGAAGGTTTGCACTGCCACATCGGCTCTCAGATTTTTGAATATGAGCCTTTTGCTTCTGCTGCCGACATTATGATTGGCTTTATAGCAGATATAAAAAAAGAAACAGGCTTTGCTGTTTCTGCGCTAAATTTGGGCGGCGGCTTCGGCGTAAGATATGTGGAAGAAGATCCTGTATATGATTATGAAAAGGCACTTTCCGATATAGCAGATTCTATGAATCAAGCATACGCAAAGCACGGTGTTGAAAGACTGCGCGTTTATTTTGAACCCGGTAGGTCCATGGTTGCAGCGGCAGGGCTTACGCTTTATACCGTAGGTTCTCACAAGACCATTACGGGCTACAAGTCCTATGTCTCTATAGACGGCGGTATGCCTGACAACCCGCGATACGCTTTGTATCAATCAAAATACACCTGCCTTATTGCGAATAAAGCAGGTGATGAAAAAACGGATATCGTGACCGTTGCGGGCAGATGCTGTGAAAGCGGCGACCTTATACAAGAAGAAGCACCTTTGCAACCTTGCAGTAGGGGAGATGTACTGGCTGTTCTTGTTACAGGTGCGTACAATTATTCAATGGCATCAAATTATAACCGTCTGCCTCGTCCTGCCATGGTTGGCGTAGGTAAGGAAGGCGACCGTATTATAATAAAGCGTGAATCTTACGAGGACTTGGTTAGAAACGATATTTAAACAGCTTGAGGAAGGCGGGGGTAGATGAGTAAAATACCTTGCCGTCCAAGTATGAAAGACAGTCTTCGGTAGTGCTTTCAAACTTAAGCTTATAAGAACATAAAGACTGATGGCTGTACCCCAGCTGTCGGTCTTTTTTGTTAACGGCGTACTTGCCGTCACCAAGCAATGGGTGCCCTATTGCCGCAAACTGCGCTCGTATTTGGTGGGTGCGTCCCGTTACAAGCTCTGCTTCTACCAAGGATATATCCTTGGTAGATTCAATCACTCTGTATTTAGTAATGGCACTTTTTTCATCGGCGTGTTTTTTGTCTTTACTCAAATAAACGCGGTTTGCGCTGCTGTCTTTGCGTATATAGTCATTTAAAGTTCCGCTTTTGGCGCTGGGGATGCCATGTATAGCCGCTAAATAACGTTTGTTTACAGAACGCTCTTTTATCCTGCGGTTCATATCTCTAAGTGCATCGGCAGTTTTTGCCGCAATAACAATGCCGCAGGTGTTTCTGTCTATCCTGTTGCACAGCGCAGGTGCAAAAGCTTCGTTTTCGTTATACTCACCTTTTTTTGCTAAATAAGCCTTTATATGGTTTATAAGCGTATTATAGCCTTCTTTATCGTCGGAATGACATAAAAGCCCCGCAGGCTTGTCTACCAGTATAACGCAATTGTCTTCATATATTATATTAAGCTTCGGAGTGATGTGAGTATAAGCCTTTTCTTCCGTATTTTCTGCAAAAAACTCATCGGATATGTAAAACGTTAAAGTGTCACCGGTTTCGACAAAATCACCGGGGGCAGCCTTCTTGCCGTTAAGCTTAATCCTTTTTGTGCGTAAAAATTTGTATATCAAAGCCTGCGGCATAGTTTTAAAACGCTTGCTTAAAAACTTGTCTATGCGCTGACCGCCTTCGTTTTGACCTATTGTAATTTCTTTCATTTTCTCACCACCGCGCATATTATATCACCGCCGTAAAATAAAATCAATGTGTTTTGCAAATAAAAAGGTCGCTGTGTTTATAGCGACCTTGTGAATTATGCGGTAAAAAATGTCTGCGCTTCATCGGTTGACAGCCCAAAACTTACACTTATTGCCTCGTTTACCTTTGTCATAACGCTTTCGTCCAAATGCCCCATTTTTTCCTTAAGCCTTCGCTTGTCAATCGTTCGTATTTGTTCCAATAAAATAACCGAGTCTTTGGCAAGTCCGGCTGTTGCCATTACGTCGATATGGGTTGGCAGACGCGTTTTGCCCGTTTGGCTGGTTATTGCCGCGGCAATAACGGTTGGGCTGTATTTATTACCAATGTCGTTTTGAACAATAAGCACAGGTCTTACACCACCTTGTTCAGAACCGACAACAGGGCTTAGGTCAGCATAGTATATGTCGCCTCTCTTAATCCCTTGACCATTTGTTACATTCATAACTTAACACGTCCCATCAACAGTTTATTCCATCGCTTATATTTTTGCCAAAAGAAAAAGTATTATACCGACGACGTTGAAATTTTGCCTTTAAATTGAAAAGGACACAAAAAATAAATGACTATTGTTAAAAAATATTGTTGACATAATACAAAACAGATGTTATAATACACTGTATAATACCATAGCTAGCTTTATCTTTAGGAAAAGAGGTACTGAATTATGAAAAAAGCATCAGCTAAAAGACTGCTTGCGCTGTTCATTGCTTGCCTTATGGTTGTAAGCACTTGTCTTACCGTAACCATCACCGCAAGTAATGCAGATATTGTTGAGTGGGATTATCTTTCTGATGGTACAGGTATGCCTGCGGAAGATGATGCTACCGAGGGCTTGCCTTATCCCGTTGTTGAGGGGACTGACCCTTACATAAACGTTGATACGGCATACGGTTTTACATACAAGCCCGGTGTGTACGCATACGGTGCTGACGGCGTTGTTGATTTGACAGCTCCTGTAGAATCCGTAAAAGCGGGCGATGTTTTTTGGCTTAAAATATCATGCGAAGATATAGATACGGATAGATTGCTTGAGGGTTGCGGCGGTTACACAACCTTCCAGGGTTTCTATACCTATAATGTTGAAGATATCGAACGCTACTATGCAGGCGTTGAATTGATAAAGAAGAAGAAGCCCGGTAGCTCCGGTAAACTTGAGACTTCTTGGTTCGAAGAGTTTGTTCATCTTGAAGAAATTGAAGGCATGTCTGATGACTATACTCTTACTGTTCACAGCGCGCCTTTGTATACTCCTTCTGCCCCTGCGCAGAACCAGCTTCCTTACAAGAGCGGTCTGGGCCAGCACTTCGGCCTCGATTTCAGCGGTATCGAATACGGCGAAGTGGGTATTATTGAAGACGGACAGTTCTATATATGTGTTCCCTTAATTGTTAAGGCGGACGCTGAAGAGGGCGATGAATATACCTTCACCGTTCCTTATCCTAACTTGGAACAATTTGCTGTAGCTTATGGTTGGGCTAACGGCGAAGATTATTTCACAAAAACTATATACGGTCGTGGCGGCGCATACACCATTACTATCGACAACCATGACGATGTAGAGAATAACCTTGCAGCAGATGCTGAGTATGCCATTGCCTACGGCTATGAAGGCCAATATGGTGAATACGCAGCAGGTTTCCTTACCGACCTCAGGTACCCTCTTACCGAAAAGTCTGATTATACATTGTTTAACCTTTCCAACGACGGCGCTGTTTCCGTTGATGTTAAGCTCGCCACCTTGTCTACAGTTGACGGTGTTGTTGTGACATTCAACGATACTGCCGATGCAGACCTTCCTTATTCCGTGGAGGTATACGGTATTGATGCGGACGGAAACGAAGTGTATCTTGGTGATGCTACAGACGGCACAGCATATTATACCGGCGTTACAGATACTACAAATTACCCTAATGAAGTTACGGTTAATTCCGCTAACGCTTATCAGTATGAGATAAGCGGCTTTGATGCTGATAGATTTACCAACATCATCGTTAAAGCCTATGCCGATGGTAAAATTGCTATGGGCGAAATTGAAGTTAAGGGCGAACTCGCTAAGGTTTCTGTTGATATTGAAAATGGTACAATAACAAACGCTTCTAATGATGGGCTTTATGCACCCGGTACGGTTCTTTTTATTGTAGCTGACGATATCGACCACAAAGAGTTTGTTGAATGGGTTGCAGAAAACGGCTCCGGCACTTTCGAAGAAACGCCCAATGGTTGGACCTTCACCGTTGGCAACAAAGATGAAGTTATCTCTTCTCAGTATGAAGATATATATTACACTATAACCCTTGAAAACGGTACCTTTGAAGATGGTACAACAGAAGGCTCTTTCCTCTACGGCGAAGAAGTAAAGATTTACGCAGATGCTACCGGCGAAAATGAGGTGTTTGATACTTGGGTTGTTGAAGGTGAAGCAAGTGTAGATAACGCAGGAAGCGATGAAGCTACATTAACCGTTAAAGGTGATGCAACCGTTACCGCAACCTATACAGATACCTGCTATTTGGCAGTTACAAACGGCAGCGGCACTGGTTATTATCTCCCCGGTGAAACAGCAAACATCTCTGCTGATACTCCCGTTGAAGGCTATGTTTTCTATAAATGGGAAGTTGTTACGGGTGATGTTGAAATTGCTGATGAATTTTCTGCAACAACTACTGCCGTAGTTAACTCTAATTCCGAAATCAAGGCTGTTTTCGTTTGGACATACAAGGATGTTCCCGAGAACCTTGTAAACGTAGATACCCCCGTTAAGCTTGAACAGGGTAGTGCAGTAAGCGGTACTGATTCCTATACCAAAGACCAGCTTTATCCCTTGCTTTCTGAAGGGAATTGGCTTATAGCAACCGATAACAAGGGCGTTGTTCTTTCCTATGACTTAGGCGAAGCATACGATATCTCCAAGGTTGTCATCAATATGTCCAAGCTTGAAGGCTTTGTTTTGACTGACGAGGTTATAATCTACGGTGCAAATGCTGATGATTTCAGTGACAAGGCAGAGCTTGTTAAGTTCCCCGTTGCTTCCACAGATACGGACCTTAGCTTTGAAGATGGTATTGACTTGATTGCTAACTCCGCGCTTCTTAACATTGGTGTTGAAGACAGCGTTGGACACAGATATGTAATTATTGAGCTTTCTAGTGATTTCTATTTGAATTACCCCGGTTTGGGAATAATGCAAAATAGTCAAATTGCAATTGGCGAAGTTGAGATATACGGTACCCCCGCAAGATACGTTGTTACCGTTGACGGCGCAGATGTTTACTTTGAAGGTGACGATGAAGGCGGTTATTTGGCAGGTAGCGAAATAATACTTACCCCCGTAGTTCCCGAAGGTACAGTTCTTGAAGGTTGGGAAGTTAGCACCGGCGAAGTTGTTAAAGACGGTGATGTGTATAAGTACATTGTTGAAGGCGATGCTGAAATAAAGGCTGTATATACAGAAATTAACCAGCCTGTTCCCGAAAACCTTGCACCCGGATCCAACGTAGAGCTTGTTGCCGGCACCCTAGATTCAGACAGCGCAACAGGTGCCTATGTAAACGACCAGCTTTATCCTATGACAAGCGGCGCACTTTGGGCAGATTATTACGGTGATTCCAAGGAAGAGATTAAGTTTATCTTCGATCTTGGCGATTACTATGATATTACTTCCGGTAATGTTACCGTTCACGCAGGTGACCCCATAGCGCAAGTCTTAATGCAGGAAGGCGTTAAGTTTGAAGGTTCTAACAATGCAGATGGCAGTAACGCCGTTCTTATCGGTCAGATAGCTTCCGGCTGTATTGAACCTACCAGCTACAGCGTACTTCAGTTTGCAGACTTTGGTGTGGATTCTACACTTGAAAGCGTAGCTTGCAGGTATGAAATTGAAGCAAGCAATGATGTTTCTTGCAGATATGTAATTGTTACGCTTTCTACCGCGTATGCCCCCTTGTATGATAACTTTTATCCTGACCCCGTCCTTAGACTTGGCGAAATTGAAATCTACGGTACTGAAAGTACTTTTGAAGTAACCGCAGATGAAAACGTTACAATAAGCAATCCCGCAGCTGACAATCAGTATGATGACGGTGACGTTATCAATATCAGCGCAGCAGAAGTTCCTCACAAGAACTTTGTAGGTTGGGCTGTTGATGGTGAAGGCGAATTTGCCGACAGCGATTCTTCTGAAACTACCTTTACCGTTGGCTCCTCCGATGCTAAGATTAGCGCAGTTTACGAAGATAAGCTTTACGGCTTGGTAGTTGAAAACGGTAGCGGCGACGGTGATTATGTAAAAGGCACTACAGTTACGATAATTGCCGATGACAACAGTGATCCTGAAAAGGTATTTGACAAATGGGTTGTAACAGGTGATGCACAGATTTCCGATATAAGCAATCCTCATACAACCGTAATTACAGGTACTGACAGTACAGTTACTGCAACTTATAAAGACAGAGAATATCTTTTGACCGTAGAAAACGGTACAGGCAGCGGCAACTTCGCAAACGCTACTACCACCACAATTACAGCAAACACACCTGCTACTCATATGGAATTCTCCCACTGGGAAGTAGTTACAGGTAACTGCGTAATAACTGATAAATATTCTGCAAGCACTACAATTGTAACCTCTAACGAAGCGACAACCGTTCGTGCTGTATATAAGGATATACTTTACGGCGTTACCGTTAATAAAGGTGAAATCGCATCCGATGACATCTCTGAAGACGGTTATAAAGTTGGCACTGTCATTGATATAACAGCTAATGCTCCTGAAGCTCATAAGCAGTTTGCAGGTTGGAAAATTGTTTCCGGCGATTGCACATTGGGCGATGCAAGTTCCGCTTCTACCACGCTTACGGTTGTAGGCGGTGACGTAGTTATAGAAGCTACATATACCGATGTTAAGTACACCTTGACTGTTGAAAACGGCACAGGTGGTGGTGAGTTTATCTACGGCACAACCGCAGAAATTGAATTCACAGTACCCGAAGGCAGTTATATCTTTGATGGCTGGACCGTAGTTGAGGGTGATGCTGTAATCGCTGATGCCAATGCTGAGTCTACTACGGTTGTTGTTAACGGCAATGCTACAGTAAAAGCTAATTGCACTTTGGTTTATACCGTTGACGTAATTAACGGTGCTGTTTCCGATGATGACAAGGCTGACCACTATAATAATGGCGATGTTATTACCATAATTGCAGATGAAATTCCCGAAGGTATGTTGTTTGCAGGCTGGGTAGTTGTTGAAGGCAACGGTGTTATAGAAGATGCCTCTGCTCTTACTACAACGCTTACCGTTGGCGATAGTGATATAGTTGTTCGTGCAGAATATACTCCTATTATGGTTGACCTTACCGTTAACAACGGTAACGGTGGCGGTAGCTATGCAATCGGCTCTACCGTAGAAATTACCGCAGTTATTCCTGCAGGTAACGTATTTACGGGTTGGAATGTTGTAAGAGGTGAAGTTGTTATAGCTGATGCTAATGCAGAACAGACCGATGTTACTGTAAATTCCGATGCTGTAATCGAAGCTACTTATGTAGAAGCTTACACTATTGAAGTAATAAACGGTGCTGTTAGCGAAAGCGATTCCAAGGATTGCTATCTTACCGGCGACGTTGTAACAATTATTGCAGATGCTCCTGCTGAAGGCTATGAGTTTGCCGGCTGGGTAGTTGTTGAAGGTGACGATTCAATAATTGAAGATGATTCTGCGCTTACCACAACCATTACTGTTGGTAATAAGAATGTTGTTGTTCGTGCGGAATATGTTAAACTTCCTGTAGATTCTGAATCTTCTGAAGATTCCGAATCCTCCGAGTCTACTGACGAGCCTGAAACAGTCTATACTTTGACAGTTGAAAACGGCATAGGCGGTGGCGAATATGCAGAAGGCACAGTAGTTACTATTACTGCTAATATTCCCGATGGCTATGTATTTATAGGTTGGACTGTGAAAGAAGGCGACGTTGTAATCGCTGACATTGATGCAGTTGAAACAACTCTTACACTTACATGCGATGCAACTGTTACCGCAAACTATGTTGAATCTTTGGATGTAGATATAGTTAATGGTGAGTACAGCAGCGATAATGAGTACGTAGTAAGCGGCGATATAATTACAATAATTGCTGATACCGCTCCCGAACATATGCAATTTGACAAGTGGATCGTTGTAGAAGGAGATGCTGAAATTGCGGATCCTTATGCTTCTACAACAACAGTAAATGTTAACTCCGACGATGTTGTCATCCGCGCAGAGTATACCTATATCCTCTATAATGTATCTGCTGAAAACGGTAGCATATCGGACGAAAATCCTGACGGTTATGCATTTGGTACAGTATTGAATATAACTGCTGATGCGGCACCCGAAGGCTATGTATTCGATAAGTGGGTTGTTTCCGCAGGCGACGGAGAGTTTGGCAACGAAAACGATGCAAATACCACCTTTACAGTTGCCGGCGATGCACAAATTCGTGCAACCTACAAGGTAGTTAGCAACGCACCTGCTACCGGTGATAGCGGAATTGCTATGTTTGCAATCCTTTCTATGATTGCTGCAGGCGCAACTGCTATTATCGCTAAAAAGAAGCTTAGATAAAAGATCTTCTTTTGTTGACAACAGCATAGCGAAAAGTTAGAATTACTCAAATAACCTCCTATAACGCTCAGATCCGTTATAGGAGGTTTTAACTTTGACTTTAAATATGTGTATAATTTTTTTGTGCGGTATATCTAATACTCCTATGATATATTGACAAAAAATATTTATTGGTGTATACTTTATATGAAAATAAGTGTGTATATGTATACATATTTGTTGTTTTTTCTTTATTGGAGGTGCTTTATGAGAGATTCTGTTCTTACTATCGGTACAGCCACAATGGATATACTGCTTAATGTTCCTTATGCGCCAAACGGTGGCAGAATTGTAAACTCTAAAGATAGATACTCCTTCACTCCAGGTGGTAACGGTGCTTATACCGCTGTCGCTGTCAGTCGTTCTGAAACCACTTCCACGCTGGCTACACGTGTTGGCGATGATGAGCAAGGTGACAGACTAATAAGATATCTAAAGGATGACAATGTTAACACTAACTATATAGTAAAAGACCCTGTAAATCAAACAGGGCTTTCGGTTTACTTGTTGGAGGAATACGGTCTTGGTGGAGGCATAAACTTTAGAGGTGCATCCGCTAAGCTATCTTGCTCTAATGCGGAGGCTGCTTTTAAATCAAAGCCTGCGGTTGTTACAGCAACCCTTGAAACGGATATTGAAGTGCTTAATAATGTTGCATCTCTTTGCAGGGATGAAGAATTGCCATTTGTTTTAGATGCTACCGGTGCATACGAGAATGTTAGATTGCATACCTTGGAAAGTGACAGCATTATTATAACCGGTGATAAGGAAATAGAAGTTTTAACAGGCATTCGTGCAGATTCCACACAGAATTATTTACGCGCTTGCATTTGCTTATTTGAAAAAATGCCCCTTAGGTTTGCTGTGCTTAAGCTTGGTGGAAAAGGTGCATACATATATGACGGCAAGTATTGTGAGCTTTTGATGTCCCCGGGACTTCAGGCTGTGGATATTACAGCAGAGCATCAATGTTTTGTTGGTGCTTTCTGTAGTGATTTTGTACGGAATTTTGAAGTTGACAAAGCTACAAAATATGCACTTGCGGCTTCAAATATTTCCGCTTCAAAAGTAGGGGGATTTGCTTCCATACCTACTCGTACAGAGATAGAGAATTTGCTTTATTGATTATGTAATTACGGAGAGAGTGCAGATGGCCACAACTATCGGTATCTTTGATTCAGGTCTTGGCGGGCTTACCGCTGCAGCAGAATTTGAAAAGTTGTTCAAAAATAAAAAGTACATATATTTTGGCGATACTGCAAGGGTACCTTATGGAACAAAATCGGCAGATACTATTTGCCGTTACGCTTTTCAAGATACTAAATTTTTAATAAATAAGGGAGCTTCTCTTATAATTGTTGCTTGCGGTACGGTAAGTGCAAATGCAATGGATAAATTAAATAGTAAATTTGATGTACCCATAATTGGAGTTGTAGAGCCTGCGGCAAAAAAGGCTGCAGAAATAGCATCTGCAGGTAAGGGAAGAGTGACAGTTTTAGGTACTGCGGCTACAGTGAAAAGTAATGCTTATGAACGCGCTATTAAAAAAATCGACAGCTCAATAGAAGTGCTCTCAGTCCCTTGCCCTATGTTTGTTCCGCTTGTTGAAAACGGATATACTCATGGTGAAGCCGCTATGCTGTTTGCAAAGGAATATTTACAGCCTACTGTTAGCTTTGATGCGGATGCCGTTATTTTGGGGTGTACACATTATCCTCATCTAAGCGATGTTATAAGTCAAGTTTTAAACGGAAGCACACTTGTTAATTCAGGTAAGGAGGCGGTAGTTGCCGCTTCAAAACTTTTGGGTGCCGATTTCGTGAGTGAAGGCGATGCTGAATATTATGTAAGCGATGCTCCCGAATGTTTTGAACATCTTGCCCGCATATTTATGAAGAAGGATGCGGTTGGCAAGGTGAATTGTATTGATATAGAAAGTTTTTAATATTATGAAAATGCCTGTTGAAATAATGGTTACTAATAAAAAGCTTAACTATAGGGATATGTGTGTTGCGGGGGATGTCCCCGAAGCTCATGAAAGTTGTGAAAGCTATAGCGGCATTATGATAATAAACGGCGAAAAGCTATCGTTGAATTATGATGAAATTTTTGATGACGGCGTTACAGCAAGCACATCTGTTATGCTTCAAAACGGTGTCGTTCTTATAAGCCATCGCGGAGAAATTAACACAAACCTTGTGTTCTTGCCGGGTGACAGCTGTGACTGTGTATGTCATAACGGATACAGAAATATGAACCTTCGTGTTAATACAAAAAGCCTTAACAGCGATATAGGTCCTCTTGGCGGAAAGCTAAAGATTGATTACACGATAGAGATAATGGGCAATTTGGCAGAAAAAAATAGCATGTGCGTTTCTGTGTGTCCCGCTGACAGTGCAAGCTGATAAGCCGAAAACTTATAAAGAAACCAAAAGGATGTTTATAATGGCAATAAAAAAATGTCTGCGTTTAAATGCTAATGTTGGCGATTGCTTTATAATGGCAAAATTACCCCCTGAGACGTTGAAGAAAATGGGAGAAGCAGAGCTTAAGGTGCTTCTTTCCGTAGCGCAG
This sequence comes from Clostridia bacterium, assembly GCA_017397955.1. GTDB lineage: Bacteria > Bacillota > Clostridia > Oscillospirales > CAG-382 > SIG636. The sequence goes on from JAFQHL010000008.1 coordinate 78,285, forward strand.
GATGGCGTTGCAGACCCGACAAGGTTGTCTGCGCGTGTTGAGCTTCCCGCGGAGACTGTGGCAAACGCAGTCGATATGCTTACAAATGAGGGGATTATATGTGCCGCCGAAGATAAATCCAAGAAATGTACAAAGAACACGATGTCTAATTACGACAACGAGGATTTGGCAGAAGCCATTGATAACGATGACGGGTTTAAGGTTGTGACCGCTTTTGCTTGTGATGTTTTAGAAAAACAGCTTAATCGAAACGACCTAAACACTCTTTATTCTTTGTACGATTACTACGGTATGAGTGCAGAGATGATATGCGGGATAATAGAGTTTTGCGTTTCTACCGGAAAGCAAAGTATGTCGTATATTTTTAACATCGCAATGTCTATTCGTGATGACGGCATTACTACTTATGAGGCTTTGGAAGGGTATATTAAATCAAAACGTACAGTTAACAGCAAAACAGCAAGGCTTAGAAAACTTTGCGGCATAGGCAACAGAGAGCTTACATCAAAAGAACGTGGATATACTGATCGCTGGTTTGGTGAAATGAAGCTAAGCTTTGACCTTGTTAAGAGAGCTTATGAACTTACTATTGACAGAATAGGGGAGTTGAAATTCCCTTATATGTCAAAAATAATAGAGCAATGGTATGCAAAAGGCGTACGTACCGTTGATGATGCAGAAAAACTTGATGTTAAGCACAAAGAAGAAAAAGCGGCAGAAAACAGCGAATATGATATTGAAAAATATTTTACGGCAGCCGCAAAAAAGGGATTTATAAAGAAGGACGAGTAAGCGCTTGTCTTTTGGGGAGTACTTATGTTTTACGAAGAGAGAAATCGCGCTTTTGCAGAGCTTGATAAAAAAAGAATGCGGGCGTTGGAAGAAGCAAGACTTAGAGAGAAAGAGCTTGAGATTAAAATCCCCGCGCTTAAAAGTATTAACAAAGCAGTTGCTTCCATAGGTCCCAGACTTTTAAGCATCGGTATGGTGGGAGACAAAGATTTTGAAAGTAAGTCAAATGCATTGTATAATGAACATGAGCAGCTTATTGAAGAAAAACACAGATTGCTTTCGGAAAACGGTTATCCAACGGATTATGATATGCCCGTGTATAGCTGTAAGCTTTGTAATGACACAGGGTATATAGATACAAAAATTTGCAATTGTGTAAGAGAAGCGATAGCAAAACGCGCCTATTACAGCTCCGGATTGGGCAAGGCTTTGGAAAATCAAAGCTTTGACACACTGGAAATGGGATACTATGCAGGCACTACTGAAAGCGGTGCTTCTGTAAGGGAGCAAATGAGCTTTGTAGTTGAGTATTGCAAGGCATATGCAAAGCATTTTTCCACAGGCTCGGAAAGCCTTTTGATGATTGGCGGCGCAGGCAGAGGGAAAACTCATTTGGCTTCCGCAATCGGCAGAGAGGTTATACGCAAGGGCTACACCGTGGTGTATGAAAGCGCCGCAAACATAGTAAATGCTTTCGAGGCAGAGCGTTTTGGCAAGGATATTAACGTGGATACGGATAGATATTATAACTGTGAGCTTTTGATTATTGATGATTTGGGTACTGAGTTTAATACTCAGTTTACCTTGTCCGTGCTTTTTAATCTTATAAATCACAGAATTGTAAATGGACTTTCTACAATAGTTACCACCAATTTAAGCCTTAAAGAGATAGAAAACAACTATAAGGAAAGAATATATTCCCGCCTTAGCGGTGAATATACGGTATTGCCTTTCTGCGGCAAGGATATACGCAGACTTAAAAAGGATACGTTATGAAGAATGTTGAGATATATACCGACGGTGCCTGTAGAGGTAACCCTGGTAACGGTGGTTATGGCACGGTGCTTGTGTATAACGGCAGAGAAAAAGAACTTTCTGCAGGTTATAGGCTTACTACAAACAATCGTATGGAGCTCATGGCAGCAATTGAAGGTCTTGCGGCATTGAAAGAGCCTTGCAATGTTACGCTTTACAGCGACTCTAAGTATTTGGTAGATGCGGTAACTCTTGGATGGGCAGAAGGCTGGAAAAAGCGCGGCTGGAAAAAATCCGACAACCAACCTGCCCTAAATCCCGACCTTTGGGAAAAGCTTTTATCCTTGCTAAAAAAACACGGCGTAAAATTTGTGTGGGTAAAAGGACACGCTGGTCACGCTTATAACGAAAGATGTGACATTCTTGCAACTACAGCGGCAGACGGCGATAATTTACTTGCAGATACGGTTTTTGAAGAGAAAAACGGGGAGGCGGTTTAGTTGAAATATCTGGTTGGAGAAACTCCGATGGAACAGGGGCAGCGTGTTGTAATTACTTTTTCTGACGGAAAAAAAGTCTATGCCGTTTACAAGGACACCTTCGGCTACAACCATAGCTTTGAGACCGAAACCGGCGGTACTGTAACACTTAGCAATCATTTTATGAGGTTGAAAGGAATCAGGGTGAAACCTGAATAAAGAAGGAGAATAAATAGTATGAAAAAAATGTTGGCACTACTTTTAGCTGTGATTATGATGTTGCCTGCAACACTTATCACTTCCGCACTACCTATATTTATTGGCGAAAACGACGGGTCCGCTTCGGAGATATATGATGGTGTTTATTTTACCAAACTGGCTCTGGCAAAGACCAGTAAATATGGTTTGCAAAAAGTGAATATTGTGGAATTTGACCTTGCAGACAAAACTCTTGATTTGGAAATCCTTAAGCGTGACAGTATAGCAGGTAAAAATAACCTTACCACTTATGTCACCGATTATAATGCAGCTAACGAAAACAGCGATGTTGTTGCGGCAATAAACGGCGACCTTTGGATGACACAGGTTCACAGTAACACAAATGTTACCACTCAGGTTCTTACCGTCCCTCGCGGTGTTCTTGTTAATGACGGTATTGTTTACTGCTCTTCTCAGATAGAAAACGAATGCACCTATACCACCAACGGTGAAGGCTTCGGTTACTTTTGGGCTTTCGGTATCACCAAGGACTATCAACCTATGATAGGTCAGCCTGTTGTATCTCTTGATGTAAGAAACACAAGCAAAGAAATAGTTACCACCACAACGGCGCTTAACCGTTTGCCCGCACATGATACTTTGGTTGTTTACACAAGCGACCTTACCAATAACTACGCACTTGCAGATGCTTACGAAATTGAGCTTACCGATATAGAAGGTGAGTTTAGATTCGATACCACGGTAAAGGGTACAGTATCTGCAATTTACCCTGCTGAAAGCGAAACCAAGGCTACTCTTGGTGAAGGCAAGGTTGTACTTACCGCAAGAGGCGCAGCTATTGAAAATGTTAAAGATTATGTTATCGGCGATAAGATAGAAATTGACATCAGCGTTAGCGATGTTTCCGGCAGAAAGAACAATTGGGCAGATTCCAAGCTTGTCATCGGCGGTCACGGTCCTGCAGTTTTGGACGGTGTTTCCGCAGGTCTGGTAGGTAGCGACGCTTATCCTTCCACGATAATAGGTTGGAAAAACGACGGCAAGCTTTTCTTCCTTCAGAACGATGGCAGAAATGCTATGTGGAGCGCAGGTTTTAAATTTTCAGACCAGGCAGACTTCCTTTTGCAGATGGGCGTTAACAGCTGTATCAATGTGGACGGCGGCGGTTCCTCTACAATGGTTGTGGGTGATGAACTTGTAAATCGTCCCAGCGACGGCGCTATCCGTTCCGTAATCAACGGTGTGGCTTTGGTTACCACTACGGAACGTGCAGAACAGGGTAGCTTTGAACCTGTTATTCCTTTGCGTTTTGATGCAAGTTATCTTAGGTTCGACAACGAAGGGGCTGTTAATGTGGTAGGCAGTGGCTATCAAAACGCTACCGAAGCAAGCCTTGTTGACAACAATTTAAGGCTTTCTGTACCTTATGATACCAACGACCCTTATATTTATTATTCTCTTGCAGGCGGTGTTGAAACTCTTAGTGCTGATGAGTATAAATATATTGTAATGAAGTACAAGACCGGCACTAATGTAACAACCCCTGAGATGGAAATTTTTCTTTGTGCAGGTAGTGTTACCGGTGCCACCGGCGGCAAATCGACCAGGTTCCATCATGCAAGCGAAGCAGGCGTTTGGGCAACACAAATTGTAGATCTTAGTGAAATAGATTATTGGAACGGCGATATTTACGGCATTCGTTTAGATTACTTTGCAGGCAATGCTAACGCTGGCGAATATATGGATATTGAGTATATAGCGCTTGCAAAGACACAGGAAGAAGCAGAAGCAATTGCAAACGGTACTGCAACTCCTCCCGTTGTTCCCGAAGAAGATAACTCCATAGGTGTTATCGATGGATGCGATTATGTAATTGAAGGCAATACCCTCAGCAATGTTCCTTACGGCACCTCGGTTTACAAGTTTATAAAGAACCTCAACGGCCCCAAACTTGAGGTTCGCAACGCAGACGGCGATGTTGTGAGAAATGCAAAAGTAGAAACAGGTTTTACCGTGTGCTCTTACAATATGAAGCTGGAAAAAGCTGATGAGCTCACAATAATCGTAAACGAACGCGACCCCAACTACAGCGAAGAAGAAAGCTCCGAGGAAGAATCCGATGACCTTCCCGAAGTTGTTCCTAACGAAGGCAATATTCTTTTCCGTAAGTCCTATACCATATCCGCAAACACTTCCGCCATATCCGATGACGGTATTATGGCTACCGACGGCCGTTACCGCGGTGACGGCTATGTTCAGTGGAACGGTGACCTCAAGAACGATTATCATACCATCGAGTGGATGGGTACCGGCAAAACAATAACTTATACTTTCGAATTTGATGAAGCAACTGATATTAGAAAAATCGTGTTTAAGGGTGTTCGTGTTGCCTCCAACAGAGCATTCGGTACCGTATTTATAAACGATACTATATATTATGTTTCCTCCGATTTGGAAAAGACGGCTATTGACGGTGCTCCTCTTTACGGTGATACTAATTCTGATCAGTTCTTTGATATTCATATACCTGTGGAAATCAATGGCACAAACACGCTTTCCATAATGATAATTACAGATATGTACTGCTGCCAGTACGACGAAATCGAAGCATACGGCGAGGAAGGCGGTTCTTCCGATGATTCTTCCGAAGAAAACGTAGAATCTTCTGAAGAAATTATAGAATCTTCTGAAGTAATCATAGAATCTTCTGAAGAAATTGTTGAGTCTTCCGAGGCTGAAGAAAGCTACGAATCTGCAGAAAGTTCTGGATTTGAAGAAAGCTCCGAAGCTGATGAATCCTCTGAATCCGAGGAAAGCTTTGACGACGAAAGCTCTGATGAAACAGCAGATGTTATTTACGGTGATGTAAACGGTGACGAGACAATAAACAGTCTGGATGCCGCACAGGTTCTTAAGCACGACGCACAGCTTGCTTCACTTAGCGATGAAGCTCTTGTTATTGCTGACGTAAACGGTGACGGTTCGGTTAACAGCCTTGATGCTGCACAGATACTTAAGTTTGATGCACAGCTTATAGTTGACTTTCCTGTTCAAAACACTTAAGAATTCAAATGAAAAGGCTATTATCTGTTATTATTTTAGTATCAATATTCGCCCTGTCTTCCTGTGAGGAAGACAGGGTAGATCCTTATTATGCCTACGGCACCGCAATGGATACAAATGTTTCAATCTGTATTTACGGTGGCAATAAAAATGCCGCAAATTCTTGCCTTGAGTTGCTTTATGATTTGGAAGGTCAGTTTTCCGTAACCGCTAAAGGCAGCAAGCTTTCGGCATTAAACCGAGGCGAGCTTGTGGAAGATAAGGGCCATTTTTATACCCTTTGCGGGCTGGCTAACGAAATATGCACGTTGACTGAAGGTGCGTATAACCCTTGTGTTTATCCCTTGGTAAAGCTTTGGGGTTTTACAACGGGTAATTATAACGTCCCTTCAGAAGACAAAATTGCGGAATCCATAAAGCTTGTTAACGAGAGTAAGATTGTTTTTAAGCAAGAGGGAATATGTATTGAAGGCGATGGAGCGGCTGACTTTGGAGGTATAGCTAAAGGCTATGCATCAGATGTTTTGCGGGAGCATCTTAAATCGCAAGGCGTTGATGGTGCAGTTATTTCTTTGGGTGGAAATATTGCAACCGTTGGCAGTAAACCTGACGGCAAAAAATGGAGCATAGGCATCAATTCTCCTAAAGGAAACGGTGGGCTTTTGGGTACGCTTTTGCTGGGTGAATGTGCAGTTGTTACAAGCGGCTCTTATTTTAGGAACTTTGTGGAAAATGGTAAGTTTTATCATCATATTATTGATCCCCAAAGCGGAGAACCTGCGGATAGCGGCTTGGTTTCCGTTACTGTTATAGCAAAAGATGCGGCTTTGGCAGACGGGCTTTCTACAGCTTTTTTTGTAATGGGTATGGAGAATGCCAAAATTGTTGCAGAAAGCTTAGATGTTGAAACCGTTTTTGTAACTGAAAACGAAATCTATGTAAGCAGCGGATTAAAAGAAAAATTCACCCCCGACAGCTCTGTCGAAGGTGAATACCAAATTATTTACAACTAAATAAGCCGGCAAATAAGCTTTCCGTCCTGTACATCGGTCACACGGCATTCAATAATGTCGCCCACCGAAACAGGGCGGTTTGTTTTTACAGCCGTTTCGCAAAAGTCGTCGCTGTGTCCGTGGGCAACACAACCGGTAAGTTTTTCAACAAGTATTTTTGTTTCGGTGCCTATTTTAGATTTCAGTATGTTGGTTTTCATTTCATTACAAACATCTAAAAACAGGCTCATGCGGTGTCGCTTTTCTTCTTCGGGAATCTGCCCTTCCATCTCCGCTGCTTCCGTCTCGGGGCGCTTGGAATAGGGGAATGCATGAATATGTAAAAAGCCTATCTCTTTCAGATACTCCGCAGTTTCTTTGAATTCTTCTTCGGTTTCCTGCGGGAAAGCGCAAATTATATCTGCAGACAGCATTACGTTTGGCTTAGCACTCCGCAACGCCAATATACGCTCCTTTGCTTTTTCTGCGGTATATGGGCGCTTCATGCGCTTTAGCACACTGCTACAGCCCGATTGTAAGGAAAGATGAAAATGGGGCATAAGCTTTGGTGTATCCACAACGGTCTTGATAAAGCTATCATTTAAAACATTTGGGTCCAAAGAACCAAGGCGTAAACGCTTCAATCCTTCTATAGCGGCAACTCTTTCAATAAGCTTATAAATAGGCATATAGTTATAAGCCGCAGTTTCAATTCCGGTAAGTATGATTTCTTTATATCCCAAGCCTACAAGCCGTGTTGCTTCCTTAATTATATCTTCTGCAGGGCGTGAACGGCTTGCACCTCTCAATTTCGGAATAATACAATAGGTGCATTTTCCGTTGCAACCGTCCTGAATTTTTAAGTATGCACGGGTTTTGGAAACACCAATAAGCTTGTCGGAATTTGTAAAGCCTATGTTTAACAGCTCGTAGTTCTTTTCTGTTTTGTTGTGCACGCAAAAATCCTGCAGACTGCCTTTGTCAAAACAACCGGTTATGCGCTTAATGTTATCAAACTTTTCACACAGTTGAGAGAAACAGCCGCAAACACGCACATCGTTACAGCATTTTAATGCGCGGCGTATCATCTGTGCGCTTTTGCGCTGGCTTTCCTCTGTTACCGCGCAGGTATTAACTATGCACACATCACATATCTCCCCAAAGGGTACGGCTTTATAGCCGTTATTCACAAACAGCTCTTGCAATGCGCGCGTTTCGTATTGATTAACTCTGCATCCAAGGGTGCAAAACGATACGGTTTTCATCCAAGTTTCTCCATAATTTTTGTATAATAGGTCTTTCCGCCTAAGATGTTTATCGCCTCTCTAAGTGCTTTCGGCGTAAGCGTGTCCGGCAGATTTGCGGCGGCGCAAAAAGCTTTACGTCTTAATGCGCTTTCTTCTCCGCCTACAAGCCCTGCATTGTATAGCTCTGCCGCTGTTATTTCTTCTGTCGCTTTTGTGCTGTCGCACACAGAATAGGGTAGTAACAAATCGTATAAAATCTCGTTACTCATACCCTCTACACCAAGCAGACCTTCTTTGGAGGGAGCTTTTTTTCTTTTTTCTTTACCGGTAATAGACGGTGTGTAAATATTTATAATGTTTTCTGATTTTAAATAGCCTTTAAGCTTGTTGCGTATAAGCCTTCCGGCGTTGTCGCTATCGGTTAATATTAAAAGCTTTCCGTTATCGGTTATACGCCTTAAAAGCAAAATTTTCTCTTTTGCGTTAAATACACCAAATCCGCCGCCGATTATTACAGTGCCCTCAACAACGGCACATACACGTGTTTTGTCGTAACTACCTTCAACAAGCAACGGGTATTTTAGCTTAATTTTTTTCATAAGCCGCAAGCCTCAATAAAAAAATTTCCACGGTGCAGGCAGGGTCGTTACGGTAGCTTTTTAACGCAACCGCACATTCGTTGCATTTGTCAGCGGCGTAATCCAAAAAATCAAAACTTACCTTGCGCGCATAGGGGGCGTAGTTGCGTACAGCCCATTCAAAGGTTTTTAACGCCTTAGCTATTTCGGCAAGGCTTTTTCCGTCTTCCAGACCTGCTTTCGTTACGGTGATATCTGTAATGCATGATGACAGCATATTTATTAACATATAAGGGGAAACGCCGCTGTTTATAAGGAAGTTATATATATCGTGCACCCTTGCGGTGTTACCTGCGGTTAAAGCTTTGGTAAGGTCAAAAACTCTAAAGCTTTTGTTGGAGCAACACACATTTATAACGTCATCATCCGTGACAGTTCGCCCCTTGCAGTACGAAATCAGTTTAAGCGCCTCTCCCTTTAGCGTGTACATATCTTCCCCGCAAACATTAACCATTGTTTCGGGTACACTTTCGGTAATTTCTGTATTTGCCGCATCAAAGTGACGCTTTATCCACTTTTTAAGCTTTGCGCCCGTTTCTTTTTCAAACACGGTAAATATGCCGTTCTTTTCGGTGAATTCTATAAGTGCACTTATCGCCGCTTTTTCTTTTTTTCCTATGATTTTAGCAGAAAGCTCATTGCTTTTGGCTACAAATAGTACATTTACGTATTCCGGCATTGTATCCAGTGCAGTAATAATATCTGAAACGACGCTATCACTTAGCTTCCCATAATCCAGTTCTTCTATTATAATCAGCTTGTAGTCGGACATATAAGGCAACTCTTCCAAAGCGGTTGCTAATGCAAACGGGGTAAAATCTTTGCCGCTGAAACGTATTAAATTGAATTCAGGCATAGGTAAAGATTCAATACGTTTAAGCATTTGCTTTACGTAATGGTCTTTGGTGTATTCCTCGTCGCCGCAAAGGAAAAAGCATTTTCCTGAAACCGCATTTTTAAGAGCGGCCTTCAATAAATCTTCGTTCATTCCTTTACCTCTCGTAATCCGTTTTTGCCAAAACTAAGCTCAATTTTGGTTTTGTATTCTGTAACGCTTTTTGCACCGCGCTTAATAGAGTTTGTAAAATATGTATCGCTTGTATCAAATATAAACAGATGCTTGTAATTATTTGGAATTAGCTGTGGGGGCAATTCGTTATAAATACATCTCTCAGTAACGATCAAAGCTTTGCACGGCGCAGAAAACCCAACTTTATTTCCACTTAAAATGGTTATAATTGTATCATTGTTTTTTACCTGTAAAGCATAATCGCCCTGCTTTTCCCGTAGCTTAAAGTTAGGAAAACACAACTCGTTATCATAGTATAACATATCACAACCCGTTTTCGCAACATCTGTTTCTAAACTTCCGCCCTTATATCTGTCAGGAATATAAACTTTATCTATACTTATGTAACTAAGTGTTTGGGTTAGCCTCTTTAGGGTATCTTTGGTGCCGTTTGTTATCACATATCCGTCCAGATGTGTAACGCAGTGCTCAAGTAGTATGCCACTGAATTTTCCGTTGCCGTAGCCGTCTATAAGTATGGCGCTTTCTCCGTTGTTATAAAGAACAAAGGCGTTATACGCGTCATCGTGTGCGTAAATAAGATTGTTATTATTTAAGCTTTTACTATGCCCCGTAACGCAAAGTGAAACAAGTATTATAATAATGGTTAAACACAAGGCTCCTACTTTAAAAATGTGTTTTCTTTCTATTGTAAGGGCTAATATTATTGCCGCAGTGGCAGGTATTACAATCAACTTTATGAATGGCAAATAAGCAGAAAAGGTGGCAAAGGATAGGGATGCCGCATAGTCCGATATGGATTTGATAATATCGAATATATAATCATTAACAAAAACAAGCTCTTTAAGCTTTGGGGCAAATAAGAATATCGGTAACGAAAGTACAGATACTGCCAGGGAAGGCGCAACAAACAGATTGACCGCTAAATTTGTAAATGGTGCAATGACAGAAACATAATCAAAACTGCAAAGCAATACCGGCAAGCAGAACAAATTAGCGGCAAATGTAATAAGGGTAGGTGTTACAATCAAGGAAATTAGCTTGGATTTGATATATCCGTTCCCTCTGCGTTTGGTAATCTCGCTTAGTGTAAGAATGCCTAAGGTTGCCAAGAAAGAAAGCTGTAGCCCTACACTGGCGCTGGCATAAGGTGAAAAAACAACAATACCTGCAAGTGCGCCGCAAAGCGCAGTTACGCTGTCGATACGCACGCTTGCCATATTTGCGGCGAAAACCGCACAGCACATAATACTGGCTCTTAATATGGGCGGGGTAGCACCCACAAGTGCAGTGTAGAAAATCGAAAGCACAATACAGATGCCACTGGCAAGCTTTTTTCGCTGTATCGTAAGCATAAGAAAGGTATATATGCTGTACACCAAAATAGAAAAATGTTGCCCCGATATGGCAAGTATGTGAGAAAGTCCTGACCTGGAGAAGCTCCCGTTAAGATTGTCGTTAATGCCGCTTCTGTCACCCGTTATAATTGCGTTGTAAAAGGCGGCGGATTTATTGCTGAAGTTATCGTATATAAAATCGGAAATACATTTTCGTATTTTCAAAAGCTCATATTTAAAACCCTTTAGTTGTATTTTTTCGCTTTTATTTACCGCGCCGAAAGCGTTATAATCAATGCCGTTGCCTTTTGCAGAGCGTACCGCTTCCTTTAAGTGTGCATCAACGCAAACTCCATCGCCTGCTTCAAGTGGTTCGTCTGCGTATATGTAAACACTTTTACCTTTTAAACCGTCATCACTTTTGGTTACCTCAAGGGTTGCGCGGTATCCGTGTACTGTGGGGCGCGCTTCCGTAACTATGGCTTCAAAAGAATAGGTCATATCATCGGTTACTGCGTTGCTGTTAAAATGCTCGTATATCCCTCCGTATAATGAACCTGCACCGAATATCAAAACGGATATTATAAGTAGCGCTCTAAATCTTCGTACGGGGCGTATAAGCATTGTAACAGACCACATAAGAGACATTAAAACAATTGGTACCCAAAAATCAAAATACAGACCTACCGCTATGCCTACAGTAATTGCAAGGCAAACCAAAGCGGCAGGTCTGTATCTTAACATACCTGTTTACCTGATACTATGCCATATTCTCGTTCAGCTTTTTGCCGCCGAGTATATGAAAATGCAAATGCTTTACGGATTGACAACCGTCGTCGCCGCAATTAGAGATAACTCTATATCCGTTTTCCAACCCCAAGCTTTTTGCAATTTGAGGGATCATAACAAAAATGTGTTTAACGCTTTCTGCGTTAGCTTCGTTAACCTCGTCCATAGAGCTTATGTGCACTTTAGGAATAACAAGCACGTGAACAGGGGCTTGTGGATTTATATCCTTGAAAGCATAAATTTTATCATCCTCGTACACTTTAGAAGAGGGGATGGCGCCGTCTATAATTTTGCAGAACAAACAATCCATATCTATACCTCGTTATTTTATCTGTGCTTCAAGCACTGCGTTAACAGCTTCAAGCGCTTCTGCGGTTTTGGCAGGAATCTTGCCGCCGCTGGAAGCGTTGTCAGGTCTGCCGCCGCCGCCGCCGCCAACGATGGGGGAGATGTTCTTAAGAATCATACCGGCATGTGCGCCCTTTACTACCGCATCCTTGCCGCAACCTGCTGCAAATATAACCTTTTCGCCGTCAACGGAAGCGAATACGCAAACAGCCAAAGGTTCCTTGTCCTTCACTGCGTCAATAGCGGTTCTAAGTGCATCAGCACCAACGCCGTCAAAGCGCGCCTTAACAAGTTTAACGCCCTTAATATCTTCAGCATTATCAGCAGCTGCGTTAACCTTTGCCAAAGCGGCTTTCTGGTTAAGGCTGTCAAGCTCTTTCTTCAATGCCTTTGTTTCGTTCACAAGACTTTCTGCCTTGTGCAAAAGCTCAGCCTTGTTTGCAGCTTTAAGGGTTGCACCGATTTTGTTAACAAGCGCTTCTTCTTCCTTCATCTGGAATATAACATTAAGGCCTGTAATACCTTCAATGCGTCTTACACCTGCCGCAACAGAGCTTTCGGAAACTATTCTGAACAAGCCTGCCTTTGCGGTGTTGTCAAGATGAGTACCGCCGCAAAGCTCAGTAGAAAAGTCGCCCATCTTTACAACACGTACAACATCGCCATACTTTTCGCCGAACAACGCCATTGCGCCCATAGCCTTAGCTTCTTCAATAGGCATTTCCGTGCAGGTAATGGGGGAGCCTGCAAGAATTTCGTTGTTAACCAATGCTTCTACCGTGCCTATTTCTTCAGGGGTCAAAGCGGAGAAGTGTGTAAAGTCAAACCTTACTCTGCTACCGTCTACATAAGAGCCTGCTTGTTCTATATGGTTGCCAAGCACTTTTCTTAATGCTGCCTGCAAAAGATGTGCGGCAGAGTGGTTGCGCGCAATAAAGTTGCGGCGTATTTTATCAACAGTAGCAGTTGCCTTGCCAAGCGCTAAAACGCCTTCTTTAAGCTCACCAAAGTGCAAATACTGACCGTCAGCAGTTTTCTTGGTGTCTGTAACACTGAACACACCGTCAGCGGTGGCAATAACGCCGGTGTCACCAACCTGACCGCCGGATTCTGCATAGAAAGGAGTTTGGTCAAGTACAAGTATTGCACCGCCGCCGCTGATTTCAGAAACAGCCTCGCCGTCTTTGATAATGTACTTGATTTCAACTGCAGACTCGGTTTCGCCGTAGCCGGTAAATACAGTCTTTACGTTTTTGTCTATAATTTCACCAAGGTCGGTGCCGCCGCCCATATAATCGGTAGCAAAACTCCTTGCTGCTCTTGCGCGTTCTTTTTGCGCCTTCATCAAGGCTGTAAAGCCTTCGATGTCAACAGCTATACCGTGTTCAGCACTGATTTCTTTTGTAAGGTCCAAAGGGAAACCAAAGGTGTCGTTAAGCTTAAACGCATCATCGCCTGAAATTTGCTTTATATCGGAAACACTCGCCTTATCAATCAGATTCATAAGCATGCCTAAACCTGCATCTATGGTCTGTGCAAAGCGTTCTTCTTCAATAAGGATGGCCTTCTTTATGTATTCGCGCTTTTCTTCAAGCTCGGGATAGCCTGCCTTGCTTTCCTCAATAACGGTGTCAGCCAAATCGGAAAGGAAAAGCCCTTTTATATTAAGCAATCTGCCGTGTCTTGCGGCACGTCTGAGCAAACGGCGAAGAACATAACCTCTGCCTTCGTTGGAGGGAATAACGCCGTCGCTTATAAGGAATACTGTGCTTCTGATGTGGTCGGTGATAACGCGGAGGGAAATATCCTTGTCGGAGCCGCTTGCTTCGTAGCTAACTCCCGCCAAATCGCAAACCTTCATCATTACGTTGCGTATGGTGTCAACTTCAAAAAGGTTGTTAACATCCTGCATAACGCAAGCTAAACGTTCAAGCCCCATCCCCGTATCTATGTTGGGATGCTCAAGCCTTTCGTAATTGCCGTTGCCGTCACCGTCAAACTGTGTAAATACTATGTTCCAAATTTCAATAAATCTGTCACAGTCACAACCGGGCTTACAATCGGGACTGCCACAACCGTATTTAAGGCCTCTGTCAAAATAGATTTCAGAGCAAGGTCCGCAGGGACCTGCGCCTATTTCCCAAAAGTTGTCCTCTTTGCCCATCTTGTATATGCGTTCAGCGGGCACGCCGGTCTTAAGCCATATATCTCTTGCTTCATCGTCATCCAAATACACGGAAACGGAAAGCAATTCTTCGGGTATTTCCAAAACCTTGGTCAAAAACTCCCAAGCCCACGGAATCGCTTCGTTCTTGAAATAGTCGCCAAAGGAAAAGTTACCAAGCATTTCAAAGAACGTGCCGTGTCTTGCTGTGATACCTACACGTTCAATATCTGGAGTGCGTATGCACTTCTGACAAGTGGTTACTCTTTTTCTGGGAGGTACCTGTGTGCCTGTAAAGTAAGGCTTAAGCGGTGCCATACCTGCGTTGATAAGCAACAGGGAGTTATCGTTTTGGGGGACAAGGGGGAAGGAATTAAGACGAAGGTGCCCCTTGCTTTCGTAAAAAGCTAAAAATTTTTCTCTTAAAACATTAAGTGACTCGTTTTTCATTATATATACCTCTCGTACATAAATCTACAATTTAATATTTTACCTTAAACATTTCGTTTTGTCAACACAAATAAGACAAAACAAAGTTTTTATAAGTTGTTTTTTGGAAAAGTATTGACAACGAAAGGAATAGGTGGTATCATAACCATAAGTAAAAATGTATATATGGGTTAAGTTTGCCCATTTTTAGCGTTTTTGCAACATTTTATTGAAACCTTTTAGGAGGGACAGAAGATGAGAAGACTGTTATCCTTGGCCTTGGCACTTGTTATGTGCTGGTCTGTGGTGTATGTCCTTGTTCCCGCGAGAGATGCTTCCGCGGTGGAAACAGGTAATGCTACTCTTACCGGTGAGCGTTATACTGTTGATTGGACTATACCAGAAATCGGCTCCGGCGATATGACCACCGCGGGCACTCCTTCGAGTGGCGGTGATAGTATCGAAGGCTTGAATTATGAGATACTTGGTTATGTAAGCCCAAAGTACCCCGATAATCGCGCAACCAACGATTCTGAAGACGGCGTTGGTGAACTTGTTGACGGCACAAAGGCATCTAACCATTTTCTTAACGACCCTTGGGTTGGTCTTTACGGTAATGAGAATAATGCTGTAGTTATCGACTTAGGCGCCTTTTACACAAATATAAGTGACATAACTATCAGCTTGCTCAGCGACCCTGAGCTTGGTATCTTTTTGCCCAGTAAGATTACCGTTGCTTCTTCCGCTGACGGTGTTACTTACAACGAGGTGGGTGTTGTTAATACTATGACCGGTACCCACTCTAACGGCACTGTAATGGACTCTGATTATTCTGTTCCTACAGAATACGAAAGTGTGCTTTACGATGCTACCTACGGTTCCGGCACCTTGTTCAAGGGACAGTATCTCCTTTTGGTGTTCGAACACGCAAAGGGTGCAGATGGGTTTGACAGATATTGGACATTTATTTCTGAAATAGACGTAAAGACCAGTGGTTCTGCCGTTATTGATGATTTCTCCGATGTTGAACCCATGACGCTTTATGCAAAGCCCAACGGTGCTGATGTATACGAGGTAAATGTAGCCTTGAATTCTTCTTATCAGATAATCGGTTCTACAGGTACCGGTCAGTTTGCGGATACCGGAAGAATAGAGCTTACCGATGGTGATTATAAGGTTCACACTGATATCAACACCTCTAACAGCTTTGTATCTATTGAGCCTACTAACGCTTCTCTTGGTATACAGTTAGACTTGGGTGTGCTTACCAAGAATATTTCCGGCATTGCCGTTTCCGGCTTTGGTGGCGGTTCTAACGGTTATGCTGTACCTACTTCTATAGAGCTTTACGCTTCTGTTGACCGCGAAACTTATTATTCCGTTGGTTTGGCAACCATTAGTCAAAGCGTAAACGGTACCGATTATACAGTAAGCTATGATGTTACTTCTGACAAGGCGTTTACCGCTCGCTATCTTACGCTTATTGTTTCCGCATCGGGTATGGTAATGTTTGATGAAGTTATGGTTATCACCACCAACGCTTCTGAGCCTATTAAGGATGTAGCTTTAGACGGCCAGTATAAATATCTTCTCAAAACCGCAAGTACCTCTTTTAACGATAATGTTTGGACAGGTTCCAAAGGTAACGACGGTCTCCCGACTTTAAATACATACGCTAAAGGCGACCTTAACAACGGTATTTCCGCTACAGGTACATTCCTTGACCCTGCGTGGGTAGGTTATAATTACTCCGGTGCCGCAAGCGATTATGTTGATATAGTATTTGACCTTGGCGAAGAAATTGAGGGCATTAACAACGTAAGCTTTAAGCTCTTGGAATACACAAATAGTTCTACAACCACAGCGTGCTCTGTTCCTGAAAGTTTTACCGTTTTCTATTCCAATACCGCAGATAGCTTCAATTCTACCGCATCTGTTACCGGTACCGTTGGTGATGGCGATTATGACATGTTGATTGTTAACTCTACAGAAAACAGAAGACAGGTTTATTACACTTACGTGGCTGCTCCCAACAATGTTACCGCGCGTTACATTATGGTGCGTATACCCAAGGCTAAGAGAGAATTGCATATCGACGAAATTAAAATATCTACCGGTAATATCGCTCCCACTCCCGAAGCAGATGGCGAATACACTCCCCTCAACTATGATACTATAAGCGGCGTATGGCTTGATATATGGAACATTCCCGACCTTTATCTGTTGCAGGGAACTTATCAAGCTGATGAATATACATACAGAGACCGTGTAAGTAACTACCTTACCGCTATGGTAGAGGGTGGTATCAATACCGTTATGATACACACACGTGCTCATGGCGATGCTCTTTACGGCGATTACACCTTCAATTCTATTTCCCCTGTTTCTAAGAGATATACGGGTTCTGTATACGCAGTATCTACATACGATGCATTTGAAATTTTTGTTGAAGAAGCCCATAAGGTTGGCATATCCGTACACGCTTGGATAAATCCCCTGCGTCTTTCTAATTCCACCGATTTGAACGCTTATGATAACAAATATGACATCAAGAAGTTCTATTTGGGTGAATATAACAACGTTAAACGTAGCGATTATGCGGGTACCGCCGGCGACAGTACCTATTGGCTTAATATCGGTTATGAAGTAGTAAGACAGCATATAGTAAACTCTGCACTTGAAATAGTTAATAATTATGACGTAGATGCCATTATAATGGACGACTATTTCTATCCCGCAGGCGCAACCGCTGCTTTTGATGAACAGTGCTATAATCTGTATTTGGAAAATACCGAAGATAATGAAGAAATGGGACTTGGCGATTGGCGTAGAGAAAACACCAATATGCTTGTAAGAGCTTTGTATAAATACATTAAGCAGGCAAACCCCAACGTTTTGTTTGGTATTTCTCCCGCAGGTAACATCACTAATTACGAAAACAGCTATAACTATGCAACTATGTACGCCGACGTTAAAAAGTGGTGTGAGGAAACATGGTCCGATGGTAGTAAAACATATAAGTATATGGATTACATTTCACCTCAGCTCTATTGGCCTCCCGCTGATATGTTTACTGCTGATAACAAGCCTTTCTGGCTGAGAAATGTTGGTTATGCTGTTAGAATCGACGGTTATTTGGGTGACTGGTGCTCCTTTAACTATGTCGATGGCGTTAAACTGGTAATATCCCTTGATATTAGCTCCTATTCCGACACAACAGGTAAATATTATTCCTATTATCTTAACGATAATGTTGTATTGAATCAGCTTACGATTATGCGTAATAATTTGCTCGAAGGTGAAAGACAATACGCACCTGTAGATTCTAACAATAAGGGTGTAAGCCCTGTTTACGGTCAAATACTGTTTAGTTCTCACGGATTGTATGATGATTTTTCTAAGAACGTTAATGAGGATTACACAGCATGGACCACATCCGCAGCTTTGACGCTTCAGAGAAGTGCCGATATCAGAAATGAACTGAAAAGATATTGGCAGGGTACCTTGGAAAAGAACTGGGACGGCAGCGGCAACTAATTACTTCAAGAATTATAATGCCCCCAATGGAAATTGGGGGTATTACTTTAGGGGGAATAAATATGACAAAAACAATTATGGCAATAGGCGGTCACATTGGCGATATGGAACTTACTGCAGGTGGTGTTCTTGCTACCGCAGCTTTACAAGGTGCAAAAATCATCACTGTTGCACTTACGGCGGGAGAAAGGGGCAACCCTCCTCATCTTTCTGTTGCGGAATACAGAAAGCAAAAAGAGAGTGAGGCGAAGGCTTTTGCTGAAATGCTTGGAGGTGAAGCCGTAGTTTTCCCTTATTGCGACGGCGAATTGCCCGAAAACGATGAAGTAGCCTTTATGCTTTGCGACCTTATAAGGAAGTATAAACCCAATGTTCTTATCACGCATTGGAAAAACAGTATGCACAAGGACCATATTGCAACACATAATATAGTAAAAAAGGCACAATTTTACGCAGGTCTTAAATCTATTGAAAGAGAATTACCCGGCCATTACGCAGACGGACCTTACTACGCCGAAAATTGGGAGGATGCCGAGGGCTTTGTACCCTATGTGTATTCTGAGGTTAGCCCTGAAGGGGTTGAACTCTGGGAAAAGGCAATAAATACCCAATGGTTTGCCATAAACAGCACATCCTACAAATATAAGGAATATTATTGTAACCTTATGCGTACCCGCGGCATTTTTATCCGCAAGCAATATGCCGAGGCTTTTCAGATTGACGATTACAAAAAATACATTATTAAACAGCTTTAAATCCATATAAGGAGGTATTTTTATGAAGGTCTCTACGGAAATATCTTCTGCTTCTAAGCTTGTTGGCGAAGAAAAAGCTATAGAGCTTGTTGCCAAAGCCGGTTTTGACGCTTGGGACTTTTCAATGTTTTCGATGTGTAAATATGATTGGAATACAAGAAAATTATTAGAAAACAACCATCCTTTATCTAAACCGGATTATTTGTGTTTTGCAAAAAAACTAAAAAAGGTTGCTGACGACAACGGTATAATTTGTAATCAATCCCACGCGCCATTTCCTTTGTCTTGCAAGGATATACGGTCTTATATGAAACGCGCAATTGAGTGTACTGCGGTGGTCGGTGGGGATGTTTGTGTCATTCATCCCGATAATGACAAGTCGGTTAAGAAAAACGCTAAGATGTTTGTAGAGCTTTTGGATTTTGCAAAGGACCATGGGGTTCGTATTGCAACTGAAAATATGTGGAACTGGGACAATAAAAAGGACATAAGCTCTTTTGCTGCTTGTTCCACGTCTTCAAGTTTTGTGGAACACATTGATGCGGTAAATGATATAAGCTTTGTGGCTTGTCTGGATATTGGACACGCTGAAATGAAAGGCAGCGGCGATGGAGCCGCCAATATGATAAGAGCGCTTGGACATAGATTACAGGCGCTACACATTCACGATAATGACCGCCATCACGATTCGCATCAAATCCCTCTTTCAATGAAGATAGACTTTGTTCCCATTGTAAAAGCATTGAAGGATATTGGGTACAGTGGGTATTTTACATTGGAGGCAGGGAGTTATCTCAATTCTTTTACAGCAGACAATTGTTACACAGCGATTAAGGACTTATATATCGCTGTGCGTCGTCTTGCGGATATGTACGAAGCATTATAACTAAAGCCACCTATACATAAAGTGTAGGTGGCTTCAGACCGCTGACAAAGGCACAGAACGCGAAAAAAAGAAAATACGGTTACTATAAAGTGAAAATTTCGGGGAAAATTTCCCCGAAATTTTTGTATATTTTCATATTTTTTCGTTCGAAACGAACCTCGGCTCACAGTAC
>JAFQHL010000009.1 GCA_017397955.1 Clostridia bacterium
ACCACAAAAAAAGAAAATACGGTTACTATAAAGTGAAAATTTCGGGGAAAATTTCCCCGAAATTTTTGTATATTTTTATATTTTTTCGTTTGGAACGAACCTCAGCTCACAGTACCCAGTACAGTTCTCGCCTCGGTTCGTCCCATCTGTACTCTTTCTCAGCAGTCTGCCAAGCTGATGACAAGGTTTGTCATCAGCTTGAAGGCTTTTCGGCATTACGCCGAAAAGCCTTTCTTTTTTCTTATTATTTACTCTTATTCGGAAACTTCTGCAGAAACGCTTTCTGCACTGCTGTCTTCCGCAACGTCGTCATAAGTAACAACGGTATACGCCTTGTCGCCACCGAACTGCTTAAGGGTGGGGAGGAAGTTCTTGCGTTCCTTGGTTATACCCTGAAGAGTGCCGGAAAGGTTGAACATGGTGTTATAGGTGTAGAACACAAAGCCGTCGTTCTTTTCCATTTCTGCAATATACTCAAGCTGGCGCTTGGTAACATCGTCATGTTCCTTATATTCTGCAAAGTCCTTGTCGGTCTTGGAGTTGATTCTGTAGATACCGATACCAATAACAAGTCTTACAGAATCGCTGGTGCAAAGCTTCATCCACTGGTCGCTGCAGATATCAAATCTGCTGGCGGTGGAAGGATGCTCAAAGCCCCAGTATACCTGAGGAACTATGTAGTCACAATAACCGTCGGTAGCACACCAAGTGTTAACGTCTGCATAAAGGGCGTTAAGGTTGTTGTGGATGTTACCTGCAGGAGAGATACCGAACCAAATTGTGGGGTCTGCGGCGTGAACTGCATCATACATACCCTTAACGAGGAGGTTAACCTGCTCTAAACGGTAACGACGACGGTCAAGCTCTTCATTGCCAAACTCTGCATAGTCGTTCTTAACAAGGTCCCAATGAGCGCGGTCAAACTCGCTATCCATAGTGGGATAGAAATAGTCATCTATATGCACAGCGTCTACATTGTAGTTTGTACAAATTTCGGTAACGCCGTTCCAAACAAGCTGTTTGTTTTCTTCAACGCCGGGGATGAGATACATAAGGTCGCCGGACTGAGAAAGGTTGGAAGCACGCTTTGTTTCGTCCTTAAACCACTGGGTGAGGGGATACTGCTCGCCGCAGTTGTTGAGGTTGGTGCCTGCCATAAGGCGCATGGGGTTAACCCAAGCATGGAAAGACAAACCGTAAACGTGGGCGGTTTCTACGAATATCTTAAGCATATCATACTCAAACTCGTTGCCGTATTTGCCTACAACGAAGTAAGAGGGTGCGTAGTATTCAGAGGGATAAAAGCTGTCGCCGTTGGGGCGTATTTGAACGATGATGGTGTTAAAGCCTGCATCTGCAATACCCTTACAAACCTTATCAACCATACGGGTGAAGTTAGCTTCGGGCTTTTGCTTACCTGCACTGCTGTAAAGAGAGTTCATGCTGTACTGGTCAAGCCAAATGCCGCGCATGGTTTCGTAATTGATGCTGGTGTAGTTGGGGTCACGCTGAGCCTTACCGTCAGCATCGGTATCGGTATAGGTATCTGCGGGAATGCAAGCAAGCTTGTTGCCCTGAGGAGCAGGTGCTTCGCTGCTTTCATCGGAGGTGTTGTCTTCGGATTCTGCATCAGAGATAAGCTGAGAAATAAACTCGCTGGTTTCTGCAGAGTTTTCGCCGCTTTGGGTCTGGGACTGGGTGCCTGCCTGAGTAGCATCCTTATCGCCGCCGTCATCCTTTTTGTCGCAAGCCACATAAGTGAACATACAAGCAAAAGCAAGCAACAGCGCTACTATAGCTTTGATTCTTCTGGTCATAAAAATGTTTCCTTTCATTTTATAAAGCCGCGAGGGCTTAGTCCTGCCCTTTCAGCAAGGGAAGCATATTTTGGATTTCTTCGGAATTTTGTTCCCGATACTCACCTGTGTAAATATCGTACATAGAGCAATAGTCAAACATTATGAAACCGTCTGCAGGCTCAAAATCATAGGTCCACTCCAATATACGCTTCAAATTATCTTTGTAGAGGAACCAACCGGGATCGGTTTGAGAAAGCTCTGCATCCATAGTGCGGTAAAGACCGATGCCAAGCACAAGCTTAACGTCCTTGCAGGTTACAAGGTTACCCCAAGAGGTAGAGCAGATGTCAAACTTAGCAAAGTCCTTAACGTAGTTAAAGCTCCAGTAAACCTGAGGTGCTATATAGTCAATATAACCGGGGGTGGTACACCATGTGTCGATATCTGCGGAAAGATAGCCACGGTTGTTATCCATATTACCCGCAGGAGAAATACCGAACATCAAATCGGGATGAACGGAATGTACCGCATCGTACAAGCCCTTTACAAGGTTGTTAACACAGTCATAACGGAACTGCTTAAGAGTCCTGCCGTTGCCCAGCGCTGCGTAAGCATACTTATCAAAATCGTCACGAACGCCGGAGGGATAAAAGTAGTCGTCTATATGCAGACCGTCTACATTATAATTGGTGCATATTTCCTTTGCGCCGTCTATAACAAGCTGTTGAACTTCCTCATAAGCGGGGTTAGCGTAGTATCTGCCGTCAAGCTGAACTATGTAGTCGCCCTCTTTTTCGTTAAACCACTTTTTGATGGCATAGTTATCGGGCACGGAGATTATCTGGTTAACCAGCAAGAGGCGGTAGGGGTTGATCCACGCGTGAATGGAAATTTCGTGCTTGTGTGCTATGTCAACAAAAATCTCAAAGGGGTCGTAATCAAACTCACTGTCATAGTCCTCAACCGCATAGCGGGAGGGGGGATACAGCTCGGAAGGGTAAAAGCTGTCGCCATGACCTCTTACCTGTAAGAACAGCGTGTTATAGCCATCCCTTTGCAGGTTGGCACAAATCTGCTCTACAAGCTGTCTGTACTCTGCCTCATCCCTCTGCTTGCCGTCTTCACGGAAAAGAGATGTGCCGCTGTACTGGTACAGCCAAGTGCCCTTCATATACTCATAGTTAAGGGGCTTACGTTCTTTATCCACAGGCTTTTCCTCCTCACTGCTGTCTGCAGCATCGCTGCTTTCGGCATCGCTGCTTTCGGCATCGCTGCTGTTTACGGCAGGATTGCTGTTTTCTGCAGTGCCGCTGTTTTCAGCGGCACTGCTGTCTTCACTGTTCTGAGGTTGGGATTGGGTACCCGCTTGGGTAGCGTCGTCCTTGGTGTCCTCGCCGTCGCCGCAAGCACAAAGACCTGCAAGCATAAACAAGGCAAGGAGCAAGGCAAAAATTCGTTTTGTCATAAGCCACTATCCTTTCACGCTGTCTGCGGTTATTACCAATCCTTAACCATACCTATGTAGTTATTGATTTCCTGAGAGAAGCCGGAGGCATAACCGTCGCTGAGGATATTATATGTGCTTTCGTACTTAAACATTATCCAACCTGTAGCTCTTTCGTGGTTCTTAAGGAAGGTGAGCATGCGGGCAATGTTGTCCTTGCTGTTGTACCAGCCCGGGTCGGAGGAGGAGTAGCTTGCGCTGTTTTCACCGCGGTAGGTTGCAATACCTATAATAAGGTCAACCTCGGGTGCGGTACAAAGGTCTGCCCAGTCGTTGGTACAGATATCAAACTTAGCAAAGTCTGCAGAGTACTCAAAGCTCCAGTAAACCTGAGGACAGATATAGTCCACATAACCGGGGGTGGAGCACCATGTTTCAACATCGGCACAGAGGTAGCCGTTCTGGTTGTTGTCTATGTTACCTGCAGGGGAGATACCGAAGATGATGTCTTCGTTATAGTCCTTGATTTCACTGTAGATTTCTCTGAGAAGGGTGTTAACCTGGTCGCGACGGAATTCCTTACGAACGGAAAGGCTGGAAGAAGAGCCGTAGGAAGAACCGTACTTATTGAACGCATCCTGGTCAAATGCAAGGTCGGTAGAGGTGGAATCTATGCTGATATAGAAATAGTCGTCAAAGTGGATACCGTCGATATCGTAGTTTTCGCATATCTCCATAATACCGTCAACAACAAGCTGGCGAGCTTCGGGGTATGCGGGGTTGAGGTAGTATCTGCCGCCGCTTGCAACTATGTAGGTGCCGTTCTTGGTGGAGTCATTATACCACTGACGAAGTCTGTAGTCAGAGCTTACGCCTGCAAGAGCGCTGGTGGTCATAAGACGCATGGGGTTGAGCCATGCCTGAACGGAAATATCGCTGGCGTGTGCTATCTCAAGGAATATCTCCAGCGGGTCGTATGCAAAGCTGCCGTTATAGGAAGAGCCGGTGCATACGTAAGGAGAAGGCGGATATACGTCGGAGGGATAAAGTGCATCGCCGTAGGGACGCATCTGAAGGTAAACGGTGTTGAAACCGTCATTGGACATATTATCCACAACGCGCTGAACAAGCTCTCTGTAAGAGGATTCACTTCTCTGGCTGGAGCCGTTCTTGAAGAGGCTGGTAGAAGTAGTGTACTGATACAGCCACAAGCCCTTTACGCGGTCATAGTTAAGAGGAGTGTATCTGCCGTCGGAGGTAACAACAAAGGTGATTGTTGCGCCTTCGCCTGCTTTATAGCCTGCCTCTACCTTTTGATAAGCAACCTTGCCTGCTGTACCTACGGAGGTGTAGCGTACATCGGCAACAAAGCCTGCTTCCTGAAGCGCGGTCTTAGCCTCAGCCTCGGTCATACCGCTAAGGTTGGGTACGTTAACCGTGGAGGGTGCGCTTTGAACAAGAAGCTGACAATCCTTAAGGTACTTAAGCCAAAGATAGTCTGCAGAGGAAATAATACCGTCACCGGTAAGCTCTGCCACTATGCCCGCATAAGCAGCAGTGTCTGCAGAGTTAACAAGAATAGACTTAGCTATTTCTGCATCGGAAGCGCCGCTTATGCCGTCGCCGTCAGCGTCACCGGTAACAACAAGTGTTACGGACACGCCGTCAACGGTAAATTTGTAACCGCTGGCGAGCTTTGCATCTTCGGCAACAGCCTGACCTTTAGAATTGGTAACAGCGGCTTCCTTACCCATATAGTAGTAAAGCAGTTCGCCTGCGGTTGTGTTAACTTCTATGCCCTTAAGATACTCGCCGTCCAAAACGTAAGGGCAACGGGAAGGTACGGTAAAGGAATCGTTTTCTGCAGCAGAAGCTTCAACGGTTGCACGACCTGCGGGTACGTAAAAGCCACCCAAGCAGAATACCGCAGCCAACACAAGCGCCAAGAATCTGAAAAGATTTGTGTGTTTCATGGTTCTGTCAAAATTTCGCCACGCAGGCGGGAAATGCTCCATCTTTTTTATTGGATACATCCATATAACTGTCCTGCGTATAATACAGCAGAATGTATCAGTTGCATTATAACAGAGAAAAAAACAATTGTAAAGTACTTTTTTCCTCAGTTGACGCGGAAAACCTTGCACAAAGCACACAAAACAGATGTTCGCAGGGGGCGTAATTGAAAAAAATGTGGAAAATAATGTAAAGGTCTGTTATACTTAGAAATGCAAATATTGCTTAGGAGGCAAAATCATGATAAGAATAGGTATAGTAGGCTACGGCAATTTAGGCAAGGGCTTGGAGTGTGCAATAGCACAAAATGCAGACCTTGCTCTGTTTGGCGTGTTTACCCGTCGCAATCCCAAAGACCTTAAAATAATCACCGAAGGTGCGGGGGTTTATTCCGTAGATGACATATTAAAATATAAGGAAGAAATTGACGTACTTGTGCTTTGCGGCGGCAGTGCCACAGACCTGCCCACACAGACACCTTTGTACGCAAAAGACTTTACGGTGGTGGACAGCTTTGATACCCACGCCAAAATTCCCGCCCATTTTGCGGCTGTCGATGCCGCCGCCAAGGAAAGCGGCAATATTGCCCTTATATCCTGCGGCTGGGACCCCGGTATGTTTTCAATCAACCGTCTGTACGCAGGTGCAATTCTGCCCGACGGTAAGGACTACACCTTCTGGGGCAGAGGCGTAAGCCAAGGACATTCCGATGCCATACGCCGAATAGAGGGCGTTTTGGATGCAAAGCAGTACACAGTGCCCGTGGAAGCGGCGCTTGAGGGCGCACGCAGCGGCAAGAATCCTGAGCTGGGCACAAGGGATAAGCATACCAGAGAGTGCTTTGTAGTAGCCGCAGAGGGCGCAGACAAGGCAAAGATAGAAGAAACCATAAAGACTATGCCCCATTATTTTGACGAGTATAATACTACCGTTAACTTCATCTCCGCAGAAGAGCTTAAAAGGGAGCACAGCGGCATCCCCCACGGCGGATTTGTAATTCGTTGCGGCAAAACAGGCAAAAACGGTGAAAACTCCAACATTATAGAATACAGCCTTAAGCTGGATTCCAACCCTGAGTTTACGTCCTCCGTCCTTGCCGCCTGTGCCCGCGCCGCATATCGTATGAAGTCAGAAGGGATGAAGGGCTGTAAGACCCTGTTTGACGTGCCGCCCGCCTACCTCAGCCCCCTTTCTGCTGAGGAGCTTAGAAAGAATTTGCTGTAAGAACAAAGTTTTTACGGTGCGCGGCAACCGTTATTGCGATAATCGCCCAACAACAAAAAGCTTTTCGACCCAAAGCGGTCGAAAAGCTTTTTTGCTTTAATCTACAATTTTTATTGTGGTAATAACGGGCTGTTCGGAATAGGGAATGGTACCGTTGTTGTCGGTAGGTCTTGCATCCTCGGCTATCTTGTCAACAACCTCCATGCCCTCGGTTACCCAACCGAATGAGGCATATTTGCCGTCCAGAGATGCGGAAGCGTCCTCGTGGCAGATGAAGAACTGACTGCTTGCGCTGTTGTAAGGTGTTGCGCGCGCCATAGAGATAACGCCACGCTTGTGGGAGAGAGTGTTCTTCACACCGTTTGCGGAGAACTCACCAAGGATAGTGGTGTCGCTGCCGCCGGTGCCGTTGTGGTCAGGGTCGCCACCCTGAATCATAAAGCCTTCCATAATGCGGTGGAAGGTAAGTCCGTCATAAAAGCCTTCCTCTGCCAGCTTTACAAAGTTGTCAACTGTAATGGGGGCGTAAGTAGGGTCAAGCTCCAGCTTGATGGTGCCGTAATCCTTAACCACTATCTCTGCGTGGTATTTTTTGGTTGTATCAATGCTGTAGTCATACTCGCTCTGTACCTTGGATGCGTTTTCTTCTACGGTTACTTTACTTTCACCGTTATTGGCGGTGCCTGTGGTGGAGGTGAATGTTTTGTTATTGCTGTCGCCGCCCAGTGCCACCCAAAAAATAAGTGCTATAAGCGCAACAACGCCCACGGCTATAAGTGTTGTCGTAAGTATCTTCTTGCGCTTCTCTGCCTTTGCCGCCGCTTCTATTTCCATACGCTGGCGGCGCCTTTCTTCTACCTGCTGCTTGTAAAGTTCGTCTTTCTTTCCCATTGTCTTCTCCTATTTTAAACTTTCATATATTGCTTTTGCCGCCGCGGCAACATCTGACTTACCAAGCACCGAGCTGCCTGCCACAAGCACATCCGCCCCTGCTTCATACACAAGGCGCGCGTTTTCCGCGCCTATGCCGCCGTCCACCTCTATGTGGTAGTCCAGCCCCAGCTCTGCACGCAGTGCCGCCAGCTCACCTATCTTAGGAAGAGAGGAATACATAAACTTTTGACCGCCAAAGCCCGGCTCTACGCTCATTACCAACGCCAAATCCAACATAGGAAGCAAATCCTTTATGCTGTCAACAGGGGTGGCGGGCTTTATTGCCAAGCCGCACTTAACGCCCAGCGCCTTTATGGCGGCAAGGTCACCTGCAGGGTCGTCCGTTGCTTCTACATGGATGCATATAAGGTCTGCACCTGCATCCGCAAAGTCTTTTATGTACCGTTTAGGCTCCGTTATCATAAGGTGTGCATCAAAAAACATATCCGTAGCCTTACGTATGCTTTTGATAAGGGGCTGACCGAAGGATATGTTGGGCACAAAGATGCCGTCCATAACGTCCAAATGCAACCAAGGCACACCCGCGCCCTCTAAAATTTTAAGTTTTTCGCCTATACGCGCAAAATCACAGGCAAGTAAGGAGGGTGCAAGTAAAAGTTGCTTTTTTTCCATAAAGCCGTACTCCTCTTTTCACATCCGTGCCACACGAATAAAACCGCAAGCACATAGAATAGTATAGTAAAATAAGCCGCCTTTGCCCCGCCGTGGACGTGTAAAAACAAGGATATAAAGATTGTCGCGGGGGGAAGGCAGCGCATAGATATATACCCCATCGCTCACTGTGTTTGTGAGTAAAAAGCGGGGAGGTTTTTTATCCTGCGGCAAAACCCTTTTACTTTTTCTCCCTTGTAAGACTTAGGCTTTCGTCATTTCGCTTTAAGGTAAGGGTTGTACCGTCATATTCCGTATTTATGGTGGTATCCTCGCCCTTTGAGGTAAGAGTCAACACACCGTCCTCCAGCTTATAGGAAAAATCCTGCCTTTCGGAGGCTTCGCCGTCCTGATAAATTCTGTAGCTGCCGCTACCGTCTTCGTTAAAGGTATATTCCGTATATCTGTTAAGATTTTGACTTTCTACGGGGGTCAGCCAAACGCCCACTATGGTTTTCTCGGTTATAATAAGCTTGCTGTTGCACGCCCAAAAACCCAAACAAAACGCTATGGCAAGTAATGTTGCTATAAATCTTTTCATAAAACCTGCTCCTCCGTTATTTAAACTCGGTCTGTTATACCTGCATCGTATTTCAGTATCCTTGCGGCATCAAGGCTGTTTACGTTTCCGTCGCCGTTGACGTCACCGTTGCGGATGCCCGTTCTTATGCCCGCATCATATTGCAAAACCCATGCGGCATCAAGGTTATCCACCGCGCCGTCCCCATTAACGTCGCCAATCAGCGGCATATCGCCGCTTATGTTGAGAGTGGCGACAAAATCCGTTGTTTCTTCAAGAAAGCCGTGTCCGTAGCCGTCGCCGCCGCCAAGCTTCGATACAACAAAATCACAGTTTCCCGTCTTCAGGGTCATAAGCTTTACGGTAACAACAAGGTCCCCGTCCTCATAAACTCCGCCGCCGTTAAGAGCAAACTCCATACCGCCGGTTACAAAAGCTGTGCTAATATCCCAGCTTTCACCCTTGGATTCCAAATCCACACTCTCAATCCGTGTCATATCCGCATCATAGTTTAAAACAAAGTTAAGGTTTGTAAGTCCGCCGGAAAGCGTGGCAGGGATATCCGCCACGGAAAGCTTAAGCAACACGTAGCCGCCTATGGCGGTTTGGGCAGGTAACAGCCGCATATTAAGGCTTGCCGCCTCACCACCGTGCGCTGCCTTGGGACCTATTGGGATATCCGCACTGTTTATGGTGTAATAAACGGTGCCGTTGCTTTCCGCGGTCTTACCGCTTATGCTTATCCTAAAATCCCTATAACCGGAATTAAAAAATACATCCTTTCTTATGGGCAAAGCACCCGTAAGCCTGTTGCCCTCTTTAAGGTGGTCGCCAAAGCTAAGCTGATAAATGTTAATGGTCTGATCCTCTACCCAAATATTCTCCAAAGGATCCAAAACGGTGCAATAAAGCCTTACCACAAACTCTTCCGTTTCAACAACGGCACCGTCAAACTCCACACAAAACTCTACATTTTGGGTAAATTCATCGTAAACGGCAGTAAAGACGGTTATTTTTGCGTAGTACACGCCCTCCTCTGCGGCAACGGAAACCGCCGCTGACAGGCACAGCGTAAACGCCAATATAAAAGCAAATGTTTTTCTCATTTGTAACCACCTCAGTACATATTACCAAACCGTATGCGGTTTGTCAATACGGGACGTATTAAATATACCTTAACTTATAATACCCCAAAAGAAGCAAAGTACACGGTAAAACCGTGGCGAAAAAATTTTTTATAATTTTTTGAAAAAGGTATTGACAAACGGGTCTTGCTGTGTTATACTCCATTTTGCTGGTCGGCGAACGGCTAGATAATATGGGGGTTTAGCTCAGCTGGGAGAGCATCTGCCTTACAAGCAGGAGGTCACAGGTTCGAGCCCTGTAGTCCCCACCAAAGCCCTTACCGAAAGGTAAGGGCTTTAGCTTTTACCTTTTACAAAATTCTACAGTTTGCGAGTGTAGCTCAATGGCAGAGCGTCCGCTTCCCAAGCCGAACACGCGGGTTCGATTCCCGTCACTCGCTCCAAGTGAGGGCGATGATTTAGATGCATCGCCAAAAAAGCCCGATAAAATCGGGCTTTTTTGCTACCTA
>JAFQHL010000033.1 GCA_017397955.1 Clostridia bacterium
ACTGCGTTTGCCGCCCCAAGGTGATTTCCCTTAAAGTCTGCCGAGAAGGTGATGTAATCGCCGTAATCTTCTATATAGTAGTTACTTCCGCCGCAGTTCCATTTGGGATAAGCCGAAAGCTTTTCATCCCACTCTGCCATTATCTTTGCGTTTTTGTCTGCCGCCGCTTGTTCTTCGGCAATAGCTGACGGGAGTTTTGCTCCGCAGTCCTGACAGAATTTTGTGCCGATGGCGTTCTGCTTTCCGCAGGCGGTACAAACTGCACCCTCGGCTACCGTCTGTTCGGGAAGTGCCGTTCCGCATTCGGGACAGAACTTTTTATCTGCCGTGGTCGGCTTTTCACAATTCGGGCAAACCTTCATATTTTTTGCAGCTTCGGTAGCGTAATTATTTACGCTTCTTTCCAAATTTGCAAATGCGCCCTGAAAACCGCCGCCCTGAGTTTCACCTCCGTTTTGATTGCCTGCGGCATTATCTATATGACCTGCCGCTTTGTTTGCAAGATCTGTGGCTGTCGGCTCAATGGCTTTGCCTATGGCATCGCCAACGGCTCTGCCGATTCCCTGACTCACACCTCGTCTGATTGCTCTTTCCAAATCAAAGAAACTCATAACTTATGCCTCCTTCAAATTATCATTCATACAAATTCCGATTATGTCTTTCTCATCCTGCTTTAACATAAAACTACAGGTTCCGCAGGTTTTGTCCTCACCGTCAGCGTATGGGCAGTCTTCTGTAATGACATCTACCCATTTTCTGCCACCGGGGGTTATTCTCGGACATTCGATAAAATCGGGATATTCGCCAAGATGCTTCTTGCTCAGCTCATCATATCGAAAGGTAATTTCAAGTGAATCGCCGTCAAGAGTGTAAACCTTCTTTTTGTCATCCCTCATACGCTAACACCTCTTTTCGTTTATGTTACTTATATTATACAGGCAAAATTTTCTTAAAAACAGTCCCGTTTTGGGGGTAAAAAAGTACAATTTTTGATGCTTTTTTGCCAAATTAAGGATTTCCAAAAGACCTCAAATCCCCGAAAAGCCAGTAAACAAGCCACTTTCAAAGAAAAAAGCACCCCGTTCGCAAGCGAACGAGATGCAAAAAATATTTTTTATCTTTTTAAGTAGTTTTGAAGGTCTATTTTTTTGTTGATGCCAAGCTTCTGATATATGTGCTTTATATGGTTTTTAACCGAGCTTTCCGATATATTAAGATGCACAGCAATTTCTTTTGTTCCCCAATCACGGTTATACAGCATTGCTATACTGATTTCCAGTGGCGAAAGGGTGTGTGAGTAGTCGTGTTCATCAGGCTTGTGCAGACGATACCAGCCGTCATTAAATTCCTTTACAACCTTCATTATCTTTTTATAGTCTTCGGGATAGTCTGTTTTTAAACACTGTTCTGTAAGACCTTGAAGCAAATTATGATGTATGCCGAACAGCTTTATAAAGCCGTCGTGTTTTGCAGTTTCCCATGCAATCATAAAGTGCTGTCGGGCAAGAAGAGGCTTTTTAAGTCCCATAAAGGATGCTGCCGCAACTATAAGCACATAAATTGCCGCAACCGGATAAAAGCTGTTGCAAAAAGCAAGGGCTGTA
>JAFQHL010000010.1 GCA_017397955.1 Clostridia bacterium
AGTACTGTGAGCCGAGGTTCGTTTTGAGCGAAAAAATATAAAAATATATAAAAATTTCGGGGAAATTTTCCCCGAAATTTTTCACTTTATAGTAACTATATTTTCTTTTTTCGTGTTCTGTGCCTTTGTCAGCGGTCTGAAGGTGGGCACATTGTCCCACCTTTGTTTCATTCTTTCTATTCTACTGCAGTATTGAATTTAGTTGTCCTACCCAAAGCAAAGCCAAGTACCTGACCGTAGTCTGCCGCGTTGATGGTTGCAGATGCTGCCGCCGCAACATTTGCCGCTTCCAGCTTTATGCCGCTTAGTTGTACTTTTCCCTTTGCGTGGTTAAGGACTTGTGCATAGTCCGTTGCGTTTACCTTGCCGTCGCCGTTTATATCGCCAAGCACTACTATTGTGCGGCTTTCCGTAACGCCGTTTATGGTGGATGTTATAACACAGCCCGTACCTACAAGGCTGCCGCCGATTACTGCCGCGCCGTTAGCCTTGGTTATGCTTATCTCGGCACCTGCAAACATAGCGGAAAGCTCTTCTGCACTCATTCCGCCTGCCTTGAAATACACTTGCTCGGTCTTGGTGCTTACCACAACATTTGTTGCATCTGCACCCTCGGCAAACTCAAAGTGCTTTACTTCTTCCTCTACCACTGACTCTTTATAACAAGCAGTATAAGAAGCGTTTGCGGTTATATTGTTGAACTTACTTGTCATTACACCGTTTTCTGCCGCCCAGCCTATAAAGTCATAGCCTTCAAAGGCAGGCGCTTTAGGCGCAATAGCGTCAAACCCGTGCAAGATGCGTTGTTCGGAGATAATGCTGCCGTCTATAGCCTTAAAGCTTACCACGTAAACCTTAAGCGCAAACTGTGCGGTAAGGGTTATTTCTTCCTTTACCGTGCCCTCGGTAATATCCCAACCTATTAAGTTGTAGCCTGCATACGGTGTTGCCGTAGGATAAGGAATATCCTTAATATCGGTGCCGTAAGGTACGGTAGTTTCCGTATAGGAAAGTGTGCCCATTTGCGAAACAAAGTTTACCTTTACCATCATAATCTCATATATGGGGGTAAGGGACATATTATTGGTTATACGCGCGGTGTTGGCAACACCGTTTTCGTTTGCCCAACCTGCTACGGTGTATCCCTCATGCACGGGTGCCTGCGGTACTATTGCCGCATAGCCCTTGCCCACGGTCTGGGTAGAGATTATGTTGCCTTCGGAATCCTTAAACTCTACAGTAGACCATGTGCGCCCGAATATTGCCTTAACTGTGGTGTTTTCGTTAACCGCGCCCTCGGTTTTGTCCCAGCCTAAAAATACATAGCCTGCATCGGGGGTTACCGTGGGGTAAGTAAGGGTGCTAAGCTCGGTACCGGGGGAAACACTTAACTGCGTATCACCCGTCATTGTGCCATTCTCTGCCACAAAGTTTACCGTATGACTTAAGCCGTAAGCCTCGATTTCGTCAAATTGTTTTATGTAATAGCTAACATTTGCATCATACGAACTCCAAACGGCAACCTCAAGCCGAGTTATTCCCTTCAGACTTACCTTGGCGCAAACATCAAAGTACTGGTCTGTATAGCCTGTATCGTCACTACCGTAAAGAGGTGCACCTTCAACAGGTGTTTTGGTAAACTGCACCTCGGTGCCGTTGACCGCAAAATAGTTAATCCCTCTGTTGCTGGCTATGCGTACATTTTTAATTACCACTTCGTCCACATCAGTTGCACTGTCAAAATAGAAGGTATATGTAGGTACCGCCTCTGTACCGAACCATTCAACGGTAACGCCGCTAAGACCCAAATCTCCGTTCCAAAGGTTGTAACCGTCACCGCGGTATTTACCGTCGGTCATTTGTGTGCCGTTTTCTGGAAGTGAAGAGCTAGCGGAGCCACTTCCTCCCGTAAGAGCGTAATTATATCTAACACCAAGCAATAGGTTTTCGCCCCTTGTAGTATTGTCGTTGGGGGCAGAGCTTTCGGTATTATCTTCGCTTTCTTCCGCGGATGTTTCTTCATCGGTAGGATAATCGTAGCTTAAGTCCTTGTAGCAGGCAAGCACGCTTATGTCGCCTGTGATTAAGTCAAAGCTATCTATCATATTGCCTGCTTCATCCATCCAGCCTGCAAACTCATAGCCTTCGTACACGGGTGCGGCGGGTGCTATTGCCGCATAGCCGTGGGTTACCGTCTGCTGTGACAGTGTCTCGCCGTACACGCCCGTAAAGCTTACGGTGTAGGTCTTAAGCGCAAAGCGAGCGGTAAGAGTAATTTCTTCCTTTACCGCGCCCTCGGTCTTGTCCCAGCCTGTAAGATGATAGCCTGTGTCGGGTGTTACCGTAGGATAAGGAATATCCTGAATGTCGGTGCCGTAGGGTACGGTAGTTTCCGTATAGGAAAGGCTACCGTTTTCTGCAGCGAAGTTTACCTTTACCATAATTTGCTCGTAGGCAGGGCTAAGGTCATACTCATCGGTAACGAATGCTGTGTTTACAACGCCGTTTTCGTTTGCCCAACCTGCTACGGTGTATCCCTCGCGCTCTGCTATTGCGGGGGCGATTGCCGCGTATCCCTTGCCCACGGTCTGGGTAGAGATTACATCACCCTCTGCATCGTTAAATACAACGGGGAGCCATTTAGCTTCAATATAATCATAAGCTTCTATTTCGTCAAACTGTTTAATATACACATCAGCGTTTATGGCAACCTCAAGCGTAGTTACACCCTTCAGGCTTACCTTGGCGTAAATATCAAAGTACTGGTCTGTATAGCCTGTATCGGCACTACCGTAAAGCGGTGCACCTTCAACAGGGGTTTTGGTAAACTGTACCTGAGTGCCGTTAACCGAAACATAATTTAATCCGCGGTTAGCTGCAATACGCGCGTTTTTAATAACCACTTCGTCCACATCGGTTGCGCTGTCAAAATAGAAGGTGTAGGTAACCTTCCTACTTGTACCGTACCATTCAACGGTAACGCCGCTAAGACCCAAATCTCCGTTCCAAAGGTTGTAACCGTCACCGCGGTATTTACCATCGGTCATTTGTGTGCCGTTTTCTTGGAGTGAAGAAGATCCGGTGCCTTCGAAATAATAGCTGTACCCCATGCCAAGCAATAGGTTTTCGCTCTGTTTACCGATGGTGCCTGTGGTTTCTTTGCTTTCTTCCTCGGCGGGGTAATCGTAGCTTAAGTCCTTGTAGCAGGCAAGCACGCTTATGTCGCCTGTGATTAAGTCAAAGCTATCTATCATATTGCCTGCTTTGTCCATCCAGCCTGCAAACTCATAGCCTTCGTACACGGGTGCGGCGGGTGCTATTGCCGCAAAGCCGTGGGTTACCGTCTGCTGTGATAGGATATCGCCGTACACGCCCATAAAGCTTACGGTGTAGGTGTTAATAGCAAACTGTGCCGTAAAGGTCAGCTCTTCTTTTACCGTGCCTTCGGTCTTGTCCCAGCCTGTAAGATGATAGCCTGTGTCGGGTGTTACCGTAGGATAAGGGATATCCTGAATGTCGGTGCCGTAGGGTACGGTAGTTTCCGTATAGGAAAGGCTGCCGTTTTCTGTGACAAAGTATACTTTAAGCATAATTTGCTCGTAGGCGGCGGTAAGAGTCATATCCTCCCTTACAGAGCTGAAGTCGCTGATTATATTACCGTTTTGGTCTTTCCATCCTATTATATTGTATCCTTCACGGGGAGGTATTTGGGGCACTGTTGCCGCCTGTCCGTAAGGTACGGTCTGCTGTGACAAAACCTCGCCGTTTACGCCTATAAAGCTTACGCTT
This sequence comes from Clostridia bacterium, assembly GCA_017397955.1. GTDB lineage: Bacteria > Bacillota > Clostridia > Oscillospirales > CAG-382 > SIG636. Next base: position 3,790 of record JAFQHL010000010.1, read on the forward strand.
GCGCTTATGCGGACGAAAATTGCGGTGATAACGGTATCCTGAGTTATTGTGCCGGAAATATTATCCCAGCCCACAAAGCGGAAGTTGGGGGCGGCGGTTACCGTGGGGAAGGTTACGGTGCTAAGCTCGGTTGTGGGATAAACGTCAAGGCTTGTAAAAGAAAGGCTGCCGTGGTCTGCCGCAAAGCTTAGCGTTACAAAATAGTTGTAGTTTTTGGTTGCGTTTGTCAACGAACTGTTAGATGAACCTATGTAAATTGCGCTCCATTGGGTGGAGCTGCCACCGTAGTATACGGTTTTAAGGTTGGTACAGCCGTAAAATGCATTGCTGCCGATAGAGGAAACCGTGCCGGGAATGCTTATGCTTGTAACAGAGGTGCAGTTATAGAAGGCATAAGGAGTTATTGAGGTAACATCCGCCGGGATAACAAGCTTGGTCACAAGACTGCCGTTAAGGTATAGATTCTTTGCATAATACAGCGGATTGGCATAAGAGTTTTTAAACTGTACGGCGCACCATGCGGCTACATCCGTTATATTAACTTTTGTAAGAGAGGTACAGCCGTAAAACGCACTCTCACCGATAGCGGTAACGCCGGCACCGACAGTTACGCTTGTAAGACCGGAACAGTTGTAAAATGCACGGTAACCGATAGAGGTAACGCTGTCGGGGATGGTTACGCCTGTAACAGAGGAACCGTAAAAGGCTTCGTTTGCAACGGTAATAGTACCGGATTTTATTGTATATGCACCGCTTAAGGCGGTTTTTGCTTCAATTAAGTGATTACCTATATACAAAACATTGTTTTCCCAATTAGTGATGTCATTATAGTACCCGGTATTGCGAAACGCATCGCTACCGATAGAGGTAACGCTGTCTGGGATGGTGATGCTTGTAATGGAATCACAGTTGTAAAACGCACTGCCACCGATAGAGGTAACGCTGTCGGGGATAGTTATGCTTGTAAGACCGGAACAATAGGAAAACGCATAGCTGCCGATAGAGGTAACGCTGTCGGGGATAGTTATGCTTGTAAGACCGGAACACTTGTAAAATGCATTGCTGCCGATAGAGGTAACGCTGTCGGGTATGGTGATGCTTGTAAGACCGGAACAGTCGCGAAACGCAGAGCTACTGATAGAGGTAACGCTGTCGGGAATGGTGATGCTTGTAAGTTTAGAACAGCCGCGAAACGCATCGCTACCGATAGCGGTAACGCTGTCGGGTATGTTGATGCTTGTAAGACCGGAACAGTTGTAAAATGCTTCGTAACCGATAGTGGTAACACTGTCGGGTATGTTGATGCTTGTAAGTTTGGAACAGTCGCGAAACGCACCGCCCCCAATAGCGGTAACGCTGTCGGGAATGGTGATGCTTGTAAGACGGGAACAGTAGTAAAATGCATAGCTGCCGATAGAGGTAACACTGTCGGGTATGTTGATGCTTGTAAGGTCGTAACAGTTGTAAAACGCAGAGTCGCCGATAGAGGTAACGCCGGCACCGATAGTTACGCTTGTAAGACCGGAACAGTTGTAAAACGCTCTGTCACCGATAGAGGTAACGCTGTTTTTAATATAAACTTCTTTTATTGAGGATTTGTGGGCACGCCACGCATTGGTAGAAGAAGATGTAAAGTCAAGCATTGCGCCGGTGCCTGAGATTACAAGCAGACCGTTGCTGTCCAAGTGCCAATTAAGGGTGTCTAAGGAGCCTTTGGCAAGGACGGTAGTACCGGGGACATAGTTATAGATTATACCCGCGGTGCTTAAGGGGGTGTTGCCCGCGGCGATTTCTACAGCATCCCACTGAGGGATACCGCCTGCATAATAAACCTGATTAAGTGCGTTGCAGTTATTGAAGGCGTAGCCGCTGATAGCGGTAAGGCTTTGGGGGACAGTTACTGTTGCAAGGGTGATACAATACTCAAATGCGGAGATGCCGATATAAGTAAGACCTTCGGGCATAACCACGCTTGCAAGCTTAGCGCAGGAGTAAAAGGCAAAGTCGCCGATATACTCAACAGCAGCGGGGATAGCTATATCCGCAAGGTTGTTACAAAAATAGAAGGCGTAGTTGCCTATACGTGTAAGGCTTTGGGGCAGGCTTACGCTTGTAAGGGCGGTACAGTCGCTGAAAGCATAGTCACCCACAGAGGTAACGCCTTCCTCTATAACCACCTTAGTTATACTGCTTTGATAGGAATACCAAGGGGTTTGAGAGGCGGAGGTATAATCCGCCATTGCGCCGTTACCTGTTACGGCAAGGGTGCCCGTGGCTTCGTCAAAGCTGTAGTTTATGCTTTCTTCAAGGTCCTCGGAGGATTCTTCAGAGGAGATGTCTTCGGAAACGTCTGCGAGGGAATCTTCGGAGGATTCAACGATAACTTCGGAGGATTCAACGATAACTTCGGAGGATTCTACGATTTCTTCGGAAGATTGCTCATAAGAATAATCGTCCGTAGTTTCTTCAAGGCTTTCTTCATAGCTTTGGTCGCCGGAGGTTTCTGCAAGGGCTTGCACAAACGCCGATTGCGGCAGTGTCAACGCCGCACCGATAGTTGTTGGGCAAAGCCCCAAAAACATAGCTATGACAAGCACCAACGATGTTAATTCTTTCATAAGCCGTACTCCTTTATTTAAAATGCAAATTTTACCTTAATTATATATAATCGATTATACGCTTATTATCTGCAAATGTCAAGGCATCGGCGCAAAAAGCAGCGTTTTACGGAAATACGAAAAGGAAAAAGAAGGCGCGGGGTGCGCCTTCTTCCTTTTGATGATTTATGCTGTTTTTTTGCGTTCCGACCGTTTTTTACGGTTTCTAAATATAAAAGGAATTGTAAAAAGCGAGGTGGAGTGGACGAACAAAACCCGAAGCTGTACTTATAGTACTGCGAGCGGTTGTGTTCGTTCATAGCAAAAAATACAAATCACTCCAAGAAGTCTACGGGCTTATTTGGGATCACGGCAAAAAAGAAGGCGCGGGGTGCGCCTTCTTCCTTTTGATGATTTATGCTGTTTTTTTGCGTTCCGACCGTTTTTTACGGTTTCTTACTCTTCGCTGAACATATCCTTACCTACACCGCAGAGGGGGCAGGTGAAATCTTCGGGAAGGTCCTCAAATTTGGTGCCGGGGGCTATACCGTTTTCGGGGTCGCCGAGTGCTTCGTCATACACCCAACCGCAAGCGTCACATACATACTTTTTCATAACAAAATTCCTCCTAAAATTATATATTGTTTAATGGTTTGAAACCTATAGGTTCACAATGTGCTGAAAACAAGCTTATTCTATCGGCTCAAAATCAGCCGCGCCGTGCTTGCAAAGGGGACAGATAAAGTCCTCGGGCAATGGGTCGCCCTCGTAGATATAGCCGCATATCTTGCAAACATAGCCTTTTTTGCCCTCGGTCTTGGGTTTGGGCTTTACATTGTTCTGGTAATAGGTATAGGTCATGGTTTCTTTATCGGAGATAACCCTTGACTCGGTTATGGAGCAGATGAACATACCGTGGGTATCAAGGTCCACATACTGCTCTACCTTCAGTGACATAAAGGAGTTGATATAGCGGGGCAGGAATACAAGCCCGTTATCGGAACGAAGGGGGGTACAGTCCGCGAACTTATCCACATTTCTGCCGCTTACAAAGCCAAACTTTTCAAACACAACAAAAGGAGCGTCCACAGTAAGGCAGTTTATGTTCATCTTGCCCGTTTGCTTTATAACATGGTGGGAGTAATTCTCTTTGTTGATGGTAACGGCTATTCTGTTGGGGGTGTTTGTAACCTGGGTTACAGTATTGACAATCAAGCCGTTATCTTTTTTGCCGTCGTGGCAGGTGACAACATACAGACCGTAGCCTATTTTAAACAGGGCGGACAGGTCATTTTTGTTGGCGGTGGAATCCTGACGGGCAAGGTACTCCTTACAAAGCTCGTCGGCAAGGGTGCTAAGCTGTGCGCTGCTTTCCTCGTTAAGGGCGGACATTATGCTTACGGTGGTATCGGCAAAGCTCAAGTTTTTGGAGCTTGCAAACATCTCTTTCATGACCTTGGCGGCAAGAGGTGCCCAGCTGCCGTTTTCAATAAATGCAACGGTGCGGTTGCTGTAATTGCGCTCCGTAAGGTGGTGTATGAACTCACGCATAAACGGGAAGATGCCTGCGTTATAGGTGGTTGTAGCCAGCACAAGTTTGCTGTACCTGAACGCGTCCTCTACCGCTTCCGCCATATCGCAGCGTGCAAGGTCGTTTACAACAACCTTGGGGCAACCGTTGGCTTTGAGCTTTTCTGCCAGCTGCATTACCGCTTTTTTGGTATTGCCGTACACGGAGGTGTAGGCGATAACTATGCCCTCCTCCTCAACCTGATAGCTTGACCATGTGTTGTAAAGACCAAGGTAATAGCCAAGGTTTTCTTTAAGTACGGGGCCGTGGAGAGGACAGATTATCTCTATATCCAGTCCTGCCGCCTTTTTAAGCAGGTTCTGCACCTGTGCGCCGTATTTGCCCACTATGCCGATGTAGTAACGCCTTGCCTCGCAAGCCCAGTCCTCTTCCACGTCAAGTGCGCCGAATTTGCCGAATCCGTCAGCAGAGAACAAAACCTTGTCGGCACTGTCATAGCTTACGATAACCTCAGGCCAATGCACCATAGGTGCGGTAACAAAGGTAAGAATGTGCTTGCCCAGCTCAAGGGTACTGCCCTCCCCTACCACTACCGCTTTATCGGCAAAGTTGGTACCGAAGAAGTTCTTCATCATACCGAAGGCCTTGGCAGAAGAAACTATCTTTGCCTGCGGATATGCTTTTGTAAAGTTAAGGATGTTTGCGGAATGGTCCGGCTCCATGTGGTGAACAACAAGATAATCGGGCTGTCTGCCGCCCAGCGCGTTTTGGATATTATCAATCCACTCGTGGGTAAAAGCGGCATCCACCGTATCCATTATGGCTATCTTATCGTCTATTATAGCGTAGGAATTGTAAGCCATACCGTTTGGAACATCGTACTGACCTTCAAATAAATCAATTCTATGGTCGTTTACACCAATGTACTTAATATCGTTTGTTATAAACATAGAAACCTCCTTTAATTTATGCAAGTAACTTGTAAACCTTTAGTATGCGTTTTGCACAGGCTTCAAGGTCCGCTCTTTCCAGTTCGCCCTTTTCTATCGCCGCCATAAGATCTTCGGGGTAGCCTATGTGCATCTTCATATCGTTGCCCGCCTTAACCTCGTTAACGGGGTTGTTTTTAATACCCCAGTCGGTGGTAACCATACCGCCAAAGCCCCATTCACCTCTGAGTATACCTGTAATAAGGTCATAGCTTTCAGAGCTGTGGATTCCGTTGATAAGGTTGTAAGAGCTCATTATAGTCCACGGGTTTGCCTCTTTTACGCAAATTTCAAATCCCTTTAGATAAACCTCTCTAAGTGCCCTCTCCGACACTATGGAATCGCCCTTGATACGGTTAAGCTCTATATTGTTTGCGGCAAAATGCTTTACAGAGCAGGCAACACCCTGTGACTGAATACCTTTAACCTTTGCCGCTGCCATCTTGCCCGCCACAAAGGGGTCCTCTGAAAAATACTCAAAGTTCCTGCCGCAAAGAGGGGTTCTGTGGATATTGATTGCAGGTGTAAGCCATACCTTAAGTCCGTTTTCTTTAAGCTCTGCCGCGCCTGCCGCACCTATCTGCTCCACAAGCGACACGTTCCAAGAGCAGGCCAGCAGTGTGGCACAGGGCCACGCCGTGGTGGGGATGCCGTGATGTGCATCCAACCTTAGTCCCGCAGGGCCGTCGGCAGTGGGAACGGGATCAACGCCCAAACGCTCCATACCAGAAAAGCTAAGGGTGTTGGAAACGCCCACATTGGGAGAGCCGCCCATAAACTCGCAAAGTTCCTCTGTTGTAAAAGCGGCAACGAATTCATCAAGGCTAAGCTTTGTTCCCACATCCTCAAACTTAGGATTCTCTATGGGGCAGATGACGTCTATGGCCTTGTTTTTGCCATAGGTATATACCCCATCGCTCAGCGGCATATTTTCAAAGCTTCCGTCAGCCAGCATACGCTTTGTAAGCTTGTGGGGCACAAGACGCTCCGTAAGCTGTTGTGTGACCCTGTCCGCATCCACGGTATATGCAAAGCTTGCTTTTTCCGTATCTCTTACGGAAAAGCCTATATAAAAGCTGTAAACGCCTTTTTCAAGTATATATGCAGACTTTTGTATCTTACCAAGGTCGTCATAGCTTGCCATATCGTCAACCTTGAGCTTTAGGCAAAGCTCCTCCGATTCCATAGGTTTAAGCTCCTTGGTCTTGGCAAAAGCACCAAGCTGAAGTGCAGGCTTGCCAAGCACGCCCTGCGGAGCGGAGAAATACAGCTGAACCACCTGTTTGCCGCGGTATACGCCTGTGTTCTGAACGCGCAGCTTAGCACTTATAACCCCATCCGATTCCTCCATACAAAGCCCCGACATGGCAAAGCTTGTGTATGAAAGCCCAAACCCGAAAGGATAATTAACCTTATCCTTAGCTTCGGGGATAGTTTCAAAATAACGGTAGCCAACATATATATCGTCGTAATAAGCTACGGAAAGCTCATCATCAAACAAACCCTGAGAGGAGGGATAATCCTCAAAATTTTTGGCAAAGGTATCCACCAGCTTGCCGCTGGGAACAGCATCACCGCACAGGATATCCGCTATAGCCGCGCCCCCTTCCATACCTGCCTGCCACGCAAGCAATACGGATTGTATTTTTGCATTTTCTTTGAAATAAGCGGAGTCCGTAACCGCGCCTACATTAAGCACCAAAACGGTTTTCTTAAAAGCGCAGGTAACCATAGAGATAAGCTGTTTTTCTTCCTCGGTCAGGTAGTAGTCACCCTCAAGAGGACGGTCTGTACCCTCGGTTGAAAAACGGCTTATTGTTATTATCGCAACATCCGACTGCTTTGCCGCGGCATCCACAAGTGACTGAGGCGGTAACGGCTCGGTACGAACATTTACGCCCATAAGAGGTCTGCCCGCCGCCTGTTCTTCTTTAAGGTAATCTGCATAAAATTTTTCGACTGCGGTATTTACGCAAACTTTTCCTTCTTTTTCTTTTTCCGCAAAGCCGTCATACAAATTACGCACGTAGGCACAAAAAACGTCACCGCTGCCTCCGCCGCCTTTTATGTAGACCGATGCGCCTTTACCGAAAAGTGCAATTTTTTCACCGTGTCGTAGGGGCAACAAACGCTCCTCATTTTTCAAAAGCACCATACCCTCGCAAGCGGCAAGACGAGAAAGCTTAGTGTGGGCACTGCAGCCCGTTATTCTAATGTTATTGTTATCCATAAAAGCACCGCCGTTTTTCTTTTATTCTATCACAAGTTTTTTTGTTTGTACATAGAAAAATCTTTTTTTTTGAATTCTTCTCCAATATAATTTGACATAAAAGGACTTTTGTATTATACTTAACGAATAAGTATAATACAGGAAGTGCGTTTTAGTATGGCAAACAAAGCAAAAGTGCCGGAAACATCGGAAGCGCAGTATACCAAAATGACGGAAACGCCTATTCCAAGGCTTGTTCTGTCGCTGGGTATCCCCACTACGATAAGTATGCTTATAACAAACATTTACAATATGGCGGATGCATATTACGTAAGCACCCTTGGCACCAGCGCAGGCGGCGCGATAAGCGTTGTTTTTGGACTTATGGCAATATTGCAAGCCTTTGGCTTTATGTTTGGGCACGGCGCGGGCAGTAATATAAGCCGTATGCTTGGCAGCAGACAACTTGACCGCGCAAGTAAATACGCCTCCACCGGCTTTTTTGCGGCATTAGGCTGCGGGCTTATCATTTTAGTAGGCGGGCTTACATTTATCAATCCTTTTATGCGCCTGCTTGGCAGCACAGAAACCATCTTGCCCTATGCAAGGGACTACGGCAAGTGGATACTGATTGCAGCACCTGCAATGGCGTCAAGCTGTGTGCTTAACAACATTCTGCGCTACGAGGGTAAGGCTACACTTGCTATGATAGGGCTTACCACGGGCGGTATTCTTAACATCTGCCTTGACCCTTTGTTTATCTTTAATAAGGGGAACGTGGTTTTCGGTATGGCACTGCCCTTTGGTTTTGGCCTTGGCACGGAGGGCGCGGGGGTTGCTACAGCCATATCGCAGTACATCTCCTTTTCCATTCTGCTTTCTATGTTCTTGCTCAAGAAGACCCAAAGCAAGCTTTCTTTCCGCTTGGTGCAGAAAGATATAGGCACGATTGGTGACATAATTGTAACGGGGCTGCCCAGCCTTGCACGACAAGGGCTTAACAGCGTTTCCACCATGGTGCTTAATAATCAAGCCAAACCCTTTGGCGATGCGGCTATAGCCGCAATGGGATATGTGGGCAGAACAAGCAGTCTTATTTTCAGTGTGGGACTTGGCATCGGACAGGGGTTTCAGCCTGTTTCCGGCTTTAATTACGGTGCAAAAAAGTACAGCCGTGTTAAGAAAGCATCATATTTCACGTTGTTCTTCGGTGCGGGCTTTATTGGGCTTATTTCCCTTTTCGGCTTTATAGGTGCAGACACTGTAATAGGCTGGTTCAGCACGGAAAAAGCCGTTATTGATATAGGCAGTACCGCACTTAGAATACAGTGTGCGTTTTTGATATCCTTACCCGTTTCGGTAGTGGCGACAATGCTGTTTCAAAGCATTGGAAAAAGCGGAAAAGCATTTGTGCTTTCCTGCTTACAAAGCGGGCTTTTGTTTATTCCGCTGTGCCTTATTCTGCCGCGATTTATAGGAATAACGGGCATACAGCTTTCACAACCGCTGGCGTATTTCTTTTCCGCAACCGTATCGGTCCCCATGCTGTTGATATTCCTAAAAAAATTGCCCAAGGACGGTATTTAAATAAACTATGAAGAGCTTTTTAAGAGGACTGCGACTTGGTGTGCCTATTGGGCTGGGGTATCTTTCGGTATCCTTCACCTTTGGCATAAGCGCGGTATATAACGGACTGTATTGGTGGCAGGCAGTTATTATCTCCATGACTACACTCACCTCCGCAGGTCAGCTGGCGGGGATAGGCACCATTGCCGCAGGAGGCAGTTATTTGGAAATGCTTGTTTCACAAATTACAATAAATCTGAGATATTCGTTTATGTCCGTGGCGTTATCCCAAAAGACAACGGCAGAGTTTCGCGGTATCAAACGCTGGCTGATGGGATTTTTTATGACTGACGAGATTTTTGCAACAGCCGCGGCACAAAAAGAGGTAAGCACAAAGCTTTTTGCCGGGATTTCCGTAATGCCCTATATCGGTTGGACCTTGGGCACGCTTTTTGGCAGTATTTTGGGCAATGTACTGCCCGACAGCCTTATGAACGCGCTGTGTATTGCCATTTACGGTATGTTTGTAGCAATTGTAGCCCCTGTAGCAAAAGAAAAACGCTGTGTACTGTGGGTAGTGCTGATATCTATGGCTTTAAGCGCAGGCTTTTATTACCTGCCCCTGTTAAAAGAGCTTTCTACAGGTATTTCCATAAGTATATGTGCTGTTACGGCAGCACTTGCGGGCGCATTGCTATTCCCTGTAAAGGGGGACGGCGTCCATGGATGATAAGAGGTTTTGGTTGTATCTGCTGGTATTGGCAGGTTCTACCTATTTGATAAGAGCGATACCCTTTGCGGCTATGCAGCGCAAGGTGAAAAGCACATTTATTAAATCGTTTTTGTATTACATACCCTACACAGTACTTTCGGCAATGACCTTTCCCGCCGCGCTGTATGCCACGGGCAACACCTTGGCGGCGGCTACAGGACTTATTACGGCAACGGTGCTTGCTGTTCTGGGTAAAGGGCTTACGGTGGTGGCAATAGCTTCATCGGTAACCGTATTTGCGGCAGAACAGCTGTTAAATTTGATATAAATCCTTTTTAGGAGGTACAACAAATGAAAATTTCCAAACTGTTAACACAGAATAAATCTATGCTTTCCTTTGAGGTGTTTCCACCCAAAACGGAAAGCGGATTTGAAAGCGTAAAGACCGCCACAGAGGAGATAGCAAAGCTGTGCCCCTCCTTTATGAGCGTTACATACGGCGCTGGCGGCGGCACAAGCAAATATACGTTGGATATTGCGAAAAACATAAAAGAGATGTACGGCGTGCCCACATTGGCACATCTTACCTGTGTTTCCTCCACCAAAGCCACGGTTAAGGAAAAGATAGCACAGATAAAGGCAGCGGGAATTGAGAACATCATGGCGCTCAGAGGGGATATACCCGCAGGGCTTGAGGATGCAGACCGCAGCGGTTGGGACTATAAACACGCCATCGACCTTATTACAGAGCTAAAGGCAGAAAACAGCGAGTTTTGTATAGGCGGCGCCTGTTATCCTGAGATTCACCCGGAAAGCGCCAATCAAAAAGAGGACATAAAGCATCTTAAAGAAAAGGTTGATGCGGGCTGCGAATTTCTTACCACCCAGATGTTTTTTGACAACAACCTGCTTTATAATTTTCTATACAAAATACGTGAGGCGGGAATAACCGTACCTGTAATACCGGGGATTATGCCCATAACCAACGCTAATCAGGTGGCGCGCGCCATAAAGCTTTCCGGCTCCTTTATGCCCCAGCGATTCAAGAGCCTTGTGGACAAGTTTGGTGATAGTCCCGATGCTATGAAGCAGGCGGGCATTGCCTATGCCACCGACCAGATTATAGACCTGTACGCCAACGGAATTACCAACGTACACGTTTACTCTATGAACAAGCCCGACGTTGCGGCAAAGATACAAAGCAACCTGTCGGATATCATCGGAAAATGAGTGCTGTTACCTTAACAAACCTAAAGCCCGCAGAGGGCTATTGTGAAAAAGAGGTCTTGCGCTATGCCGGCTGCAAGGAGCCGACAGAGGAGATTTGCGAGCTGATAAAAGTCTGCTATGAAGAGCTGGAGGATAGGCTTACTTACAGGCTTTGCTATCGCAAGCTTAGCCTTGAAATAAGCGATGACCACTGTGATTTCGGTTGTTTTTCCGTCCGCTCCCGCGATTTGGCAAAAAACCTTAAAGGCTGTAAAAGCGTTATTGTTTTTGCGGCTACCGTAGGCGTGGCTACAGACAGGATTATTGCCAGATACAACCGTGTGTCACCCGCAAGAGCTTTGATAATGCAAGCCTTGGGTGCAGAGCGTGTAGAAGCGCTGTGTGATGAGTTTTGCAAAACCCTTGCGGCAGAGTATAACACCAGACCCCGCTTTAGCCCAGGCTACGGCGATTTACCGCTGGCGGTACAGAAAGAGCTTTTTGCGGCACTTGAATGTTACAGACATATAGGCATTAGCCTTAACGAAAGCTTGCTGATGGCGCCCTCCAAATCCGTAACGGCGTTTGTGGGGATTTATTGATAACGAGGTATTTATATGAGGTTTTTGGAATATTTAAACCGCGGCAAGGTATATCTTGACGGCGGTATGGGCACCTTGCTTCAAGGGCGCGGGCTTAAATCCGGTGAACAGCCGGAGCTTTGGAATATAAGCCACCCCACGGAGATAAGGGAAATACACAAGGCGTATTATGATGCGGGCAGTAATGTAGTTTGTACCAACACCTTTGGTGCAAATTTGTTAAAGTTTACCGAGGACAAGTTGGTGGAAATAATAGCGGCGGCGGTAGAAAACGCGGCAGCAGCAAGAGCAGAAAGCACCGCCCCGCAGGAAAAGTTTATTGCCCTTGATATAGGTCCCACGGGTAAGCTTTTAAAACCCCTTGGCGACCTTGATTTTGAGGAGGCTGTAAAGGTCTTTGCAAAAACCGTGGAGATTGGTGCGGCTTTGGGCGTTGACCTGATAATGATAGAAACCATGAATGACAGCTACGAAACAAAAGCGGCACTGTTGGCGGCAAAAGAAAACAGCACTTTGCCCGTTATTGTTTCCAACGCTTACGGCGAAAACGGCAAGCTGATGACGGGGGCCGACCCCGCCGCTATGGTAGCGATGCTTGAAGGTATGGGCGCAGACGCCTTAGGTGCAAACTGCTCTTTGGGGCCTGAACAGCTTACGGGCGTGGCAGAGGAGCTTTTGGCTAACGCAAGCGTGCCCGTGCTTCTTAAGCCCAACGCCGGTCTGCCCAAGGAGGTAGACGGCAAAACTCTGTTTGACGTAACACCTGCGGAGTTTGCGGAATGTCTTGCCCGCCTTATAGAAAAAGGACTGAGGATTGCGGGTGGCTGTTGCGGCACCACCCCCGAATATATAAGCGCACTATACAAACGTACAGCGGATATTACGCCACCTCCCTGCCCTAAAAAGAACTTTACCGTAGTAAGCTCCTACACCCACGCGGTAAGCTTTGGCAAAACGCCCCTGCTTATAGGCGAGCGGATAAACCCCACGGGCAAAAAGCGGTTTAAGCAGGCTTTGGCGGAAAAAGATATGGATTACATACTTTCCGAAGGTATAAACCAGCAGGAAAAAGGCGTACACATACTTGATGTAAACGTAGGGCTACCAGAAATAAACGAAACGGAAATGCTTTGCGCCGCAGTATGCGAGTTGCAGGCTGTTAGTGACCTGCCATTGCAGATAGACAGCGCCGACCCTGTGGCAATGGAGGCGGCAATGCGCCGCTACAACGGAAAGGCGATGATAAACTCCGTCAACGGAAAGGCGGAAAGTATGGCGGCAGTATTCCCCTTGGTTAAAAAATACGGCGGACTTGTAACCGCCCTTACTTTGGACGAAAACGGTATACCCGCCACGGCAGAAGGAAGGCTTGAGATAGCAAAGCGAATACTGCAAACCGCAGAGGAGTACGGCATAGACAAAAAGGATATAGTATTTGATACGCTGGCAATGACCGTAAGCGCCGATAACAAAGCGGCAACGGTTACCCTTGATGCCCTTAAGCGGATAAGGGAGGAACTGGGCTGTCATACGGTACTGGGTGTTTCCAACGTATCCTTCGGGCTTCCCAACCGCGATGCGATAAACAGCATTTTCTTTACCTTGGCAATGGAAAACGGTCTTTCCGCCGCAATAATGAACCCCTATTCGGCAGATATGGAAAAGGCTTATTACTGCTTTAAGGCGCTTAAAGGCTTGGACGAAAACTGCGGCGATTACATAAACGCGGCGGCGGGCTTTGCCACCGTTACCACGGCGGCAACAAGCGTGCCGAAAGCAGAGGATTGTGACGGAACCGAGCTTCAGCGAGCGGTAGTAAAGGGTTTGAAGGACAAAGCCGCAGAGCTTACAAAAGAGATGCTTAAAACAACACCACCCCTTGATGTGGTAAACAACGACATAATACCCGCCCTTAACAAGGTAGGTTCGGGCTTTGAGCAGAAGACTGTGTATTTGCCCCAACTGCTTATGAGTGCAGAGGCGGCAAAAGCGGCATTTGAAGTAATAAAAGCCACCGTGACAACTGAGGGAAAATCCGCAAGCGGCGGCACGTTTATAATAGCTACCGTGCGGGGGGATATACACGACATAGGTAAAAACATAGTAAAGCTGCTGCTTGAAAACTACGGATTTGACGTGGTGGATATGGGCAAGGACGTACCACCCGAGGCGATAGCGAAAAAAGCGGTAGAACTGCACGCGCCCATAGTTGGGCTTAGCGCGCTTATGACCACCACCGTCCCCGCAATGGAAGAAACGGTGGCACTGCTTAAAGAGCAAGCGCCGTGGTGTAAGACGATAGTGGGCGGCGCTGTGCTTACGGAGGATTATGCCAAAAAGATAGGCGCGGACAAATATGCCAAGGACGCAATGGAAGCGGTAAGATACGCAGAAAAATTGTTGAAGAACTAAAGATAACTACAAAACTTGCAAAATACTTTAAGAAGGAGGGTGTTCTTTTTTGAAAGCGAGAGAAACAGGTGTGCACAAGCTAAGCAACGAAGAAAGTGCGTTTATAAAAGAGCTGGTGTTACGTAACGACACGCTTATAAGGAACGTCCTTAAAGGTGTTTTTGCAAACAGATACCAACAGCTGACCGATGAATGTATAGGGGCAACATATTTGCTTGCCTGCGAAAGAATAGAAACACTTAAAGACCACCCCAATCCCGATGGCTGGATTGTAAAAGCGGCAAAGACTAAGGCGTTAGAACTTTTAAGAAACATAGAAAAAACCGTTTCCTTTGATATTACCGAACTGCTTGACAGGGAAGGTAACGTTGAGGAAGACGCGCAGTACAATATATGGATGGAACGTTTTTACATAAGTGAGGTGCTTGGCAAGCTGACCAAGCGGGAAAAGCAGATATACAAAATTTTGTATATCCACCGTGTACCCGTGGATATGGCAGCAAAAATGCTTGGCATTAGCGAAAAGACCTTGTTGAATGTAAGGCGCAAAATTATATTAAAGGTAAAAAAGCAGTTGTTTGAATAAGCCGTTTTAATCATCCCTGCGGCAAAAAACAACGCGCCTGAAAAATTTTTAAGTTTTTTTAAAAATTTTTTTGGGAATTTCGGCGTTTTACATCATATATGGGTAAGGAGGTAAAAAACGTGAAAAAAGCTTACGGCTCTGACAACTTAAACGGTCAGAATGCAAACGGTTTTGATGAAGAGCTAAAGTTTGACATAGCCGGATTTAATGAAGAGCAATTACAAGTTTTATTAGACAACGAAACTGATTTGCTTTTTGAAGGCGGCGCAAATATGGCACTGATAAACGCCTGTAGTGCGCGGCTGGCTGAACTGCGCGGCGACACACTTAAAACCGAAAAAACCACGGCGGCAATTATAACCGAAGCCGAAGAAGAAAACAAAAAGGATAAGGGCAAAACCCGTAGGCGTATACCTAAAACAAAGCTTATTGCAGTTGCCGCAATTATAGGCGCAACCGCATGCCTTACCACCGCAACGCTTGCCACTCCCACACACACCAGTGAAGCACGGTACTATGTGGTTTCCAACCCCGTGGGCACTACTGTGGAGATTGAAGAGGGAGAGGTTGATGCTGTTGCCCATACGATTGTCCACGTTCCTTCAAGTACCCGCTACGCTTCTTTAGAGAAGCTGCTTGCAGCTTTGGAGGCAGAGGTTTATTATCCTGCCTTGTTCCCCAATGATGAAAAGCCCGTAAACTTCTTGGAAGGCACGGTGCAAAACCATCGCGGCTTCTCTGTATCACTGTACAACGCCAAGATAAGCTTTGATATAATTATCGGCTATCCGTTTACCGAGAAGGACTTGGATACTAAGTATTTTGACATCTATGAAGCGCACGGTATAAGGTTTTACTTTGGTAAAGATAGTAACAGTGCTATCTTCTTTGACAGCGGCAATTATTATTGCATTACCGCACAAGGTGCCCACAGCCGTGAAGACATTATTTTTGTTATTGACAATTTAAAGAAGGGATGATTTATTTATGTTAAGAAGAATAATATGCGGTATACTTTCCGCTATACTTGTTACCGGTCTTATAGGCCTTTCCGTTTCTGCCAACGGCGAAAGCGTTTATGAATTTGTTATTGATGATACCCACCATACCGTAACAATAGACGGCATATCCGAAGAGTTTAGAGAATACGTTGCCGCACAGCTTATAGGCATAGACGATGAAGCACAGCCCTACAGTCTTAAATGTATGGTGTTTGGTCATTTAGAAAATATCGGCACCGCTTCTCACACCATGCACAAAGTGTATTCCTATGCACCCAGATGTGTGGTTTACGTATACGAAGTAACCACCTGCACCCGTTGCGGTGAGCTTTTGGACGAAGTTTTGGTAAGCCAAAAAAGAATCAATTGCTGCCCCGTAGGTTAAAATACGGAGGAAAGTCTTACCATGACTTTTGGAGAGTTTTTAAGGCAAAGAAGGAAAGCGGAGAAAATGGCACTGCGAGAGCTGGCAGCCATACTTGATATATCGCCCTCCTATCTGCACAACGTAGAATGCGGCATAAAACCTCCCCTGTGCAGAGAAAAGCTGTTTAAAATCGTACAGGTCTTGACCCTTACGGAAAAGCAGGCAATAACCTTCTTTGACTTAGCGGCAAGAAAAAGCGCTGAGCACCCCATACCCGCGGATGTAGAGCAATATTTAAGTAAAGACCGTAAGCTTATTAAATTTTTAAGACTTGCAAAACAAAACGGAGTTACGGGCGCAGAGCTTTTAAAAAGCTGAAAGAATAATACATAAAACAAGGGCTTTTGCTGTAAAGCAAAGCCCTTTAAGCTGATGACAAACCTTGTCATCAGCTTGGCAGACTGCTGAGAAAGAGTGCAGATGGAACGAACCGAGGCGATAAAACACCCCATTACTCACTTCGTTCGCAACGGGGACCCCGAGAACTGTACTGGATACTGTGAGCTGAGGTTCGTTCCAAACGAAAAAATATAAAAATATACAAAAATTTCGGGGAAATTTTCCCCGAAATTTTCACTTTATAGTAACCGTGTTTCCTTTTTTTGTGTTCTGTGCCTTTGTCAGCGGTCTGAGGGGCTTTTGCTGTAAAGCAAAGCCCTTGTTTGTCAACGCCACGTAAAGCCGATAAAATCATATATAATTTTACGATTCACATAAATTTTTCCACGCCTGTGTTCACCTTTAGGTTAACGTTTTGTTCACCAAAAGGTGAACAAAACACCAAAACATCGGTTTTTCGCACAATGCACAAATCAATCCATAGCTATTTGTGCATTGCTACAAAACCACTTTTTGTACGCAAAAGCGTTTGACATACCGTAAAGCAGATGATATAATATAGCTGTAATATACGATGAAATGTGGTTGTTCGGAAGAATCTTTTGCTTGGTTTTTGGGTGTTTAAAACAGGAAAAAGATGTGTTAGGATATTTAAACGGTTGCATTAACAATACAACTGTTATGATTCCGGAAAAAGAATACATTGCCGATGTTAACAAAGACGGTGTTATTGACAGTAACGATTTAGCACTTATATCAGCATATATCGCAGGTGAACCTGTGGTATTACAATAAACTTACACAAACTTAAGGAGGAAAGGATATGAAAAAGATTACGGGGACTGCCCTTTTGGCACTCCTTTTGCTTGCGTTTACCGTATTACCCGCCGTAGCGATTGGAGTCACTCCCTCCATAAATACATCAGACGACGAAGCGTGGAAAGAAAAGCTTGACAGCGACACTTTAACAATGGTAGAAGCAATGTCGGACGATGATGTTTTACCTGTTTTTTGCTTCCGAAAAAATCTTAATTCGGCGATGATTGAGTCCCTGCTGGAGGAAAAATTTGTAGAAATAACAGGTTTTGATTACAAAAAATTATTTACTGAGGGCTCCGAGGAAGAAGAGCGCTTTATAAATTCTTTAATTGCCGAAAAAGAAGCAGCTCTCGGGCTTCCAAGCGGCAGTCTCGACAAAGACAGCCCTGAAGCCAAACAAGCTATATCGGAAGGATGGGATTATGCAAACTCAGTAATAACAGGAATCAAAAGAGATGCCTATACCAGCAGCAATCAAGCTTTTGTTGATGCACACATTGCCCCGACTACAGAAATTCTATATTTCAGCAACTATACATGTAATTTGATAATAGTAGCAAGCAAAGCTGAAATTATCTCCATGGCAAAAGACGATAGTTGCGTAGACATATCCTATTTTGTAGATGAAGAACAAGTAATACCAGAAGATGATTCGGAGATAAGTCTTGACGAGACAAGCGACGAGATAAGCTTTGATGACACAAGTAATACATCAGACGACGAAGCGTGGAAAGAAAAGCTTGACAGCAACACTTTAACAATGGTAGAAGCAATGTCGGACGATGATGTTTTACCTGTTTTTTGCCACCGAAAAAATTTTAATTCGGCGATGATTGAGTCCCTGCTGGAGGAAAAATTTGTAGAAATAACAGGTTTTGATTACAAAGAATTATTTACTGATGGCTCCGAGGAAGAAGAGCGCTTTATAAATTCTTTAATTGCCGAAAAAGAAGCAGCTCTCGGGCTTCCAAGCGGCAGTCTTGACAAAGACAGCCCTGAAGCCAAACAAGCTATATCGGAAGGATGGGATTATGCATACTCAGTAATAACAAGAATCAAAAGAGATGCCTATACCAGCAGCAATCAAGCTTTTGTTGATGCACACATTGCCCCGACTACAGAAATCCTGCATTTCAGCAACTATACAAGTTCTTTGATAATAGTAGCAAGCAAAGCCGAAATTATCTCCATGGCAAAAGATGATAGTTGCGTACGCATATCCTATTTTGTACGGGAAGAACAAATACCAGAAGATGATTCGGAGATAAGCCTTGACGAGACAAGCGACGAGATAAGCTTTGATGACACAAGCGAGGAGATAAGCCTTGACGATACAAGCGACGAGGCAAGTCTTGACGAGACAAGCGACGAGATAAGCTTTGATGACACAAGCGACGAGGCAAGCTTTGATGACACAAGCGACGAGGCAAGCTTTGATGACACAAGCGACGAGATAAGCTTTGATGACACAAGCGACGAGATAAGCTTTGATGACACAAGCGACGAGATAAGCCTTGACGATACAAGCGACGAGGCAAGTCTTGACGATACAAGCGACGATATAAGCTTTGACGGCACAAGCAACGGCGGGGAAAGCAGTAACGGGACTGTAGATGAACGCGCGGCGGGCGATGCAAACGGCGACGGTAACGTCAACAGCCTTGATGCAGCACAGGTGCTTAAAAGCGATGCACGGCTTATAAGCCTTAACGCAGATGCCGTGATTGCCGCCGACGTAAACGGAGACAGTAAAGTTGACAGCCTTGATGCGGCATTGATACTGAAGCTTGATGCAGGGCTTATAACAGGCTTTGCGGCATAACAAAAACCAAAACACGTATAATAAAGGTGTGTAAAAAACGCAATGTTTTTTACACACCTTTTTAGCTTATAAATATTCTTACTTGGATATAATACCCTTCATACTCTTGGGGTTTTCCCAAGTGCCGGCAAGCTTGTTTGCCGCATAGTCACGCAGTATAAAGGTCCACGCGTTATAGGCGTAATCCGTAAGGTGGCACGCCGCGGTGGGAGAGCCTACATCACTGCAAAACTCCGTACCCAGACAGTCGCTGTCATCCAACAGCACGGAGGCTATATCTATAAAGTCAATACCGTTTAGGTTACAATAATCCAGCACCCTTATATTAAGGTCGCTTATACTGCCGTTATTAAGCTTGTGGGCGGCGTTATCGCTGGTGGAATGGAGATATGTGTTGCTAAGCACTACCACCTTTACCGCCGGATACTCCGTTTTAAGCTCTTCTATAAGCTTTGTAAACAGGTCAAAGGTCTCCAATATACCCGTCATACCGTCCTTGTAAATAGCAATATCGTTAAGTGCCATAAGAGAAAGGTATACGGTGCCTATGTTCATTTCGCCTACGGCATCGGTTATATTCATAGGCTGACCGCGGAAAGAGGGCAAAGCACAATCCTTACTGTCGGGGGTTTGGTGAGCGTTGTTGTAATAGCTGAAGCTGGCGGCGGCAAAGAACTGTGCGTTACCTAAGAAAGACTTGTCTGCCGCCCTTTTGCGCTCGGTATACTTGCTGAAGTGAAGCATTATGGAGTTACCGACAAACACGCTGTTTTTAAAGAAGGTGTCGTTAAGATCGTACTCCACATTCCAGTATTCGCCAAAATACGCGGCGCGTTCCTCATAGCTTTTGTCAAGCACCTCCGGTCTTTCATAGCCGCCTGCGGGGGCAGAGCTTTCTTCGGTAACAGAGCTTTCAACGGGAGCTTTGCTTTCCTCTGCAGAGCTTTCCTCAGGTATTATGCTTTCTGTCTTACTTTCCACCGGCTTTTTGCTTTCCTCCTCCATCTCCACAGGCGTACAGCCTGCAAGGGTGATAAGCGCAAGCATTAAGCATAAAAATCTTTTCATTGTTCTTTTTCCTTTTCTGTTTGTTTTTTTATGGTTTCCGCCGCCATAAGCAAGCTTGCGGTGTCGTTTGTCATACTGTTATGGGCATAGTCGTAAAGCTTTTCAAGCAATTTGCCTATATCCGCACCGTCTACACCAAGCATTGTGCCCCTCACGCTTAAATCTCTAAGCTGAAGCGGTGCAGCCCCTGTTTGCAAAAGGTCTATATACTCAGACCATCCATTTACAAGCGGCAGTCCTTTGTTTTGACACAGAGTACACATCATACGGGCGTTTTCCGTCCCGTATCTTCTTGCGGCGCGGGCAAGCAGTGCCCTATCCCCTATTCCGCCGCCGTAAACCGCCTCTGCCGCCGCCTTAACCGCTTGAAAAGTTACGCCATCCGGCTTTAATCCCTTTATGCACTCCAAGGCGGATTGAATGTTGCCGCAATATTCGGCTATAAAAATGGGCAGTCGATACTCCAAGGGATAACTCGCAATCGCTACCGTTTTTCCATTACAGCCAAGCGCCGCGGAAATAACCGTGGGAAAGCGGTCTATATATGCCTGACATTCCGTGGTGAAAAGCAATTTAAGCTCTGCCAGCACCCGCTCTGCCGCCAAGTCGGCAACCAGCGGCGCGCAGTCTTCCATTGCCTTTGCAGTGTTTTGCTCTATCTCAAATCCAAAACGGGCGGCAAACCTTAAAGCCCTTAAAAGGCGTAACGCATCTTCGGAAAACCGCCTGTACGGGTCACCCACACAGCGCAAAACCCCCGCTTTGATATCATCTTTCCCACCGTAAAAATCCACTATACCTTCCCAAGGGTTATAAAAAAGCGCGTTTACGGTAAAATCCCTTCTTGCCGCATCCTCTGACGCGGAGTCGGTAAACTCCACCGCATCGGGATGTCTGCGGTCGGTATATGAGCCCTCTTTGCGAAAAGTGGTTACCTCGGCTTTTATATCCTTATATATTACGGTAAGTGTGCCGTGCTTTATGCCCGTGGGGATAATTTTACAATCGCTAAGCAATTGTTCAGTCTGCTTTGGAGTGGCTGAAACCGCAATATCAAAATCAGCAGGTGTTATGCCCAAAAGTGCATCTCGCACACATCCGCCCACAAAATACGCTTTAAAGCCAGCCGATTTGTATTTTAAAAGCAGTGCTTCCGCGGCAGGAGGAAAAGCACTAGCCAACCCCGCCCCCATCATTAGGGGTGTACCCAACGGAGAGTCCAATCCACAACAAGTACAGCCTCCCCCTCAATAAGCTCAAAGCCCGCCAAAAGCCCTTCCTCTATCTCTGTATAGCTTTGGTGGCTGTTTATTTGCGCGCTGTTACAAACCAGAGGAAATACGCAGGAATACTGTTGTGTAAAGGGAGCTTTACCCGGCAGATATGCCCAAACCTCTTCCGCCTTATCGGGAACAACGCCAAGACTTGCAAAAAAACGGGCGGCGGTAGGACTTATGCGCCTGATGCGCTCTTGATAATTACGGCAGGAAGAGCAATAGCAAAGCCTGTATGCCTCTATGCGTTCCGTATACAGCTTTTTAGTAGCCTCTACGTCAACGTCTGCCATATTGTCGCCTAAATTAAAAAGCATACGGTAATCCCCTTATAGTTTTTCGCATATTATGGTAATGATTTTAGCACATAAGCCGCCATTTTGCAACAGTTACAGGCAGATTTTATCAAAAACCCTTGACACAAGCATCTTTTTGTGGTATTATGCCATATAAGTAGTATTATGCATTATTGTGTAAATTGGTGCAGGTTGGCTTTTTTGCCGCCTGATGTGTTGACTTTTTGACTGGAGACTTTTTAATGAAATCTTTTATAACAAAAGCCGCCGCAACACTGTTTACCGCCGCACTTATTTTAGGTTTTATTGCAGGCGGCGTAAGCTCTGTTTTTAATGCGGATGGTGAAGGGGACGCGGTTTTAAACGTACCCTCGGTTATGCAGTCACTTGTGGGCAGTAGTGATACGGAGCCTGCAGGCGATGCGCCCATTACCGAAAACGAAGACAAATACGACAGTATTGATATCCCCGCAGGCGGTGTTACCCCTCCTGCAAACTCTATTCAAGGTTCTACCTTGATGGGCGGCGTTGTTCTGCCCGAATTGCCCGGCAATCACACTCTTATGGGTGACGAAAGCTCTGCCACCGAGGACACCACCGTTAGTGAGTCTGAATCTGACACGGAAGAGACTACGGTAAGTGAGTCTGAGGTTGTTGAAGAAGAACCTGAGGAAAGTGAGCCTGTACAGGTGCAAAAGCCTCAGCCCGTAAAGCCTTCTATGAACACCGCAGAGATAATAAACCTGCTTTTAAGCAGAAGCTATACAGGCGGTATTGACACCTTTGGCAACATCTCAGGTGATACCTCTGCACTTTACAACGCAATTCACAAGGGCAGTAACATAAGCGGCTTTGTTGCTATAAGGCTTTCCGACGGTGCTTCAATTGCTTATAATCCTACCCGCAGTTTCAGATGTGCATCTGCATTCAAGTCCTTCGTTTCTCATTACGCATACAAACAGGCGGCGGCAGGAGTGCTTGACCTTAATGCAGGTATAACCTATACCTCTGCAGATTATTATTCAGGTAGCGGCATAATAAAGAGCAGTCCTTTCGGCACAGTATATTCTCTTCGTCAGGTAGCAGACTATTCAATAAGATACAGCGACAACGCTGGCTTTGTAATGCTTCAGCGTTACCTTAACAGGGACGGCTTGGTTGATTACGCCAAATCCCTCGGTTGCCCCGGTGCTGACGGTTTTAAGTACACTTGGCCCGATATGAGCGCCCTTGACGCGGCAATCTGGTGGGCAGATATCTACGGATTTGCAAAAAGCTCCACCTATGGGGCAGAGGCTTATAATGTATACCTCAACGCAACTCAGCCCAGCATTAAAAAGGGACTTAACGATGAGCATCCGGTTGCCCACAAGAGCGGCAGTATGAGCTATTATTTCCATGACTGCGGTGTTGTTGAATCCGAAGACCCTTACATATTGGTTTTGCTTACATACAACCCCAACAATTATTCCAGCAATAATCAGACTTATTTCTCCGGAGTAGTACAGGAGATAGACAAGCTTATAAATCCGTAAAAACATTGGCAGTGCTGTCGGTACTACACCGTCGGCACTGTTTTTTTGGAAGGAGAGGTGCACTATGGGTATTTTTTCCAACTTTAGAAAAGACAAGCCCCCAAAGAATACCAACAGCGTTCAATTTAAACGTTGGATGGCGAACAAGCTTAACGAAAAGCACATCCGTTATGTATTGGAAAGAATAGGAAACGAAGAAAAAATTATAGGCAGAGAAGGTTTTATCAGCGTTGTAGGTGACGACCTTGTAGTTATTGCCGATGGCAAAGAAAAGTTCCGCACCCCTATTGACCAAATGGAAGCCTTTGAGTTTTTAAGCCTGCAGGGCGCAACCATAAAGGGTTTTGACGAGACGGAAGACCGTGAAAGAACCATTCTTGCTTATTACATTTATCACAGATAAAACCGAGGTATACTATGAAAAAGCTGTTGCTTTGTTTAGTCCTTGCACTGGCAGTAGGCTCTGCCACCGCTTGCAAGGACGACCGCATACAAAACGATACAAGCAAGGCAGAAAGCTCTGCTGCATTGAACAGTGAAGAAAGCTCTGCCGATATGAGCAGCGAAGAAACTTCCGAAGAGGAAAGCACCGCACCTGTTATCAGCGTGGAAGATTCCGAAGAGGAAAGCACCTCACCTATTATCAGCGTAGAAGATTCCGAAGAGGAAAGCACCGCACCTGTTATCAGCGTGGAAGATTCCGAAGAGGAAAGCATCGCGCCTGTTGTCAGCGTGGAGGATTCCGAAGAGGAAAGCATCGCACCTGTTATCAGCGTGGAGGATTCCGAAGAGGAAAGCACCGCACCTGTTGTCAGCGTGGAAGATTCCGAAGAGGAAAGCATCGCACCTGTTGTCAGCAGTGAGGAAATATCTGCGGAGGATGTAAACTCTTCCGAAAGCGAAACTTCTCCCCCGCCCCCTGCGGATAACTCCATTGCGGCAATGCTTAACCAGCAGGACAGGGATTATCACGGCTACAGCGCAGAGGAGCTGGATGCGTTTTTTGACGACGCGTTGTTTACCGGTGATTCGGTGACAAACGGACTTAAGATATATACCCAGAACTACGAAGACGTGTTCCGCGGCGCGTATTTCCACACCGGTGCATCCTACGGCTTTAACAATGCCGTTGCAGGGGTAACACCTTCATCCCAGCATCCCCTTTTCCGTGGGGAGCGCAGTACTATATGGAAGGTTGCTTCCGTACTGGGCAGCAACAGGGTTATAATAGGCTTTGGGCTTAACGATTTTGGCTACTGCACTACAGAGCGTATCGAGTCCTGCCTTGACAGGATAGTAAGCAACATACGCGCAGTTAACAGCGATATTGAAATAGTGTTTTTAAGCAGCGGCTATTTTACCCGCAACGGCGAAGTTTGCCGCCCCGAAATGTGTGATTACCGTACCAATCAGCGTCAGCGCAGTCACAATCAGTTTGTGTTGGAATACTGCAACGCTAATGGTTTTGACTATATTGATGTTACCCATTGCTTTTCCGATGCACAGGGCTATTTGCGGGCAAACATAACCCTTGACGATTATTGTCATCCGCGTATTGAAGAATATACAGCGTGGCGTGATATTTTATACAGTTACGCCGCAAACAAGCTTATGGGCACCTACAAAAATCCCCCTGCAATGGGCTGATAAAATCTGTTTTAATAGGGGCTTTTTACGCAAAATGAACAAAAGCCGCCACCTTTATTCATGCTATTAGGCAATTTTGTAAAAATATAAGAAAAATATGCAAAACCCCTTGCATTTTACTGTATAAAGCTGTATAATGTATTCATAATTTATGTATATAATTCATTTTGGAGGTATTTTATATGAACAAAAACGATATCAAAAAAGTAGTGCTTGCCTATTCCGGCGGTCTTGACACATCCATAATTATCCCTTGGCTTAAAGAAAACTACAACAACTGCGAAGTTATTGCGGTTTCCGGTAACGTTGGTCAGGCTGACGAGCTTGAAGGGCTTGAAGAAAAAGCTATTAAGACAGGCGCATCCAAGCTTTACATTGAAGACTTGACAGACGAGTTTGTTGAAGACTTTGTATTCCCTGCAGTTAAGGCAGGCGCAATATATGAAAATTACTTGCTGGGCACTTCTCTCGCACGCCCCGTTATTGCTAAAAGACTTGCAGAGATAGCACTTGCAGAAGGTGCTGACGCTATCTGCCACGGCTGTACGGGCAAGGGTAACGACCAGGTTAGATTTGAGTTGGCTATTAAGGCTTTCGCTCCCGATATGCCCATCATCGCTCCTTGGAGAGAGTGGGATATCAAGTCCCGCGAGGAAGAAATTGACTATGCGGAAGCGCACAATATTCCTCTTAAGATAAGCAGAGAGACCAACTATTCCAAGGATAAGAACCTCTGGCATCTTTCCCACGAAGGTCTTGACCTTGAAGACCCCACCAACGAGCCTACCTATAACAAGCCCGGCTTCCTTGAAATGGGTGTTTCCCCCGAAATGGCTCCCGATAAGCCCACCTATGTTACCATTCACTTTGAAAAGGGTATCCCCACCGCTATCGACGGTGTTGAAATGAAGGGTGCCGACCTTATAGCAAAGCTTAACGAGCTTGGCGGCAAAAACGGCATAGGACTTCTTGATATCGTTGAAAACCGTCTTGTGGGCATGAAGTGCCGCGGCGTTTATGAAACCCCCGGCGGTACCATCCTCTACAAAGCACACGAAGTACTTGAAACCATTTGTCTTGACAGACAGACCGCACACTACAAGGCACTTGTTGCCCACAAGTTTGCGGAAATCATATATGACGGTCAGTGGTTCTCTCCCCTTTGCAAGGCTATACAGGCATTTGTGGACAGCACACAGGAAACCGTTACAGGCGATGTTACCCTTAAGCTTTACAAGGGTAATATGATTAACGCCTCCGTAAGCTCCCCCTTCTCTTTTTACGACCCTGAAATTGCTACCTTTGACGAGGACAATGTTTATAATCAGGCTGACTCCGCAGGCTTTATCAACCTGTTCGGCTTGCCTATAAAGGTTTGTGCAAAGATGAGAAAGAAGAACAACTTAGACTAATTGCTTTAATATCGGAAAGGTAACAATAATGGAAAAAATGTGGGCAGGTCGCTTTGGTAAAGAGCTGGACCGCGAAGCTGATGACTTTAACTCTTCCATACACTTTGACAGCCGTATGTACCGTCAGGATATACGCGGCTCTGTAAGCCATGCGGAAATGCTGGCAAAGCAGGGCATCATCTCCGCGGAGGACTGTGCGCTTATCAAAGAAGGGCTCTTGGGCATCCTTGCAGATTTAGAGGAGGGCAAGCTCAGCTTTGACCCCGCCGCCGAGGATATACACATGTTTGTGGAATCGGTGCTTACCAAGCGTATAGGTGATGTGGGCAAAAGACTGCACACCGCCCGCAGTCGTAACGACCAGGTTGCGGTGGATGTAAGGCTGTATCTGCGTGATGAGGCTGGGGAGATTTGCGTACTGGTTAAGGAGCTTATCTCCGCGGTGCTTGAGCAGGCAGAAGCTAACAAGGACACTATCTGCCCCGGCTACACCCATTTGCAAAGAGCACAGCCCATATCCTTCGGTCATCATCTGCTTTGTTACTGTATGATGCTTATAAGGGATATCGGCAGAATTGAAGACAGCGTTAAGCGTATGAACCTTTGCCCTCTTGGCAGTTGCGCGCTGGCAGGCACCACCTATAACACCGACCGCCAGTATACTGCCGCGGCGTTGGGCTTTGACGGCTACACCCTCAACAGCATTGACGGCGTGTCCGACCGCGATTTTTGCCTTGAGCTGATGAGCGCGTTTTCCATACTTATGATGCACCTTTCCCGTTTTTCCGAGGAGATTATTTTCTGGTCCTCTTGGGAATGTAAATTTATAGAACTTGATGACTCCTACACCACAGGCTCAAGTATTATGCCCCAGAAGAAGAACCCCGATATGGCAGAGCTTGTAAGGGGTAAGACGGGCAGAGTATACGGCAACCTTATGGCGTTGCTTACCACCCTTAAGGGGCTTCCGCTTGCATATAACAAAGATATGCAAGAGGACAAAGAAGCGGTGTTTGACAGTATTGATACCGTTAAGAAGTGTCTTAGGGTATTTGCACCTATGGTACGCACCATGCGCGTGCTTAAGGATAATATGTACGCCGCCGCACAAAAGGGCTTTATCAACGCCACCGACCTTGCGGATTATCTGGTTAAGAAGGGTATGCCATTCCGCACCGCCTACAAACTTGTAGGTCAAGCGGTTGCCTATTGCATAGAAAACGGTACGGTGCTTGATAATCTAAGTCTTGATACTTTAAAGGGCTTTTCGGAGCTGTTTGAGGAAGATGTATACGGCGAGATTTCTTTGGAAAGCTGTGTTTCCAAGCGTATTTCCGCAGGTGGCACGGGACCTGATTCCGTAGCGGCGCAGATAGCCTATGTGAAGGAGTTTTTAAAGTAGAAAATGAAGAAAGTGTTTATAGACGGCAGTGCCGGCACAACGGGACTGCGTATATACGAAAGACTTGAAGGCAGGAAGGATATTGAGCTGATAAAGCTGAGCGAGGAGCTGAGAAAAGACCCTGCCGCAAGAAAAGAAGCGCTAAACAGTGCGGACATAGCTTTTCTTTGTTTGCCCGACGATGCGGCTAGAGAAGCTGTAGCAATGGTAGAAAACCCCGATACCGTAATCCTTGACACCTCCACCGCTCACCGTACAAGCGAGGGCTGGTGCTACGGGTTCCCCGAGCTGTCCGCAGAACGGTTTGAGGCAGTGAAGAGCGCAAAGCGTATCGCTGTACCCGGTTGCCACGCAGGCGGGTTTATAGCCTTGGTTTACCCCTTGGTTGCGGAAGGGATACTTGACAAAGAGGCGCTCCTTTGCTGTCACTCCCTTACAGGCTACAGCGGCGGCGGCAAAAAAATGATTGCGGAATACGAGGGCGAGAACAGAAACCCTCTGCTTGATGCGCCCAGACAGTACGCGCTCACCGCAAACCACAAGCATCTTAAAGAGATGGCTTTTGTTACGGGGATTGCTAATTATCCCTCTTTTTGCCCTATTGTAGGTGATTTTTACAGCGGTATGGCAGTTACCGTGCCTTTGTTCAAGTCCATGATAAACGGCGGTGTTGACAACATTAAGGCGGTTTATAAAAAGCTTTACACAGGCCCTGTTGTAAACTACAGGGAAGATGCTGACGAAGGCGGTTTTTACTCCGCTTTGGGGCTTGGCGGCAAGGACAGCATGGAAGTTTCCGTTATGGGTAACGAGGAGCGTATTTTGCTAATGGCAAGATACGACAACTTGGGCAAGGGTGCTTCCGGTGCCGCCCTTGAGTGTATGAACCTTGTTATGGGGCTACCTGCCGACTACGGCTTGAATATATAATTTTAAGGAGTCTGCTTAAAATGGTGATAATAAACGGCGGTGTTACCGCGGCAAAAGGCTTTAGTGCCGGCGGGATTCACTGCGGCATAAGAAAGAACAAAGAAAAGAAGGATTTGGCGCTTATATACAGCGAGGTGCCTGCAAATACCGCCGCTGTTTATACCAAGAATCTGGTTAAGGGCGCGCCCCTTACCGTTACCAAAAACAATATAGCCAACGGCAAGGCGCAGGCTGTTATTTGCAACAGCGGTAACGCCAACACCTGCAACGCCAACGGAATTGAAATTGCGGAGCAGATGTGCGCACTTACAGGCAAAGCTTTGGGTATCGCTGCTGAGGATGTGGTTGTTGCATCCACAGGCGTTATCGGTCAGCCTCTTGATATTACCCCTATTGCCAACAGTATGAGCAGTCTGGTGGCAGCGCTGGGTGACAACAGCAACGATGCCGCAGAAGCTATAATGACCACAGACACAAGAAAAAAAGAGGTTGCCGTGCGTTTTACCGTAGGCGGTGTGGAATGTACTCTGGGCGGTATTGCAAAGGGCAGCGGGATGATACACCCCAATATGGCAACAATGCTTGTGTTTTTGACCACCGACTGTGCCATAAGTGCAGAGATGCTGGAAAAGGCACTTAAAACCGATGTGGACAACAGCTTTAACATGACCAGCGTTGACGGCGATACCTCCACCAACGACATGGTTACCATTATGGCAAACGGTATGGCGGGCAATGAGGAAATCACTGCCGAGGGCGATGATTTTGCAAGTTTTATGAAGGCGCTTAACACCGTTACCGTATGGCTGTGCCGCAATATTGCAGGCGACGGCGAAGGCGCAACAAAGCTGCTTGAATGCCGTGTTAAGGGTGCGGCAGAGCTTGCCACCGCAAAAACCGTGGCTAAAAGCGTTATTTGCTCCTCCCTTGTTAAATCCGCTATGTTTGGCTCCGACGCTAACTGGGGGCGTGTGCTTTGCGCCATCGGCTACAGCGGCGCTGATGTGGATGTAAGCAAAATTGATGTTTCCTTTGTTTCTGCCGCGGGCGAAATTTTGGTTTGCAAAGACGGCGCAGGTGTAGATTTTTCCGAAGAAAAAGCTAAGGAAATACTGCTTAAAGACGAAATAATCATAGATGTAAAGCTTAACAGCGGCGACTTTGATGCCACCGCTTGGGGCTGTGACCTTACCTACGATTATGTAAAAATCAACGGCGATTACCGCACATAAAACACAACCAAAAGCTGCCTTTACAGCTTTAAAAAGGCAGCTTTTATCTGTTTAATATACATATTAAGGAGTTAACAGTAATGAAAATCAGCAACGCAGAAAGGGCCGAGGTGCTTACTCAAGCGCTACCCTACATAAAGAAATATAATAACAAAACGGTAGTGGTTAAATACGGCGGCAACGCCATGATTAACGAACAGCTTAAAGAACAGGTTATGGAAGATATTGTTCTGCTTTCCCTTATCGGTGTAAGGGTAGTGCTTGTTCACGGCGGCGGCCCCGAAATAACCGACACGCTGAAGCGTATAGGCAAGGAGAGCGTGTTTGTTGACGGGCTGAGAGTGACTGACAAGGAAACCGCTGAGGTAGTGCAAATGGTTCTTGCGGGAAAGATTAACAAGAGCCTTGTCAACCTGCTTGAGCTTAAAGGCGGCAGAGCACTTGGCGTTTGCGGCCTTGACGACAGAATGATTCTTTGCGAGCCCAAGGACACAAGGCTGGGCTTTGTGGGCAGTATAACCGATGTTAATGTTACCCCCATAGAGGACTTGTTGGAAAAGGGCTATATACCCGTTGTTTCCACCGTCGGTTGCGATAAGGAAGGAAATGTTTACAACATAAACGCCGATACAGCCGCCGCCTATATCGCAGGCGCGCTGAGGGCGGAGAGAATGTTCTCCATGACGGATATTGCAGGTATCCTTATGGATAAAGACGACCCCAACTCCCTTATTTCCTGCCTTGATATTGAGGAAGCGCAGAAGCTATTTGAGGAAGGCGTAATAAGCGGCGGTATGATACCCAAGGTAGAATGCTGTATTGAAGCCATACACAAGGGCGTTAGAAAGGTTATAATTATGGACGGCAGAGTGCCCCACTCCCTGCTGATAGAAATGCTTACCGACGAGGGCGCGGGTACAATGGTTGTAGGAGAAAGAAACAAATGAACATAAAAGAAAAAGACAGCTTATATGTAGCTAATACCTACGGTCGTTTTGATGTGGAAATAGTAAAGGGCAAGGGCTCTTTGCTTTACGACGACGAAGGCAAGGAATATATCGATATGTGCACGGGTATTGCGGTTAACACCCTTGGCGTTGCGGACGAAGGCTGGATAAACGCCGTTACCGCACAGCTCTCTAAGGTACAGCATGTTTCCAACCTGTACTATTCCGCGCCGCAGGCTGAGCTTGCGGAGCTCCTTTGCAAGCGCACGGAGATGAAGAAGGTGTTCTTCGGCAACTCCGGTGCTGAAGCTAACGAGTGTGCCATTAAGGTTGCAAGAAAATATGCGGCAGAAAAGAAGGGCGCGGATTGCAATATCATCATCACCCTTGTAAACAGTTTCCACGGCAGAACCATAACCACCCTTGCCGCCACGGGTCAAGAGGTGTTCCACAAGGACTTTTTGCCGCTTACGGAAGGCTTTAAGCACGCTGTTGCCAACGATATAGAGTCCGTTAAGGCTTTGGTTGCAGAAGGCAATGTTGCCGCTGTTATGGTTGAGCCCGTACAGGGTGAGGGCGGTGTGCTTCCCCTTACAAAAGAGTTTTGCGCAGGGCTTGCCGCTATAGCCGCAGAAAACGATATATTGCTGATTGCCGACGAGGTACAGACGGGCAACGGCAGAACGGGTGCCCTTTACGGCTATATGAAGTTGGGCTTTGCTCCCGATATTGTTTCCACCGCAAAGGGCTTGGCAGGCGGGCTCCCTATGGGGGCTTGCCTTATGAACGAAAAAACCGCGGGGGTTCTTACCGCAGGCAGTCACGGCTCTACCTTTGGCGGTAACCCTATTGCCGCGGCAGGTGCTTTGTATGTTATAAACAGTTTGACCGACGAGCTTTTGGCTGATGTTAACAAAAAGTCTGAATATATCTTCCGCACGCTCGAGGGTAAGCCCGGTATAAAGAGCGTAAGCGGTATGGGGCTTATGATAGGTATAGAAACAGAAAAAGACGCGGGTGAGGTTATTGCGGCATGTATAGAAAAAGGCGTTATTCCCTTGAAGGCGAAGAACAAGGTGCGCTTGCTCCCTGCACTTAATATCCCTATGGAGCTGCTTGAAAAAGCGGTTGCGGTTATACTCGAAGCCGCGGTATAGGTCTTTTAAAGAAAGGTTGTTTTGTATGAACTTGAAGAATAAAAACTTTTTAAAGCTATTGGATTTTACCCCTGAGGAAATAAACGGATTGCTTGAGCTTTCTGCCCGTCTGAAGGCAGAGAAAAAACAGGGGATTGCCCACGATATATGCCGCGGCAAGAACATTGCCCTTATATTTGAAAAAACCAGCACCCGCACCCGTTGCAGTTTTGAGGTTGCGGGCTATGACCTTGGGATGGGCGTTACTTATCTTGACCCTTCAGGCTCTCAGATAGGCAAAAAAGAGAGCATTGCGGACACCGCCCGTGTGCTTGGCAGAATTTACGACGGTATTGAGTACCGCGGGTTTGGACAGGAGATAGTTGAGGAGCTTGGCAAATACGCAGGGGTACCTGTTTGGAACGGGCTCACCAACGAATTCCACCCCACCCAGATACTTGCGGATTTTCTTACAATAAAAGAGCGTTTCGGCACACTTAAAGGCGTAAAGCTGGTGTACCTCGGTGACGCGCGCTATAACATGGGTAACTCCCTTATGGTTGGCTGTGCAAAGATGGGTATGGATTTTGTTGCCGCCGCGCCTGAAAAGTATTTTCCCAACGCTTCTCTTGTGGCACAGTGCAAGGCGATAGCCGCAGAAACAGGCGCTACCATCAATTTTGAAACCGACCCCATGAAGGCGGTACAGGGCGCAAATGTGCTTTACACCGATGTTTGGGTTTCCATGGGCGAGCCTGCAGAGGTTTGGGAGGAGCGTATAAAAGAGCTTTCCCCCTACCGTGTTACAATGGAGCTGATGAATGCCGCCGCAGAAAACGCAGTGTTTATGCACTGTCTGCCCGCGTTCCACGACCTTAAGACGGTTATAGGCAAAGAGATGGGTGAGAAGTTCGGTATAAGCGAAATGGAAGTTACCGACGAGGTGTTTGAAAGCGAACGCTCTATTGTATTTGACGAAGCGGAAAACAGAATGCATACCATAAAAGCGGTTATGGCGGCAACCTTGAAGGGAGCAGAGGCGTAATGAAGAAGGCCTTTTTGGTACTTGAGGACGGCACGGTTTTTGAAGGCTATGCCTTTGGTAAAGAAGCCGAGGCTGTTGGCGAATGTGTGTTTACCGTCGGCGGTATGTGCGGCTACCTTGAAACGCTCAGTGACCCTGCATACTGCGGACAGATAGTGGTGCAAACCTTCCCCCTTATTGGCAACTACGGCTATATAAACGCCGATTTGGAGGGTGAATGCGCCCTTGCAGGCTATGTGGTAAGGGAATGCTGTGAGGAACCCTCCAATTTCCGTTGTGAGGGTGGGCTTGACAGCTTTTTGAAAGCTAAGGGGATTCCCGGCATTAAGGGCGTGGACACCAGAGCGCTTACGGTTCACCTGCGTGAGCACGGCTGTATGAACGCAAAAATTTGCGGCAGTGCCGATGTTGACCTTAATGAAATAAAGAGCCACAAAATACACGGCGCGGTCGAACGCGTTTGCTGTAAAGAGGTTTCCGTTTACCCCGCCGAGGGTGAAGAGCTTTACAGGATAACAGCTATTGACTGCGGAGGAAAAAAGAGCTTTATAAAACAGCTTACAAAATACGGTGCCACCGTTACGGTAATGCCTGCTGTAAGCAGTTTTGCCGAAGTGCTTGCAACAAACCCGCAGGGTATATTTGTAAGCAGCGGTCCCGCCGACCCTAAGGATTGTGTTGCCCTTGATTTGGTTAAGGCTTTGTTCGGGCATTTCCCCATGCTTGGCATAGGCTTGGGGCATCAGCTTATGGCACTTGCGGCAGGCGGCGATATCATTAAAATGAAATACGGTCACCGTGGAGGCAGTCAGCCTGTTAAACAGGTAGATGGCGGACTTTGCTACATCACCACTCAAAATCACGGTTTTGAGGTTAAAGCAGAAGGACTTTGCGGCGTAGTAACCATGGTTAACCTTAACGACGGCGGTGTGGAAGCAGTGGAATATCCCCTGCAAAACTCCTTGTCCGTACAGTTTTACCCCGAAGTTAGCGGTGCCCCACGGGATGGAAGTTTTGTTTTTGAAAGCTTTTTTAAGAAGATAAGAGGTGTGTAAGATGCCACTTGACAAAAGCATAAAGAAAGTACTTGTTATCGGCAGCGGCCCTATTGTTATAGGGCAGGCGGCAGAGTTTGACTATGCAGGCGCACAGGCTTGCCGCGTACTTAAGGCGGCAGGCGTAAATGTTGTGCTTATAAATTCCAATCCCGCCACCATAATGACAGATAATGCCCTTGCCAACGAAATATACTTAGAGCCCCTTACACCCGAAACAATAAAGCGCATAATAGAAAAAGAAAAGCCCGACAGTCTGCTTGCAGGACTTGGCGGGCAAACGGGGCTTACCATAGCCATGCAGCTGTATGCCGAAGGCTTTTTGCAAAAAACGGGTGTGCGGCTGATTGGTACCAATGTGGATGCTATAGACAAAGCTGAGGACAGAAAGCTGTTTAAAGATGCTATGGAAGCTATAGGAGAGCCTACCATTCCCAGCGATATTGCCACCACGGTAGAGGGTGCCATTGAGATAGCTGAACGTATAGGTTATCCGGTTATTATCCGTCCTGCCTTTACCCTTGGCGGCGGTGGAGGAGGTGTTGCGGAAAATGAGGAAGAGCTTAAATCCGCGGCACAAATAGGGCTTGATGCCTCCCCTATTACCCAGATACTTGTTGAGCGTTACATATACGGCTGGAAGGAAATAGAATTTGAAACCATGCGTGACAGCGCAGGTAACGCCATTGCCGTTTGCAGTATGGAAAACTTTGACCCCGTTGGCGTGCACACGGGTGACAGTATTGTTGTTGCCCCTGCCCTTACTCTCTCCACTGCGGAATATCAAATGCTTAGAAATGCATCCATAAAGATAGTTAACGCCCTTGGTATAGTAGGTGGCTGTAACTGCCAATTTGCCCTTAATCCTAACAGCTTTGAGTATGCGGTTATAGAGGTTAACCCAAGAGTTTCCCGTTCTTCTGCCTTAGCATCCAAGGCTACGGGCTACCCGATTGCGAAAATAACCTCCAAGATAGCTCTTGGCTACACCTTGGACGAAATACAAAACGATATCACAGGTGTTACAAAGGCTTGCTTTGAGCCCTCTGTGGACTACGTTGTGGTAAAGTTCCCCAAATGGCCCTTTGACAAATTTGCAGGCGCGCCCCGCACCCTCGGCACTCAGATGAAAGCTACGGGCGAGGTAATGTCCATCGCTCCTTCTTTTGAGATGGCGATAATGAAGGCGGTACGCGGCGCTGAATTAGGGCTTGACACACTAAACGCGCCCCCTACCGATGATGCCCCGGTTGAGGAAAGACTTGCCCGCCTTGATGACAGGCGTATTTTTACGGTATTTGAGGCGTTAAAGAAGGGCGTTTCCGTTGATGAAATAAACCGCATAACACGAATAGATAAATGGTTTATTGGTAAGCTTAAAAAGCTTGCTGATTTTGAAGATAAATTTGTGGGCGAGCGTGACTATGCAGAAGCAAGGCGGCTTGGCTACACGGACAGCATTATTGAAAAGCTGTTTGGCTACCGTCCACAAGAATCACTGCCGGCCGCATACAAGATGGTTGACACCTGTAGTGCGGAGTTTGATGCCACCACCCCATATTTTTACTCTACTGCGGACAGGATTTGTGAAGCGCGTTCTTGGAAGCGTAGCGGCAAAGACGTAGTACTTGTTCTTGGCAGCGGCCCCATACGCATCGGTCAGGGTATAGAATTTGACTATTCCTCCGTACATTCCGTATGGACGCTTAAAGAGATGGGCTATGAGGTTGTTATAATCAACAACAACCCCGAAACCGTATCCACCGACTACGATACCGCTGACAGGCTGTATTTTGAGCCACTGTGCCCCGACGATGTAATGAGCATTATACAGGTGGAAAAACCTGTGGGCGTGGTTGTGGCTTTTGGCGGTCAGACCGCGATAAAGCTTACAAAATTCCTTGACAAGGCGGGGATACCCATACTTGGCACCTCTGCCGAGGGCATAGACTTAGCAGAGGACAGAGAGCGTTTTGATGCACTGCTTGAGGAGATAGGCGTAAGCCGTCCCAAAGGCAGAGGCGTGCTGACATTGGAGGAAGCGCTTGCCACCGCTACCGAGCTTGGATACCCTGTACTGCTCCGTCCCTCCTATGTTATCGGCGGGCAAAATATGAAGATTGTCCACGATGCCGACGAGGTTAAGCTGTATATGGACCGTATACTTAAACAGGGCATAGAAAACCCTGTTTTGGTGGACAAATATATGATGGGCACAGAGCTTGAGGTTGATGTTATCTCCGACGGTACGGATGTGCTCATCCCCGGTATTATGGAACATATAGAGCGCGCAGGCGTACACAGCGGCGACTCTATAGCAGTCTACCCGCCCTACAGCCTTAACGACAGGATGACGGACAAGGTTGTAAGCATATCCGAAAAGTTAGCTCTTGCACTTGGCACAAAAGGGCTTGTTAATATTCAGTATCTGATATATCAAAACGAGCTGTTTGTTATAGAAGTTAACCCTAGAGCGTCCCGTACCATCCCCTACATCAGCAAGGTTACGGGCGTGCCCATGGTGAAGCTTGCCTCCCGTGTTATGCTGGGCGAAAAGCTGGGTGACATGGGCTACGGCAGCGGTCTTTACCGTACACCGCCCTATTACGCGGTTAAGGTACCTGTATTCTCCTTTGAAAAGCTGACGGGCGTAAACGCCTACTTGGGGCCTGAGATGAAGTCCACGGGTGAGGTGCTTGGTATAGGTAAAACGGTGGAAGAAGCATTGTTTAAGGGGCTTACCGCCGCATCCTTCAGCATTAAGCATCCATTTGCGGAGGATATCGGTTTCTTTATAAGCGTGGACAGCCACGACCTGTTGGAGGTAGTGGGCATAGCCAAAAAGATAAGCGACCTTGGCTTTTGCATCTACGCCACCCCCGAAACGGCAGACAGCATAGAAACGCTGGGGATTGAGGTTAACAGGGTTAAGAGCATAAGCAAAGATGACGATTTTTACCCCTTGCTGGAATCCGGCAAGATAAGCTATATCCTTTACACAGGCGCTTTGCTTGACTCTACGGTAGAGCAATATATTGCCATGCACAGGCGCGCGCTGCAGCTTTCCGTGCCTTGCTTTACATCGCTGGATACGGCAAACGCGCTTGCAGACAGCATCGCCAGCCGCTTCAACCAGCACAACACCGAGCTTGTGGATATAAACAACCTGCGCGAAAAGCGTGAGGAGCTTAAGTTTGCGAAGCTCCACGCCACGGGCGACGACTATATATTTATTGAGAATTTTGACGGCAGGATAAGCTGTCCCGAATCGCTGTGTATGACTCTTTGCGACAGACACAGAGGTATTGGCGGCTACGGCATAGTACTTATAGAAGAATCCGATGTGGCAGATGCAAAAATGCGTGTCTTTAACCGAGACGGCTCAATAGGCACGATGTCCGGCAACGGCATACGCTCTATGGCAAAGTATTTGTACGACAACGGGCTTGTCAAAGGCGAGGAAATGACCATAGAAACCACAGCGGGTGTTAAAAAGGTTAAGGTTTATACACGCGGCGGAAAGGTTTCATCTGCCGAGGTATATATGGGTATGCCTTTACTTGATGCAGCGCAGATTCCCTGTACCCTTGCAGAAGGCAAGATTATCAACCGTCCGTCTGTAATCGGCGGCAAGGAATACAATATTACCTGCGTTAATGTGGGCAACCCCAACTGCGTTATCTTTTGCGACCGTGTGGACCCCTTGGATTTGGAGCACTTAGGGCCTTTGTTTGAAAACGCACCTATATTCCCACAGCGCACCAATACGGAGTTTGTACGGGTTGTTAACCCCACAACCCTGAAAATGCGTGTGTACGAACGCGGCAACCGCGAAACCTACGCCTGCGGCACGGGTGCCTGTGCGGCAGTGGTTGCGGCAGTGGAAAACGGGTATTGCAAAAAGGACGCCGATATTACCGTTAAGGTAAAGGGCGGCGACCTTATTGTAAGATACAGCGATGAGGGAGTTACGCTTACCGGCAACACCGTACTGGTGTACGAAGGCAAAACCACATTCTAAAGGACATGATATTATGGGCACAGATATGAAAATCGGGCTTGCCAAAAAGGGCAAGCGCAACCTTATAAGCGATATAAAAGGCGTTACCGTGGGTCACGTTACCATTAAAGGCGAAAACATAAATACGGGCGTTACCGCCATACGCCCTCACGGCGGCAATATGTTTACGGAAAAGGTGCTTGGCGCGGTTCACGTTATTAACGGTTACGGCAAATCCACAGGGCTTATACAGGTGGAGGAACTGGGCACCATAGAAACGCCTATCATCCTTACCAACACTCTTTCCGTAGGTACTGCCGCAACGGGGCTTATCCGTTATATGATGGAAGACAATCCCGATATCGGCGGCAAGGACGGCACCGTTAACCCCTTGGTTTTTGAGTGTAACGACGGCGGACTCAGCGATATACGCGGTATGCATATAACGGAGTCCCATGTTTATGAGGCGCTTGCAAACACAACTGAGGAGTTTGAGGAAGGCGCGGTAGGCGCAGGAACAGGTATGAGCTGTTTTGGCTTTAAGGGCGGAATAGGCTCCGCCTCCCGCGTAACCAAGCTTGACGGCGAAGAGTATACCGTAGGTGTGCTTGTGCTGACAAATTTCGGTTCTATAGAGCATTTGCGGATAAACGGCAAGGCTGTAGGGGCTGAGCTTAGAGAGGCGCTTAGAATCAAAACCGAAGCCGACAAAGGCTCGGTAATAGTGGTGATTGCCACCGATGCGCCCCTTAACGAACGCCAGCTTAAAAGGCTGTGCAAGCGAGCGGCGGCAGGGCTTGCGCGGGTTGGCTCATATTACGGCAACGGAAGCGGCGATATAGCCGTGGCATTCTCCACCGCACAAAAGCTCCCCCACAACAGCAAAAGGGATGTTCTTGAGTGCAAGCGTTTGTTTGACAACTCTATGGATAAGCTGTTCCCCTTAGTAGTTGAAGCTGTGGAAGAAGCTGTACTCAGCTCCATGCTCCACGCGGAAACCACCGTCGGCAAAGGCAAAACAAGATACAGCCTTAAAGAGTTTGTAAAAGAATAGCAAAAATCGGAGGCATCTGGTGTGCCTCCGATTTTTTATCCTCTTTTGTTTACCTTATAACTGCAATTTTTGCTACTTCTTTCTTGCCGCAAATATAAACCTATGGGTTTTGGTCTCAACATATCCCTGTTTTTCTATTATTGCCTGAGCCTTGAGCAAACCATGCAAATGGCTATCCACGGAAAAGGACGGGAACTCCCATTCTATAATGCGGGCAAACCATACTATAGCGCCCACATCGTAAAACCGCATGGGGCGAAAATGCTCTGCCGCTTGCAAAACCTCAAAACCTGCGTTTTCAAACGCCGCCTTAACGCTGTTAAGGAGTTGTTCGGGGAAGGGCAAGGGCACATCGCCAAGCAACAGCTCCACAAGCTCGCGGTCGTTGTAGGCACCCACCTGCTGGGTTATAAAAAGCCCGCCCTTTTTCAGTACTCTGTATATCTCCTTGGGGTTAAAATCCCCGTGACGGTCTATAACCATATCAAAAGCCCCGTCCTCAAAAGGTAGCTCTCCCCCGCCGTCCGCCTGTTTGAAATCTATACCCAAAGGAATAAGTGTATTACGGCACAACTCCACATTGGGCGGATAATTCTCCGTTGCGGCAATATTGGAAAGCGGGTGCTCCAAGGACAAAAGGAACTCGCCGCCGCCAGTGTCTATATCCAAAAGCCGCATATCTTCTTGCAGGTGTTCTTTTATTACCGTTTTGTAATCCCACGGCAGCTCGCCTATCTCCGCATGTCTGTCTTCAATATATGAAAAATCCCAGCCCTTTATCTTAGCAACGGATTCCTCCCGCCGCCAATACTCAATAAGCATTTCCAAATCCATATAATCACCCTTAGGAATTATACTATAAATCCGCCCTTCTTGCAACTTAATTTTAGACTTTATCCCTTGCACATTTACTTAAAATGTGGTAAAATTTCTAAGCCTACGGGAGGAAAATACAGATGTTTAAAAAACTTATCGGCGACAGGCGCTTTTACCGCAGGGTTATACTGCTTATGTTGCCAATTCTTATACAAAACGGAATAACCAACTTTGTTAATATGCTGGACAACCTTATGGTCGGTCAGGTGGGGCAAACGGAGATGATAGGCGTTTCTGTTGCCAACCAGCTTATATTTGTGTATAACCTTTGCGTTTTCGGCGCGGTGTCGGGTGCGGGTATCTTCGGTGCACAGTTTTTCGGCAACGGCGACCACAAGGGGCTTAGGGATACTTTCCGCTTTAAGCTGCTGTTTTGTACCGCGCTTACGGTTTTGGTTACGGCACTGTTCTTCTTTTACGATGACGGGCTTATAGGGCTTTACCTTAAAGGCGAAGGGACAGCTGAAGATATCGCGGCATCCCTTGCGGCAGGCAAGGGCTACCTAAAGATAATTCTTATAGGGCTGATTCCCGCGGCGATAGTGCAATGCTATGCCAGCACACTCAGAGAGACGGGGCAGACCGCGCCGCCTATGCTTGCGGGGATAATTGCTGTTTTTGTTAACCTTGTGCTGAACTATGTACTTATCTTCGGTAACTTTGGTGCACCTGAGCTCGGTGTGGCAGGTGCAGCCATAGCTACGGTGACATCCCGTTTTGCAGAGCTTATTGTGCTTGTTTTGTGGACACACCGCAACCGCCACACGGAAGCAAACCAATTTGTAATAGGTGCTTTCAAGAGCCTTAGGGTGCCTATTGACTTAATAAAGAAAATTGCCGCAAAAGGTATGCCCCTTATGCTTAACGAGACCATGTGGGCGGCGGGGATTGCCTTTGTTAACCGCTGTTATTCAAGCGAAGGGCTGGATGTGGTGGCGGCAAACAATATTGTGCAGACCTTCTTCAATGTGTTCTCTGTAGCCTTTATGGCAGTGGGCGTTGCCATTGGTATAGTGGTAGGTCAGCTTTTGGGCGCAGGAAAGGCCGAGGAGGCCAAGGACTCCGCGATAAAGCTTATCGTCTTTTCCATAGCGGTGAGCATAGCGGTAATGCTTCTCTTTATCCTTTGTGCTGAGTTTATACCCAACTTTTACGAGATAACACCCGAGGTAAAACTGCTTTCCACAAGAATGATGCAGATTTGCGCATTGGCTATGCCTCTTGACGCGTTTGCGCATGCGTCGTACTTTACATTACGCTCAGGCGGTGAAGCACTTATAACAATAATCTTCGACTCGGGCTTTGTGTGGGCGATAAGCGTACCCGTTGCGTTTGTATTGTGCGAACATACGCCATTTACAATCCTGCCCATATACGCAATATGCCAAGGGCTTAACGGCATAAAGTGCCTTATAGGCGGCGTGTTTGTTAAAAAAGGCAAATGGATTAAAAAAATAGTAGATTAATACACAAAAAGAGCAAACACACAAGGAACAAAACCTTGTATGTCTGCTCTTTTTCTCTGTTATGCTCTTAATCAATCCACCATTCGGGGGTAAGCTCACCAAGAGTTACGGTGCGCCCCGTGGCAAAGTCCATCATAATCTCTATGTTTTTATAATGCCCCGCCATAAGCTGTACCATAAGCTCTCTGCAAGCACCGCAAGGGGCACCGCTTGAGCCGTCGGGCATTATGCAAAGCACCTTGTCTATCTCATGCTCGCCGTTGGTAATCATATTAAAAATGGCATTTCTCTCCGCACATACACCAAGACCGGAGCAGGTATCAATACACACGCCCGTATATATCCTGCCGGATTTGGAAAGCACAGCCGCGGCAACCTCGC
Organism: Clostridia bacterium; assembly: GCA_017397955.1. Classification (GTDB taxonomy): domain Bacteria; phylum Bacillota; class Clostridia; order Oscillospirales; family CAG-382; genus SIG636. The sequence continues at coordinate 45,367 of JAFQHL010000010.1, forward strand.
CACAGCTTACATAGTCGGAGATTTTACGCTCGCAAAGCACTTTCTTTGCTGCTGTATACATATCTGTCCATATTTTATCCATAGCGGCCTCCTTAGTGTATTACATATAGCTTCTCTTTTGACCGTGAACAGCCATTTTGTTTTAGAGAAGAATAAAAAGCGAAAAGAACAAAAAAGATAATTTCGGCAGTTTTGCGTATAAACTCGAACTCTCACGGTGGACACTGTTCGATAAATAAGAATTTACTTATCCTCTTTATCTTGTTTGGACACCAAAATGATTGAACCAACAAGCAAGGCAACACCAAGAGTGAAAAACACACATCCAACTACTGTATTCAACTGATTTGCAAAGAAACCAATCATTCCACTGCCTGCCGCACAACAAATCACATGAAATGCCTTTTTCATAGCATCGTTCCTCCAAATTCTTATTTATCAAACAGATTCTATCACAATTCACAGTTTAATTCAATGCTTTGCGAAGCAAAGCTAGAAACTTGTCAAGATTAGCGGACAGAAATAAGAGTGAAAAGAACAAAAAGAAACGACAACCTTCTGTCGAAAATTGTCGTTTCTTTTGTGTAAGGACTATAAAAAAGATATTTTCGGCCGTTTTGCGTATGACTTCGAACTCTCACAAAATATCTTGAGCTTTCTAATTTAGTGTGTGGTGGTGAGCCACCGTCAGTCGATCAGTGGCTGTACCACCTTGAGACC